>NZ_JBHSNP010000028.1:0-373441 GCF_042655825.1 Sporosarcina koreensis | reverse complement strand
TGCCCAGCCCCTACAAGGTGACTTGAGGGTGAAGATATAGTCTATTCCATGTTCGAAAGGCATGGCGGCAAAGCAAGCCAACCAACAACCGCAAGGTGTACTTCAGCTTCTACGTTAAATCTTTTAAAACGCGTTCCGATTTCGGATCGCGTTTTAAATTTGAAATAAATATATTAAGGCTTTACTTATCTTAATTAATTTGTTTTTAATTTTCTGGATAACCGCCCATGTATTGGATTGAGTTTATAAAAAGCAAGTTAGCATCAAGAATATTGTTTTACCTGTTTTAAAGGTTTCTTACTATACAATACTTCTCTACATTTACATATTGAAATTCCTAATTTGTAGCCGATATATATACTATAATAATAAACTTTGTATATTATATAAAAACGGAGGGGTTCCCCTTGGAATTAATTTTTCAACAACAATCTGTGAAATTGAACAGTTCAGTGTCTACGGAAGAGATAATTAAAAAAATTAATAACTTATTAGATAAAGGATATTATTTTAGTCATTTTATTGCAGATGGAATAGAAGTGTATGATGAACATGAATTCTATCTTAATAAAAATGGGGAGCACATATCACGACTTGAAATTATCGCAAAAACTGTTGAGGAATTTGTCAATGACTTACTACTTTCAACGGAAGAATATATTGAGCGAGCAAATCCTGATCTTATGATATTGGCGGAGGAGTTTTATGACAACCCAAATGCAGCAACCTGGGAGAGATTAGTTCAACTATTGGAAGGTTTACAATGGCTTGATGAAATGCTGTTAGTGATAGGTCAGAGTGGAACCGTGCCCACGAACTGGAAGGCGTATCTAACTGTGTCAGCAAAAATGCAGGAAAATATTCAGACCCTATCTGAGGCAGTTGAAAACAAAGATAATATATTAATAGGGGATATCATTAAATATGAATTGATTTCTGTTTTTGAAAATTTGAATAATGAAGTTAAACAGACAATTGATAATGAGGGAATACGTCATGATCTTAATTAATAATCGAAATATCCTCCGGCTAAAAGATCGAAAATTATTAAATTATATATCCCAATTTGATAATCGTAAGGTATCAGGGAATGTAATTGTTGAACAGGCGAAAACGGGAGTACCGACTATGAAAATTTTGCTTGACGGCCGGGCTCAATACCTCCAAAGTAAATATGATCCACAAAGTGAAGCGGAGCGATTTGTCAATAAATTTGCTGACGAAACCATTAAACATGTGTTATTTGTAGGGATAGGGGGAGGGTACCATATCAAACGATTTATGGAGACTCACCCAGATTCGAAGTTTTCTATATATGAGCCCGATGAAGAAGTTCTCCATGCTTATTTATCACACTTTCAATTAGAACAATTACCTTTACATAATCTAGTGAAAATATTTGTTGGTAAAGATATTAAAGCAATAGAAAGTGAAATCAAACAACTATTAAGCAAATCGAATAATGTACTGAAAATTATCACTTTGCCTGTTTATGAAAAGATATATGGGGTGCAAATCCAGACTATTTTTGAGCAGACGCTTGAGTCGCTTAAGGAAAGACACAGTTCATTAACAACTAATATATCATTCCAAAAACGTTGGACTATTAACTCTATCAAAAACTTTCCGACTTTATTTAAGACTCCAAATATATTATATGATATTGACAGAAGTTCTTTCGAGGGAAAACCAGCAATTATTGTAGCTGCCGGACCTTCTCTGAATGAGGAATTTGAAAATTTACGGTACATTAAAGAAAATGGTCTGGCCTATATATTTTCAGTCGGCTCTGCAATCAATGCATTAATTGACCAAGGGATTTACCCCGATGCGGCTTGTACGTATGATCCTTCTGAACTAAACCAATATGTTTTTCAGAAATTAAAGGATGAGAATATTTCTGAGATACCTTTAATATTCGGTAGTTCTGTTGGATTCGAAACATTGGAAGAGTACCCAGGGAAAATGTTTCATATGATTACAAGTCAAGACTCTGTATCACCCCAATTGTTAGACACTACACAGTCAATTGACATCGTTCTAGACGCACCTTCAATAGCGGTTGTCACATTTCAATTGCTTTGCCGACTTAAATGCAATCCTATTCTATTGGTAGGGCAAAACTTAGGGTATATAGAAAAAAAGCGGTATGCTAGTGGAATTAAATATAATTTTGTCGAAAATGAAGTAAGTGAAGAGGAGCAGAAAAAAGCTCTTATAATAAAAGATGTGTATGGAAATGATATACAGACTGATGATAGTTTTAATTCGATGCGACAGCAGCTCGAAATGCACATTGGAATGAATGAAAATTTCGAAGTGATTAATACGACAAAAGGAGGCGCTAAAATCAAGGGTACCCACTTTGCTCATCTGAAAGATTTGATTAAAGAAAGGCTGAACACTAAGCAAGTTATCTTTGCTTGGAAAGACCAGAACCCTTCTTACGAAATCCAGTATACAGATAAGCGGCTTGAATTGCTTGCACAAGCTGAGAAAAACTGCGGAAGATTAGCGCGAAAATTGTTAGAAACTTTAAGTGAAATTCATCAAATTAGGCTAAATAGACAGTGGAAAAATATTGAGAAACATTTTGCTGTTTTTGACAAACAGTTCGAGCAATTAAAAAGAAATGCTTTTTATAATGGTTTTATTGAACCGATGATAAGGGTGCAAAATGAACGATTATCGGAAGAAAGTAAATTATATCGCTATGAAAGAGACATTAATAAAAAAGTAGATGTCATAGTGCAAGTTTTCAATGCATTTTTACAAGAAGTTCATTTACATCATGAATTTGTTAAACCATATTTTGAAGAATTAAAATTAAGAATTGAAAACTTGACTAACAACGATAAAGAAAACGGGTGAAAAGATGTCTATGATGAAAAAAATACTCGTAACAGGTGCCGATGGTTTCATAGGCTCCCATTTAACGGAAGAACTAATTCGTCAAGGGTATGATGTACGCGCTTTTGTATATTATAATTCATATAATTCATGGGGATGGTTAGATCAATCTTCTCCTCAAATTAAGCAAAATCTAGATGTTTTCTCAGGTGATATTCGAGATCCGTACGGAGTTAAAGAAGCGATGAAGGGTTGTACGCATGTCCTTAACTTGGCAGCTTTGATTGCAATTCCCTACTCTTATCATTCGCCTGATACTTATGTTGACACGAATATTAAAGGAACTTTGAACATTGTTCAAGCTGCCCGAGAATTGGGTATTGAGAAAGTAGTCCATACATCCACAAGTGAAGTATACGGCACAGCACAATATGTCCCAATTGATGAAAATCATCCTTTGCAGGGGCAATCGCCATATTCTGCAACGAAGATAGCTGCAGATCAAATGGCAATTTCGTTTTATCGTTCTTTTGATACACCCGTCTCCATTATTCGCCCGTTTAACACATACGGCCCACGACAATCAGCGCGTGCCGTCATTCCTACGATTATTGGTCAACTTGCGGCCGGGAACACAACCATTAAGTTAGGTGCAATCAGTCCAACACGCGACTTTAACTATGTAAAGGATACAGTAAGTGGTTTCATCTCTATCATGAATAGTGAAAAATCAATAGGAGAAGTAATTAACATCGGTTCTAACTATGAGGTTTCGATTGGTGAAACTGCAGAAATGATTGCTAATATTATGGAAGTAGATTTAACCATTAAAACTGATGAGCAGCGTCTTCGCCCGAAAAAAAGCGAAGTAGAACGGCTTTGGGCTGCTAATCAAAAGGCTAAAGATTTTCTTGGATGGACACCTAGTTATGGCGGCAAAGAAGGATTTAGGCGTGGACTAGAAGAAACGGTTGAATGGTTTACAAACCCACAAAATCTAACATCCTACAAAATGGATGTGTATAACATATGAATGAGCAGTGGCTCACCTTTGCGAATGCGATAAAAGATCTATACCAAAAAGACTTTGTACCACTTCATGAACCTTCTTTTGATGAAACTGAAATTGACTATGTAACAGACTGTGTCAAGTCTGGTTGGGTCTCATCAGTTGGAAAATATGTAGATCGATTCGAACAGGAGTTAGCTGAGTTTACAGGTGTAAAGCGTGCTGTTGCTGTCGTCAATGGTACTGCTGCTCTGCAAATCGCCTTGAAGATTTCGGGAGTACAACCCGGTGATGAAGTATTTATGCCATCTTTGACGTTTGTTGCAACTGCGAATGCGGCTACATACTTGCAAGCAGTCCCGCATTTTGTTGATGTAAGTGGTATTACTCTAGGACTGGATCCGGAAAAACTTGAGGAACACATTCATGACATCGGTAAAATGATTAACGGACAGCTTATTAATAAACAGACAAATAGAGTAATCCGCGCGGTTGTACCAATGCACACATTTGGTCATCCGGTAGATCTTGAACCACTAATCAAGATGTGCGAGCGTTATAACCTTGTGCTTGTTGAAGATGCAGCGGAATCACTTGGTTCTTACTATAAAGGAAAGCATACCGGTGGATTCGGCCTTGTTGGGGCACTAAGTTTTAATGGCAATAAAATAATGACAACTGGTGGCGGTGGCGCCATTTTAACGAATGACGATAGACTGGCTGATTACGCTAAACACATAACAACTACCGCGAAAGTTCCCCATCGGTGGGCATACGATCATGATGAGATAGGCTATAACTATAGGTTGCCAAACATTAACGCAGCACTTGGTTGTGCGCAATTGCAAAAAATCCCGGCATTCATTGCTCAAAAAAGACAGCTAACAGAAACATATGAGAGCTTGGTTAACTCTTTAGATGGTGTCTCATTATTTAAAGAACCAATTACCGCCAGAGGAAACTACTGGTTGCAAACGTTAATACTTGAACCACAACATAATCGTGATAATATCTTGGACTTTTTGAATGATAATGGCGTTATGTCAAGACCAATATGGACTCCGATAAATGAATTAAAGCCATATAATAAAATGCCTAAATCCGACTTAACTGTAACAAAGGAATTGAAAAATTCTTTAATTAACATTCCAAGCACTCCGTTGAAAGTGAAGTGAAATCATTGCGCCGCAAAATATGTATCGTCACCGGTACAAGAGCCGAATATGGACTCCTGTACTGGCTTATGAAAGAAATTCAACAAGATGATGGACTTGAACTGCAATTGGTCGTTACGGGCATGCATTTGTCCTCAGAGTTTGGCATGACGTATAAACAAATCGAACAAGATGGATTTGTAATTGATGAGAAGGTGGAAATGCTTTTGTCATCGGATACTGCTGTTGGAGTTGCGAAATCGATTGGACTTGGAACAGTTGGTTTCGCCAGTGCATTTAATCGATTGAAACCTGATTTGTTAATTATTCTTGGTGATCGTTTTGAAATGATGGCAGCAGCACAAGCAGCGCTTGTTATGCAGTTACCAATTGCACATTTGCATGGTGGTGAATTATCCTTTGGTGCCTATGACGATTCAATTCGCCACTCGATTACAAAAATGGCAACTTGGCATTTTGTTAGTACGGAGTCACATCGTAAGCGAGTTATCCAGCTTGGAGAACATCCAGAACGTGTTTGGAATGTTGGCGCAATCGGTATTGAAAATATATTAAAAATCCCTTTACTATCCAAGGAAGAATTGTATGCAGAACTCAAACTTGAAGATAGGCTACCGTTATTCCTAATTACATTTCATCCTGAAACAAATGGCGTTACAAAAGGTATATATCCACTTCTCACAGCGTTAAATAACTATTCGGAAACCAATCTTGTGTTTACAAAGGCGAATGCAGATAACGGGGGAAGAGCGATCAATGAGGCGATCGAACAATTTGTATTAAGAAATGACAATGCGTTTCTTTTCGAATCATTAGGGCAGTTACGCTATCTAAGCGCAGTGAAACACGCAAATGCTGTAATTGGTAATTCATCTAGTGGTCTTATTGAAGTTCCATATTTACAAACGCCAACGGTTAATTGCGGCAACCGGCAGATGGGAAGAGAATGCCCTTCGTCAGTAATAAATGCTGCTTTAGACGGGAAATCTATATACCAAGCAATTGAAACTGCACTTAATTTTCAAGGTCCTTATGAACACATTTTTGGAGATGGGAAAGTTTCATCGGCAATTGTAAGGAAAATCAAAAACATGCCGTCCTATTCGATTCAAAAGGAGTTTTATGACTTATGAACAATACAACTTACATCATCGCCGAAGCAGGTGTTAACCATAATGGCTCCCTTAGTATAGCGAAGCAATTAGTAGATATAGCAAAAAATTCTGGAGCAGACGCTGTGAAGTTTCAGACATTTAAAGCGGGAAATTTGGTGACACGGGCTGTTCAACAAGCTGATTATCAAGTGAATAATCTAGGTAAGGCAACTTCTCAATTTGAAATGTTGAAAAACCTCGAGTTGTCATTTGAAGAATTTCTTGAACTAAAAAGTTATTGTGACTCACTTCAAATTGAATTTTTATCGACTCCTTTTGATTTTGAAAGTGTCGATTTTTTATTAAATGATATCAAAATGCGTAAGGTTAAAGTTCCCTCGGGTGAACTTACGAACAGTCCATTTATTCATTATATCGCTACAAAGAGGAAGCCAATGATTGTATCGACTGGCATGGCGACAATGGAAGATATTCATGAAGCATTGTCATTCATAGCTTACGGATTGGGGTTTCCAAAGAAATCTGTTGACCTTAATCAAGTAAAAGCTTTCTATCAAACGGATGAAGCTAAAAATCTTTTAAATGAATTTGTGACTGTTTTACATTGTACAACTGAGTACCCTGCACCATTTGAAACAATTAATTTGCAGGCAATAACTTCCATGAAAGAAGAATTGAACTTATCAATCGGGTTTTCGGATCATTCAGAAGGCATCGCTGTGCCAATTGCGGCAGTTGCACTTGGTGCATCAATTATTGAAAAACATGTTACATTAGATTGCAATTTGCCAGGTCCAGATCACCGTGCTTCATTGGAGCCAAATGAGTTAAAGGAAATGGTAACTGGAATCAGGGCAATTGAACAATCTCTCGGTAATGGCAACAAAATGCCGACACGAATTGAACTTAAAAATCGAATAGTTGCTAGGAAGAGTATTGTCGCGAATAAGGAAATCTCAGCAGGTGAAGTACTTACGGAAAATCATTTTGCCATTAAACGAGCGGGCAATGGAATGCCACCAACAGCCTATTGGACCTTAATTGGTACAGTGGCCAAGAAATCATATAAGGCGGATGAATTAATTGATGAATAAACCAATTATCATGATTGGAAATGGTGGCCATGCTTCTGTTTTAGTCGAAACATTAATTGGTCAAGGAAGAGAAATAAAGGGGTATACTGCTCCTGAAGAGGATAACGACTTTTTTGAGTTGTTGTATATAGGAATGGATGATGCAATTACGAAATATAAGCCTGATGAAGTGGAACTTGTTTTAGGGATTGGCACGATAACTATTTCCAAAAAAAGAAAGTTGGTTTTTGAAAAATTCAAAGCAAAAGGATATTTGTTTACGAATGTTATTCATTCAACGGCTATAATATCTCCTTCTACAAATATTGGACAAGGGGTACAAATTATGGCAGGGGCCATACTGCAGACCAATGTATCAATTGCTGACAACACAATTATTAATACGGGAACGATTATAGATCATGACTGTATGATTGGAAGTCATGTCCATTTAGCCCCTGGTTCAACACTGTCAGGTGGAGTCAGAATAGGTGACGGATGCCATATTGGAACAGGTACTTCTATTATCCAAGGGATAACGATCGGAGAAGAGTCGATAGTTGGAGCCGGTTCAGTCATTGTGAAAAATGTAGGGAATAAGAAAAAAGTTTATGGAGTCCCAGCAAAGGAAGTGTAATAAGTGAAGAGTTGGAAGGACGTTCTCATTAAACCTCAGACAACGATATTAGAGGCAATGAAAATTATCGACGCTACAACGATGCAATTTGTTGCTGTAGTTGATGAAAAGATGATTCTCCTAGGGACGGTAACAGACGGGGATATTCGTCGTGGAATCCTCAAAGGGCTTCCCCTTGAAAGTGCCATTAGTGAGGTTATGAACCAAGCTCCATTCTACGAACAAGAAGGAAAAAAATATACTCACTATAAAAAAAGAATGCGAGAAAGAAACTTAAAGCAACTGCCAATCCTTTCAAAGGATAATAAATTGCAACGTATATTATTTTCTGATGAACTTGACTTATTGATAAAAAAAGATAATAAAGTAGTGTTAATGGTTGGCGGGCTTGGAACTAGACTTCGTCCATTGACAGACAAAATACCTAAGCCGATGTTGAACGTTGGAAATAAACCAATACTTGAAACAATTATTGAAAGCTTTAAAACCTATGGATTTACTAATTTCATAATGTCCGTAAATTATAAAAAGGAAATGATTATGGATCATTTTCAAGATGGTACTCATTTGGGCGTTAATATTGAATACATAGTAGAAACAAAAAGGCTGGGTACAGCAGGGGCTCTTTCATTACTTCCTGAAAAGCCAAGTCAGCCATTTTTTGTGATGAATGGAGATCTTTTAACAAAAGTCAATTTTGAACAGTTACTGGATTTTCATATGGAAACGAATTCATTAGCAACGATGTGCGTGCGTGAATATGAATATCAAATTCCATATGGAGTTATTGAAACGGAGAATGATCAATTACTATCAATTGTGGAAAAGCCTGTACATAAGAGTTTTGTGAATGCAGGAATCTATGTACTGAGTCCAAAAGCATTAGAATATGTTCCAAATGATAAATTTCATGACATGACAGAACTATACAAAAAGTTTTTGTGTGAAAAAGCAAATGTGTCGGCATTTCCATTGAGGGAATACTGGTTAGATATAGGACGATTAGATGATTACGAGAAAGCAAATAATGAATTTGATAAAGGATATAAAAGGAGGCATTTTATATGAAATTTTGTAAAAAATGTGTGATGCCGAATACAAGACCCGGAATTTATTTTGATGAGGAAGGAATTTGTCAAGCATGTAGGGCGGAAGAACAAAAAAATAAAACAGATTGGCAACTACGTTACCAAGAATTAGAGCAGCTATGCGATAAACATCGCCGAAAAGACAATTCCGAATTCGATTGTATTATCGCAGTAAGTGGCGGGAAAGATAGTCATTTTCAAGTTTATTTCTTAAAAGAAGTAATGAATATGAATCCACTACTTGTATCAGTAGAAGATAATTTTGATATGACAGAGGCTGGGAAATCCAATATTAAAAATATTTCAGAGAGATTCGGTTGCCATATTATTTCATTGAAACCCAATTTAAAGGCTCAGAAATTTATTATGAGAAAGACTTTTGAAAAATACGGAAAGCCAACATGGTTCATTGATCGTCTAATCTATACATATCCTCTTCATATTGCAAATAAATTTAAAATACCATTGATAATTTATGGTGAAAATATTAGCTATGAATATGGTGGCGAAGAGCGTCAGGAAACATATTCGGCTAAGAATCAAATTAACAATGGTGTAGCTTCCGATATCGATTATGATGAGCTAATCGATGAGAATATCTTATTGTCAGACTTAAATTTATGCACTCCACCATCGGCAAATGAGCTTAGTATGTTAGAACCAATTTATTTAAGTTACTATGTCAAATGGAATAGTTATTCCAATTATGTGTTTTCGAAAAAAAATGGATTTAAAGACCTTACTCATGAATGGAATCGTGAACACACTTTTGAAAACTTTGATCAAATAGAAACTCCAGCTTATTTAGTTCACCCATGGTTAAAATATCCGAAGTTTGGACATGCTTCTGCAACTGATTATGCATCAAAATTCATCCGTTATGGACTAATAACTAGAGAAGAAGGCATTAAATTAGTTAAAAAACACGACCATAAATTAGACCAAAGAGCAGCACAAGAATTTATTAATTTTTTGGGTTATAGCCAAACGGAGTTTTATAAAATTATTGATGGATTTTATAATGAGGAATTATTCCAAAAAAATATTTTTGGCGAATGGCAACTTAAAAAACCTATATGGGAATCTTGAGATATGCCATATAAAAAAAGAATTGTGGTAATTGGTTATGGGTCAATCGGTCAAAGGCATACAAAGATATTGAATGAACTAGGTCATCATGTGGTTATAGTTTCTAGAAAAAAAGTAGATTATCCCTTTTACTATTCTAATATTAAAGAAGCATTAGTTGAACAACCGGATTATATAGTGATTGCAAATGAAACTAGCAAACACAAGAATAGTTTAAATGAATTAAAGAACCTTGGGTATAATAAAAAAATATTAGTCGAAAAACCACTATTTCCTTTTGCAATAAATTGCAATTTAGATTTTTCTTCATTATACGTTGGATATAATTTACGATTTCATCCCATCGTGCAGACACTTTATAGGAAAATAAGAAACTCTACAATTATCTCAGTACAATGTTATGTTGGTCAATACTTACCTTCTTGGCGCCCTGGAACTAATTATATTGAATCGTATTCAGCTAGTTCCTCCAAGGGGGGCGGTGTTATTCGCGATTTGAGCCATGAATTGGATTACTTACAGTTTTTGTTTGGGGAATGGAATAAAATGACTGCTCTAGGCGGGAAATTTAGTCAGCTGGAAATTGATTCGGATGACCATTATACTTTTATTTTCGAAACAAAACGAGTACCAATCGTTACGCTTCAAATGAATTATATAGATCATTTAATACAGCGTGAGTTAATAATAAACACGGATGAGGTAACATATAAAGCCGATTTCATTCAGAACTCTTTGCAAATAAATGATGAATTAATTCAATTTAATGTAGGTCGAGATGAAACATATAAAAAACAACATCAGGCAGTTTTAAATGGAGAAAATGAATTTTTATGTTCATATGAAAAAGGTCTGGATATTGTAAAAATGATTGAAATGGCGGAGAAGGCTTCAAAAGAGAAAGTGTGGGTGTCGAATGAGTAGAATCTGTACAATTTGTGCAAGAGGTGGCTCAAAAGGGGTAAAGAATAAAAATATTAGGATGTTGGCAGGGAAGCCGTTAATTGCTCATAGTATCCAACAGGCGAAACAAAGTGGCTTGTTCGATGTAATAGCAGTCAGCAGTGACAGTAAAGACATTTTAGCTGTTGCAGAGCAATATGGTGCGGATGTATTAGTTAATCGGCCTTATGAACTGGCAACAGATCAAACAGCAAAATTGCCTGTTATTCAACATTGCTTGACGACTGTAGAAGAGAAATTAGGAAGACAGTTTGAGTTAATTGTTGATTTGGATGCTACATCCCCTCTGAGATTAATTGAGGATATTGTGCAGTCAGTTCAACTGTACGAAGAAAATATAGATGCGGATAATTTAATTTCAGGTGCGCCGTCAAGAAGAAGTCCATACTTTAATTTAGTTGAAGTAAATAGTGAGGGTTACGCTCGTTTATCAAAGAGGCTCGACAAAATAATTGTACGTAGGCAAGATGTTCCTAATTGTTATGATATGAATGCTTCTATCTATATTTGGAAAAGAGCAAAATTACTGAATTCAAAATCCGTATTTCAAGCTAAAACTTTATTGTATGTAATGCCTGAAGAACGTTCAATTGATATCGACTCCGAAATTGATTTTGAATTTGTATCATTTTTGGCTAAGAAAAGAGGAGAACTATCATAAAAAAGTCTTATATTAATAAGTTTAATCTGGATGGGAAAACAGCTATTGTTACAGGCGGTGCGGGGATTTTAGGTACCCATTTTTGCTCGGGACTTGCCGAGGCGGGTGCTAATATTGCAGTAGTGGATGTTAATATTGATGTAGCGAGGAATCTGGCTACTGCGATAACACAGCGATTCGGAAGAAATGCTGTAGCGATTGAATGTGATGTCTCATCTGAAACGTCAGTGAAAGAAATGGTTGAAACAGTGCTCAGTGAATTTGGCGAAATTAACATTTTACATAACAATGCGGCTGGTAAATCAAATGACTTAGATGCTTTTTTTGCAGACTTCGAAGACTATGAATTAGACCAGTGGCAAGAAATTATGAGCACGAATCTGGATGGAATGTTTCTCGTAGCAAAACATGTTGGAAAAGTAATGAAAAAGCAACAAAAAGGTGGTTCTATAATTCAAACATCTTCAATTTACGGTATTATGGCTCCAGATCAACGAATCTATGAAGGTTCTTATTATTTGGACCGTCAAATTAATTCTCCTGCAATTTACTCAGCGTCAAAAGCTGGTGTTATCGGACTCACCAAATATCTTGCAACTTACTGGGCTAAAGATGGGATTCGAGTTAATTCAATTACGCCTGGTGGGGTTGAGAGTGGGCAAAATCAAACTTTTAAGAAAAATTATAGTGATCGTATTCCGCTAGGACGCATGTCTAAACCCGAAGAGATGGTCGGAGCTCTTATTTACCTTGCTTCAGAGGCATCAAGCTACGTTACAGGACAAAACATAATAATTGACGGAGGTTTGAATACTTGGTAATTGCAGAGAGGGATTAAGCCTAGAATGAAATAAAGGGATATCACTCTAAATTAATGACTTGAGAAGATACTTAATAGATTACAAAGTATTCAAATACAATATTAATCTTGTTAAGTTTAATTTAAGGTAATCAAGTTATTTTGCCCAAAAATACTCTGTCTGTAAAGGCAGCAAAACGATATTAGGAGAGTATATGGCAGAAAATCAAAGTATCACTATACCGGCTCATCATAATATTTATAATGGCTCAACAGGCAGGGGTTTAAGGATCGATTTTTCATATCCTTCTGCTGGAGTAACAACAGAAACAGGTTTACTACTAATAGTGCCTGGATTTGGCGGGAATATAGAATCTAAAGTTTATAGAAAAATGCGAGATAGACTTGCAGACGATTATAATTTGGTAACTTTACAATGTGCTTACTTTGGCGATCTGTATATGCAAGGAGCAGAAAATTTCACTTTGCAAAACACGGAACATTTTGTTCAAAAGTATCTAGATCCCAAACAACAGTTGGAGTTTCGAAAAAAACCAACTAATTTGCTGAGCTTACTTTCTTCTAAGGCAATTACTTTGCCAGTACTCGCACAATTAAATGAAACAATGGAAGAGTTCAATGACATGGGCTTCATGCAGGCAATAGATCTGATAACAGCAATTGATGCAATTATTATTATTCTAAAGGAAAATGGACTAAGTTTTAATGAGCAAAAGATAATTGGCTATGGACATTCGCATGGTGCATATTTACTTCATTTAGTTAACCGGATGGCACCGCATTTAATTTCCACAATCATCGATAATTCATCCTGGATAGAACCTGTATATTTGACGAATAATCGTTACTTGTTCCAAAAACTAAATGAATTAACCATACAGATAGAATTTGAGTATCTTGCCAAAAAAGTTATAAAGGATAAACAATCTTTGAATTTAGCTACCCTTTACTGCGATTTTGATAATCAGACTGAAATTATGTCTTTTCAAGGAACCGATGATAATTTAATCAACCACCGTGAAAAGCAAGCTATTATTAGTGGCATTGATAACGCAAAGTTTATTTTAGTTAATGAAAAAGATGTGGATCAAATTGTTTTTAAATCTAATGGTCATGGATTAGATGCGGATTTTTTGAAAATGTTTGAAATGGCATATAATGAATGTAACTTTGAAGTAACTAAGGTTGAAAAGAAAAAAGCTTATAAGGTAGTCCTATCGAATACCACAATTTACGTTGATTACTCTCAAGGGCTACCGTTATTTCAATTGGAATAACAGACTTAACAGCTACGGAATCACGTATCCGCGACGTGGATTGTGTCTTAAATGTTGCGTAGGCAATGACAGACACAATCGTCGTGAGTATGATCGGGTGAATTGCTGGAATCCCCTGAAGCTTTCTTTCCCACAACGTAACTGGAAACGGCAAGCGTGACTGGCCGAAAAGAAGAGAGATTGGGCAATCAGCAGCCAAGCTCATGTCTCGAAAGAGTGGAGAAGGTTCAACGACTAGTATACCATCTACCGCACAAGCCATGATGATGAAACCATAGGAAACGCAAAACTGAGTATCTTGCCGATCCGAAGTGCCCGACCCCTACCGAGCAATCGAAGGGTGAAGATATAGTCTAGTCATTAGTGAAAGCTAATATTCGCACGATGGCGAAAGAAATGATGGAGTTCACAAAGAACAACATCCTTACTCAAGCAGCACAAGCAATGTTGGCTCAAGCACAGCAAACCCCGCAAGGAGTCTTACAACTTCTTCGATAATGTTGTGAACGGGCGTCTAACTTGGTAACGAGTTAGATGATTACTGGGTGAATTGCTGAAACCTTCTGAGAGCTCTTCTGCCACAGCGGAATTGGAAACGATAAACGCGAAGGCTTGAAAAACGAAGAGATTGGACAATCAGCAGCGAAGCCCCTGTCGGGAAACCATGGGGAACGTACAACGACTAGGATATATCGTCAAAGGCTAACGCTATGGCGGTTAAATCCGTAGGGTGTTACGAGTCGTAACATTCGAAGTGCCCAGCCCCTACAAGGAAACTTGCGGGTGAAGATACAGTCTATTCTGTAATCGAAAGATACAGTCGCAAAGCAAGCGAACCAACAACCACAAGGCGTACTTCAATTGCTTCGTTAATTTGGTTATTAAAACGCGGTCCGGAGTTTCCGGCCGCGTTTTTTGTTGAAATAATTGCTATAAAATATTATTGTTTAATCTATAACATTACGAAAAATGAAATTCAAATCTATGCTGTATTTTTTGATTTTATGGTATTATTTATAAATATATAATATCGGGAGTGGGTTGACAATGGAGATTAATTTGGACTTATCCAAGCTTATAACAAATGAAGAAAAGGTTCTTTTGAAAAATATCCTTAATAAAGGGACATCTGAGTTTACTGATATTATAGAAGGAGTATGTATGGCTGCCATTGCTGAATACTTTGAAATGATGCTAGGAAAACAAGTACCAACTCGTGCGAACGAAATTCAAGAAAGAAGGCTCTTTCATTTGTTGAAACATTACTTTGATGGAAGAATTCCTAGCGAATCGGAAATTTCCGCGATATTCCAACTTACTGAATCCGGAAGCAGGTCACTTTTAAGAAATGTCAGAACTAGGTTCAAATTTGATTTGAAAGAGGAAATGGAGTATACCATTAAAAATACATTACTTCAAGCTGTATCGGCGAATGATTCTTACAGGGTGGTAATACAATCTGACAATATACTTGAAGAATTAAGACAGGTTGTATCTATGAAAGGGGCTAAACTTGAGCAAATCTCAAAAGTGAAGGGATCGGCAGGTCTTTACAATATTCCGGAAGATACATTTGACCTATTATGTGCAAATTATAATATTTCAAGAGCTCAACTAGAAGCAGCGATGGCCGATATTTAACTATGGAAATTAATGAAGAGATTCTGAATGTGTTCCAAGCAGTCAGTATAATACTTGTTTTTGTAACTCTTCTGTTCGGCGTGAAATACCCCATTATAATAAATGAGCTGGAAAAAGAATTTCCTTTAGGTGAAAAAGCTATCAAAAAGGAGAAGAAAAGATTAAGTAGAGTTTTCATTTTTCACTGTTTCCCACAATTAATAGTCTTTGGTTTAGCTTCATACTTATTTACTCCATTGGCAGTAAAGATATTAAGAGTTTCAACTATTAGTTTCTGGAATTTTGATTTCCTCAGAACAGCTTATATATTCTCTTTTACATGGATTTGGGGTATGTTTTTCTGGTCGTTATATTTGGGTTTGCAAGTAATATTGAAAAATAAGAATTCCAAGGTATAGACAGTTGATCCTTAATTTGGTTATTAAGATGTTTTTTTGCAAATGGTATATTTTGTTTGTCAAAAAATAAATGAGGTGATTAAATGGATGTCTACTATAGAATGGAATTAGCTGCAAGAAGAGCATAAGGCATTGAAGATGGGCTGGGAATGGGAGCGTTTATTAGTGCAGGAAGTATTAAATCTGGGGATGGCTTGGTAGGGTTGATTGCTAGCTTAGCTCCCTATTATAAAAGTGGTTCGGAAGAAGTGCGTCGTAACATTGATTCGATAATTTCTAGCCACTTAGGATCGAAAGAACCTGTCTCTAATTCAAGATATGAACAAGAAATAATTTCTGCAACTAACGCACTTAATGCTTTTCTAGATGAGACAATTGCATAGATCTTTTTTGAAGAATGAGAAGTGCATTTTAGGGAGTCGATAGTGGATGATATGGAACTAGTAGATTTACATCAAATTGGAATAGACCAGATTATTTGACGTCCCATCCACGCCGATAGAACGTGCATCAAGATGTTTAGCAAATTAATTACAGTAATGAAAACAAAGCATTGTTGATCTGAAAAATCATCAATGTTTTTTTCTTTCACCTATAGTAAATCTTCCCTTCTCAAGTCATCTTTCCCCCTCACCTCCAATATACATATATATAACAACCCACCGACAACCCAATCTCGGACAAGCATTACCCCGGGAACCAAAGGAGGAATACATCTAAAATAAATTACAGCCATAACACAACTCGCACCAAAAAATCGAATAAAGGGGGAACTTGCAAATGAAAAAGACTTTCACGCTTTTATTTCTCACCATGATCGTCTTCGCCCTAATCCTTTCCGGCTGTGGAGGGAAGAAGGCGAAAAAGGGCAATCGGGAAATTATCGTTGCAGCTATTTCAGAACCGGATTCAGTCGATGTGCACCGTACGTCTTCTATGGGAGACGCGAACTCTGCGCTGTATGATCCATTAATGAAGTATGACGATGACGGAAATATTGTCGGAAATTTAGTAAAGGAATATACGGTTTCGCCGGATGGCAAGGAAGTGACATTCGAGCTGAAGGAGGGCGTCGAATTTCATTCCAGAAAGCCTGTTAATGCAGAAGCGGTGAAGAAGTCGTTTGAACGGTTGATGGAGTCGTCTCCTTTTAAGACGAACGCTGGAGATATCGAAAGCATCGAAGTTGTCAGTGAGTATGTATTTAAGATTCGATGGGTTGAGCCGTTCGCCCCGTTCTTCACGAATGCGACTTCGGATTATTTATCCCCGATTGATGTCTCTGTACTCGATAGCAACGGGGAGGGGTTTGAGAAAAATCCGAGCGCCACGGGTGCTTTAAAGCTTAAGGAAATTAAGCGTGGAGATTCGTTAGTGTACGAACCGAGTGATAAATATGATTGGGGTAAAGATGGACCGGGCTTTGACAAAGTAACATTCCGTTTCATTCCTGATGAAGAGACACGCATTTTGGAATTCAAAAAAGGAAATGTCGATGTGTTAGAAAGCGTTCCTTATCAATATATCGAAGAGCTTGAGAAGCAAGATGGTGTAACGATTGTACGGGTGCCGAACTACGTATTGAGTTACCTCGGCTGGAATAACAAGAAGCCGCTTTTTCAAGACGTGCGCGTAAGGCAAGCGATTGCGATGGCAATTGACCGTGATGCAATCATTTCGAATACATTCAGAGGCGAGGCGAAGCCGGTGTTTGGTCCATTGCCTCCGGCGACGTTTGGTTACAATGAAAAAATCGAAGAGATGGCGCGCAGCAAATATGCAAAGGATCTTGATAAAGCGAAACAATTATTATCCGAGGCAGGCTGGAAAGATAAAAATAAAGACGGCATCGTCATGAAGGACGGTAAACCGTTCAAAGTTGACCTTTGGGTGGATGATGATCCGGCAAACCAACGTGCTGCACAGATCATTCAAAATCAATTGAAGGAAATCGGGATTAACCTCTCCATTTCGGTGAAAGAATCAGCGACGATCATCGATCAGACACCGAAGGGCGCACATGAAATGCTGCTCTGGAGTTTTGGCTGGCTTGATGCCGATGTGCTGAACTTCCTTTTATTCGGGGAAGAAAAATCGAAGCGACTCCATTATGAAGTGAAAGAAATCTATGACCTTCTAGAAAAAGGCGCAGTTGAAATGGATCAGGAGAAACGGTTGAAACTGTATGAGGACGCCCAAAAGCTGTTAGTTGAGCAATCGCCTTGGGTTCCGCTTTATGTGAAAGAAAACATTACGGCGATCCGGAATTTCGAAGAGTTTGAGATTCATCCGAAGCGGAATCTCATTATGTGGGAAAACGTCAAAGTTAAAAAATAGTCGATTTCACGGGAACGCAGTCTTGTTAATCGGAAAGACGGTGTTCCCGTCTGTTTGGGGGTGCATGGAATGTCGTCTTATTTACTGAAGCGTCTGTTCACAATGGGAATTACCTTGATTGGCGTTTCGCTGCTCGTCTTCCTCATGATCCATCTCGTGCCGGGAAACCCGGTGACGTATATCTTGGGGGATTTTGCGACGGAAGAATCGATTAAAGAATTGGAACACCGGCTCGGGTTGGACTTGCCAATCATCACGCAATATTGGACATACATGTTGCATGCCGTGCAAGGGGACCTCGGAACTTCCTATATTACGGGTTACACAGTAGTCGAAGAGATTATAAACCGGATTCCAATTACTGCCCAATTGGCGTTGTACAGTGTCACTTTTGGTTCAATCATCGGGATCTTGATGGGAATCATAGCGGCTGTGAAGCAAAACACGATTTACGATCAATTGGCAATGCTTGTTGCGTTAGTTGGGATTTCTGCGCCGGGCTTTTGGATTGCGTTGTTTTTAATTCTTCTTTTCTCCTATCAATTAGGCATTTTTCCGATTTCGGGATATAGCGGATTCTATTCGCTTATTTTACCTTCCATCACGCTAGGGTTAGGGACTGCAGGAACAATAGCTCGGATGACTCGTTCCAGCATGCTTGATGTCATCAAGCAGGATTATATCCGGACTGCTCAAGCGAAAGGGGCAAGCCTGTATCGTTTGATTTTCCATCATAGCTTGCAAAATGCACTGATTCCTGTTGTGACGGTTATCGGGATGCAGTTCGGCTATTTGATGGCAGGAGCCGTCGTAACTGAAACGGTGTTTGCACTTCCGGGCATCGGCAGCTTAGTCGTTTCGGCAATTTCAACGCGGGATATTCCGACTGTCCAAGGATTGCTCTTATTTATGGCTTCGATGATCATACTTGCCAATTTAATCGTAGACCTTCTTTATACGAAGCTGGACCCGCGCATTCGTTTCGATTGATCGGGCGGAATGAAAGGAGGAAGTAGAGTTGAAACAGTTGGACAGCGGGAATGGACCGGTTGTTTATGTAGGAGAGGAAGCGTCGGTATCGAAAACGCACTCCCGGCGTAGAAGCTTTTTGAAGAAGCTGAAGAAGAACAAGGGAGCCCTAGTTGGAGCGGGGATTCTCTTTTTCTTCATTTCGATGTCAGCCTTGGCACCGATTATCGGGCCTTATCCTGTCAATGAAATGATGTTTGAAGACAGTTTACAAGGGCCGAGTGCGAACCATTGGCTTGGGACGGATGAGTTTGGACGCGATTTATTCACAAGAATGTTATACGGTGGGCGTGTCTCCTTACTCATGGGGCTAGTCGCAGTTTCCATTTCGGGTACGATCGGCGTCATTTTAGGTGTTGTTGCGGGCTATTATCGCCGGCTTGATATGTACATCATGCAGTTCATGGATATTTTGATGGCATTCCCTTCGTTGCTGATGGCCATTGCAATCGTTTCGATTCTTGGTGTCGGATTGACGAATGCAATGATTGCCGTTGCGATATCGGTCATTCCTTCATTTGTAAGGGTCGTTAGGGGATCGGTCCTATCCGTCCGCGAAACAGAATATGTGGAGGCATCAAAAGCGCTGGGCGTGAAAGACGGGAAAATCATCGTCAAGCATATTTTGCCGAATGTCGCTTCCCCGATCATTGTTCTCGCAACAATCCAGTTCGGAAGCAGCATTTTATCCGCTGCAGCGCTAAGCTTCCTCGGGTTAGGTGCCCAGCCGCCGAATCCGGAATGGGGGGCACTCGTCTACGTCGGGAAATCATTTTTGAGCCAGGCGTGGTGGATGACATTATTCCCGGGACTTGCGATTATGCTTGTTGTCTTAGGTTTCAATTTATTGGGAGATGGACTGCGGGATGCTTTGGATCCCAGGCTTAAATAGTAGGGGGAGATCTGTTTGCTAAAGGAAAAGATCGAATCATATATAAGTGGAATCGACGCGACTTTCGGGATTTCAATCAAACATATACAGACGAATGAGGAAGTTCATATACAAGGCGACCGCTACTTTCAAACGGCAAGCGTCGTGAAAGTGCCGATACTTGCGGCGTTGTATGATGCCGTCTATAAAGGAAAGGTTGATATCAACGAAAGGATCGTGCTGCAAAGGGGAGACCGGGTCCCGGGTTCAGGTGTGTTTCAAGAAATGGATGCCGGAAGCTCGCCGACAATTAAAGACTTGGCGATGATGATGATTATCGTCAGTGATAATATGGCGACGGACAAGCTGTTAACGATGGTTGATGCTCAAATGGTCCAGAACTATCTGAGGTCCATCGGGTTGGATCATATTTTTGTGAAGCATTCGATTTGGGAGCTGCTCAGCTTATGTGCGGGCATTTCGCCCACTGACTATAGTGAAGAAATGTTCGACAGGATCATTAACACATTGATTGCCGGTCATTATGATCGGGAAAGCATTGTTTTTCAAGAAAACATGGAAAACAATGTGAGTACAACACGGGATATGAATCGATTAATGGAAAAGATTGCGAGAGGGGAAATTTTCTCTGAAGCATGCTCTGCTAATATCCGTGATATTCTTTTCCGCCAACAATATACGCAGCGTATTCCGGGATTATTGCCAAGAGGTACGAAGGTAGCCAATAAAACTGGGAGTTTAGGGACGGTATATAACGACACCGGCATCGTCCACTTGCCTGATCAACAAGGTGAATTTGTCATTACTGTCTTTTCGGTCGGGAAAACGCTCGACTACGAAGGGAATGAGCCGATAGCCCGAATTGCGAAGATTGCCTTCGACCACTTCTTGGAAGGGGCGGCTGGGTGAATGGAAGAGCTGTTAAGGGTAGAGGATATGCACATTTTCTTTCATGGGGAGAAGGGGGATGTGATCCCTGCAGTTAAGGGTCTTAATTTCCATATCCGTGAAGGCGAGACGCTTGGGTTGGTCGGGGAGTCGGGATGCGGGAAAAGCTTGACGTCTCTTTCAATTATGCAGTTGATTCCGAAGGCTTCAGGGTTTACGGAAGGGCGTATTTTGCTTGGGGATAAAGATGTGAATACATGCAGCGAAAAAGAAATGCGGGCTATCCGTGGCAATGAGATGTCGATGATCTTCCAAGAACCGATGACTTCTTTGAATCCGGTGCATAAAATCGGCAAGCAAATCGGTGAAGTGCTTCTTTTGCATGACGCAGGAGACCCGAAAACGATTGAAGCGCGGACAATTGAAATTTTGAAGAAGGTCGGCATTCCCCGGGCTGAAAAGATAATCGATGAATATCCACATCAGTTGTCTGGCGGAATGCGTCAGCGTGTCATGATTGCAATGGCGATGGCTTGCAATCCGAAATTATTGATTGCGGATGAACCGACGACGGCATTGGATGTAACGATCCAAGCGCAAATACTGGATTTGATGAATACATTGCAAGAAGAATACAAGACTGCAATCCTGCTGATCACACATGATCTCGGCGTCATTGCCGAAATGGCGGACCGTGTGATGGTCATGTATTATGGTCAAATCGTCGAAGAGGCGGACGTCCGTTCATTGTTTAAGGAGCCGAAGCATCCCTATACGATCGGCTTATTGCATTCCGTTCCGACATTGGAGGCCGAGGATGACGAGCAGTTGAATCCGATCCAGGGAACGGTTCCGAACTTAGGTGATATCCATTCAGGCTGCCCGTTTAGAGCAAGATGTGAAAAGGCATTTGACAAATGCATTGAGGAAAACCCTCCTTTAATCCAAATGGACAGCCATTCCGTCAGATGCTGGCTGTATGAGGAAGAGGAGGTGTCCACATGAGCGAACCGTTATTACAAGTTGATGATTTGAAAACACATTTTCCGATACGCAAAGGGCTCTTCAAAAGGAATCAAGGCTTTGTCAAAGCCGTGGACGGCATCAGTTTTCAAGTGCATCGGGGCGAAACGCTCGGCATCGTCGGGGAAAGCGGCTGCGGAAAATCGACGATGGGACGGAGCATATTACGATTGATTGAACCAAGCTCGGGCACCGTCCAATTCGAAGGGCAAGAAGTGACAACGTTGAATCGTTCACAATTACGGAAATTAAGGGGAGACATGCAAATTGTCTTTCAGGACCCATATGCTTCGTTGAATCCAAAAATGACGGTTGGTGCAATTCTTGATGAAGCATTATCGACACATCAAATCGGAAACAATGCGAAGCAACGAAAAGAACTGATTGTGGATTTATTAGCAAGGGTCGGTTTGAGCCCATCTCATATCGGACGCTATCCACATGAATTCAGTGGCGGCCAACGCCAGCGGATCGGAATTGCACGTGCAATCGCAGTCAATCCTTCAATTATCATTGCGGATGAACCTGTTTCCGCATTGGACGTTTCTGTACAAGCCCAGATCCTCAATTTATTCGAAGAGTTGAAGGCGACGTTGGGGCTGACCTATATTTTCATCGCCCACGACTTGAGCGTCGTCAAGCACGTCAGCGATCGGATCGGCGTGATGTATTTAGGAAGAATTGTCGAGCTTGCGGATAAGAAGGAGCTTTTCAAAAATCCACTGCATCCATACACGCAAGCACTCATGTCAGCGGTTCCTTCATTAGACCCTGATGTGAAGAAAGAGTGGATCATTTTAAAAGGGGATGTCCCAAACCCTGCAGCTCCACCTTCTGGATGCCCGTTTCATCCACGATGCCAATTCGCAAAAGACGTTTGTAAATCGGTCGTACCTAAGGAAATCCCGGTCAGTCTTAAGAGGTCAGTCAGTTGTCATATGTATGATGATGAGTATAAAAATGTATTTTCAGTTTCTTCTGTTATACAAAAATAACTTATCTTAATATGGTTAATAATGAATGGAAAGTGAGTATGTGAACGACTTCAAGTCGATTTCATACTCGCTTTTTTGTTTTTTGCCGCTTATTTTTGTTCAAGTGAGAAATAGTGGATAGATGAATTTGACGCATGTATGTACCCTACAAAACAAATGATCATAATTGTTTGTTTTTGACATAGAAGTACCATGGACTACTCTGTAGAATTCGTTTATAGTTAGAATATTTGAAAGGGGGAGCCAATTTGGATTTCGCAGTAGATTATGAGGTGAAAGAAGTCCTTGCAGCATTACACAAATTTATTGAAGCGGAAATTGTTCCGTTGCAAGTGAAATATAAACGTGAGCTGGAGAATGAGCGGTATTTTTATCAAGAGGACGGCACGTATGCTTCGGAGATTCAGGATGCGATCAAGCAAGTTCGAATGAAGTCGGCTGAAGCCGGTTTTTATAATATGTTCGGTGAGGCTGAATTAGGTGGCTCGGGGGATGTTTTCGGTCCAGTTTCCATTGCTGTCATCTTTGAAGCGATTTCTAAAAAATATGGAATCGACCCTTTTATTACAGAAGTATTTCCAAGGGGGCTGTTCACGGGAGGGCTGACGCCTGTCTTGCTTGGCTTGCAAGAAGAGGTGCGTGAAGAAGTTCTACCGGAAATATCAAGTGGGGAAGCTTTGCTCTGCTTCGGTTTAAGTGAGCCGGATGCTGGTTCTGATATATGGAATATGCAAACGAGAGCAGTGCAGGATGGAGACTATTGGGTGATCAATGGGACGAAACAATGGATTACGAATGCTCATTATGCCAAGTATGTCATGACGTTTGCAATTACGGATCTAGAACTAGTAAAAGCGAGGAAGGGTGGAATTAGTTGTTTCTTCGTTCCGATTGATGGTGAGACGGTCGTTCCGACATCGACGATTCCATCTCTCGGACATTTAGGCTCCGCGACAGCCATTATTGCTTTTGAAAATGCTCGGGTTCATCAAAAATACATCATCGGCGATTTGCATCAAGGCTTTGGAAAAGCGTTGCACGGAGTTGACTTGGGACGTGTTGTTATGGCGGCCCAATGTGTAGGGGTTGCACAGTGGGCGTTAAATATTGCAGTCAACTATGCGAATGAGCGTAAAACTTTCGGGGTGACGATTGGAAACCACCAAGTGATCCAGATGATGCTCGCCGAATGTGCAATGGACATTTACGCCGGACGGAATATGCTGCTCAATTGTGCTTGGAAGATGGAAAATCAACCTGAAATTCCGATTAAGGAAATCTCGATGATTAAAGCATTTTGCACTGAAATGGCACAAAGAGTGATTGATAAATGCATGCAAATTCATGGAGGGATGGGATTAACGAACGAATTGAAATTGGAGAAAGCATGGAGATGGGCAAGGATGATGCGCGTTCCAGATGGGACCACGGAGATTCAAAAAAGGACGATTGCTAAGAAATTGTTGCAAGGGGATTTGCAATTTTAAGTAGTTGCAGAGATGAAAGCGTTTACTTACTGTGGAAAAGGGAGTGGAGAAGATTGAAACAAATTTTGGGCGTTTTAGGTTTGGTATTAGTTCTGATTCTTGCAGCATGTAACAACGAAAAGGGAATCGCATCAGCCGATGGTTCCGATGGGAAAGTTTACGAATTGAACGTCAGCAATTTCCAGCCTTCCACGCATCACTATGTGTACAACGTTTTCGAACCGTGGAAGGAATTGGTGGAAGAAAAAACGAACGGCCGTGTAAAGGTGAATTTATATCATGGTGGGACCCTTGGGAAATCGAATTCAGTTCTTGAAGATATTAGCGGTGGGATTGCCGAAGTAGGGCTCGTCATTTCAACGTATTATTATGACAGCGATTTTTTCCCTTACACGATCGGGAATTTGCCGTTCGCATTTCCTGATTCAGTGACGGGAAGTGAAATCATGACGAAGTTCGGTGAAAAATATGCTGTTGATGACATTAAAGATGAAGTTCATTATTTAGGTGGCAGCTATGTGACAGATCCTTATAATTTATTCTCAACGAAACCGATCCGGAAGATTGAGGATGTTAAAGGGTTGAAGATGAGGGTCCAAGGAAAATCTGATGTTCCGATCGTCGAGGCATGGAAAGCGGTTCCTGTATCCATCCCATTGGATGAAACGTACGAAGCATTGCAAAAAGGCACATTGAATACCGCATTCTATTCGACCATTGGAGTGCTAGGGCATAAATACTATGAAGTGGCCCCGTATGTGATGAAAATGGGGACAACCGTTACACCTGTTACTCCGATTATGAATAAAGACTTTTATGATTCATTGCCTGAAGACTTGCAGAAAATGTTTGATGAAGAGTTCGGTCTAAAATTGTCTGAGCTATTGGGTGAGACTCATAAAACGGAATTGGATGCTGCGTACGATGAACTTGAAAAGCTGATTGAAGGCAAAGGAGAAATTATTGAATTGACTCCGGAAGAAGAGGCCAAGTTCAAAGCATCAGCCAAATCGATCTGGGAAGAGTGGATAACAGATGCGAATGCAAAAGGTTATCCTGGCGACGAAATGATGGAAGACTTTAAGGCTATGATTCTCGAAGCAGGATTAGAGCTTCCTTTCTGATCAAAGGAAATGGAATATGTCTTGGTCTGCGATCAGGACATATTCTTTTAAATACGGAGGTGAAATGAATGGGAGTTGTGGAGAAATGGGTAGGTGTCTTAACGACAATCGGTAGATATATAGCGATAATCACGATGACTGGCATGATGCTGTTCACGACTTATGCAGTCATTAGCCGCAACTTTGGATCCCCTGTAGTTGGGGACGTTGAAATCATGCAGCTTGGGATGGTTGTCCTGATCATGTTTGCGTTAGGTTATTCTCAAAAAGAGGAAGCTCATATTTCCATTGGTTTGATTGTCGACCGTTTACCGAAAAAGATTCAACAAATTGCAGACGTTATCAGCTATTTTTCCACATTTATCATTTGTCTCATCATCGGGTGGGTTAGTTTTAACAAAGGGCTTAATTCGATGGAAGGGAATGTGAGGACGACTGATTTACTCGGAATACCACACTTTCCTTTTCGATTTATCATCGCACTTGGATTTGCGATGTGGGGACTAGAGGCACTCATAAGATCCATTCGTTCAATCTTAACGTTATTTGCTGGAAAGGAGGGGTAATATGAATATTGAGATGATCGGTTTGTTAGGTATTGTTTTAATGTTCATTCTCATGTTTTTGAGACTCCCGATTGCCATTGCGATGGCAATTCCAGCATTTCTAGGTATCTATTATGTAAAAGGTTGGAAAACACTTACGACCGCCATTGAGACGATCATTTGGGATCATAGTTTCAGTTATACATTAACGACAATTCCACTATTTATATGGATGGGGGAATTGCTATTTGTGTCCGGCATCAGTAATGAATTGTTTAAAATGTTCCGCTTGTGGATGGGCCGTTTAAAAGGAGGACTTGGATTAGCGACGATCGGGGCATCAGCGATTTTTGCGGCAGCTTCCGGCTCCAGCCTGGCGACAACAGGGACTATGGGAGCTATTGCTTCGAAAGAAATGGATCGTTTTGGTTATAAGGATTCGTTTTCTGCTGGAACGATCGTTGCGGGAGGAACATTAGGTATCCTCATCCCGCCGAGTACAGCCTTTATCGTATATGGAATGTTAACCGAGCAGTCCATCGGTAAATTGCTGATTGCAGGTATTATTCCTGGAATCATGTTAACCGGGTTATACATGTTGACGGTATACATTTCCGTCTTGCTGAAGCCTGAACTTGCCCCCGTTACTTCAAGCGGCGGGTGGAAAGAAAAACTCCTCTCCCTCAAATCGACGATATGGATTTTAATCCTGTTCACCGTAGTCATCGGAGGAATGTATATCGGATTGTTCAGCCCTACGGAAGCTGCAGCGGTAGGTGCATTTGGCGCAATGATGACAGCGTTGCTAAAGGGGAAACTGACGCTCAAGAATTTTGTTGAAGCTGCTTCCAATACGCTGAAAACGACAGGGTTTTTATTTGCAATCATTCTAGCGGCGTTCATCTTGAACTACTTTTTAGCGATTACAAGAGTGCCGATGTTAATGGCGAATATGATCAATTCCCTTTCGTTGCCGAATATACTGATTTTTGTTTTGATCATCTGCATGTACCTTATCCTAGGTGCTTTCATGGATTCGTTGGCGATGATCGTCATTACAATTCCAATCATCCTTCCGATTATTAATGCGATGGATATGGATTTGATATGGTTCGGTGTTATCATCGTTCTGGTCATCGAGTTGGGGTTAATCACACCACCTGTCGGAATGAATTGCTATGTATTGAAAGGTGTCTCGGATTATTCGCTCGAAACAATATTCAAAGGAGCGGCCCGGTTCATTATCCCGATCGTCGTGATGATTTTTATCTTGTACTTTTTCCCTCAGATCGCCTTATATTTACCGTCGAAAATGTGGTAGAGCTAAATTAGGGCACAAATAGAAATAGAGAGTGGAACACTATCACCCGTTCCGCTCTCTATTTTTTATGGTCATTCTTGTCATTCTTGTTTAATGAGCCTATGAATTATGATAGCGATTTGAAGGTTCAGACGGTTTTGTGTGTGAGCTAAATCGATTTCCAGAATTTCCTCAATCCGGCTTAACCGATAGCGCAACGTATTGTAGTGGATATGCAGCTTTTCAGCTGATAATTGGATGGCTGATTCGTTATCCAGAAATACCTCTAACGTTTTCAGTAGTTCGGCTTTGTTTTGTTCATCGTATGTAATGATTTTTCCGAGGTGACGATCCATGAATTCTTTCATGTACTCCGTATTTTCCGTATTGAATAACAACCCAATGATGCCAAGTTCCTTGAAATGGACAATGGGTGCTTTGAATTGAAATGAATGGGCGAATTCCGCCGCTTTTTTCGCTTCGTTGAACCCTTTCAGATAGTCTTTTACTTGCGAAATAGCATTGCTGATCCCAATGCGGAATTGTTGTTCAGGATGTTTGTCCGCCACATAGTTGAGTGCGAAGTTTGCGACAGTACGGATATGCTGTTCGGGAGTGACGAGGATGATTTTTTGACCTTGAATCATGCTGAGTGGCAGTAATTCTTCGTCAATGAGATAACTGAATTTTTCCAGCACCCGATTCAACGATGCTGTATGGTCCTCTTCATCCTCGAGTGGGCTCATAACAAGAATGGCATATGTCTTTTCAAACGAAATGTTCAAATAACGTGCCCTTCGAATGAGATTTTCTTCGGTTTCCAGCCCGGAAATCAAGTCATGCAAATAATCCTGCCTCAAACGATTTTCGACTTCAATGCTCGTTTTCTCTTGGTTAATTTGCAGTGCAAGGACGTTTTTGGCTTGCTCGATTGCAACTAAACTTAACCGATCAAATGCATTCATTTTCTTAGGAACGATTACATATGCAACGATCCGATTGTGTAAAGTAATCGTGAAAACGGAGTAGATTTGTCCCTTATGGGTTACTTCAAAAGCAGTTTGATGATTGTACTCGGATTGAAGGACACATTTATACAATTCAGCGTGATTGAAAGGACCACTGTTAAAGGTCGCATTCCGCGCCGTGGCCTCATAAATGCTATTGCCAAATTCATCGAGCAATAAAATCGGCACTTCAATGAAATTAGACACTTTTTGTAAGATCCCTTCATTTCCTCCTTTATTCAGTGCCTCTTCGAATAGTTCATCATGCAGTTCGCTCACTCGTACTTCATTCGAATACAATTTTGCATTCGAAATGGCAAGTGCTGTTTGGTAACAAAAGTTTTTAAGCATTTGCAGCAATGGCAGCTTTGATTGATACAAAACGGTTCTGGCTAAAAAGATGATTCCAATTCGTTCGCCATGGGCAATTAAAGGTGAACAGATAAGAGAAACGATACCCTTTTCTACTAAGTTTTGGAGAAACGGGCTTTCATACGATGAATGCTCGGATATATCAGCTAGGAGAGATGGTTCCTGATTGTTCGCTAATTCTATTTGAAACGGCGAATGTAAAGATTCTTCAACGTACAGTAGATCGGTTTTTCCGATACCGGCAACGGCTTCGATACGCATGCAAGCTTTCTCTTGATCAATCATTCCGATGAAGACAGAATGTGCTTTGGAAATGTCCTTTAGATGCGTTGCACTTAAATTCAGGATATCGGTCAGCGGGGCTAAAGAAGCGACTTCTAAGTTGATTTGATGAAGCATTTCGAACGTACTTGTTGAGAATTTCAAGAAATCCGCTTTTTGTTTTAATGTTTGAAGTGCATAAAAGTGTGAATGCAATTTTTCATCTATGAAATCCTCATGAAGTCTTTCTTTTAATGCTTCCCATTTCTTCTCATCGTAATAGTTGCTTTGGATGAGTGAAAAGAGTTCATCGATAAAGTCACTGTATGTGAGTTCGTTTTGAATCAACGGATTGGCCCCCCTTTAATACTTTTATTTCAAATCTAACGATTAGTACGAATTATACAATAGAACGAGCAAGTATTGTAGTCAATTGACATAGTTGACCTTTTGGGAAAGAAGTAAAATGGGGGAAATCGTATAGCTGGAAGGGGTTATTCAATGAGATTTCAAGATCAGGTAGCAATCGTAACGGGCGGAGCGGATGGTATTGGCAAAGAAATCGCTCGTAAAATGCTTGCGGAAGGTGCGACAGTCATCATTACCGACATTAATAAAGCTGCTTGTGAAGAGACGGTAAGGGGATTTCAAGCAGAAGGCTTTAACGTTCATTCATTCCCGGCGGATGTTTCACAAAAAAATGAAGTGATAGAAGTCGTTGAGAAAACCAAAGAGCAGTTTGGGAAAATTGATGTTTTAGTGAATAACGCTGGGGTTGTTCGAGATGCAAGAATAACTGAAATGGAAGAGGAGGATTGGGATCTTGTTATAGATATCTGTTTAAAAGGATCCTTCCTTTTTGCAAAATATACGGCTGAGCATATGATTGCTCAAGAATACGGAAGAATTGTCAATATTGCTTCCCGGGCTTATTTGGGAAATCCCGGACAGGCCAATTATTCCTCTGCAAAGTCGGGTGTTTTAGGTCTTACGAAAGCGCTCGCAAAGGAATTGGGCAAGTATAGGATTACAGTGAATGCTGTCGCACCGGGGTTGATTGAGACGAACGCATTACGGAACCATCCGAAATACGAAAAGATTAAAGAGCTTCAAAAAAGGGATTCACCGATCAAACGCGTTGGCTCAACTGAGGATGTGGCAAATGCAGTACTATTTTTCGCATCGGATGCTTCCTCTTATATCACTGGAGATATTTTACACGTAACAGGTGGAAGATTCGGCTAATCGAATGGAGGGGGAACATAATGACGGATGATGGACGAGAAGCCACGCCAGTTATGGATGGATTGTGGAAAGTACAGGAGGATGGACAGCCCAAACTAATCGGGAGCCGATGCACTTCATGCGGCGAAGTGTTCTTTCCGAAAAAAGAAATGAATTTTTGTGCGCATTGTCATAAAAATACAGTAAGTGAAATTGCATTTTCCGGAGCTGGCCGTCTCATCGCATTCACCAAAGTGGAACGGCAGCCGGCAGGCGGATTTTATAAGGGGAAAGTTCCCTATTTATATGGAATCGTGCAACTTGAAGAAGGCGTTAACATTTATTCGCATCTTATTGAAGATTCTTCGCTAGCTATTGGAGGAAAAGTGGAATTGGTCATCGATAAGTTTTATGAGGAAGCTGATTATCGGGACGTTATGATCTTCAAGTTCCAGGCTAAGCAGTCGTTAGAAGGGATGGGGCGAGATGAGTGAGACTTCAAAATTCCATGATGTATACATTGCGGGGTCGAGTACGACAAAGTGGGGGAGTTTTCCTGATCGTTCCATCAGCTCGATAGGTTCGGAAGCGATAGTTGGCGCACTGAAAGATGCACAGCTGGAGTGGGGGGGAATCGAAGCGGTTTTTGCCGGAAGCGTCTATCAAGGAACGGGATCCGGTCATCGAGTAGTCGGAGAGGTCGGATTTACAGGGATACCGATTGTCAATGTTGAAAACGCTTGCTCGAGCGGAGCTTCCGCTTTCCGCCTGGCTTATGATTCAATCCGCTCTGGACAATACGAAACGGTGCTCGCAGTCGGATTCGAGAAAATGCCAAGAGGCCCTATTCCAAGCACAGCTTTTCCCCAATGGCAATTATTGATGGGCTTCAATGTCCAACCAGCCAATTATGCATTGGAAACGATGGAATACATGCGCCTTTACGGGGCGACAATTGAAGATTTTGCAAGAGTCAGCGTGAAAAATAGAAGGAATGGTGCATTGAATCCAAATGCAAGATTTCAAAAAGAAGTGACGATGGATGAAGTGCTTGAATCGGCGATGATTGCCTCGCCACTTCGGCTGCTGAATTGTTGTCCGTTGGCAGACGGCGCTGTGGCCATGATTTTAACACGAAAACGATTGAATGGGCGTGCGGTGAAAGTTGCGAGCTCTGCATTGGTATCCGGCGTTTATGGCGAAGAAATGTACCAATCCGGAATCACGGCAAGTGTTCATCATTACCCATCGGAAGGAATTGTTGAGAAATCAGCCCGTGAAGCATATGAGCAGGCTGGGGTTGGTCCCGAGGATGTCCACATCGTACAAGCATACGACAGTATGGGGCCTGGTGAACTATGGGATGTTGAAAAACTTGGTTTTTGTGCAAGAGGAGAAGCGCCTCGGTTGTTGCGTGAAGGTGTTTTCGAACGCACGGGGAAAATCCCGGTGAATACGGACGGCGGGCTCCTATCAAGAGGCCATCCTCTAGGTGCAACCGCACTTGCTCAAATCCATGAGTTGGTAGTGCAACTGCGCGGTGAAGCGGGCCATCGTCAAGTGGCAGATCCAAAAGTCGGTTTGGCACATGCCATGGGTGCAGGTCCGAATAGCGCAGTAACAATTTTGCAACGATGAAAGAGGTGGGAGTCATTGAGAACCAATGAACTTTTTTATGAAGACTTTCAAATCGGCGATACATTTCAATCCCCTTCACGGACAGTTACAGAAGCGGATATTGTGAACTTTGCCGGATTGTCCGGAGATTATAATTTGCTCCATATGGATATGGAATATGCGGGAAAATCCATCTATAAAGAACGGATTGCTCATGGATTGCTCGGCCTATCCATCGCTTCCGGATTGTTTACACGCACTGAGTTGAATCAACGGATGAGCAAAAATCTGATCGCGCTTTTAGGGCTTGAATCGTGGAAATTTTTAGCGCCAATCAAAATCAGCGATACGATTCACCTTGAAATTGAAATCGTGGAAAAGAAAGAAACAAGCAAACTAGACCGCGGTGTCGTGAGATTTAGTAGGAGAATTATTAATCAAAATGGAATCACGGTTCAAGAGGGATTGACACCGATGATGATTGCAAGAAGAAAGAATGAGGAGGACTTCTAATGGCATTCCAATTAACGGATGAACAGGTGATGATCAAAGAAACATTGGCAAAGTTTCTGGAGAAGGAAATTGCACCAATGGTCGAAGAGTACGAGAGACAGGAAAAACCTGTGACAAAAGAAATTGTACAGAAGCTCGTTCCTTTTGGCTTCTTAGGTGGTCTGCTCCCCGAGGAAGCAGGCGGCCATGGTCTGGATTACACAACCTACTTTACGATGATCGAAGAATTATCCCGTGTATGGCCATCTTTACGAGCGACGGTTGGCATTTCCAACTCCGTCCTCACGCATATTTATGAATACGGAACGGATGAACAAAAGGAAAAATACTTAGGCCCGTTGCTCCGCGGGGAAAAGCTCGGTTTCTTTGCCCTCACGGAGCCAGATGTCGGATCAGATGCGTCCAGTGTTGAAACCCGGGCTGCATTGAAGGATGATAAATGGATTTTGAACGGCACTAAAATTTTTATTACCAACGGTATGGAAGGTGAAATTGGCATTGTCATCGTTCAGACAGATAAAACGTTGGGGAATAAAGGGATTGCCGCATTGTTGGTTGATAAGGAACAGACTTCTTTCCAAGCTACAAAAATCGAGAAGATGGGTACTGTAAGTTGCCCGTTTGCCGAACTGGTTTTTGAAGACAGTGAAGTCCCTGCTAATAATCTTTTAGGCAATGTAGGTGAGGGATTGAGGCAAGGATTGAAGTTTTTGAACAGCGCACGTGCGATGGTTGCCTATATCGCCACAGGCATTTCCCAAGCATGTTTGGATGCTTCCGTTAAATATGTGAAGGAGCGCCAGCAGTTCGGGAAGCCGATTGGAAGTTTCCAATTGATTCAGGAAAAGATTAGTGAAATGATTACACTGACGAATGCGATGCGGTTGCTTGGGCAGCAAGCAAGTTCCCTACTCGACCAAGGGAAAGATGCAAAAGTTGAATGCTCAATGGCGAAGTATTTCGCAACGGATCGCGTCCTGAAAGTGGCAGAAGAGGCTTTGCAGATCCATGGCGGGTACGGGTATACAAAAGAGTTTCCCGTAGAGCGCTACTATCGTGATATCCGTTACTTTACGATTGCTGAAGGAACAAACGAAATGCAGAAATTGATCATCGGACGAGAAGTGTTAGGCATATCCGCTTTTGTGTGACCACAATCGGAAATGAATGAGAGGGGTGACCGAAGTGAGAATGCTGGAAGGAATAAAGGTAGTAGACTTGACGAATTTATTGCCGGGCCCTTTTGCTACGAATATATTAGCGGAATTAGGGGCCGAAGTGATAAAAGTGGAGCGGCCCGATGGCGGTGATCCGGTCCGTCATATGATTCCGGGATTATACGAAACGTTGAATAGGCAAAAAACGAGTGTAGTGCTCGATTTGAAAGATAAGATCGATCAGGAAACGCTGAGGGAATTACTTAAAGACAGTGATGTGCTTATTGAAGGGTTCAGACCAGGGGTGATGGAACGGTTAGGTTTTGGGAAAGAGGATGTTGCAAAACTTAATCCTGAACTCATTTATTGTTCCATCTCGGGTTATGGCCAAAACGGACCGTACCGTGATCTTCCGGGACATGACTTGAACTATTTGGCGGTCGCCGGTGTCCTGAGTATAAGTGGGCAGCCGAATGGAGCTCCTGAAGCGGCGGGGGGTATTCAAATTGCTGACCTTGCTGCATCGCTCTACGCAACGATTTCGATATTAAGTGCATTATTGAATAAGGTACGTTCAAAGGCAGGCGGCGTTTATATCGATGTATCCTTGGCGGAAAGTGCACTTGCTTTAATGGCTCCCCGCATCGCAGAATTTTACGGGAGGAACGAGCCGACCAAATCGGAATTTATGAGCCGGGGAGCATACGGGGCATTCTTGACGAAAGATATGCACTATATCTCGATCGCTTGTGTAGAAGAAAAGTTTTGGGAAACATTTTGCGAAACGGTTGGCATGAAAGAATTTTTACTCGACAATTTGTTTAACAGTTGGACGAAACGGATGGAAAATGCTGAAATCATTAATCGGAAGATTGAAACAATCATCAGTCAAAAAACATTGGCCGAGTGGTTGGCGATTTTCAAAGAGGTGGACTTGCCTATCAGTCGCGTCAACGGGATTAATGACTTATCGAAAGACCCACATTTGAAATCTCGTAACGCTATTACTGGGGATGGAAACCGGATCCAAATTCCATTTCCGGCAAAGATGACAGGAATTGAGGAATTCAGTAGGAATTGAGTTTGGTATTGTTAAGAATGAAGGAGTTGTCAGTATGGAATTGTTGGAAGGGAAAGTCGCAATTATTACAGGCGCAGGACGAGGGATTGGCAGAGAGACCGCCTTGTTGTTTGCAGAGAACGGTGCAAGTGTCGTCATTTCTGACTTGGATGAAACCCCTGCGAAAGAAGTGGAACGTGAAATTGTGAATAACGGAGGGAAGGCACTCGCCATTTGTGGGGATATAACAAATCCGGATTTTCCTCGGACACTGATGAAAAAGGTAGTGGACGAGTTTGGAAGAATTGATGTTTTAGTGAATAATGCTGGAGTGACACGCGATAGCCTAATTCATAAAATGACAGATGAACAATTCCAGCAGGTGCTCGATATTCATTTAGTCGCTCCTTTCAGATTAATCCGTGAAGCGGCGCCTTATATGCGAGAAACGGCCAAGGAAGAAATTGAACAAGGGGTTACCAACTATCGGAAAATCATCAATGTCTCTTCCGTATCAGGCTTACGCGGCAATGTTGGGCAAGCAAACTATTCATCTGCTAAAGCGGGAGTTGTCGGGCTGACGAAGGTCGTTGCACAGGAATGGGGACGTTATAATATTAATACAAACGCTGTGGCCTTCGGGTTCATCGAAACAAGGATGACACAATCGCTTGAGGCGAGTGAAGATCAGACTGGGATTCCGGACAAAGTGAGGCAAATGTTAATTGATAAAGTACCTCAAAAAAGAACTGGACAGCCGCGCGAGGCAGCTGAAGGTATCCTGTACTTAGCTTCTCCTATGTCTAATTACGTGAATGGCCAAGTATTACAAATTAACGGTGGTTCCTATACGTAATCCGAATCGTTACAGAAAATGGAGGTGATGGTGTGTATGAAAAAATCGGGCCCATCGAGATTTTTGGAGATAATTCGAGCAAAGTACCGTTTTGCACGACGTTGTTGCTAACAAATAACCGTGAATCTATTCTGTTGGATTGTGGGGCAGGATTCGACAGTTTGGCGCATATCAAAAAAACATATGACGTAGATAAGATTTATCTTACACATCATCATATCGACCATATGTGGGGGGTCTCCCATTTTCCCGAAGCGAAAGTTCATATAAACCCATTGGATTTTGAAAAAGTCTCCGATCTTATGGCGATATCACATGCTGATGGGATGTTGGCTGTATTAGAGGAAGAGACATTTCAATTGTGGTTAAAGCAGCAGGAGAACAGAAGGTTTGGTGATATTGCTGTTGGGAAACGAACTCTACGTCCTGATGGGAACTATCCGATGGATGAATTAATTGAAATTGCGGGTGTGGACGTCCGGTTTATACATGCACCAGGTCATTCCGAAGGATATACGATACCGTATATTGAAAAGTACGGTGTCGCTTATATCGGGGATATTGACCTCACGTCTTTCGGTCCTTTTTATAATGAGCTGGAAGCAGATATCGATGACTTTATTGCTTCCGCCAAAAAAGTGTTGGATCTGGATGTCGCTCATATCGTGACGGGGCATCATAAAGGAATCGTTTCCAAACAGGAATATAAAGAGAAGATTGTCGACTATTTGAACATCATTGAAATGCGTCATGAGCAAATTGCCCATCATATCCGGAATGGAATTTCACCAGCAGCATTGCCGGAGCAAGGCATTTTTTATCGTAAAGAGCAGTTGGTTGGATCGCCATTAAGGAGAAAGAGCGAGATCATCGGTATTTATAAACATTTGGAGCGCTTGTCGCATGAAGGAGGGGTTTCCGTACGATTCATCGAAGAATATATTCAACAACACATTGCCCGGCAGGAGTACTTGAACTACGGGCAGTAAGGGGCTGGGAGAAATGAAAAGAAAATGGCATGATCTATATCCGTCAGGAATTCCTTTTGAGGTGGAGATTCCAACGGATGTCTCTATTTATGATTCATTTGAAAAAGCTGTAAATAATTCTCCGTCAACGACAGCAATCATTGACGAAGAATTGACCATGACCTATTCAGAACTTAAAACAGCCACAGATCGTTTGGCAAAATATCTTCATACGAAAGGTATGAAAAAAGGGGATCATATCGCCGTCATGCTGCCGAATAGTGCAGAATACATTGTATGTTATTTTGCGCTCCAACGGCTTGGCTGTATACAAGTACAGGTGAACATTCTCTATCAATCGAGCGAACTGACACATATTTTAAATGATTGTTCAGCTAAATGGATACTATGCGATGACGCCCAAATTCCCAAAATCGAAGCAATCGAATTGCGGGCGAAAATCGAACCGATCGTTTTCGATGGAGAGAGGAAGTTTTTTCGAAATGTCTGTTTGAATGAAAGTGTCACAGAAAATATCCAATTGCCGGATGTGTTGATTGACCCGATGGAGAATGTAGCAATCGTTCAATATACAGGCGGTACGACTGGTAATGCAAAAGGTGTGATGTTGACGCATCATAACATTGTCGGGAATGTAATTCAAAATTGCGTATTCTACTCATTGAGAAAAAAAGAAGAAATTACGCTAGGCAATACGCCAATGGCCCATGTAATGGGGCTGAGTTATATCAATATTACATTTGCATTAAGCGGCACATATATTGTTGTGAAACGGTTCAACATACAAAAAGTGAAAGAGTTGCTCCAAAAATACGCGCCGACCATTTTCATCGGAGCGCCGACTATTTATATTGCATTGCTGAACAGTGATGAAATTTCGGACGAAGACTTGAAAAGCTTGAAAATATGTACTTGCGGCACAGCACCCTTGCCGTTGGAAGTAATTAAAGAATTCGAAGAACGTTCTGGCGCGCAAATTATGGAAGGGTATGGAATGACGGAAGTGCTCGTCACACACCGGAATCCAAGATCGGATAAGAAGAAAACAGGAAGTATCGGCATTCCTCTTCCAAGTACGGATTGTAAAATTGTTGACATGGATGATGGAAATAGGGAAGTGCCAATCGGGGAACAAGGCGAACTTCTGATTAAAGGGCCGCAAGTGATGAAGGGGTATTGGAATAATCCTGAAGAAACCGGGCACGTATTGCGTGATGGATGGTTATCAACGGGCGATATGGCGGTAATGGATGATGAGGGCTATTTTTATATCGTCGGCAGAAAAAAGGACTTAATTATTGCCAGTGGGTATAATATTTATCCGATCGAAGTTGAAAATGTAGTTTATGAACATCCAGCTGTATTAGAAGCGTGTGTTTTCGGAGTGCCTGATTCATACCGTGGAGAAACGGTTAAATGTGTCATTGTGCCGAAAGAGGGTTACGAAGTCTCCGCAGAAGAAATGACTGCATTTTGTAAAGAAAGACTCGCAACGTATAAAGTACCTAAACTAGTAGAATTCCGTGATTCGCTCCCTAAAACGGCAGTAGGGAAAATAATGAAGCAGCAATTAATGAAAGAAGAAGTCATGAAATTAGACAAGCTTAAATGGTGACGGAATGTTACTGTTTAGGCTTTTTTTAATGCCCGTTGTGGAGTGTATATGGAGTTGACAATAAAAGCACGGTTCTTTGTAGATTTCATACATAGTAAGAAGTATAGGAGAAACGGTAAAGTAATAGTAACTTTTGAATAAAGAGATAACGGTTTAAGTGATAAAGAATAGCATTCATAAAAGGAGGATATAAGCTTGAAAAGAAAAGTCAAAGTGATCGGCGTCGATATGGTGAAATTTGTGAAACCGGGAATGCAGGAACCGTATGAAATTATGGCTAGCAAAGCAATAAAAGGAGCAATCAAAGATGCAGGCATTGAATTCAACGAAATCGAACATGCCTTTGCCAGCTATATTTACGGAGATAGTACGTCGGGACAGACAGCCCTTTATAAAGTCGGGTTAAGCGGTATTCCTGTATTTAACGTTAATAATAATTGTTCATCCGGCTCCACTGCGCTATTTTTGGCTCGTCAGGCAGTCGAAAACGGCATTGTTGAATGTGCGCTTGCATTCGGCTTCGAAGAAATGAAGCCCGGAGCACTTGGAACTGTTTATGAAGATCGAACGACACCGATGCAAGCATTTGTAGATCGACTGGAAGAGCTGAAACCGGGATATTCACTGGAATCGCCGAGGGCGGCAAGGTTATTCGGTTCCGGTGGGATGGAATACGTCGAAAAGTATGGAGCGAATCCGGACATTTTTTCCAAAGTGGCGGTGAAAACACGTAGCCATGCCGTCCACAATCCTTATTCGATGTTTGATAAACATTTGACCGTTGAAGAAGTACAAAATTCTTCAATGATATTCCCGCCATATCTGACAAGATTCTGTGCATGCCCACCATCTTGCGGTGCTGCGGCTGCAATTATCTGCAGCGAGGATTTCGCGAAAAAGCATGGGCATGAAGACGCTGTCGAAATTATTGCCCAGGCGATGGCTACAGATAATGAGTTGACATTTACAACGGGTGCGATGAATTTGGTAGGAGCTGACATGACGAAAAGGGCCGCAAGCCAAGTATTCAAACAAGCCGGTATCGGTGTAGAAGATATTGATGTCGTCGAATTGCATGACTGCTTCACCCCGAATGAAGTGATCACATATGAAGGGCTTGGCCTGTGCGAAGAGGGGGGAGCCGAAAAGTTCATCAATGACGGTGACAACACGTACGGTGGCAAGTACGTTGTCAATCCTTCCGGCGGCTTGATGTCCAAAGGCCATCCGATTGGAGCGACCGGTTTGGCGCAATGTACCGAATTAGTCTGGCAGCTTCGGGGAGTGACTGGGAAAAGACAAGTGGAAAATGCGCGTGTTGCGTTGCAACACAACCTTGGGCTTGGCGGTGCGGTCGTTGTGACGATGTATAAGAAACCATAATGGGGGTGGGGCAATGCGGTATGACCAGTATCATTCAATCAACATTCAGATGGATGGAGCAGTCTGTATCGTTTCATTGAACAAACCTGAATTGCGGAATGCGCTTGCCGAGGAGATGCGAGAAGAATTGAAGGACTTCTTCCGAACTGTAGATGATGATCATTCTGTCCGGTCGATTGTTTTGACAGGCAAGGGAAGCGTGTTTTCAGCTGGCGGCGATTTAAAAGCTCTTCAACAAGTAGATTCTAAAGAGATTCAAAATAGGATGGAAAAAAGCCAAGAACTGATTCGAATCATGCTTCGTCTGCAAAAACCGATCATCGCAGCAGTCCACGGTGCGGCGGCAGGTGCTGGCTTCAGCTTGGCGCTTGCGTGCGATTTGATTTGTGCGGCAAAATCAGCGGTTTTCATACAAAGTTTCATCAAGATAGCCCTTGTTCCCGATTTAGGGGCGCTGCACTTCCTCCCTCAACTAGTTGGCAGGCATAAAGCGATGGAACTGATGCTACTTGGAGAGAAAGTTCATGCGGATGAAATGCAGAAACTTGGCGTCGTCAATCGTGTAGTAGAAGATGAAGAGCTGTTTGGGGAGACATTTCGTATTGCGAGGCAATTAGCAGATAATCCATCATTGGCAATGGGACTTATTAAACAAATGGCAACTTCAGGTACGCTGGAAGAACTGAAGAATACATTCGAAGCTGAAAAGCAGTCACAAAGCATCTGTTTCGAATCCGCCGACTTCAAAGAAGGTGTGCAAGCATTTTTCGAAAAACGTAAACCCATCTATCATTGATGCTTTTGACAGAAAAAGGAGGGAACTTGCTTGATTTATGCTGATCCGCGTTTAGAACAGATTAAAAATACGAAAATTGATTCATTTACCTATACGATTGAAAAAGGGAAGATAAAGGAATTCGCTATCGCCCTTGGTTATACCAATGAAAAGTACTTGAATGGCAATGCAGTGCCGCCAACTTTTCCGACTGTCATTGAATTTTGGGGCGGGCAAATTTCCCTCTCGAAAGTGCTCGGCTTGAACTTGTCCAAAGTGCTGCACGGGGGGCAAAGTTACGAGTATGCCGGCGTCCTAAAAGTAGGGGATGAAATCACCGTTCATACGGAAGTCGAAAAAGTTTTTACGAAAGCAAAGATGAATTTTATCGTGTTAACAAAGAAATTTATGAACCAGCACGGAGAATTGGTTCTGATAAGCCGTTCGACAATTATTGAAAGACATTAGGAGGCGATTGCTTTGACGGAAAGCCGGCAATTAGAAACGTTGCAGAAAGAAGAGATCACCCATACACAGATCGTCCGGTATGCAGGGGCATCAGGAGATTTCAACCCGATCCATACAGTCGTCCCTTTTGCGAAAGAGGCGGGGCTAGGTGACGTCATCGCACATGGCATGATGATTATGGGCTTTGTCGGCCAGGCGATTGACGGATGGTTCCCATCCGACCGGTTGGAGGATTTTACCGTCCGTTTCAAAGCGATGACAAGACCCGGCGAAAAGATCATTATCAATGGTTGTGTAAAGGATGAAGTTGGCGACCGGCGGCATTGTGAGGCATCTGCAGCCAATGAAGCGGGAGAAGTGAAAGTGGAAGCCAAGTTCACAATCCGCATTCAGCGATAGGAGTGAGGGAATTGGAAGTATTGGATGGGAAGGAAAAGAAGCTAATCGGGAAAACATCCATCCCGGTCATCATGGCACCAATGTTCCTTGTCTCAAGCCCGCAATCGGTCATTGAAGCATGCAAAGCGGGAATCATCGGGACATTTCCCCTGTTGAATGCACGGAGTCCCGAAGCGCTTGAAAATTGGTTTCAGACGATCCGTGAATCATTGGATCCGGCGAGACTCAATCCGTCGGACATCATCTCGCCGTGGGGAGTCAATCTTATCGTACATAAGACGAACAAGCGGCTAGATGAACATTTGGAGGCGATTCGAAAATACGAGCCACCGATTGTCATAACTTCACTTGGCAATCCGCAGGCAGTCGTTGATCTCGTCCATGAGTACGGAGGCGTTGTCCTATCGGATGTCATCTCAGTCAAGCATGCCCGAAAAGCCGCGGAAGCGGGAGTGGATGGACTCATCCTCGTCTGCAACGGCGCAGGTGGCCATGGCGGCACGCTGAACCCTTTTGCATTTGTGGGGGAAGTAAAGCAATTTTGGAAAGGGCTTACAATTGTAGCGGGATGTATTTCGAACGGCCGGGATATTGTTGCCGTACAAGCGTTAGGTGCGGATTTCGCTTATATGGGTACAAGGTTCATCGCCGCCAAGGAAACGATGGCGGACGATCAGTATAAGGAAATGTTGCTTGCTGCTTCAGCCACGGAGATTATTTACACCGATGCCATCTCGGGGGTCAAAGGGAATTATTTGATTCCTAGCATCGTGAATGCGGGTCTTGATCCCGAAAACTTACAGAAGAAACGGGATTTCAACTCGAACTTCCGGGAAAATGGACCGAAAGCATGGAAAAACATTTGGGGTGCTGGGCAAGGCGTTGGAGCAATCAAAGAAATCCAATCGATTGCAGCAATCGTGGAGAATTTACAAGAGGAGTATCTTCAAGCGTTAAAGCGATTACAGCAATTTTAACAATTCATATGGAATTAATAATGGAGGTTTTGTTGAATGAACATTTATGTACTGGTTAAACGGACATTCGATACAGAAGAGAAAATCACGGTGAAAGGCGGGAGAATTGTAGAGGACGGGGCAGAATTTATCATCAACCCGTACGATGATTATGCAATTGAGGAAGCGATTCAAATCCGTGACGCGCAATGCGGCGAAGTGACGGTCTTGACGCTCGGCAATGAGGAAGCAGAGAAGCAATTGCGCACAGCACTCGCAATGGGAGCGGACAAAGCCGTTCTTATCAATACGGAAGATTTGGATGAAATGGACGAATTCACAGCAGCGAAAATCATCGCAGATTATTTGGATGACAAAAAGGCAGATTTAATTCTTGCTGGAAACGTTGCAATCGATGGGGGTTCAGGCCAAGTCGGTCCGCGAGTCGCCGAATTGCTGGACATCAACTATGTGACGACCATTACGAGCTTGGAAATCGATGGTTCATCCGTGAAAATCGTGCGTGACGTCGAAGGGGATTCCGAGACGCTTGAAACATCACTTCCATTGTTAGTGACTGCTCAACAAGGCTTGAACGAGCCGCGCTATCCATCCTTGCCCGGCATCATGAAAGCGAAGAAGAAACCGCTTGATGAGCTGGATTTTGACGATCTGGACATCGATGAGGACGATGTGAAAGCAAAAACGGAAACGTTGGAAATATACTTGCCGCCACAAAAGGCGGCTGGACGCGTATTGGAAGGCGAAATTTCAGCTCAAGTTCAAGAGCTTGTTTCTTTACTTCATTCAGAAGCCAAAGTCATTTAAGAGATTCGTAAATCAGGAGGGACTCATTATGTCTAAAAAAGTGTTAGTGCTCGGTGAAGCGCGTGAAGGAGCTTTACGAAATGTATCATTTGAAGCGATTGCTGCTGCAAAAACGGTAGCAGGAGACGGCGAAATCGTTGCAGTCCTGCTCGGCGATGGTGTCGCTTCGCTAGCAGAAGAATTGATTCATTATGGGGCAGACCGTGTTGTAACGGTGGAACACCCACATTTGAAACATTATACATCGGATGGCTATAGTCAAGGGTTCATGTCGGTGTACGAACAGGAAAAGCCGGAAGCGATCGTTTTCGGCCATACGGCGCTCGGGAAAGATCTGTCGCCGAAAATTGCTAGTAAACTCTCAACCGGTTTGATCTCCGATGTTACATCGATCGAAGGAGAAGGAGATGGTGCGCTTTTCATCCGCCCTATCTATTCAGGAAAAGCATTCGAGAAAGTGAAGAACAAGGACGGCTTGCTGTTCTTCACCGTACGTCCAAACAACATCACGGCGCTTGAAAAAGACGGCAGTCGTACTGGCAATGTCACTTCCTTGTCGGTTGAGATTACAAATTTGCGAACCATCATCAAAGAAGTGGTACGCAAATCGACAGAGGGCGTCGATCTTTCCGAAGCAAAAGTGGTCATTGCAGGCGGTCGAGGCGTGAAAAGTGCAGAAGGCTTCAAGCCGCTGCAAGAGTTGGCGAATCTTCTCGGTGGTGCAGTCGGCGCATCCCGCGGTGCATGTGACGCTGATTACTGCGATTACTCCTTGCAAATAGGGCAAACAGGTAAAGTCGTTACACCGGATCTTTACATCGCGGCAGGAATTTCGGGAGCCATCCAGCATATGGCGGGAATGTCCAACTCGAAAATCATCGTTGCCATCAATAAGGATCCGGAAGCAAACATTTTTAAAGTAGCGGATTATGGCATTGTGGGCGATCTATTTGAGGTTATCCCAATGATGATTGAGGAAATCAAACAGTTACATGTGCATGCATAACACCTAAAAGCGTTTAATCAAAATCAGCTATCAAACGGGTATATAACTCGCTTGAATAGCTGATTTTTATGTTATACTGATATGCTTGCAGTACTTTAAATACGATGAAGTTGAGGAATGCATATGTCGAATGAACAATTAAAAAAAGGAAGTCTTTTGGCGTTTTTACCGCTTATTGTCTTTGTTGTCCTGTTTATCGGCTCAGGTATTGTGACGAAAGACTTTTACAATATGCCTTTGAACGTGGCGATGCTTATCGCGGCGGGTGTGGCGCTTATGATGAATCGGCGGGAGCCGTTCAGTAAAAAGGTCGATGTTTTTATGAAGCATGCGGGGCATCCGAATATCATTTTAATGGCCGTCATTTTTCTGTTGGCGGGCGCTTTTGCGGGCGTGGCAAAAGGGATGGGAGCCGTTGAGTCGACGGTCAATCTTGGTTTGTCCTTGTTGCCTGCGAACTTGCTCATTGTCGGCTTGTTTGTCATCGGCTGTTTCATCTCGATTTCGATGGGGACGTCAATGGGCACGATTGTCGCGTTGGCGCCGATCGGTGTAGGGATTGCCGCCCAAACGGACATCCCCGTGGCGCTTGTCATGGCAACAGTCATCGGAGGCGCGATGTTCGGGGATAATTTGTCGATGATTTCGGATACGACGATTGCGGCGGTGCGAACGCAACAGACAAAAATGAAGGACAAGTTTAAAGTGAATTTCTTCATTGTTCTTCCAGGAGCGATCGTGACGATGATCCTCCTTGCTCTGTTGACGCATGGCAATTCGGCGGAACTTACTGGTGAATACCCATTCGAATTTAGTAAGATCTTGCCGTATGTGGCTGTTTTAGTGGCGGCACTGCTCGGCGCGCATGTATTGGTCGTGCTCGTTGGAGGAACGATATTAGCCGGTGTCATTGGACTGCTGGATGGTTCCTATCAGTTGGATACCTTCTTACAGGAGGCGTCTGCTGGCATTATGTCGATGGAGGATTTGGCGATTGTCTCCATTTTGATTGGCGGTATCGTCGGAATCATTCAGCATAATGGGGGCATCGATTACTTGTTGCGTGTCATTACGCGCAAAATCAAGTCGAAAAAAGGTGCTGAATTCGGGATTGCAGGATTGGTGAGTGCCGCTGATATTGCAACCGCCAATAATACAATCGCAATCATTATTACGGGGCCGGTCGCGAAGCGCATCGCGGATGAGTATGGCATCGATCCCCGCAAATCCGCCAGTTTGCTTGATACGTTCTCAAGCGTCTGGCAGGGCGTCTTGCCTTACGGTGTCCAAGTATTGGCGGCCGCGGGCTTGGCGGCGATTTCACCGTTAAACATCATCGTCTATTCGTTCTACCCTGTACTGATGGGGATTTGCTGTGTTGTTGCGATTTTGATTGGTTATCCGCGGTTTAAAAAAGCAAACGGGAAATAAAAAGTCGTCCAGAAAATCGTTGATTTTCTGGACGCTTTTTATACAATCATTCAATTGATCAAAATGTAAATCGATTTACCGTTTTGCTCAATTCCTCGCTTAGTTCTGTCAACGTTTCTGCAGCTTCGGTTACTGTTTGAATCGCGCGTAACTGTTCATCTGAAGACGCACTTACTTCTTCGCATGCTGCCGCGGTTTCTTGTGAAGTGGCTGCCATTGTTTGGATTGTTTCGCTCACTTCGTCCTTGTAGACAGCAACTTTTTGAATGTCCTCGTAGATTGAGTTGATGGATGATTCCATATCGGACATGACTTCAGTTAATTTATCGAAAGTTGCTTCGGTGTCGTTGACGACATGGCCTTGTTTACGGAAGTTTTCCCTTGTATCGATCATTTGTTGAGAGACTTGTTTAGCGCCTTCTTGCAATTCAATGACAGTGGTTTTTACCTCTTCCGTCGATCGAGCGGATTGTTCAGCCAATTTACGGACTTCTTCTGCAACGACTGCAAAGCCTTTGCCGTGTTCTCCGGCGCGTGCAGCTTCAATGCTTGCATTTAGTGCTAGCAGATTTGTTTGCGATGAAATCTCGGTGATCGTTTCCATGACACCGCCGATTGCCTTCACTCGTTCTTCGAGTGTGCCAATCACGTCGGCCATGGACCGCATTTCAATCTCCCAGTCCCCAAAAGATTGTTTTAGCTCGTTCATTTGCATTTGTCCACTGGAATTCATACCACTGGCCATTGTGGCAAGCTCCAGCATTTGGGCCGCTTTCCCCTCGATTCCATTGATATCCCTACCTAATAATTCGGCTTGTTCCGTTACTGCTTCAGCATCTTCAGCAGAGCGGGATGCACCGTTCGCAATTTCTCCGACAGCGTGAGCGACTTCATTGCTTGAGGCGTTTGTTTCCTCCGCAGTTGCGCTTAACGATTCAGAACGTGTATGGACTTCTTCTGCAGATTGATTGACAACGGCGATGACCGCATTTGTGTCTTCAATCATTTTATTGAAGTAGTTTCCAAGTTCACCGATTTCATCTTTTGTTTTAATGGACGATCTGACCGTCAAATCACCATTCGAAACTGCTTGCATAAGTGTTTTCAGCTTGCCGATTGGTTTTACTGTCCGGTTGATGATCGGGTAAAGAACTGCGATGAGTAATACTAAAATAGCGCCAGCAATAATGATCATGCCAAATCGCATAGAGTTGGCTAACAGATCAATTTCTTTCGTATCGTATATCGCAGCGACCTTCCATCCTAAGCTGGACACTGTCGCAAATGTATTGACCCATGAAACGCCGTCATGCGTGTATTGAATTTCGCGGCGTTCGCTACCGCTTTGATAATCATACATTTCAGCTACGTAGGGCAAGTTGATAATATTTTCCCCTGCCGATTCTGGATGCACCATCGCTGTTCCTTCCGCATCGAAAAGTGCAATATATCCGTTATGACCAATATCCTTATTCGAAACAGTTGCTGCCAATTTGTCCATACGAATATCAAGACCTAACACGCCGACAAGCTCTCCATTTTTTTGAACTGCTTTTATAGCGCTAATCGTGTATTCGCCTGTCGCGCGATCGATATGCGGTTCTGTCCAATAAACTTTGTCGGGTTTTGCGGCCGCTTCTTGGTACCATTCATATTCAGTTGGATTATAGTCACTGCCCAAATTAGCATTTGGAACGGTTAGCATCTCTGTCGACGGCAAAGCGAAATAAAGCATAGACGTATTATCATATAAAGCTAGGAATGAATAGAATTCCTGTTCCATTGCGGTTATGTATTCTTCAAAATTGCCATCTGCATCAGCAAAATCCGTTACGTGAGAGGAATTGGCCAACTGAGTGAGCCCTTTCTCATGCAAATCAATGAAGTTTTCAACAAAAGATCCGATTTCATGTACAAGCACTTCACTTTGCATGATTAGATTTTCCCTTGTTTTATCCTTCACATGAAGACTTGAAAGTACAGTCATGAGCGTCATGCCGATAATGAACAAGACCGATACTGTAACGAGAATTTTGGTTTTAATGGACTTAAACATAGGAGTACCATCTCTTTCTATAGGTAAAATTACATACAACCTTTCATTTCGGATCACTATGAAAAATGTTTAGCTATTAATAAATAATAATAGTGTTCTTAATTTCGTTACTATATTAATAGTGTGAAGAAAGTGTTTTCGTGGAAACGTTGTTCTATTTCAAAATTATTGTAGATCTGGCTGTCGAATGAATGTATAGATTGGTTTTGGAGAGTCGAATGATAAAAATAAATAAATCCCGCCTGGCTAATAGCCAATGCGGGATTTATTTGTTGTATCACATCTTGAACCGGTCAATGGCAAGGTTCAGTTTCTCACTTAAGTCAGTGAGTGTTTCTGCAGCATCCGTTACAGACTGGATTGCCCTAAGTTGCTCATCCGTCGACGCGCTGACTTCTTCACATGCAGCTGCGGTTTCTTGTGAGGTGGCTGCCATCGTCTGGATTGTCATTGTCACTTCGTCCTTATGGTGGGCTACGCTTTGAATTTCATTGGAAATCAAGTCGATTGAAGCCTGCATATTCTCCATTAAATCAGAGAGTTGGGCGAATGTCTTTTCCGTTTCCTGGACGACGCTTTCTTGGTCGCGGAATGTGTTGATTGTTTCATCCATCTGGGTTGTTACGAGTCGGGATTCCTCCTGTAACTGCAAGACGGTTTCCTTAACTTCTTCCGTAGCGCGTGCAGACATCTCCGCAAGCTTCCTAACTTCTTCTGCGACGACTGCAAAGCCTTTTCCATGTTCGCCTGCTCGAGCCGCTTCAATGCTTGCGTTCAGGGCGAGGAGGTTCGTCTGTGAAGAAATATCTGTGATCGTCTCCATAACTCCACCGATCTCTTTTACCTTTTCTCCTAGGGCACTAATGGCGTCATTCATCGACTTCAGATTTGTGCCTGACGATTCGAACGTCTGTTGAAGATTATGCATCTGGGTTTGGCCGTCCGTATTCATCTTGCCTGTCTGCTCCGCGATGGTCTTCATTGAAATCGCACGTTCCGTAATATCATTGATCTGCCGGCCAAGTTCATCTGCCTTTTCAGTGACCGTTTCGGCATCTTCCGCGGATCTGGAAGCACCATGTGCGATTTCATTGACGGCATGTGCGACTTCCGAGCTGGATGCACTTGTTTCTTCTGCTACTGCACTCAAACTTTCCGAGTTTGTCCTGACATTGTCGGCGGATTGATTGACAACGGAAATGATGCCATGCATGTTGGCAATCATCTTGTTGAAGTTTTCACCAAGTTGTCCAATCTCATCTTTCGTATGGATATCCGATTGGACGGTAAGATCGCCTTCTGCAACTTCATCCATCAAGCTTCGAAGACGTGCAATCGGCTTCAGCATTCTGCTAATGAGGAAGTACAGCGCGATTCCGACAACAGCGAGTGTGATGATAGAAATGATGAAAATGGAAAATAGCAGCTGACGGGACATTTCCATAAGTCTATTCTCTTCATACACCGTGCTAACCTTCCAACCAAACTCGGGAATTGTCGAATGGACGCTGATCATCTTTTTGCCGTCCTCATCCTTGAATGTCCCATTCCCATGGTCCGAACCGTACATATTCTTGACATAGGCAATCTCCATCAAGTTTTCCCCGCCTTTTGTCGGGTGTGCAATCGCTGTGCCGTTTTCGTCAAAAAGTGTGGAATAGCCATCGTACGGGATATATGCTGAGTTCAACATATCGGTAATAGCGGTCAACATGAGGTCAACCCCGGCCACACCGACTAATGTTCCGTTCTTCTCGATAGCAATGGAAGCAGTGATCATGAAGTCGCCACTCACTTCATCAACGTATGGTGACGACCATTGGACCTTGCCCGGTTCTGCAGTCGCGTTTTCGTACCATGGACGGCTTGTCGGATCGAAGCCGGTCAAATCCGACACCGGATAGATATTGATGTGCTTTGAAGGTTGTGCATAATAGACTGCCACTGCATCGGAATAGACGTCCAAGAAGCTTTTCAGTCTTTGAATTAACTCCGCTTCACTTACGACTGAACCTCTAGGGCCAGTAAATTTCATGATTTCATCCGAATCGGTAAGGGCATCGATTCCTTTCGAATATTGTGCAAGGAAGTTTTCGACAGAGTAACCTATTTGGTTCGAAATGGCGTCACTGGAATCGATTACGCTTTCCAACGAACGTTTCTTGACCTGGCCATTAAGCATGAAGGCCATAAGTGAAATTCCCGCAAAGAACAGAATTAGAGCTGTGAAGATGATTTTAGTTTTTAGTGATTTGGCCATAAAAGTTTCCCCTTCTTAGTAAATTTAGTCTATATGTTTTATTTCGACAAATTCTTTAGCTATTCAAGTGATATCCCATCCGGTGAAGGAATAATTACTCCGAAAAAAGCCGATTGGATTGAAACTACGTTAGAGGGAATGTAGCGGGGGACGTAGCTGTTTTTTGTCGATTCCTGTAAGCTGATCTGCCGATATCGATGTATTAATAGACAGACAATAGACAAACTTGATACGAATGGCACAAACAACTTCCGCTAAAATGCAATTAAGCATCCAGCGGATTTTTTTTATCCTAATTAAAAATACAACTATTCTAAAGTTTTCCTCCACTCCCTTAAAAGTATCGTATAATAGAAGAAAAAACGGGGGAATTTCATTGGATTATTTATACAACCCATACACGACAACGCGCCACACAGTATTCGCACGGAAAGGGATGGTGGCGACGTCGCAACCGCTTGCGGCGCAGGCGGGCATTGAAGTGATGCGAAAGGGCGGGAATGCGGTGGATGCTGCGATTGCGACGGCTGCTGCGCTTACTGTCGTCGAGCCTACGACGAACGGTATCGGCGGCGACGCCTTTGCGATTGTGTGGATGAAGGACAAGCTGTATGGCTTGAACGCGTCTGGGCCTGCGCCGGAAGGGCTGACGCTTGACGCGATGAAAGCGGCGGAGCATGAAAAGATTCCTACATTCGGCTTCACGCCGATTACGGTGCCTGGGGTTCCGGCTGCTTGGGCGGCACTTGCGAAACGTTTTGGTAATTTGCCATTGATCGAGTCGCTTGCGCCGGCGATCCGTTATGCGGAAGAGGGATATCCGCTGACACCAATTTTAGGGAAGTATTGGAAGATTGCCTATAATAAATTCAAGTCGCTTGATTCAGCGGAGTTTGATGAATGGTTCAAGACTTTCGCGCCGGATGGCCGGGCCCCCGAAATTGGCGAGATGTGGAAGTCGCCAGATCACGCGAAGACATTGCGTTCCATCGGTGAAACGGATGCGGAGTCCTTTTATAAAGGCGATCTCGCGGATGCAATTGACTCGCATGTCGCGGAGAACAATGGCTACCTACGTAAATCAGACCTTGAAAACTATCAAGTCGAATGGGTCAATCCGATTTCAACAAACTATAAAGGCTATGACGTGTGGGAGATTCCGCCGAATGGGCAAGGCATCGTGACGCTAATGGCGCTCAATATCTTCTCGGAAATGAATCCAGCTGTCCCGAACGATGTGCAGTCATTGCACGAACAGATCGAAGCGATGAAGCTGGCGTTTACTGACGGAAAAGCGTTCATTACGGAAGAAAAGGATATGCCGATCGACGTCGAGCATTTGCTGTCGAAGGACTATGCAAAGAAGCGTGCCGCGAAAATTACGGAGCGTTCGTCGGTTCCGGAGCCGTATGAGCTACCGAGAAGCGGAACAATCTACTTGGCGACCGCGGATGAAGAAGGGAATATGGTTTCCTTCATCCAATCAAATTATATGGGCTTCGGCTCCGGGATTGTCGTGCCGGGGACAGGCATTGCCCTTCAAAACCGAGGCATGGATTTCTCGCTTGATCCGACGCACCCGAACGTCTTGAAACCAGGAAAACGAACGTATAACACGATCATCCCGGGATTCCTGACGAAGGACGGACAAGCAGTCGGCCCGTTCGGCATTATGGGCGGGTTCATGCAGCCTCAAGGCCATTTCCAAGTCGTCGTCAACACGGTCGACTATCATCTGAACCCGCAAGCGACGCTCGATGCGCCGCGTTGGCAATGGATCGAGGGGAATAAAGTGTCGGTTGAACCGAATTTCCCGAACCATCTAGCACAGGCTCTCAACAGACTAGGGCATCAGATTGTTCCGACAATCGATAGCGGATCATTCGGGCGGGGCCAGATCATTTGGCGCGATCCGGAAACAGGTGTCCTTTCCGGTGGTACGGAGTCAAGAACGGACGGAACGATTGTGGCTTGGTGATATGAAAATAACTACCTCCTTACGGTTTCCTATGAAATCGAAAAGGAGGTATTTTTTTAAACTTTTATCTGCCGATGTCAACCAATTCAGAACCTTCTTATGCTAAACTAGTTAGAAAGAGACACTGGGGTAGGTGAGAATCGATGCAGACAAAGCCCATTTTACTATCCAAACTGATGCCGCCGACGCCGTCCGCCACGTATATGCGGAGAGCTTCGTTCGTCAAAAAGATGAAGATGGCTGACCGGGTGAAGCTGACGATGTTGCATAGCGGGGCAGGGTATGGGAAGAGTTCGGGACTTTCCGCGTACTTTCATGACACAAACTCGACCTATAGCTGGTATTCGGTGACGGATGAAGACGACGATGTCCTTCCGTTCATCACCTATTTGACGCAAAGCATACGCCGTGTCGTACCCGGATTCGGTGCTTCCTTATCTGAATGGGAGCATCCGAAGGAAATGGATCTTGAACGCTGGCTCGCCCTGTTCATGAATGAGCTTTGTGAAATCGATACACCACTCTTCATTGTCATTGATGATTTCCATCATGTCGACCACGTATTCTTAGTGAATTATCTTATCGAAAAGATGATCGGTTCATTACCGCCAAACATCCATCTAATCGTGGCGACAAGGAACCGACCGCGTTGGGCGAGCCTCGTCAAGTTGAAAGTGACAGGGCAGCTATGCGAGTTGACGGAGGAGGACTTTCTTTTTTCGGAAGAGGAAGTGGCCGTCTTCTATGAGGATTATTTCGAACAGACGCTTTCCGAGGAAGAAGCTGCATCCGTCATCCGGCTGACGGAAGGATGGGCAATCGCGGTCAATCTGCTCGCGCTTCATCTAGCTGGGGGAGAAACCCATTTGCCGACTGCGATGAAGCCTGCCTTGCATGACCTGTTCGCCTATCTTTCTGAGGAAGTGTTCAATCGGATGAGCGATGACGAGAAGGATTGGCTGCTGGCCTACTCCATCTTCCCGACGTTTTCCGTTGAGCTTGTCGGTGCGTTTTATGGAAATGAAGCGGCAAGTACGCTACAGCAACTTGCGGAACGCCATGTATTCATCCAGTCGCTCGGGGAAGGGACATACCGGTACCACGCCCTCTTCCAGCAATTTTTGGAGCGGAAATGGCAAGCAATCGATTCCGGACGGTTTCAATTAATTCAAAAACAGGCGACAGACTATTATATTCGGCAAAAGAACCCCATCCAGGCGATTTCTCACGCAGTAAAAAGTGGGGACGCTTCTTTCATCGGGCAAATTATCGTTGATCATGGCGCCAGTCTGATCAAAGCCGGACAGTTTGAGTGGCTGCTTGAAATCATCAAAGGCTTGTCACCCGACATGCTTGCGCAGTTCTACCCCCTCCATTTTTTCGAGGGGGAGGCGCATCGGTACCGCGCGTTTTACGAGAAGGCGCGGGTGGCGTATTCGGCATGCATCGAGGCGGCGGAAAAGCAGGGGGATGACTATTATGCCGGCCGTGCCCATGCTGGCATCGCGAACATTTATCTCGATACGATCCAACCAGGCTTGGCGGATCCGTATTTGATGAACGCCATTCTTTTCGCGGAAAAGAGTGACAGGACGAGCGAATTGGAAATGGAGTTGTTGAAACGGCAATTTGCTGAGAACCTCGTCAACCTCGGGAAAGCCTCTGACGCTGCGAAATGGGTGGAACAGGAGATCCATGATAAAAGCATCCTGCGAGAAGGGAATTTAGATGCGAGGATTGCACTGCGGACCGGAAAATTAGGGGAAGCACAAGCGATCTTGTCTGAACGGGTGGACAGTCTGACGTTGCCTGATTCGCACCGGGAAACGGATATCCTCCTTTCCTTGATCTACTCGATGATCGGCGAGAACGAGCTTGCGCTGGAGAGTGCCGCAAGAGGGATCCAGCTTGGCCGGACGGAGAAATCCGGTTTTATTGAAGCTGTCGGCCTCATTCGAATGGGGCACGCGAAGATCATCGCCGATCCGGGTGATGTAGCTATCGCAAAAGAGCATTATATCCAGGCGATTGAGCGGATGGATGAGCTGAACGTATCGCGCGGCAATGCGGAGCCTTATATGGGGTTGTCGATTGTGGCGGCGCGACAAGGTGAATTCGCGGAAGCGGTCCGGTACGGGGAATCGGGCTTGCGGGAGACGGAGCGGGTCAATGACGGCTGGCTGTCCGCATTGATTCATATCGGACTCGCGATTGTTCATTTTTATGCTGCTCATGAAGTTGATATGGAACACCATCTAAATGAGGCGGGACGGTTGTTCCGGGAGTGCGGCGATCTGTACGGAGAAATGGTGGCAGCTCTTTGGTCGATGAATTTAGTTGACCGTACGAAAGATGACGAACGTTTTTCGGAGCATGCGGAACGCTTCTTCACACTTTGCAAGGATTACCCCTTCTTTTTGACGGCCGACACAGTTTTCGGCCCGTTCGATCGCCAATCCATCCACCCTTTGGTGCTCAAGGCGCGGCGTATAGTTCCTGACCATTCCGGCATTCAACAAGCGATTCAACTCCTTGGTTTGGAGGACACTGATTCACATCCGGGCTATAAAATAGAAGTTCAACTACTTGGCCCCTTCATGATCCGACTTGGGCTTGAAAAAGTGGCTGACCGGAAATGGCAGCGCGATAAGTCGAAGGAGATCTTCCTTTATTTATTGTTGAATAAAAACCGGTACGTACCGAAAGAGGAAATCATGCAGGCGCTTTGGGAGGATGCCGACGACAAGAGCGCCGACCGGGATTTCAAAGTGGCATTGAATGCCTTGCTGAAAGTGATCGAACCGAATCGCAGTGCGCGGGAAAATCCGTTTTTCATTCTCCGCAAGCAGACGATGTATCGGCTGAACCCGAAAGCGGATATCCGGACGGACATTGAACGGTTCAAAATGCATGTGGAAACCGGCTTGGCGGAAAAGACCGCAGAAAAAGCAATCGACCAACTATTGAAAGCTACCGAGCTCTATAAGGGGAAGCTGTTCGAGGAAAAGCTTTCCGTCGAATGGATTGCCCAGGAACGCGAGCGAGTCGAACATCTCTACATCCAAGCGATCGAACGACTGGCCCAGTCCTATACGAGACTGCAAGACTACAGCAAAACGATCGAATGGGCCGAGAAGCTTTTGCGGATCGACCAAACGTGGGAAGAAGCCTACCGGTTGCTCATGTACGCCCACTACCAGCTTCAAAACCGCCCGCAGTCGATCAAATGGTATAGAAAATGCCAATCCGTTTTGCAAGAAGAGCTCGCCATCGAACCGATGGAAACGACAGAACAGATGTATAAGATGATTATGAATGAATTATAGAGTTAGTTTAACTGGAATGGACCCTTCAATATGGCAAGGGTCCATTCTTTTGCGTCAAAGGTCCATTAACCCGGGTTCAAGGTCCATTCTTCTCGACAAGGGTCCATTCTTCTCGACAAGGGCCCATTCTTCCCGCGCCAAGGTCCATTCTTTCGCTATCAGGGTCCGTTCTTCTTCATTCAAGGTCCATTCATTCCTGTAACTCTTTTGCAACTCCTCTCCCATAGAGTAGTAGACAGGAAGAAAGCGTTTACAAAACGAGTGGAGAGAGGAGTTGCAGTATGAAGAAGAAATTGTGGTTGGTCCTATTATTTGCGATGATGCTTGTCATCAGCGCGGCTTGCAGTAAATCGGATGAAGGGGAAGCGTCGTCAACAGAAAAAGAAAAGCCGTCGGAAACTACACCAGTATCGGAAGAAGCAACCAGTGAAGAAGGCGGCACCATCAAAATCGGCGTCCTCGCCTCATTGACCGGTGCGCTTGAATCGTACGGCAAGCAGACAAAGCAAGGCTTCGAGCTCGGGCTTGAATATGCGACGGGCGGCACGATGGAAGTAGCAGGCAAGAAAATCGTAGTCGTCTATGAAGATACGGAAACAAAGCCGGAAGTTGCGGTTCAAAAAGCGACGAAGCTTCTGGAAGAGGATGAAGTCGATTTCCTCGTCGGTTCTTCCAGTTCCGGTGACACGCTTGCGGTCCTGCCGCTAGCGGAAGAGTATGAAAAGATCATGATTGTCGAGCCGGCGGTTGCGGATAGCATCACAGGCTCTGAATTCAACCCGTTCATATTCCGTACGGCGCGCAACTCGTCACAGGATGCTGTCGCTGGGGCTGCTGCCATCGCGGGGCCGGGCGTGAAGATCGCGACATTTGCACCGGATTATTCGTTCGGTTGGGATGGAGTCGCAGCGTTCAAGAAAGCGGCTGAGGATCTAGGCGCTGAAATCGTCATCGAGGAATTCGCGGATCCTGCAGCTACTGATTTCACATCCAATTTGCAGAAGATCATTGAAGCGAAGCCGGATTACATGTTTGTCGTCTGGGCTGGGGCAAACTCGCCTTGGAACCAGATCGCCGATTTGAAGATGCAGGAGAAAGGCATCAAGATCTCGACGGGGGCACCGGATATTCCGGCACTTTCCATCATGGAGCCGCTCGTCGGCATGGAAGGGTTCTCCGTTTACTATCACACGCTTCCTAACAATGAAGTGAATGATTGGCTCGTCAAGGAACATAAGGCGCGCTATAACGGCGAAGTTCCGGATCTGTTCACACCGGGCGGCATGTCCGCAGCAATCGCAATCGTCGAAGCTTTGAACAAGACGAATGGCAACGCGGACGGCAACGAGCTGATCAAAGTCATGGAAGGCATGTCGTTTGAAACGCCTAAAGGCAAGATGACATTCCGTGCAGAGGATCACCAGGCATTGCAAACGCTCTATTCCATCAAGCTTGAAAAACAGGATGGCGTCTCTTATCCGGTTCCGGTGCTTATCAGAGAGCTTTCGGCTGAAGAAACCGAGCCGCCGATCAAAAACTGATCATCCATGGGAAATGAAATCAAGAAGGACAGTGGACTCGCTGTCCTTCTCAAGCGGATTGAATCGTCCATCCGTTTGAGAAGGACGGGGAAGGAGGAAAACGATTGGAACCGATCATACGAACAGAAAACCTGACCATCCGATTCGGCGGGCATACGGCCGTATCGCATGTGAATTTTGAAATGCCGCCACGGCACTTGAAATCGATCATTGGGCCAAATGGGGCAGGCAAGACGACGTTTTTCAATTTATTGAGTGGAGAACTGAAGCCTACGGAAGGGGACGTCTTTTTCAAAGGGGAGTCGATGGCTTCCTTATCTGCCGTTGCGAGGACGCGGAAGGGGCTTGGCCGTTCATTCCAAATTACGAATGTGTTCCCGAACTTGACCGTGCTGGAAAATGTCCGGCTCGCTGTGCAATCAAAAGAGAAGATCCGGTATCAAATGGCCAGGCATTTTCTTCATTACAAGCAGATGATCGAAGAGGCGGAAAAGTTGATCGCCCTTGTGTTGCTCGACGGCAAGGAGCATGCCATCGCGAGCCAATTATCGCATGGGGAGAAGCGGAAGCTTGAGATTGCGATGCTGCTGGCGCTCGATACGGAAGTGCTGCTGCTCGATGAACCGACGGCTGGCATGTCCTTAGAGGAAGTGCCCGCGATATTGGACGTCATCCGGAAAATCAAACAGACCGGCGAAAAGACGATTTTGTTGATTGAACACAAAATGGATATGATTTTGGATTTGTCGGATTCCATCATGGTGCTGTTCAACGGCAAGCTGCTGGCAGATGGGAGCCCGCAGGAGATCATGGACAACGAGACCGTCCAAAATGCGTATTTGGGAGGGCTTTACGATGAAAACCTTGCTGAAAGTTGAGGACATCCATACGCATATCGGTCAGTACCATATCCTTCAAGGCATTTCCTTCGAGGCGCGTGAAGGGGAAGTGAGTGTACTGCTCGGACGCAACGGGGCGGGGAAGACGACGACGCTGAAGACGATCATGGGCTTGACGCCAGCTTCAAAAGGCACGGTCCTATTCAATGGACAGGACATTACGAAAAAGCCTACATACACGATCGCGAATGGCGGAATCGGCTATGTGCCGGAAGACCAGGGTATCTTCGGCGACTTGACGGTAGAGGAAAACATGAAAGTCGCCATGCGGAAGGAAGACGATGCCGCATTTGCAAGACAGGATTATGTGTTGGAGCTTTTTCCGGACTTGAAGACGTTCTGGAAGAAGGACGGGGGCCATCTTTCGGGCGGACAGAAGCAGATGCTTGCGATGGCGCGGGCGTTCGTCAATGACAGCAAACTGCTACTCATCGATGAACCTTCGAAAGGCCTCGCGCCGATCGTCGTCGAGAAGGTGATGGAGGCGATCACGGAAATGAAAAAGAGCACGACGATTGTGCTCGTGGAACAGAATTTCATCATGGCGAGCCGGATCGGTGACCGATATACGCTCATCGATGACGGGGAGACGGTCCATGCCGGCGAGATGGCGGAACTGATCCACAATGAAGAAGTGAAACGAAAATACTTGGGAATCGGATGAAGGGGGCTGCACGATGGAATTACTCATCAATTTGACGGTGAACGGTTTGGCGACGGGCATGCTCATCTTCCTTCTCGCTTCCGGATTGACTCTCATTTTCGGTCTGATGAGCGTGCTGAACTTTGCGCACGGCGGGCTGTTCGCTTGGGGCGCGTATGCAGGCGTCTGGTTTTACACATTGTCGGGAAGCTTCCTCATCGGCATTCTCGGCGCAATCCTTACAGGCATCATTCTCGGGTTCATTACCGAAAAGCTGATCATCACGCCGGTTTACGGCAATCACGTCCAGCAGATCCTCATTACGCTCGGTTTCATGCTCGTGCTGACGGAGCTGTTGAAAGTCGTCTGGGGGCCGAATCAAATCGCGGCAAGGGTGCCGTCGTATTTGGCGGGAAGTTGGGAATTCGGGGATGTTCTTATTATTAAATACCGGTTGTTCATTATCATCGTCGGTTTTGTCGTCTTCGGTGTATTCCAATACATCTTGCAGAGAACGAAAATCGGCTTGATCGTCCGGGCGGGCGTCATGGATAAAGACATGGTGCAGGCGCTCGGCATCAATATTAAGCGGGTTTTCTTGTACGTCTTCATGGCGGGATCTGCGCTTGCGGCGTTGAGCGGTGTGTTGATGGCCCCGTATTCCGGTGTCATCTACGCGGAAATGGGCTTCGAATTTGCGATTTTGGCGTTCATCGTTGTTGTCATCGGCGGAATGGGCAGCTTCCCGGGATCGTTGTTTGCCGCCATCTTGGTCGGCCTCGCGGGAAGCTATATGGCGTATTACGTTCCGGCTCTATCACTTGCGGTCAATATGTTGCTCATGGCAATCGTATTAATTTTCCGTCCGCAAGGGCTTTTCACGGCAAAGGGGTGACGGCATGAAAAACAAATTCCAATGGAACAACCTGTTTCTCGCAGTCATTGTCGTTGTGCTCGCCGTTTTCCCGTTCGTTTCGGATTCAAGGACATGGACGATTCTTTTGACACAGATTTTCATCTTTTCGATTTTGGCGATGAGCTATGATATTTTGCTCGGCTACACGGGCATCGTCTCGTTCGGTCATGCGATGTTCTTCGGGATGGGGGCGTATACGACTGCCGTCATGCTGAAAAGGATGGAGCCCACAATCGGCGTTTTCATCCTCTCGATCGTTTGCGGAATGCTGCTCGCGGCTTTGGTCAGCTTCTTCATCGGACTGCTGACACTGCGGCTGAAAAGTCACTTCTTCGCAATGCTTACTCTCGCCGTTTCGGGATTGTTTTTAGTGCTTGCGGAAAAATGGCGCACAGTGACGCATGGGAATGACGGATTTACATTCAAGGCGCCGGAGTTTTTCAAGGACCGGATGATGTTCTACTTCGTCACTTTGATTTGTCTTGTGCTTGTCTACTTGCTGCTGCGAAGGTTCGTCAATTCGCCTTTCGGACGCGTCTTGGTTGCGGTACGGGAGAATGAACAGCGGACGAGGTCACTCGGATTCAACACCTTGCATTATAAAGTCATCGCATCCGTCGTTGCAGGCGTCATTGCAAGCTTGTCGGGCTCGCTGTACGCCGTATCGTTACGGTTCGTCAATACAAGCGTCATGACGATGGATATAACGCTTGATGCATTGCTCATGACGATCATCGGCGGCGTCGGAACGCTGATCGGCCCGATAGTCGGTGCGGGCGTCATCGAATTGACCCAGCATTATTTATCCGGCTTGGCGAAAGACTATCCGATTTTTGAACGATGGATCATATTCTTCGGCATCATCTATATTCTGGCGGTCATCTTCTTCCCACGCGGCATCGTCGGAACCGTACGCGAGAAATTATGGAAGCGGAAAACGAAAACACGGCCGCTCGGGAAGGAGGAAGTCTCATGACGACTGTCGGGATTGTCAGTACGGGTACATACATCCCGTCGACGAAAATGACTGCCGAAGAAATTGCTGAGCGCTCTGGATTACCGGTCGACGTCGTGAGGACAAAGATGGGAATTACCGAAAAGCCGATTCCGGGGGAGCATGATCATACCGTCGCGATGGGGGTATGGGCGGCTCGCGAGGCGCTGCGGAAAGGGGAAGTCGATCCGAAAGAGATCGACGTCATCATCTATATCGGGGAAGAGCATAAGGAATATCCGCTATGGACCGCCGCCATCAAGATGCAGGAGGAGCTCGGCGCCTATCATGCATGGGCATTCGACGTCGCGCTCCGCTGCGGGACAACGATCATGGCGATGAAAGTGGCGAAAAGCCTTATGCTTACAGATCCGGAAGTCCGGACGGTATTACTTGCCGGCGGGTATCGGAACGGTGATTTCATCGATTACGGAAATGAAAGGACCCGCTTCATGTTCAACTTGGCTGCAGGCGGGGCCGCGATGATTTTGAGGCGCGACCATCCGGAAAATATTGTTTTGGAAGCAGAGCTCATTACGGATGGATCATTTTCTGAAGATGTCGTCGTTCCGATAGGCGGTACGAAGAAGCCGCTTACTGCAAGCGATCTGGAAGAAGGTCTCTACCGCCTTGACGTGCTCGATCCGATCGGCATGAAAGCGCGGCTTGAACAGAAGTCGATGGAAAACTTCCTGAAGGTCATCCGCAGTTCATTACAGAAAAGCGGGTTAACGGAGAAAGACATTGATTACCTTGCAATCTTGCATATGAAGAGATCGGCGCATGATTTCGTCTTGCACGAACTCGGTCTGGAGGAAGAGCAATCGATTTATTTACATGAATACGGGCATATCGGGCAAATGGACCAAATTTTGTCTTTGGAGCTTGCGCTTGAGGAGAATAAATTGAATGATGGAGATATCGCCGTTCTCGTCAGCGCAGGGATAGGTTATGCATGGGGAGCGATCACGGTGAAATGGGGAAAAGGTGAGGGGGAGAAGGAAAATGGCACTTCAAGAAGTGGGGCTTAATAAAGTGAACTTGGCGAACGGGGAACAGATTGCGTACCGGGAACGGGAAGGCGGTGAGCAGATCGTCGTCCTTGTCCACGGCAATATGACATCTTCGAAGCATTGGGATGTGCTGATCGAAGCGATGGATCCGAAGTATAAGATTTATGCGCCGGATCTACGCGGTTTTGGGGAATCGTCGTATAACGAAAGAGTGACGGGCATCCGTGATTTTTCGGAGGATCTTCATGGATTTATCGAAGCATTAGGCCTTGAGAATTTCCATCTGGCCGGCTGGTCGACTGGCGGAGCGGTATGCATGCAATACGTGGCGGATCATCCGGGCAAATGCGAAAAGCTTGTCCTGCTTGCAGCCGCGTCGACACGTGGGTATCCGTTTTTCGGGACGAAAGAGGATGGCACTCCGGATCTCGAGCATCGCCTTCAGACGATTGAAGACATCGAACAGGATGCCGGCAAGACATTGCCGATGCAAGGACTATACGATACGAAAAATCGTGATGGGCTGAAGGCGGTTTGGAATGCAGTGATCTACACGCATAATCAACCGGACGCGGCAAAATACGATGAGTATGTCGACGATATGCTCACGCAGCGGAATTTGGCGGATGTGTACCATTCATTGAACACATTCAATATTAGCCCGCATCATAACGGCGTTAATGAGGGAACAAACCAGGCAAAGGATATCGACATTCCAGTACTCGTTCTGCGCGGTGACCGGGATTACGTCGTGACGGGGCCGATGACGGAAGAAATCATGGAAGACCTCGGTGACAATGCGACATTCGTTTCGCTTGAAGATATGGGGCACTCCCCATTGGTCGATAATTTGGAAGTACTGACGAAAACAATCGAAGACTTTTTGGCGTAAGGAGATGACAGCATGAGATTAGCAGGAAAAGTGGCCATCATCACGGGCGGCGCGAATGGAATCGGCCTTGCTGCCTGTGAACGGTTTGCGGAAGAGGGAGCTTCCGTCATCATGGCGGATTTCGATGAGCAAGCAGGAAAAGAGCAGGAAGCATTGCTGAAGGAGAAAGGGCACGGCGTCACATTTGCCCAGGTCAATGTCGCCGACCGCGAAAGTGTCGCAAGTCTTGTGGAAAAAACACTTGAACAATACGGAAAAATCGACGTTTTAATTAATAATGCGGGCATTACAAAGGACGCGACATTGCTCAAAATGGACCCTGCGGATTTCCAGAGGGTGCTTGACGTGAACTTGACGGGCGTCTTCAACTGCACGCAAGCAGTCGCACCGCATATGATCGAAGCGGGCGGCGGAAAGATCATCAACACATCTTCCGTCAGCGGCGTCTATGGGAATTTCGGGCAGACGAATTACGCGGCGACAAAGGCGGCGGTCGTCGGGATGACGAAGACGTGGGCGAAGGAACTAGGACGGAAAGGGATCAATGTCAACGCCGTTGCACCAGGGTTCACGGCGACGGCGATGGTTGCCAAGATGCCGGAGAACATAATCAAGCAGATGGCTTCCGTCGTTTCCTTGCAACGGCTTGGGAAGCCGGAAGATATCGCGAATGCCTATCTATTCTTGGCAAGTTCGGAATCGGACTATGTCCACGGACATGTCCTGCACGTTGATGGCGGCATAATGATGTAAGAGGAGGGGTTCCGCGTGTTCCATGAGCATGGCTGGATATTGAAAAGGGCCGCACTCTCCGCGGAACGGCCCGCATTGATCGACGTCCATTCGGAAACGTGCTGGACATACGCGGACTTGAAACATCGGATCATGCGCTGGGCGTCTTTCTTCCGTACGCAAGGCTATGAAAAGGGAGAGCGCATCGCCGTCTACTCCCCGAACAGCCCGGAACTCTTCGCCGTCCTGTTCGCCTGCGAGCTGCAAGGACTTGTCTATGTCCCGCTCAACTGGCGTTTGAGCCGATTTGAATTGCAAGGTCTGCTTGACGATTGCACGCCGGCTTTACTCCTCTTCCATGATGACTTTGAAAATCGGATGAATGGATTGACAGCGAAATGCACGGCTTCACTTTCCGTCATCGAAACGATCACTGCACCTGCGAATTGGCAACCGGACGTTCGCGGCAATCGCTCCGACACGTGGATGATCATCTATACGGGCGGCACGACCGGTTTGCCGAAGGGCGTCATGCTTTCCTATGATGCGGTCAATTGGAATGCGCTCAACACAATTACAAGCTGGGGACTTTCAGCACGTGATACGACAATCAATTATATGCCGCTTTTCCATACGGGCGGGCTGAACGCCTTATGTATTCCATTGCTCATGGCGGGTGGAACAGTCGTAGTCGGGCATCAATTCGAACCGACGGAAGCGCTGATGGCGACGGACAAATACGCGGCGACGATTTCACTGTTCGTCCCGACGATGTATCAGCTGATGGTCGGGACGCCGTATTTCCGGCAGTCCACTTTTCCTTCGATGGACGTCTTCCTTTCCGGTGGTGCGCCTTGTCCGCAGACGATTTACCATGCCTTCCGCGATAAAGGGCTGCGATTCAAGGAAGGGTACGGTTTGACGGAGGCCGGGCCGAATAATTTCTTCATCACTCCCGAAGTGGCGGCGGGGAAGATCGGCTCTGTCGGGAAAAGCATGCTGTTCAATGAAATCCAAGTGCTCGATCTCGATGGCAATCCGTGCACTGAAGGGGAAATCGGCGAGTTGTATGTCAAAGGTCCGCATATGTTTTCAGGCTATTGGAATAAACCGTCCGAAACAGGGGAAGCGATCGTGGACGGGTGGCTCAGGACGGGGGATCTGGCAAAAGTCGATCATGACGGGGATGCCTATATCGTTGGCAGGAAGAAGGATATGATCATTACGGGCGGGGAAAATGTGTATCCGCAAGAGGTGGAGCAGTGCCTCATCACTTGTGTAGGCATTCGGGAAGCCGCGGTCGTTGGCATGACAGACGGTGTATGGGGGGAGAAAGTCGTTGCATTCCTGACGGTCGAGGAAGATTGCATAATTGACGACATGATGTTGATTGCGCATTGCAAGGGCTTTTTGGCCTCGTATAAAATCCCGAAGCAATTCATCATCGTGCCTGAGCTGCCGAAGACGCACGTCGGGAAAATTGATAAAAATGAATTGCTGCGATTGGCTTGAAGAATGGCGAGCGACCTTTTTGGTTGCCGCTTTTTTTATTTCCAATAATACGGTTATTTTTCCCTTGGGCGCTCAACTTTCTTGGGCGTAGACCGATATAAGAAGCAATGGGATTTTCAATTACAGGGAGGCTGGGAATATGGTTGGACGCATTGGAGGAGCGAACGGCACGCAGCAAATCGGCTCGAAAGTGGAAAGCACAGCACCGGACAGGGGAGTCGCGGTGGCGGAAGTGCAGGCAGTATCAGTACAAAACCAGCAACAAGCAGGGGAAGAACGTCAACTGCCCGTTGAAAAAGCACAGCAGATGACCGATAGTATGAATAAGTTCCTCGAAAGCGTGAACACGCAATTACGATTCAAATTGCATAATGAATTAAAGGAATACTACGTAACAATCGTCGACTCGAAAACAGACGAGGTGGTCCGAGAGATTCCTTCGAAAAAGCTGATGGATATTTATGCGGCCATGAAGGAGTTTGTCGGATTGCTCATCGACCGGAAAATATGAGGAGGTACCTAACACATGCGAATTAGCGGATTAGCGACAGGGATGGACACGGAACAGATCATCAAAGACATGATGAAAGCCCACCGCCTCCCAATGGAAAAAATCACACAGAAGAAACAGTACCTTGAGTGGCAATTGGATGATTATCGGGCTGTGAATAGACAATTGTTCGATTTTAGCCAGAATACGTTCAACAATATGATTTTGTCGACGAATTTCCAGGCTAAGAAAGTCAATGTTTCATCGAGTGACGTTACAATCAAGGGAGCGGGCTCGACGAGTGATTTTGCAGGGACGATTAAAGTTACACAACTGGCAAGATCTTCTACAGCAAAAAGTTCAGCACCAATTGGAAAAGAAAATTTTACAGTGAATTCAAAACTAGAGGACTTAGAGGGTTCCAAGTTTACAGCTGATGGGAAAATTAATATAGAAATTAGCGCAATAGATGAAAATGGTAAGATGTCTGAGGTAAAACAATTAACTTTCGACAAATCTGATACACTCCAGACTGTCTTGAATAAAATCAATAAAGAAAGTGGCGTCAACGCTTTCTTTGATCCAAAAACGAGAATGATTGCAGTCACCTCTAAACATGGAGGTGCATTGGGGCAAGACGAAAAAGAAATTGAAATGTCTGGGGATCTTGCTGAAGCTCTTAATCTGAAAGACGTTGACGTTGTGAAAGGTCAACAAGCCGAATTCTCCATCAACGGACTTACTATGACCCGCTCAACAAATAATTTCAAATTGAATGGATTCGAATTCACTTTGAACGAAGCAAATTCAAAAGACATTTCATTCAGCTCTACTGCGGACACTGACAAAATTTTCGATTCCATTGTCAAATACGTGGACGAATACAACAAACTCATCGAAGACCTGAACAAACAGATCCGCGAGCCGAAATACCGTTCTTTCCAACCTCTTTCTGCAGAACAGAAAAATGAAATGAAAGAAAAAGAGATTGAGTTGTGGGAAGAGAAGGCGAAAAGCGGTACATTGCGCAATGACGCTGAGATTACGAGCATGCTTTCCAAAATGCGAACTGCTCTGATGGGCGCACTCGATGGACAAACGTTGAAAGATATCGGAATTACAACCTCTTCGAACTACATGGATAACGGGAAATTGATCATTAATGAAGAAACGTTGAAAAAAGCGATTGCCGAAGATCCAGGTAAAGTCCATGAGATGTTTTCAAAGGATGGCGGCAAGGATGCAAAAATGGAAGAGCATGGATTTGCCCGCCGTTTGCGGATGATTGTCGACGATACTCAGAAATCCATCGCCAAACGTGCAGGAAAAGTCGGCGACGTGAATGACACATTTACATTAGGCAAGAACTTGAACGATATGAACAAGCAGATCGAACGTTTCGAAGACCGCTTGCGAATGACCGAAGACCGTCTTTGGAAACAGTTCACCGCAATGGAACGCGCAATCCAACGTGCGAACATGCAATCCGCAAGCCTTATGAACGCATTTGGCGGCGGAATGTAACAATGGGTTGGCTCGTGGCAACTCGAGCCCATCCATAAAAAGGAGATATGCAATCAATGGCAATTAATAATCCATATGCAACGTATCAGAATAACTCTGTGAACACATCGACGCCTGGTGAATTGACGCTCATGCTGTATAACGGCTGCTTGAAATTCATTCAACAGGCGAAGAAGGCATTGGAGCAAGGCAATATCGAGGAGAAGAATACGGCGACGCAAAAAGCGCAGGCGATCGTTTCCGAACTCATGGTGACGTTGGACATGTCCGTCCCGGTTTCCGAAAACATGATGGTGCTTTATGATTTCGTCAACAACCGCCTCATTGAAGGAAACATTAAAAATGACCTTGCGCTCTACGACGAAGCCGCAGGAATCATTACGGAGTTTCGCGATACGTGGAAGCAAGTGATCCAGATCAATCGCACGAAGCAGTACGCGAACACGGACGAAATATGATACGGCCTGCGATGATCCGGTGGCAGGAAACGGCACAGCAGCTCCTGTCCGCGACAAGCCGTACCGAGGAAGAGCATCGGGATGCCGCCATCGATGAAATCAACGGGCTGCTCGATGAACGGGACGCCTTGCAGACGGAAATCGTCGCTCCTTTTACATCTGAAGAAGAGGAGCTGGGCAAGGAGCTCGTCACCCTCGAAAAACAAGTTGCTGCGGCGCTTGCCGCCTACATGAAATTGATTCGTTCCGATATCACCGCTGCCCAGTCCAAGAAAGAACATGTCAAAAGCTATGTCAATCCTTATGGCAAAGTAGCGCGGGACGGGACGTTCTACGATACAAAGCAATAAATGACCAATCAGGAAGACCTGGTTGGTTTTTTACCGATTATTATGAATGACTAATCATTCATGTTTTCGCACTATTTGAATTGCATTTGGAGGTTTTTTGATGAATATTGATCAGTTGATGAAACAGGATTGGCTTCAAAAGAACCGGATTATGATGATTGGATTTGGAATTGCGGGTGGTCTTGGGTTGGTGGCGCAACTCATTCAGCAATCGCCGCTTGCCATCATTCTTTCGGTCGCAGTTCCTTTCACGATAGCGATTCTCTTTTATTTTTCAAGCTTGAAATGGGAACGACTTTCCACCTTCGTACCCTATCTATTCCTCCTGGCAAATTTCTCAATAGCGCTCGGTGTCATTTATTTCTCAGAAGCGAATTTAGGATCAATCGGAATCATTCTGCTCATATTAGCTCTGTCTTCGATCCATGGCAAAATGCCGATCATGGGATTTGGATTAGTACTAGGCTTCACTGCACTCGTATTGAATAATATTAATTTCGTTGAACCTGAGCTTGTGATCGGAAGCGGAACAAATCTGCTATTGTTACTCTTCCTCGCTGGCATTGTTCTGTTCTTAGTTGTCCGGCAGAATGGCAAAGTGTTTTTGAAAGTTGAAGAGTTGATGGCATTGACGGAAGCGAAAGTCCGCGAAGAAGAGCGATTGAAAAATAATATGGAGCAAGCAGTCGGAACGATTACGGATTATCTTGCCCAGCTTCGTAACAGTTCAGAAACATCATCTTCATCCCAGCGTGAAATGCTTGCGGCTATCAATGAAGTGAGTGCCGGCAGTCAGCATCAGGCGGATCACATTTCGGACATCGCCGACGAGGCGGAACGGACGAATGATGTGGTCGGCAGCATATCAAGCGGTTTTCAAAGCATCGTCAGCCAGTCGGAAGATGCAGGTGGACAAGCGGAAAAAGGTGCTGCAAACATGTCCGACTTGAAAAAGAATATGGATTTGTTTTCGGATTCTTTCAAAGAACTGAATGAAACCTTCCGGGCATTGACGGCAAAGATAACGGAGACGAATGAATTTGCGACTTCCATTCAAGCAATTACGGACCAGACGAATTTATTGGCGTTGAATGCATCGATCGAGGCAGCCCGTGCAGGTGAATTCGGGAAAGGATTTGCGGTTGTCGCAGAGGAGATCCGGAAGCTTGCGGGCATGACGGACCAAACACTTCATAAGATTAATCAGAACTTGAGTGATGTGAATGAATACAACGAATTGGCCGTCACGAAAATGGAAGAGGGTCTTGAACAGTTAAGTATTCAGTCGACAGTCGCAGAAGAATCGGTGCAATCCTTCAATTCCCTTTACAAGGCAATGGATAAGTTGAAAGTGAATCTGACGGCATTCAACGATGAATTCCAGACAATATCACAAAATAGCGAAAGGATCCAGCAACGGACGATGGATTTCGCAGCGATTGTGCAGCAAAGCACTGCTGCAATCGAAGAGTTGAATGCGACATTGACCGATTCGGTCGATGAGCAGCAAAGAGTGGCTTCCTATATTCAGAAGACGCATGAAGAAGCGATCCGTTTAACAGAATAAAGAATGGTGCCCCGGAGTCTTCGGGGCTATTTTTTTAGATGGAACTAATTTACTATTCATGATACATTGAAAATAGAGACAAGCGGTTAACAAAACAGGCAAGGGGGAAAGTGGAATGAGAGCAGAAAATGTTGATAAATTAATGCAGGAGCAATTTGCGAAGAAGAATTTCATATTATTCATTACACTCGGTGCTTCAGCCTTAATCGGTGTGATCTATTATTTTTTGACCGGGCAGGATGCGTTGAAAACGATCAGCATGACGATACCGTTGACAACATCCATCGTCCTGTATCTTTTATCACGGAAATCCACGTTTTTTGAAAAGCTGTTTCCTTGGGTCATCATCGGAATTACGGCGGCTGCCACCATCTTTAATGGAATTGTCGGAGATCCATCCATCACGACAGCAGGCATTGCGTTTTTCATTGCAGGTATTGCAAGCGTCCACGTTTCGACGCGGATCATGTCATATGGCTTTGTTTTGTCCATTGTAGTCATGTTTGTGTTCTTGACGAAATATCCTTACCAGGAGCAGATTGCGTCAAGCAAAGGCAGTATGGTCCTGCCGCTCATCCTCATGGCTGTCGGGCTGCTGATCCAAATCAGGCAGACGAAGAAACTTGAGGTGCGTGTGAATCAATTCACGGCGGAGCAGGCGGAACGGGCAATGGAAGAGGAACGAAAGCACCGCAGCTTGAATGAAAATGTCGAGCAAGTGGCGGACGATCTCATGTCGATCGGCACGACCGCTGAGCAGCATCTCGCTTCCCAACAGGAATTGCTTGGCATCATGAATACCCTTGCGGCGAGTGTAGAGCAGGAAGCCGAGCAGATTGGCAGGATTGCGCAAAATGCCGAACGGACACAGACCGATGTGCTGAATATGCAGAACGAGACCCGATCGATGGTTGAGGAAGCCTCGGAATTGCGCAGGGAGTCGGATGAAGTTGTTGGCGTGATGCGCAATGTTCGGACCGGCATGGAAGAGGTCGAGCAGCTGTTGAATGAACTGAATGGTTCATTTGGCGCACTCACGCAAAATATCGAACGGACAAATGCGCTCGCAAAATCGATCGCGACGATCACAGAGCAGACAAATCTATTGGCATTGAATGCGTCGATTGAAGCGGCCCGCGCTGGCGATCACGGAAAAGGGTTCGCAGTCGTGGCGGAGGAGATCCGGAAGCTTGCCAATATGACAGCCGAAACGTTGACAGAAATCAACGGCAACCTGAATGACGTCAATACAATGAATGGCCGGTCACAGGAAAATTTGGCGGCAAGCACCGGTAAATTGAAATCGCAAGGCGCGATGACCGTTCAAGCGGAAAAGAAAATTGAACAGATGCATCAAACCTTGGACGGGCTGCATCATAAGTTCGAACTGTTTGATTCCAAAATGAAAGTCATTGCGGAAGAGACGTCCGAAATCGGTGAAATGACGGGCACATTCGCAGATTTGCTGGCGCAATCAAGTGCATCCCTGGAAGAAGTGAATGCGACCGTCCACTCGACTGTATCTGACAACGAACAGATCGTCAGGACGTTGGACGGAACGATGAGAAGGACGAAGGAATTGGCTGAAGTTCGATAATTGTTCCCAGATTTGCTATACTGAATATAGGGAATAGATAAGGAACGGGGTGGTGAAATGCTGTATAAGCGTCATGAATATTTCAGGCATTCATTCGGAACTCCGCTGGATGCGACATTTCGGATCGTCGTCGGGGAAGGCGCAACGGAATCCAATCCGGGAGATTGTTTTCTGCTGGATATCAGTCCGGGCGGCACGAAAATCATAACGGATTTCGATTTACCTTCAGAACAAGGGCCGGTTTCCTTGCGGCTCAACTTCACCCTTTTTGAAACGCCGATCGAAATCGAAGGGAAGATTGCATGGAAAAAGCAATCCATCGACGGTTTCCAGTACGGCATTGATTTTGTTGAAGATCCTTCCATCGAGAAGTTGATCGTCGATGAACTGAAGCTGCGCAGGCGGACGGAAGTCGGATCAGCCGACGGGAAGAAAAGCTGAAAAACTCCAAACGTGATGATTCCGTCACAAATCGACAAGATTTTAATTTTCCTTCGAATTAAAAGAAGGAGATTAAAATATAGATGTAGAAGTATACATTAACGGTTAATTAAAGGAGGAGTTCATATGCTAGACTTTAACATCCGAGGGGAAAACCTTGAGGTAACTCCGGCAATTCGTGAGTACGTCGAGAAAAAAGTATTGAAACTCGAAAGGTACTTCACAGAGGGCGCGAATGCAACAGCCCACGTAAACCTGAAAGTGTATAACGACAAACAGACTAAAGTGGAAATTACAATTCCGATGAAGAATTTGACTCTTCGGGCGGAAGAGCGGCACGACGATATGTACGCAGCAATCGACTTGATCGTCGACAAGCTTGAACGTCAAATCCGGAAATATAAAACAAGAGTGAACCGCAAGTTCCGTGAACGCGAAGGCGTTGCAGCCTTCTTGCAATCCGTGGAGAGAGAAAAGAGCAACAATGAAGAGCAAGCAAGCGACGAAGCTGAGTTCCAAGTCGTCCGCACGAAGCAATTCGATTTGAAGCCGATGGATCAGGAAGAAGCCATCCTTCAAATGAACATGCTCGGCCACAGCTTCTTCATCTTCACAGATGCAGAATCCGACGGCACTCACATCGTCTACAAACGTAAAGACGGAAAATACGGCTTGATTGAAACTAATTAAAATGAATAGGCAATGCCCCCGGAGAAATCCGGGGGTTTTTTATGAATAGGAAATATACGTCGTGCAACTTTTATGGCGCTTATGCGTCTTTATAACGATTTATGAGTGGTTAATTGATTTAAAACGATTTTTCGAAAAATCCCTTCAAAATGGCCCGGACTATTTGCACGGTGCTTTTCAGAGTGTTAAAATGAAGGGTGAACTTAATGAGGATGTGACGTATATGCTTGGCGTATTGAATAAATTGTTTGATCCGAATAATAGAGATTTGAAACGTCTAGAAAAGATTGCAGATAGAGTCGAAGAGCATGCGGCCGAAATGGAGCGTCTCTCCGATGAACAACTGAAAGCGAAAACCGCGGAATTCCAGGAGCGGGTCGCAAACGGCGAGTCACTTGAAGACATCCAGCCGGAAGCATTCGCGGTCGTCCGCGAAGCTTCGCGCCGTGTTCTTGGCATGTATCCGTTCCGTGTGCAGATCATTGGTGCGGCTGCCTTGAATGAAGGGAATATCGCAGAGATGAAGACGGGTGAAGGGAAGACGTTGACGTCGACGCTTTCGGTTTATTTGAATGCGCTTGATGGCAAAGGCGTCCATGTCGTGACGGTGAACGAATACCTTGCGAGCCGTGATGCGAATGAGATGGGCGAGCTATTCGAATTCCTCGGAATGACGGTCGGCTTGAACTTGAACAGCCTGTCAAAAGAGGAAAAGCGTGAAGCTTATGCTGCTGACATCACGTATACGACGAATAACGAGCTCGGGTTCGACTACTTGCGTGACAATATGGTTTTGTACGACGAGCATAAAGTGCAGCGGCCGCTCCATTATGCGGTCATTGACGAAGTCGACTCCATTTTGATCGATGAGGCGCGTACGCCGTTGATCATTTCCGGACAAGCGGCGAAGTCTGCTGAGCTATACCGTTTGGCAAACCGTTTCGTGACGACGTTGAAAAAGGAAGAGGATTATTCCTATGACGAGTCGACGAAAGGTGTCGTATTGACGGAAACGGGTATCGAAAAGGCGGAGAAAGCTTTCGGCATCGAGAACTTGTTCGACTTGAAGCACGTCACGTTGAACCATGCGATCAACCAATCGTTAAAGGCGCATGCAAGTATGCATATTGATGTCGATTACGTCGTCCAGGAGGGCGAAGTGGTCATCGTCGATTCATTCACAGGCCGTCTCATGAAAGGCCGCCGTTACAGCGATGGCTTGCATCAGGCGATCGAGGCGAAGGAAGGCTTGGAAGTCCAAAATGAAACGATGACGCTTGCGACGATTACGTTCCAGAACTTCTTCCGTATGTATGACAAGCTGTCAGGAATGACAGGTACCGCGAAAACGGAAGAGGAAGAATTCCGTAATATCTATAATATGAATGTCATCGCCATCCCGACGAACCGGCCGATTGCACGGGACGACCGTCCGGATCTGATTTACGCGTCGATGGATGGAAAATATAAAGCGGTTGCCGAGGATATCAGGGAACGCCATAAGAAAGGGCAGCCAGTGCTAGTCGGAACGGTGGCGATCGAAACGTCTGAAATCATCTCGAATTACTTGAAGAAATACGGCATTCCGCATAATGTGTTGAATGCGAAAAACCATGGCCGTGAAGCGGAAATCATTTTGGAAGCGGGGCAAAAAGGCGCTGTGACGATCGCGACGAACATGGCGGGCCGTGGTACGGACATCAAGCTAGGTGAAGGCGTCCAGGACCTTGGCGGACTAGCGGTCATCGGTACGGAGCGACATGAATCACGTCGTATCGACAACCAGCTTCGCGGACGTTCAGGCCGTCAAGGGGATCCAGGTGTGACGCAGTTCTACCTCTCCCTTGAGGATGAATTGATGCGCCGTTTTGGTTCGGAGCAAATGAAAGGCATGATGACGAAGCTCGGCATGGACGATACGACGCCTATCCAATCGAAGATGGTGTCGCGTTCGGTCGAATCTGCTCAGAAACGTGTCGAGGGGAATAACTTCGATTCCCGGAAACGTTTGCTGCAATATGACGATGTACTCCGCCAACAGCGTGAGATCATCTATAAGGAACGTAATGAAGTGCTTGCGTCCGACAATATCCGCGACGTTCTCGAAAACATGCTGACGAACGTCATCGAGCGTGTCGTTGCGATGCATGCGCCGGAAGATAAAGATTCGGAATGGAAATTGAAAGCACTTGAAGACTTCCTTGGAGCGAACCTTCTGCCGGAAGGCCGGTTGACGGTTGCCGACATGGAAGGGAAATCCGAAGATGAATTGAAATCTATGATTCACGATGCGGTCATTGAACGATATAATGAGAAGGAAGCCGAGATGTCCGACGACCGGATGCGCGAATTTGAAAAGGTCGTCCTTCTGCGGGCGATCGATTCGAAATGGACCGACCATATCGACGCGATGGACCAATTGCGTCACGGTATCCATTTACGTGCCTATGGCCAGACGGATCCGCTCCGTGAGTATCAAGCGGAAGGCTTTGCCATGTTCGAGGAAATGGTGACGGCAATCGAAAACGATGCCGCGAAATATGTCATGAAGGCCGAAATCCGCAACAACCTCGAGCGTGAGGAAGTGGCGAAAGGCCAGGCCGTAAACCCCAAAGAGGACGGCGAGAAAGTGACGAAGAAACCGGTGCGCCGTTCGGTCAACATCGGCCGTAACGATCCGTGCCCTTGCGGAAGCGGCAAGAAATACAAAAACTGCCACGGCAAATAATTGTTGTCCGGCACAAAATGCAACAACCTGACTTCCCATCAGTAAGCGTGGGTTTCCGCGTTTGCTGATGGAAGTTTCATTTTATTTTCAGGAGGAACAACTATGATGGAATTATCCGATGTGCGGAACGAGCTAGACAAAACAGCTAAGAAATTAGCGGACTTCAGGGGGTCTCTTTGACTTAGAAAACAAAGAGGCACGGATGCAGGAACTTGACGAAGTGATGCTGGAGCCAGGCTTCTGGGATAACCAGGACAGCGCTCAAAAAGTCATTTCAGAATCGAATGCATTGAAGGCGACAGTCGGTTCATTCCATGAATTGAACGACACGCAGGAAAACTTGGAAATGACGCTTGAACTGCTTCGTGAAGAGGCAGATGAAGAGCTTCAGGAAGAACTCGTAGCCGAGCTGAAAGACTTCAAGAAAAAGATGGAAGACTTCGACTTGCAAATGCTTTTGAGTGACGAGTTCGACAGCAGCAATGCCGTGCTTGAAATCCATTCGGGCGCAGGCGGAACGGAGTCGCAGGACTGGGCTTCCATGCTGCTCCGCATGTATCAACGTTGGGCGGAAGATCAAGGCTATAAAGTAGAGACGCTTGACTATCAAGCCGGTGATGAAGCAGGCGTGAAATCCGTGACACTTTCCATCAAAGGCCATAATGCATACGGCTATTTGAAAGCAGAAAAAGGCGTTCACCGTCTCGTCCGCATTTCGCCGTTCGATTCATCCGGCCGTCGCCACACATCATTCTCTTCAGTTGAAGTGATGCCGGAGTTTGACGGCGACATCGATATCGAAATCCGGACGGAAGACTTGAAGATTGATACGTACCGTTCAAGCGGTGCGGGCGGTCAGCACGTCAACACGACGGATTCCGCAGTACGGATCACGCATATTCCGACTGGCGCAATCGTGACGTGTCAAACGGAACGTTCACAGATCAAAAACCGTGAACGTGCGATGAACCTCTTGAAAGCGAAGCTCTACCAACTGAAGGTGGAAGAGGAAGAAGCGCGTTTAGCTGAAATCCGGGGCGAGCAGAAAGAGATCGGTTGGGGAAGCCAGATCCGCTCCTACGTGTTCCATCCATATTCCATGGTGAAGGATCACCGTACGAACGAAGAAACTGGAAATGTCGGCGCCGTCATGGACGGAGAAATCGACATGTTCATCAACGCATATCTGCGTTCGAAAATCTCATAATGAAACTTGAAAAAGCGCACTTCGGTGCGCTTTTTTTTGTTGAGTTTCTCGATATCGATCATTTCCTGACAGTTATCGGTCAAGTTCACAAGTTTATCGGTCAATTGCGCCGACTTATCGTTCATTTCTCAACAGTTATCGGTCATTTTCACAAAGTTATCGTCATTTCGGGACTAATGAACCACCAAAGCACACGCCAAAATTCCACCGAAAAAGGTTTGAAATTCCGAATTACGTCAATAGTAAAAGGTAAAGGCAAATCGGATGAATACACTAAGTGAAAAACTTTCCAATTTGTCATGAATTTGATAAAAATGGAGGCCAACGCTAACGGTGTACAATCCCGATCCTTTGGTATACTAAGGAATGTAGAATAATTTTTTGACAGGAGGAAACAACATGAAGAACAAGCTAGTAGCAATCATGTTTGGCGCGGCGCTTGTACTTGGTGCATGCGGCGGCGGGAACAAAAACAATGCTGGTGAAGGAACTACAGCTGGCGTTGACGCGGACAAAGTTTTCCAAGCCAACTGTGCAACTTGTCATGGCGGCAATCTTGAAGGACGTGGAACTGCTCCGGCATTGGCGAACATCGGATCCCAGCTTTCCGAAAGTGAAATTCATGATATTATCGAAAACGGAAAGGACGGCATGCCAGGCGGTTTGATTAAAGGTGAAGAATTGGACGCTGTTGCAAAATGGCTTGCTGAAAAGAAATAAGAATAACGAAAAACGCAATTGGTCATAAACGGCCCATTGCGTTTTTTATGTTGATTAAAAAAGTGGAAAATCATTCCCAAACTATTGCAAGGGTATTACATAGGGCAAGCGTTCCAAGCTTGAAATAAATGCTTTAAATCAAATAAACTATGAAAAAAACCATAGCGAAAAAGGGAAGCTGGCGCACATCATGTCGATTCAACGCACTCAGTCAAAAGAACTGGTGAATTGTGTCGGGACAAATGAAACATATCTGTAATACTTAGCAAGCCTATACATGTTATAATAAATTTGTCGGCGAAAAATGTGGAAGACAATACGATTCAGGTGGTTTTTACATGATTGTGATGAAAGATGTTTATAAGAAATACCCGAACGGGGTCGTTGCTGCGAATGGCATCAACGTCGAAATTGGTCGAGGCGAGTTCGTTTATGTCGTTGGACCGAGCGGGGCGGGGAAATCGACGTTCATTAAAATGATGTATCGCGAGGAATCCCCGACAAAAGGCGAGATAATTATTAACGGAATAAATCTTGCAACATTAAGAAATAAGAGAGTCCCTTATTTGAGAAGGCAGATCGGCGTCGTTTTCCAAGACTTCAAACTGCTTCCTAAATTGAATGTTTACGAGAATGTTGCATTCGCGCTTGAAGTGATCGAGGAAACACCGAAACAGATCCGCAAAAAAGTGAATGATGTTTTGGCACTGGTCGGATTGACGCAAAAGGCGAGAATGTTCCCGAACGAACTATCGGGCGGCGAACAGCAACGGGTTTCCATTGCCCGCTCAATTGTCAATGTCCCCGAGGTCGTCATTGCGGATGAGCCGACGGGGAACTTAGATCCAGATACATCTTGGGAGATCATGAAGATTTTTGAACAGATAAATGCGCGGGGCACGACAATTGTCATGGCCACGCATAATAAAGAAATTGTAAATACAATCAGACATCGGGTCATCGTCGTCGATGGCGGGATGATCACGAGGGATGAATACGAAGGGGTATACGATTATGAAAGCTAGGACGATGGGGCGACATCTCAGAGAAAGCCTAAAAAGCCTCGGCCGGAACAGCTGGATGACGTTCGCCTCTGTCAGTGCGGTTACTGTCACACTTCTGCTCGTCGGGGTGTTCATCGTCATCATGATGAACTTGAACCAATTAGCGGATAATCTGGAGAATGATGTTGAAATCAAAGTCATCACAGAACCGGCGGCAGATGCCGATGCTGTGAAAACGTTGGAACAGCAAGTCCGGAAAACGCCGGGTGTAAGCGAAGTCGTCCATGCGACAAAGGACGAAGAGCTGGAAAAGATGATCAGCTCCTTCGGAGATGAATTGAACCTTTACAAACAGAGCAACCCGTTAGGGGACGCGCTCTATGTGAAAGCGACGGATCCCCATAAGACCGCGGAAGTTGCCCGGAAGATTGACACATACGACAACACATATCAAGTCGTCTATGGTGAAGGAAAGATCGAGAAATTGTTCAATGTGCTTAACATGAGCAGAAACATTGGAATGGTGCTTATCCTTGCCCTACTATTCACTGCAATGTTCCTAATTTCGAATACGATCCGTCTCACAATTGTTGCGAGAGGACGAGAAATTGAGATTATGAAACTAGTAGGTGCAACGAATAGCTTCGTACGGATTCCGTTCGTACTGGAAGGCGTCTGGCTCGGAGTTCTCGGATCGATCATTCCGATGGTCATCATTTCCGTTTCATATTATGAGCTTTATTCACAATGGCAGCCAAGGTTACAGAACGAGTTATTCCAATTATTGAATGCAACGCCTTTCATTATCCAAGTGAACGCCCTTCTTCTATTCATGGGCGTGTTTATCGGCGTATGGGGCAGTTTCATGTCTGTCCGCAAATTTCTTAGAGTCTGACAGGCTGTCACGAAATACGGGGAACGCTGTAGTCCCCAGCAACAGCCTGATTGTGAACGAATCAACCTGCAGCAGTAGCTTAAAGGGGGAAAAAAGAAGTTGAACAAGCGTAGATGGATCATGGCAATGTTTGCCGCTATCCTCCTGATGTCCACGATTGTGGGTGGATCAGGGGCATTGGCGAGCACATTGAGCGATTTGAAGAAGGAACAAAAGCAAAACCAACAAAAAAAGCAAAATCTGAAAAGCGGCATAGAGAAAAAAGAAAGTGCAATCAAGGCGACCGAGAATGAAATCGATAAGTTTCTAAAACAAATCGATGCATTGAATAAAGAGATCGATGAAACGAACGCGAACATCAACCGCGTGATCGATCACATCAACAAAACGACCGCAGAGATCGAAGAGTTGAAGGCATCCATTGAGGATCTCGAAAAGAAGATCGCTGAACGTGATGTCGTCCTTCGGGAAAGAGTGCGCGCGATGCAAGTGAAGGGCAACGATGTCAGTTACATAGATGTCCTGCTTGGCGCTAATAGTTTCGCTGATTTCATCGACCGTTTTTCCGCAGTCTCAACACTGATGGATGCAGACCGCGATATTATGCGTAAACAGCAGGAAGATATTGAGCAGCTTGAAGCTGAAAAAGCGCTTGTTGAAAAAAAGCTGAAAGAGTTGGAAGACAATAAAGCGAAGTTCGAAAAGCTGAATGCACATCTAAAAGCAAGGAAACAAGAGAAAAATAAAGTGATCGACCAATTGGAAGCGGAGCAGGAAAGGCATTCAAGGGAAAAGAAGCAATTAGAAGGAGAACTTCATGAAGCAATTGAAGTAGACGCACAATTGGAGAAGAAAGTGATCGCCGAGCAGAAGCGTATTGCGGAAATCGCCCGTAAAGAGGCGGAGCGCAAACGGAAAGCCCGAGAGGCAGCCGCTAAAGCTAAGCCGGGCTCACTGCCACATGTATCCAATGGCTTCTGGACGAAACCTGCCAATGGAACGTATTCCTCTTCATTCGGCTGGCGTGTCCACCCAATCTATAATACTAAACGTCAACATCGTGGAGCGGATATTGCCGCACCGATCGGAACGCCGGTCGTAGCAGCAGGGGATGGAGTCGTTTCGTATGCCGGGCAAATGGGCGGCTACGGGAATGTGATCATGATTACTCATTCTACAAATGGCGGTATTTTCACGACTGTCTACGCACATCTATCGAAAATAGGCGTCGGCACTGGACAAGTTGTCGACAAAGGTTCGTATATCGGAAATATCGGCAATACGGGAGCATCGACGGGTCCTCACTTGCATTTCGAAATGCATATCGGGAACTGGACAGCATCTGGTCCGAGCGCTGTGAACCCGTTGCGATATGTTTCATTTTAAATGAATAATGACACGGAACCGCATCTCAATTCGCAGATGCGGTTCCTTTTTTTATTTCAAGCGAAACTTCACAAAGTCTTCCCAATTGTCCACGATACTGGAAGCATTATGCTCGCAACGAAGAAATAATTCCTTTAGCATTAGCCATATACGGATTAAAGGGGTTTAAACTCGGATGATTGTCACGAAGCTATTTCTGATCGGCAATTTCACGGCGCCCTCCACTTGGGTCGCTTTCATCATTGCCTGCCTATTTTCATATATTGCAATCCGGCTGAAATTCGGGAAACAGCCCGCGAACCGGTTCGGGGATGCAATATTTTATCTTATCATCATATGGAAATTGTCGGTCATCATCACGGATTTCAAGATCGTTATCCATGCGCCGTTCGCGATTGTTTATTTCAATGGAGGGCTTGTCGGGTTCATCCTTGGATTGGCTTTCGTCGCTTACAAGACATGGCTTGATTGGAAAAAAGGCCGGATTGACAAGAGTATGCTCGTCGTTCTTTTCATCGGCGCAGTAACTGTCCAAGCCGTCTTCCAAGTGATGATGGTACTGTTGAATGAAGGAAGCTTGTTCGCGCGCGTCGGAACGGCTGTCGTATTTATAGGACTTCTATTTTTCATTTGGAAAAACGTCGAGCAAAGCGGAAGCCACATCGTGCAGCTTTCATTGCTGTTCATGGCGGCCCATGTCTTTGTCGCTGCCATCCAGCCGAAAGGTTTGATAAATCCGCCGCTGCTCGTGACGGTATTGATCGGCTTTTTTTTCATGGCGCTATTTGTGAAGGAATCAACTTTAGAACAAACGGACGGGGGTAAAACAGGATGAACAAGAAAGTGATCGGTTACGTCATCGCCGCGCTTCTCATCGGATCGATGGTCGCAATCATGGTCAATCAAAACGTGAAGATGGCGGATCCGATAGATAAATCGAACGTCCTCATCGAACCGAAAGATGGGACGGAAGGGGATGTCAAGGAAGGTACAGTCGGATTGGATTTCGGCAATCTCCCTCCCGACTTCGAGCTCGCCACATTGGATGGCGAAACACTTAAATTATCCGATCTGAAAGGGAAAAAAGTCGTCCTGAATTTCTGGGCAACATGGTGTCCGCCGTGCAAGGCAGAAATGCCCCATATGCAAAATTACTACCGGAATTCCGCGGAAGAAGATAATGTGGAAATCGTCGCCGTCAATTTGACGAACAGTGAAAACCGGGGCGTAAAAGTCGTCCAGGAATTCGTTGACTCATACGGTTTGACGTTCAAAATCCCATTGGATGAAACGGGAGTTGTCGGCGAAGAGTATGTGGTGTTCCAAATTCCGACGACGTATATGCTGAACACGGACGGAACGATTTCCCAAATTGTAAAAGGACCGATGGATGAATCGACCTTGAAAACACTAATTGACGACCTTGATTGAAGAAAGCCGGATTTCTGTTGTCGTAACTGACTGATTTCGTTCATATAGTGGACGGAGGAGGGATGTTATCGATGCGCAGAAGCCGGTTTTTAGTTTTTGCGTTATTAGCGGTAATGGCGGCGAGCATATTTCTCGTGTTGGACGGCTGCTCGTCGGATAAAGGGAGAAGGGCGGATTCGGCGACTAAAGGGGCGTTCTCCGTCATCGACGAAGCGTATGGCATCATTCAGGAGAAGGCGGTGTACCCGGTCGAAGGGGACAGGCTCATCGAAGGGGCGCTCCGCGGCATGGCGGATGTAATCGGGGACCCGTATTCCACGTATCTCACGGAGGAGGAGGCAGCGTCGCATCGGGAGTCGCTCGCGGGTGAGAAAGTCGGCATCGGTGCAGAAATTACAAGGTCTGGCGGCAGGTTTATCATTGTTGCGCCAATTAAAGGATCCCCAGCAGAAAAAGCGGGTCTGCAGCCTTACGACGAAATCGTCCGCATCAACAGGGAAGCGCTCGGAGGATTGACGTTGCAGGAAGTCATCAAGAAAATCAAAGGCAAGGAAGGAACCGCCTTGGAAATGACCATTTACAGGCCGGACTTGAACAAGCATCTTGAATTGAAAGTGATGCGTGAAGTCATTCCTGTGAAAACGGTGTCAGCTGAATTGATGGAGGAAAGGGGCACGAAATTCGGTTACATAGCGTTGACGATGTTCGGAGATGAGACGGCGGCCGAATGGAAGAAGGCGACCGATGAAATGATCAAAGGTGGCGCCGAAGCGCTTGTAATCGACGTGCGCGGCAATCCGGGAGGCTATTTGCGTGCCGTAGGTGAAGTTGCCGGAAGTTTATTGAAGGAAGGTTCAAATTTCGCTTACATGCAAAATGCGAAAGGCCAATTGACGCCTCTCACAGTGGAGCCTTCAAAGAAATTCACGTATGATGAAAAACTGAAAAAAATGCCGGTTATCCTGCTTCAGGATAAAGGGAGCGCATCGGCAAGCGAAGTGTTGAGCGGAGCAATTAAAGACCTGCGAAGGGGCTTCATTATAGGCCAAGTGAGCTTCGGTAAAGGGACTGTCCAAGATACGATGGAGCTTTCGAACGGCGGCGAGATGAAGCTGTCAACCCATAAATGGCTGACGCCGAAAGAGACGTGGATTCATGGGAAAGGCGTCAACGTCGACTTGGTCTCCGAGCAAAACAAGCTATTCACCGAGCATATCCGTTTCTCGACGGATGTCTATGCAGTCGGCGATTATCATGAGGATATCGCCTATGCACAACGGATTCTATCCGGTCTCGGCTATCACCTCGAACGCAATGACGGCTACTTCGATGAGACGACAGCCGTTGCCGTACACGAATTCCGGGTGAATGAAAAAGTGTCTCCGGAAAGCATCATGGACCGCAAATTCTTCGCCGCGCTCCGCGTACGCATTGAGAACTATCGTAAAGATAAGGCGAACGACACCCAGTTACAGGTCGCGATTGGGTATATGCATCACTTGTTGAGTAAATGAAATGGGAAGGGCTCAATTAATTGCGCAAGGGCTCATTTATTCACACAAGGGCTCTATTAAATGCACAAGGGCTCAATAATTTTCCCACTCCAAACTCCCTGCACCCGCAGGGAGTTTTTTGGCATGGCGAAATGATAAATTTCTCAACCGTCTCACACGCGAGTCGTTTCTTTTGATACAATAGGGAATAATCATGTTTTCGGGGATGGGATGGTGAGGTTGATGAGTGAACAAGTACTATTGGATCTGGTACAAGCTATTGCACTATTTTTCCTGAACCCAGTTTGGTTGGTTGCCCTAGTGGCAGCGGTCGGGTTAGGATACTTCCGGGTAAAGCGGGAGCGGCGCAGCTTCCTCGTGCGACTTCATCCCGGCTTGACGGAAATGAAAAGGCTCCTTGCTGAATCATGGCTGCCTGCGCTGATTGTTTCGGTATTGATCTCGGGAATCGGCTTGACCGTCGATGTTGGTTGGATCGTAATCTTTTCAGCAGTCGCCATTTTCGCGATGATTACGTTTTACTATCAGGTAGCATCGCCGATCTATTTTGCGGCAATCGCATTTTTCGGTCTGTATGCATTCCAGCAATGGGGACCCGACTTTACGTATAGCGGATGGTCGCCAGCTGACGTCGACCCGTTCGGGGACATGGCACTGACGGTTCCGGTTATTGCGGGGCTTTTCCTTATTGTGGAGGGGTTCCTCATCCGCCATCATACTGCCGCTTATGCTTCTCCGTTTTTGGCGAAGACGAACCGCGGGCTGAGGGCTGCAGCGTTTAAATCCAAACGGCTTTGGCTATTGCCGATCTTGCTTGTAATTCCTGGAGATCTCCTGTCGGCAATCGCGCCATATTGGCCGCAATTCACGATAGGGGCTACCGCGTTCAGTTTTCTGCCAGTGCCGATTATTATCGGTTTTTCCCAAGTTGCAAGGGCAAGTTTTCCGGACGTGCTGTTCCCGAAAATTGGACAAGCAGTCACCGTACTGGGCGTCGTTGTCGTCATTGTTGGTGCACTTGCTTGGTGGATGCCGATACTCGGCTGGGCGGCGCTGCTTATCGGTGTCGTCTGCAGGGTCATGCTTTCCATCCTGGTCGCTGTACGGGAGCGGAAGGGTGGATTTGCGGCTGCACCCCAATCGACGGGCGTCATCATCGCGGGCATCTTGCCGGACTCGCCGGGTGAAAAACTCGGATTGGTTCCAGGGGAATGCATCCGTAAGGTAAATGGCATCCAAGTGTCGAATGAAAAGGAATTGTATGATGCGATTCAAGTGAATGCGGCCCATTGCCGACTGCAAGTGATTGGCCGCGACGGTGAAGTGCGGCTCATGCAGCAAGTGCTCTACCGTCATGATCATCACCGGTTAGGACTATTAGTCGTCCGTTGATCCGATTCGGAAGGTAAGGTGGAAAATGGATATCGCAACATTGGAAACGAAATTGATGCTCGCCTTGTTCCTGCCTGGATTGCTCGTCGTGTTTTTCACGCGTGTCACGTTCCACCATCTTGTCGGACTGGCGTTGACGATTGCGCTCATCGCGGCATCGGTTTATGCGGGTTACACGCATAACTGGATTTTGTACGCGGCAGATGCACTTTCGCTGACGGTCGGGTTCTGGTATGCGACGCGGATGGTGAAGAGGGCGAGGAAGCAGGGAAATCAGGTGGATGAATGAATAATTAAAGGCCGCTCCGGTTATGGAGCGGCCTTATTCTTCGTTTATGCGGGATTTATGATCACTCACCAAGCTTTAATCACATAAAAAAGCTATAAATAGCAAGCACGCCAATCGTTCCTAGCACAACCGGCATGACGCCACCGCCTAAAAACGCGATAAGGAAGGCGGTCGAGGCGCCAATCACGCCGAATAGGATATTGCCTTCCTGGACGAAAATGATCGCCGGGAAGATGAGTGCTCCGAGTACAGCGTACGGAATGTTGCTAAGGACGCCGCTGACGATCGGGGGCAGTTCCTTGCCGTCAAGGAATGTGAGTGGCACCATCCTCGGAATGTAGGTGACGAGTGCCATTCCAAAGAGCATCCACCAATAGGTCGGTCCCATTACGATTCCTCCTTTTCCTTGAGCAGGGCATGGGCGTTATTGCCTCGCCGTGCATAGATGATTTCAATAAGAATCGCCGAACCGAGCGTCGAGACGAGAATTGCCCAGCCGGTTGAAAGCAGTTCGCCGAGATAGATGATGCAGTGGATGACGGCTGCGAGTGCCGCAAGATTGACTACTTTGCGGTTCCCTTTCATGGCGGGAACGAGCAGGCCGATGAACATGGCGTAAAGGGCGATCGACATGGCGACTTGCAGGAAGTCGGGCAGATTGGCGCCTACGACGTGGCCTGCCGCAGTGAAGGCGACCCAGCTGCCGTAGGCAATGATCGTCACGCCGAATGCGTAGGCGGTCGAGATTTTCCCTTCTTTCCCCGTTGCAAGGACCGAGAACGATTCGTCTGTAATGCCGAATGAGTAGATCGCTTTCACCCATTTCGGTGCGCGATGCATCTTTTCATTCAACGAAGCCGTCATTAGAAAGTGGCGGATGTTGACGATGAATGTGTTGATGACGATCGTGAAGGGATCGACTCCGAACGATATTAGATTGAGCGATATGTATTGAGCGGCTCCGGCGTAGACAAATATGCTCATCGCGGTCGCTTCGATAAGGGAGAGGCCTGTCGTCTTGGCGAGCAAACCGAATGTGAGTGCGATCGGGAAGTAGCCGATCGCGATGCTGAGTCCGGCTTTCAGGCCGGCAGTGAATTGATTTTTTACCAAGGCTGTCACGTCTTTCTCATATGTATGATTGAAATTATACTATATTTTGACGTTTTGGTGTTATTCTATAAGGGAAAAGGGAATATTCGATAATATATTGATAGCAGGAATCGGAAAAGCCGATTGTTGATAGGCGAGGGTGTTGCAGATGGGTGAATGGCTAGATGTTGATAAAATTACCGAGTTGGCGGGTCAGTACAAGGCGTTGGGGCCGTTTATCGGCCTTTTGCTGCCTTTCATAGAATCGTTTTTACCTTTTTTGCCGCTATTCGTTTTTGTTATTGCGAATTCTGTGGCCTACGGAATATGGTACGGTTTTGTTTTATCATGGGCGGGGGCGACGGTGGGCTCGTATGCCGTATTTTTGATAATCCGAAAATATGGAAGGAATCGTTTTTTGCGCTTTTTGACAAGACATGAGCGCGTACAGCGGTTGATCGGCTGGGTCGAGAGGAACGGTTTCGGGCCACTGTTTATATTGATTTGCTTTCCGTTTACGCCTTCCGCACTTGTGAATCTTGTAGCAGGCTTGTCTAATATGAAGAAGAAAAGTTATTTGGCGGTCCTTATGGCGGGGAAATTCGTTATGGTTTTCACGATAGGTTTCATCGGGTATGACTTGAAGGCGTTGTTGACGCAGCCCATTCGGACGGGAATTGTCATTGGGATTATCGTACTTTTATGGCTCGTAGGCAAGTGGTTTGAGAAGCGGATTGATCGGAAAGTGGAAGAGGAGTCGAGTACGATTTTCCAAGGAGATAAAGAAGAAGATTGAGCAGTGCCTTTATGCGCGTTTCGGGCGGTTTATGCGTGAATAAAGGGATTTATGCGCGTTTGGAAAGATTTATGCGTGATTCTAGTGATTTATGCGTGAAAAAATGAATTTATGCGTTTTTTTAATCGCGGGGAGTGCATTGCGTCTGCATTTCACTGCTCGCGCTGGATGGTTTTTACAAAACAACTGAAATAGTTCCTGTCCTCCTAAACTTTCGGTACAATGAAGGGAAGGATGATAGGATTTTTTCATTTATAGAAAGGGGGAGAGGGCCATGACTTTACGGTTTGTGACAGGACGGGCCGGGACGGGGAAGACGACGGTCATCGAGCGGGAGATTGCTTCAGAGCTTGAACGGAATCCATTGGGGCCGGCTGTCATTCTGATCGTGCCTGACCAGATGTCGTATTCCATGGAGCTGAGTTTGTCGGTCAATTTCGGCTTGAATGGCTTGATCCGCGCGCAAGTTTCCACGTTCAAGCGGCTCGCGTGGCGGGTGCTGCAGGAGACGGGCGGCATTACACGGAAGGAAGTCGACGGTTTCGGATACAGGATGCTCGTGCGGAGCGTGCTGGAGGAGAACCGGGAGGAGCTGAAGCTGTTCAAGCAGGCAGCGAACAAGCGAGGCTTTACGGAAAAAATCGGCGACCTTATGAAGGAGTTCAGCCGCTATTGCTTAGACCGGGAAACGTTGGCCGAGTTCCGCGAACAGCTGGCCACTGCAGATGCACCGAGGACATTGCAGGACAAGGTGAGCGACCTTTCCTTGCTCGTATCAAAAATAGAGGAGCGTCTTGGCACCTCCTATGTCGATAGCGAGGGGCATTTGGCATTGCTAGCTTCCCAGATCAAACACTCTGAACTGATGAAAGGCGCAGAGATTTATATAGATGGATTTGAGAGTTTCACAGCGAGGGAGTATGAAATCATAACGGAACTGATGAAGCATGGGAACCGGGTGACGGTCGTCTTGCCGATGGAGGACGATTTGTCGGGGCATGCGGATCATGAATTGTTCTTCAATCCAGTGCGCACGTCGATGAAGCTCCGCGAGATTGCGCGCAATGAAGCGATTGAAATTGAAGAGGGAATCCATATGGCCGTGCCTGTCCGATTTAAAAATGACGAGCTCCGCCACTTCGAGAACGAGTTCGAGAACTATCCTCCGAAAGAAAGACCTGCCGAAGGGGCGGTCACCCTCGTCGAGGCGACGGATCGGAGAGCGGAAATCCATGCGGTCGCGAGGAAAATTCGGGAACTTGTCATGAAAGGCGGACGGTATAAGGAAATTTCGATTTTATACCGGCAGCCGGACAAGTATGATGAGCTTATTGAAACGATCTTTTCGCAATACGATATCCCGGTGTTCATCAGCCGGAAGAAGCCGATGCTCCATCACCCGCTCATCGAGTTTTCAAGGTCTGTACTCGAGGCCGTCACATCCGGCTGGACATATGAATCGGTATTCCGTGCGGTGAAGACGGATCTGTTTTTCCCGCATCGGGAAGACAAGCTTCTTTGGCGTGAGCGTGCGGACCGTCTCGAAAATTATGTGTTGGCGAACGGGATCTACGGCAATCGGTGGTTCGATGAAGCGCGCTGGAAAGTGAAGCGATATCGCGGGCTGGAACTTCATACGAACGTGCAGACCGACGAGGAGTTGGCGCTGGAACGGGAGCTTCATCTGATCCGAGACTCGATCCGGGAGCCGCTTGCGCAATTCGAAGGCAGGCTGAAGCGTTCGAAAAGTGGCCGTGATGTCGCGGAAGCGCTGTTTTTATTCATGGAATCGCTGCACGTATTCGATAAGATCATCGACTTGCGTGCGGATGAAGAGCGTGCAGGCCGCCTGTTGAACGCGACGGAGCATGAACAGGCCTGGGATTCATGGATCAATGTCCTTGACCAGTTTGTCCTCATGTTCGGCGACAAGGAGTTGGAGTTGAAGGAAGCTGCCCGGATTTTGGATGAAGGATTCGATACGCTCGAATTCACGCGCATCCCGCCGTCGCTCGATCAAGTGACGGTGACAACGATCGAGCTTGCGAGCCTTATGGAAATCGAAATGGGCTTCGTCATCGGCGTCAATGACGGTGTGCTCCCTCAACGGATTGACGCGGAGGGCCTCTTGTCCGACACGGATCGCGAATGGTTCGCGATGAGCGGCATTGAACTGGCCCCTTCGTCGAAAATGAAGCTCATGGATGAATCGTATATGGCATACCGGGCGTTCACGTCGGCAAGGCAAAAGCTTTTCATTTCCTATCCGATCGCGGATGAAGAAGGGAAGTCGCTGTTGCCATCGCTCTATATCCCGCGTATCCAACAGCTGTTGCCGGGAATAGGGCTGCAATCGGCGGTGACGGATCCTTCCGAATTGCTGAACGGCGAGGAGGAGGCCGACTATATTAGCCACCCTCGGACCGCGTTGCCATACGTCTCAATGAAAGTGAAGGAAGCGGAGCAGACGAACGAGCTTACTGCTGAATGGCGGGCGGTTCTTGAGTATTACGAGGAGGACCCGCTATGGTCTTCTGTCCTGGAATACATTACGAAGCCGATGACGGACCGGAATGAAACGGAGCGGCTCGCGCCGGCCATTACGGAAGGCTTGTATGGCAAGACATTTGTATCCAGCGTTTCGAGGATCGAATCGTATTACAGCTGCCCGTTCCAGCATTTCGCTTCATATGGACTTGGATTGCAGGAACGGATGGAATTTACGCTCGAAGCTCCATCAATCGGTGATCTGTTTCATGCTGCACTGAAATGGATTTCGGATGAAATGAACCGGACGGGAAGATCATGGACGGAGCTGTCTAAGGAGCAATGCTGGCAATTATCAAGGGATGCGATGGAGCATATCGCGCCGATGTTCTTCAACCGCATACTGCTGTCGACGAGTCGCTACCACTATATCCGCCGAAAATTGACGCATATCGTGACACGTACGATTTTCGCGCTCGGCAAACAGGCGACGAAAAGCATGTTCCGGCCAATCGCGATCGAAGCGGCTTTCGGACCTGGCGAGCAATTGCCGCCGCTTGAGATTCCGCTTCGCCGTGGCAATCAAATGAATTTGCGCGGCAGAATCGACCGGGTTGATGCAACGGAAATCGACGGACGGAATTATGTACGGATTGTCGATTATAAATCATCTTCGAAGCAGCTCGATCTGACCGACGTCTATTACGGCATATCCTTACAGATGTTGACGTACCTCGATGTAGCGGTCGAGCATGCGGAAGAATGGATCGGATTCAAGGCGGATCCCGCGGGCGTACTTTACTTGCATGTCCATAATCCGATGATCCGGACGGAGCTTGAGCTGACCGAAGATTTGGTTGAAGAAGAAATATTGAAGTCCTATAAGATGAGGGGCTATTTGCTCGATGACCCTGAAGTCGTCATGGGCATGGATGCGCAGCTCGGCAGGACGTCGTCTGTCATCCCAGCCGCCTTGAAGACGGACGGGACCTTTACAAAAACGTCAAAAGTGCTGTCGACGGATGATCTGCAAATTGTCCGGAAGTTCGTAAGGCACCGCCACCAGCAGGCGGGGGACGGGATGCTTGCAGGAGATGCGCGGGTGTATCCATATCGGCTGAAAGATAAAATGCCTTGCCAATATTGCTCGTATCGTTCGGTCTGCCAGTTCGACCCGACGAATCCCGAGCAGAAATACCGGCACTATGAAAGCATGAACCCGGAAGAATCCCTTGAGAAGATGCGGAAGGATGTGAATGATGATGGACATTCCAGTTAAACCGGCGGACGTGACGTTCACGGACGCCCAATGGAAGGCGATCTGGGCGACGGGGAAAGATGTGCTCGTATCGGCTGCGGCCGGTTCCGGGAAGACGAAAGTGCTGATTACGCGGATGATCGAGAAAGTGCTCAGTGAGCACAATCCGATTGATGTGGATGAACTGCTCGTCGTCACGTTCACAAATGCAGCGGCGGCTGAAATGCGGCACCGGATGGCGGAAGCATTGGAAGAGGCGATTGCCGTCAATCCAGACTCCATCCATTTGCGCAGGCAGCTGAGCCTGTTGAATAAAGCGCAGATCTCCACATTGCACTCCTTCTGTTTGAACGTCGTGCGCCAATATGCATACTTGATCGATATCGATCCGGGATTCCGCATCGCGGATACAACGGAAGCGGCATTGCTGCGGGATGACACGATCGGTGAAGTGCTTGAGGACGCTTATAATGCAGAAAACCCCGAAGCGATGTACAGGCTTGCGGACAGTTTTACGTCAGATCGGAACGACCAATCGATCGAGACGCTCATCGACAGGCTGTACGATTACTCGCGTGTGCACCCTTCTCCGGAACGATGGCTCCGGATGATTCCGATGCAATATGAATTGGATGAAGACGTGACGATCGACGAACTCGATTTCATCGGTCCGTTGAAGATGGCGATCCGCCATACGCTTGAGGAAGCGATTCATCTGACGGAGGATATGAAGCGGATTGCACTGATGCCGGAAGGTCCCGAACCTTTGGCTGCGACTGCTGACGCTGATCTGCAATGGATCAGGGAAGCGAAGCGTCGGATAGAAGAAGGGACTTGGGAAGAGACGTATGCGTTTTTCGGATCGCTTACATGGGTGAAGGCGGGCACGATCCGGAAGAACACATGCGATGAGGAATTGGCGAAACGGGCGAAGTCGTTACGGGATTCCGTGAAGAAGATCGTCAATTCATTGAAAGAATCATATTTTACTAGGACGCCAAAGCGTCTATTGGACGAAATCCGTCTAATGGCGCCGATGATGCATACGCTAGTTGAGCTCGTCATCGATTTCGGCAAGCGATACGGCGAAGTGAAGATGGATCGCGGTCTTGTCGACTTTTCGGATTTGGAGCATTTTGCTTTGCAGATCCTTGCGGCAGAAAAGGACGGGGAACTTGTGCCATCCGATATTGCGGTCGATTATTTGAACAGGTTCGCGGAAGTTCTAGTGGATGAATATCAGGACGTCAACTTGCTGCAAGAGGCGATCATCCAGCTCGTGAAGCGCGGCAGCGAGTCGGACGGGAATCTATTCATGGTAGGAGACGTGAAACAGTCGATTTATCGTTTCAGACTGGCGGAACCGGGGTTATTTCTTGGGAAATATAATCGATTTACGTCGGACGATAGCGAAAATGGGCTGAAGATCGATTTGAATGCCAATTTCCGAAGCCGGAAAGAAGTATTGGACGCGACGAACTTCATCTTCTCCCAAGTGATGGGCGAACGAGTCGGCGAAGTCGAATACGATGAAGCTGCAGCGTTGAAATATGGCGCCCGTTATCCGGAAAAGGAAACGCCAGCTGCATTGACGTTGTTATATGAGGCTGACGAAGAGGATATGGAAGATGAAGCAACAGAGCTGACGGGGCAAAGCCTGAAAAGTTCGCAAGCAGAAGCGCGATATATGATCAGCAGAATCAAAGAGTTGATGGCATCAGGTGCTGAAGTGACAGATGCGTTCACGGATAAACGGCGCCCTCTCGAATACAGGGATATCGTCATCCTCATGCGCTCCATGACATGGTCCGGGGAAATCGCCGAAGAGTTCAAGCTTGCGGGCATCCCGATCTATGCGGAATTGTCGCGCGGCTATTTCGAGGCGATCGAAGTGATGATCATGCTGAATACGCTCCGCGTCATCGACAATCCGTATCAGGATATTCCGCTTGCATCGGTCCTCCGCGCACCATTCGTCGGCATGACGGAAAATGAGTTGGCGCAAGTCCGTCTCGCAGCGAAGAACAAACCGTTTTACGAGGCGCTGAAACTGTTCATGGCGACAGGCGGGGCAGGGATTGCTGCGGAAACGCAAGTGAAATTGCAGCGGTTCTTCCTCATGTTCGAGGATTGGCGCAATCTAGCACGACGCGGTTCGTTGTCGGAACTCATTTGGCAAGTGTATAACGATACGCATTACTATGAAATGGTCGGCGCGATGCCGAACGGAAAGCAGCGGCAAGCGAATTTGCGCGCGCTGCATGATCGCGCCATCGATTATGAGAAGACGTCCTTCCGGGGGCTTTTCCGATTCCTCCGGTTTGTCGACCGGATGCAGAAGCGCGGTGATGATCTCGGTGCTGCCCGTTACGTGAGCGAGACGGAGGATGTCGTCCGGATCATGACGATCCACTCATCGAAAGGACTGGAATTCCCGTACGTGTTCGTCGCGGGGGCCGGCAGACAGTTCAATAAGATGGATTTCAATGAGCCGTATTTATTCGACCAGCATTTCGGTTTGGCGGTGAAGGCGATCGACCCTGAATTGCGCATCACGTACACATCACTTCCATTCCTCGCGATGAAAGAGAAGAAGGAGCTTGAAATGCGTGCGGAGGAGATGCGCGTGCTTTACGTGGCGATGACGAGGGCGAAGGAGCATCTCGAATTGATTGCCACCGTCAAGGATATTGAAAAGGCGATCGGCAGCTGGCAGGACGCGCAGCTCATCGAAGCAGGCGAAATGCTGCCGGAATATACGAGGTCGCGCGCAAACGGCTATTTAGATTGGATAGGGCCAGCGATTGCGCGGCACCCGGATTTCGGGAAATTCGGTTTCATGTACGGGGGCAGTCCCGTCAATGATCCTTCGAAGTGGGAAATTGCGGCGCATCCTGTTTCTTCATTCCTCGCGATGGAGGAACAAGAAGAGGAAATCGTCGAAAGACCTGTACCAGCAACATCCAGTGATGTCATCGACGCTGAATGGTCCAAGGAAGTGAAACGGAGATTCGACTACGTCTATCCATTCATGGCTTCCGTCGAAAAGCGATCCAAGCAGACGGTGAGCGACTTGAAAAGGGTGGCGCTGCTCGAGATGGAGCCGGATTTCGACGACTTCTTCACGACGAAGGATGATGAAGTGAGCACGCCTTATTTGCATGACCGACCGGCGTTCATGCAGTCAAGGGCGCTATCAGGAGCGGAAATCGGAACGGCGATGCATACGATCATGCAGCATATCGATCTGTCGAAGACGCATACCGTCCAAGACGTGGATCGGTTCGTCACCGAGCTGACGACGCGGCAATTATTGACGACAGAAGAAGCGAACGCAGTCGATGTGAAAGCGGTCGTCCAATTTTTCGGGACGCCGCTATTCAAAAGATTGTCCCAAGCGACAAGGATGCTCAAGGAAGTGCCGTTTACGTATGCATTTGACGGGAATGACGGCGATCATCAGATCTTGCAAGGGATCGCCGACTGCCTCTTCGAAGAAAAAGATGGCTGGGTGCTACTCGACTATAAGACGGACCGGATTCGCGGAAGATTCCGGTCCGAAGAAGAGATCCAAGCCGAAATGCAAAAATGGTATGGCATCCAGTTGAGCCTTTATAAAAAAGCGGTCGAGTCGATCGCAAGAATACAAATAAAAGAAATGGTCCTCTATTTGTTTGACGGGGAGAGGATTGTGCAAGTTCAGGAGGAAACAGTTTGAATGTAACACCGACGATTGGAAACCGCATTGAAGCGTTGGATATACTGAGGGGCTTTGCGCTCCTCGGCATCTTCATCGCGAATATGCTCACATTCCATTCACCTTATTTTTATATCGATCCACATTCGTATTTCAGTACGCCGGGTGATGTGGCATCCTACAAGCTGATCAATTTGTTTGTGGAAGCGAGCTTTTACCCGATTTTCGCCATGATGTTCGGATATGGATTGAATATGCAATATGAAAAAGCGATGGCAAACGGGACGTCATACGTACCGATGATGGCGAGGCGCCTTGCGATACTCATGGGGTTCGGCCTGATCCATGCGCTGTTCATCTGGTCGGGTGATATTTTATTCACCTATGCGCTGATGGGCTTCATCATGCTAGCTGTCGTCCGTGTTCCGAAAAAATGGCTCCTCTGGATTGCGCTCATCGTCTATTTGCTTCCGACCGCCCTATTTATCGGCGTCATGTATGCATTGACGGTGCTTAATCCGAACTCGTTGATGGAAGGGTTTGTCGATATCCAGCAGATCGAGTTGGCGATTACGGCATATGCACACGGGTCATATGGCGAAGCACTTGTTTTCCGGATTACCGAGTGGCTATTCATCGGTTTGACAAACTCCTTCCTAAGTGTTTTCATGGTCTTGCCATTGATCATGCTCGGGGCTGCCTTCTCGAAATGGAAGCTGTTTGAACGAACGGCGGAACTGAAAGGCAAAATAGCCATTGTCGGCATCATCACGTTAGCAGCTGGGATCTCCATTAAATCATGGCCGTACATCGACGGATATGATTACTATAATTTATTGATCCAGCAACTGATCGGCGGACCGATTTTGGCGATCGGCTATGCATGCGTCATCATCCTGCTTTGTACATTGCCGATTTTCCGCACGATCTTCCGGCCGATTTCAAAAGCTGGGCGGATGTCATTGACGACGTACTTGATGCAATCCATTATTGCAACACTTCTATTCTACGGATACGGCTTCGGGCTTTATGGAAAAGTGGATATAGAGACAGGGACGATGATCGCTGTCGGCATCTTTGCCATCCAGGTCATATTCGCGGAGCTCTGGCTAATGAAGTTCCGGATGGGGCCATTCGAATGGCTCTGGCGGAAAGGGACGTACGGAAAAAACATGCCGAAAAAAGAGGAGAAACAACAAGCTTTGTAGAATGGTAGTAGGTAATCGGAAATTGTGTTGAAAAGGTTTTCCATATTATAAGGAAGGATGGGCTTGTACATGAAACTTTTGTCGTTCCGGTTTGAAGGTAAAACATTGTTCGGTCCGAAAGTGAAGAAAGAGGAAGCGGTCTGGGATGTGAAATCGATCGCTGAGGCATTCGGCGAAACGGATTTCCCTTCAACAATCATCGAAGGTATTGCAGGAGGTTTGGAGTTTGTCGAAAAGGTGAGGAAACTTGCCGAGCAAGCTCGGAATAGCGAAAATCCGGAACAATTCAAGTATGCATTCACGGAAGTTGAATGGCTGTCCCCGATTCCGCGTACACCGAAAAACGTCCTTGGCGTCGGCAAGAACTATGCCGAGCACGCCGCCGAGATGGGTGCGGAAGCACCACCTGAAAAAATATTGATTTTCACAAAATCACCTACTGCGATTGCCGCAGATGAGCAGGAGCTTCCAGTGCACGCAGAACTTACGGAAAGCCTCGATTATGAAGGGGAGCTGGCTGTCGTCATCAGCAAGAAAGGGCGCAATATCCCGAAACAGCTCGCATATGATCACGTTTTCGGCTATACGATCGCGAATGATATAACGGCTAGGAACATACAGACTGGCCACAAGCAGTTCTTCCTTGGCAAAAGCTTGGACGGGTCTTGCCCGATGGGTCCATATATCGTCACGAAGGACGAGATTCCTGATGCGCATAATTTGTCGATCGTCACAAAAGTGAATGATGAAGTTCGTCAAAACGGTAATACATCCGACATGATCTTCAAAATCGATGAATTGATTGCCGAAATCTCGAAATTTGTCACTCTTGAGCCGGGCGACGTCATTTTGACAGGAACGCCCGCAGGAGTCGGCAAAGGATTTAATCCGCCGAAATTCCTGAAGGCGGGGGATACGGTGAAGATTTCCGTCGAGGGCATCGGCACGCTCGTCAATCGGTTTGCATAATGCCGTTTCCTACTATGGAAAGCTTTTCTATGATAGTATAATAAAGAAAACTTTATCTTTATTCAGCAGGCGCTCAGACGCCTGCTAAAAAAAGATAAGGCCTCCGGCGGATGTCACGGATTTTGAAAGGAGTTAATTGTGCAAGCACAATTCAAAATCCGGACGCAATTTCGCCGAGGCGAAATTGATTAATGATGAGGTGAACAATTTGGACTTTTTGACAAGTTCGACCCATTTCCATCTTTTCACATGGGTCGTCGGCATTATCATTTTCCTCGTTTCGGCTGTCATGGCGAACGGGACAAAAGGAAAAAAGATTACACATATGATTGCACGCCTATTTTTCGTGCTTATCCTTATTTCAGGGGTTGCGCTCTTCATTAAAGGGATGGATTTCGGAAGAGGCGCCGAATACGGCATTAAATTCCTGCTCGGCCTGTTGACGATCGGGATGATGGAAATGGTTCTTGTCCGTTCTGAAAAAGGGAAGAAAGTGACGACGTTCTGGATTTTGTTCTTCGTCTTCTTTTTCGCAACGATGTTCTTCGGCTTCAAATTGCCGATGGGCTATGAATTCTTCTGATATTGAGCTAGCGAGCCACCGGTTAAGCTTCCGGTGGCTCATTTTTTCGATTTCGCGCTCATAAACCTTGCTGCTGCGCTCATAAATGCCGTTTTGCGCTCATAACCCCTGCTGCTGCGCTCATAAATACAGTTCCGCGCTCATAACCCTGCTACTGCGCTCATAAATCCGTTTTCGTGCTCATAAACCCTTCAACCGCGCTCATAACCCCCTCTCTCCACGCTCATTTAATCTCTTTCATTCACAAATTCGCCCCATTTTTTAATGGCACTCCACTTTTTCTCCCCATTCCATAGCGGGGAGCGCTCCATTTTGTTAAAATGGCAAGAGATAGCTCGTTTGAGGAGGCTTTATCGTGAAAGGGAAACGTTTGATTGGCATAGCTGCCATTTTTTTATTGTTCATTTCTGCAAGTCTACCGTCTGTCGCTTCCGCCAAGGCGGAGCGCGGCATCATGGATGAAAGCATATATGATCTGTTAGTGGACCGTTTTAATAACGGGAATGGGAGAAACGACATCAATGTCGATACGCATAAAGGGAATGCCTTCAACGGTGGTGATTTCCTCGGTCTGGAAGGTCGATTGCAGCATATTATCGATATGGGATTCACGATGATTTCGTTAGGACCCGTCTTCAAGACAGAAACGTATGATGGAAGCAGAGCGCTGTCTTATACCGAATTGGAGCCTCATTTCGGTACGGCTGAAGAGTTCGATGCATTAGTGAAGGAAATTCACAAGAAGAAAATGAAAGTGATTGCCGATTTTCCTCTTGGGAAGGTGAGCGCGGATCATGAATGGACGAAAGGACAGGCATATAAATCCATTCATTCTGCAGACGGCACGGTCGATTGGAATCCTTCCGACACGAACGTAAAGGACGCTTTGATCCAAGCGGCGACCGATTTCATCACTACTTATGATTTGGACGGGCTCCGTTTGACGAAGCTTGATGGTTTCGATGAAGCTTTCTTAAATGAAATGATTGATGCAATCCATAACGCCAAGCAAGGCGCTTACGTATTGACGAATGAAGAAAGCGGGGCTGCGTTTGACTTGAAGCCGAGTGATGCGAAAATACAGGCGCTCCGTGAGTCATTCGTGAGATTCGATCCGGATTCATCCCCAATGGATATTTTCAAAGGAAACGATAAGCTCGAACTGTTGCAATATGACGACTTAACAGGACCGCGCTTCACGTATGATATCGTGGAAGCCCGAATGTTCCCGCCAACTCGTTGGAAAGTGGCGGCGACTGCGCTATTTACGCTTCCGGGTGTGCCGCTTATGACTTACGGCTCGGAAATCGCGGTCAACGGAAAAGAAGCGCCTGAAAGCCATCCGCTTTTCAACTTCAAAACGGACATGGAATTCAAGGATCTGATCGGCGATTTGAATTTGCTGCGCAATGAATCGGAAACGCTCCGCAACGGCGATTTTGAAATGCTGCACAATGAAGATGGCTTCATGGTCTACACGCGTACATCTGCGGATGAAACATGGCTCGTTGCCATTAACAATACATCGAAGACAGCAAGTTTTACAGTGCCAGCCGAGAAGATCGGCGAGAACAAAAAGCTGCGCGGTCTGTTGGACAGCGACCTGATCCGGGAAGCTGACGATGGCGTATTCCGCGTCGTTCTGGATAGGGAGCTTGCGGAAGTGTATATTGCAGACGAAGATAAAGGCTTCAACACGCCTTATTTGATTGCATCGATCCTCGTTTACGTCATGTTCCTTGGCTTCTTGTTCCTCGTCATTAAAAAAGGACGGGACAGAAGACGGACGGAAAATTAATTTCATGAACAAAATAAAAAATGCCTTTTCGGAATTGGCTGCAGCCATGCCCGGAAAGGCATTTTTCATTTATTTATTGATTGAATTTATTCAAGAAGAAAATTGCGATCGTGCCGGGTCCTGAATGGGATCCGATAGCGGAGCCGATCATATGGACTTCCACGTTTTTCGGCTGGAACTTCTCTTCGATGAGCGCTTTCATCTCTAGGGCCGTGCTTTCGTCATCGCCGTGACTGATGGCGATTGTCTGTTTCGATAATTCAACTCCGCGTTCCTCAATCAGTTCGAGCATGCGGCGAAGCACCTTTTTGCGGCCGCGGTGTTTTTCGATCGGCACGAGCCTTCCGCTTTCGACATGAAGGAGCGGTTTGATGTTCAACAGTCCGCCGATGAATGCGCTGGCTTTCGATACACGCCCGCCCTTCGCCAGGTAGTCGAGGTCTTCGACTGTGAAAAGATGTTCCATATGATTGGCCATGTCACGGATTTTACGTTCGATCGTACGCACATCATCGCCCGCATCCCTGAGCCGGACAGCTTCTTGGATGAGAAGGCCATGTCCAAGCGAAGCACAGCGTGAATCGATGATGACGAGGTTCATGTTCGGATTGCCTTCCTTCACTTGATCTTTCATCATGACTGCTGTGTTATATGTTCCCGATAGCTCGGACGAAAAAGCGATATACAAACCGTCTTCCCCTGAAGCAGCGAGTTCTTTCCAAGTTGAATGGAAAAGTTCCGGCGATGCTTGTGACGTCTTTGGATGTTTGCCATTACGGATGGCGTCATACACTTCTTTCGAATTAATCTCAATGACATCGTCGCCTTCCTTGTCGTCAATCAAAACGCGCAAAGGAATGAGCGTCACATCGTTTTCATCGAAAAAAGATTTCGGCAAATCTGAACCACTGTCGGCAAAAATTCTCATTTTGAGTCCCCCTATATTCTTTTTATATTTTTTTTGTTAATAACAATCGTTCTTTCAGTACTTCTGCGATTCCGTCTTCATTATTCGTCAACGTCGTCACTTCGTCTGCAATGGATTTCAGCCTGTCGATTCCGTTGGCCATCGCGACACCGACGCCTGCATAATCGATCATTTCAAGGTCGTTATCTTCATCCCCGAAAGCGATGATGCGTTCACGCGGAATTCCGAGCCATTTGGCGACATGTGAGATGCCGACCGCTTTGTTCAATCCGTGGCGCACGATTTCAATGACATCCCATGGCGCGCCCCAACGTCTATGGTCGATCGCCTCCGCATGGACTTCTGCCAGATGTCTCCGGATTGGTTCGACGTTTTGTGGGTCTGCCTGAATAAGCAAACTGGTAGGCTCGACTTGCAAGGACTCCCGGATGTCCCCTTGCCTGATGACGGGATTTCCGAAGCCGACGATATCCAATAGCTTTTCATCGTGATATTGCAAATACACATCATCCATCACTTCAGCAATGATATTATGGAGACGAAAATCCTGCATCGCTTCCACAACATCGTTGACAACAGGAAGGGAAATCGTTTCATGGACCGTTTTCCAGGAACGGTCAGTCGGATTGTGGACGAACGCGCCATTGAAATTGACGATTGGCGTCTTCAGGCCGAGTTCCCGATAGTACATCGCACTTGCCCGATACGGCCGGCCGGTCGCAATCATCACCTGATGCCCTTGTTCTTCCGCCCGTTTCAATGTATGTGCGGTTTCTTCTGAGATAACTTTTTCATCCGTCAGCAATGTCCCGTCCAAGTCGAGGACAATCAAATGCGGTTTCATAGTTCTGCCCCCTTTTGGATAGTTCTTTGATGTATACCCATTTCAGCCAGCGATTCACCTTGTTTTTACGGGTTGATATCTATGATATCCAGTTTATCGTTATCTATCGAGGCAAGTCAAAACATTCCGGAAGAAAACCGTCCTTTTTGTTTTTCTAATAAAACTTTGGTACGATTTAGAAAAAGTACAGAAGGTGTTCGAATGATTGTCAAAGAGGAAAATTGGAGCAATATACCATTATTGCATATTGTGGATGAATCAAACGAAAATAGCAAACTACCAACCGTCATCTTCCTGCACGGCTTCACAAGCGCCAAAGAGCATAACTTGCATTACGCATATAATATTGCAAAGAAAGGATTCCGCGTCCTTTTGCCGGATGCCCATTTGCACGGTGTCCGGGATGAAGGTTTGGATGAAGTTCAGCTAAGCCTGCGATTTTGGGAGATTGTCCTGACATCGATTGAGGAAATGGCCGTCCTACACAAGGAACTGCAGGAAAGAGGCGTAACGAAAATCGGCATGGGCGGTACATCCATGGGCGGCATTACGACACTCGGCTGTCTGACTGCCTATCCATGGATCGATGTGGCGGCTGTCATGATGGGCGCGCCAGGTTATGTAGAGCTTGCAAAAGCGCAAATGTCCCAATTCGAACGGCGCGGATTTAAATTGCCGATCACCGATGAAGAACGGAAATCATTGCTCGATACACTTGCCATCTTCGATTTGACGAAACAAAGGAAAAAGCTCAACCATCGCCCCGTCTACTTCTGGCACGGCGAAAACGATACGACGGTCCCGTTCGAACCGACATTCAATTTCTACAATGCGGCGAAGAAGGATTATGCGGATGAACCCGAACGATTCGAATTTGTGAAGGATCCGACGGCAGGACATGCCGTTTCAAGAACAGGCATGCTGCGTACAGCCGATTGGTTCGCATCTTATTTGAATGAATAGGCCATCCTTGCTATGATGGAGGCAGAACAGATACGGAAAGGGGAATTTCAATGAATGATGATATGAAGGGCAGCTTGATGGGTGCTCTGGAAAACGTGATCGATCCCGAGCTCGGTATTGATATCGTCAACTTGGGACTTGTCTATGACGTTGAGCTGGATGAAGAAGGCACTGCCAAAGTGACAATGACATTGACATCTATGGGTTGTCCGATGGGGCCGCAAATCGTCGCCAACATCAAGCAAGAACTGATGGAATTGCCTGAAGTGAAAGATGCGGACGTTAATATTATTTGGAACCCGCCATGGTCGAGAGATATGATGTCCCGATATGCGAAGATGGCGCTAGGTGTTCGTTGATAAAACATTAATAGAAACGGGAAAAGGTTGTCTGACTTATGTCGGGCAGCCTTTTTTTGCTTATGTTTATTCCCATCGGGACAGGGAAAATTAAGCAAGCGGGATGCTTTACTTATTGGAATAAAAAGCATATAATTTAATTAATCAAAGATAGTCAAAGTCAAATTATGAGGTGAATGCATATGAGAATGGATGGCGTACAGGAAGATCAACGTACACCACTTGAACAATTTGGACGAAATCTCGTTGAAGATGTGAAGAACGGAAAAATGGACCCGGTAATCGGGCGCGATGAAGAAATCCGGAATGTCATTAGGATTTTATCAAGAAAAACGAAAAACAATCCTGTGCTAATCGGGGAGCCTGGTGTCGGTAAGACGGCGATTGTCGAAGGGCTTGCCCAACGGATCGTCAAAGGAGACGTGCCGGAAGGGCTGAAGGATAAGCAGATCTTCGAACTCGATATGAGCTCGCTTATCGCGGGCGCGAAATACCGAGGTGAATTCGAGGAACGGTTGAAAGGCGTTTTGAAGCAAGTGAAGGACAGTGACGGGGAAATCATCCTCTTCATCGACGAAATCCATACGATCGTCGGCGCCGGAAAGACGGAAGGCGCGATGGATGCGGGCAATATGTTGAAACCGATGCTAGCGCGCGGCGAACTATATTGCATCGGGGCGACGACGCTCGACGAATACAGGATGTATATCGAGAAGGATCCGGCGTTGGAGCGCCGCTTCCAGCAAGTGATGGTACGCGAACCTTCTGTCGAAGATACGATTTCAATCTTGCGCGGGTTGAAGGAACGATTTGAACTGCATCACGGCGTCCGTATCCATGACCGCGCTCTCGTTGCGGCCGCTACACTGTCGGACCGCTATTTAACAGAACGGTTCATGCCGGACAAGGCAATCGATCTAATGGACGAAGCGAGCGCGATGATCCGCACGGAAATCGACTCGATGCCACAGGAACTCGATTCGGTCACACGCCGGATCATGCAGCTCGAAATCGAGGAGCAAGCATTGCGGAAAGAAAAAGATGCAATCAGCCAGACGCGTCTCGAAGCTTTGCGCACCGAGCTGCAGGAGCTGAAAGATTCCTCCGCCGGGATGCGGGAGCAGTGGAATAAAGAGAAGGAAGCGTTGCGCGAAATCCAAGTGAAGCGGGAAGAGCTGGACCGCTATCGCCGTGAGCTGGAGGATGCGCAAAACCGCTTTGATCTGAATAAAGCCGCCGAGCTCCAATACGGCAAAATTCCTGAACTTGAAAAGAAACTTCATGAATTGGAAGCGCCTCTTGCAAACAGTTCGGATAACCGGCTGTTGCGGGAAGAAGTGACGGAAGACGAAATCGCGATGATTGTCGCACGCTGGACAGGAATCCCTGTCACGAAACTCGTGGAAGGGGAGCGGGAGAAATTGCTCCGACTCCGCGAAACTTTGGAAGAAAGGGTCATCGGTCAAGATGATGCCGTGCAGCTCGTCACGGAAGCAGTTTGGCGTGCCCGTGCAGGCATCAAGGATCCTGACAAGCCGATCGGCTCGTTCCTGTTCCTCGGACCGACCGGGGTCGGGAAGACTGAGCTTGCGAAAACACTCGCCGCGACGTTGTTCGATTCGGAAGATCATTTCATCCGGATCGACATGTCCGAATATATGGAGAAGCACAGCGTGTCGCGTCTCGTAGGAGCGCCTCCAGGTTATGTCGGCTATGAAGAGGGCGGGCAGCTAACGGAAGCGGTTCGCCGTAATCCATATTCGGTCGTTCTTCTCGATGAAATTGAGAAGGCGCATCCAGACGTGTCGAATATCTTGCTACAAATATTGGACGACGGTCGGATTACGGACAGCCAAGGCAGGCTCGTCAATTTCACGAATACAGTTGTCATCATGACGTCCAACATCGGCTCCGCCTACTTGCTGCAAGGCCAGTTCGATTCCGATGAGCATGCCGCAGAGGATCTGGTCATGGCGGAATTGCGCCGCCATTTCAAACCGGAGCTGCTAAACCGGATGGACGATATCATCATTTTCCACTCGTTGTCAGGCGATTCATTCCGTTTGATTGCCAAGAAGATGCTCGAAGATTTAGTGAAACGGCTAGATGAACAGGAAGTCGACTTGGAGTACAGTGAGGACGTTCTCAACTGGATTGTCCAAGAAGGAACAGATGCCGAGTTTGGTGCCCGTCCATTGAAGCGTTTCATCCAACGCCACGTCGAAACAATCGTCGCTAAAGAAATCATCAAAGGCGACTTGACGGACGGACAGAAACTAGTGTTGAGCATGGAAGATGGAAAATTGAAGATTGAGAAGCAATAAAAATAGCCTTGGTACGCCGATTTCAAATCGGTGTCCAAGGCTTTTGCTGTTTTAAAATGAAAAGTTCTCATTTCAGCGCGATAACTTCTCATTCTTGTAATTAAAAAAACCATCCACATGAAGTGAACGGCTTTACGGATGGATCAATGATCTGCAACTTCACCTTCAGGAGTGATTGCAGTGATGCAAAGGATGATAATCGCCATGACGACAGCCGCGACAACGCCTCCCATAAAGTTGAAAGCTGGGACGCCCGCGATTGAACCTGCCACGTAGTTTAACATCGTTACAAGCAAGAAAGACCAAATAAATGCCATGATGTATTTCATCGAATTCACCTCATCGTAACTATTTCCTCGTACATCATACCATAGCACGTCCATACTATAAACAAAATAATGTAAGTTCGATATTTTCTTTGGCGAAATCGTGTCAAGATATTGAAAAGGGATCAGTTATCTTCTATAATTAATACCAGGTACTAATAATAGATGATAAGGAACGGGGTATGTGATATGAATGCAGGGTTGATCGGCATAGGGAAGTTTGTTCCTTCGCAAGTTGTGACAAACCATGATCTGGAACAGCGGATTGATACGACGGACGAATGGATCCGCACGCGCACGGGGATCGAAGAAAGGCGCATTGCTGATGACAATACCGATACGTCCGACATGGCGTATGAAGCAGCATTGGATGCGATTGAAAATTCTGGCCTTCACCCGGAAGATATCGAAATGATCATCGTGGCGACTGTGACGGGAGACCGTCCATTCCCATCCGTCGCAACAATGATCCAAGATCGTTTAGGCGCTAAAAACGCTGCAGCAATGGATATATCTGCAGCATGTGCCGGCTTCATGTACGGCGTTGTAACGGCCAAGCATTTCGTCGAGGCGGGAACGTATAAACATGTCCTCGTCGTCGGAGTTGAGAAGCTGTCGAAAATCACCGATTGGGAAGACCGCAACACAGCAGTCCTTTTCGGCGACGGAGCAGGTGCTGCTGTTGTCGGCAAAGTGAGCGAAGGCCGCGGTATCCTCGCCTTCGAACTAGGCGCTGACGGTACGGGCGGCAAACACTTATACCAAGACAAATACATCCAAATGAACGGGCGTGAAGTCTTCAAATTTGCAGTCCGTCAAATGGGCGAATCAGCTGTAAGTGTCACGAAAAAAGCCGGTCTGACGACAGAGGACGTCGACTATTTGATTCCGCACCAAGCAAATATCCGTATCATGGAAGCATCGCGTGAACGGCTTGGCTTGCCGATCGAAAGGATGTCCAAATCCGTCCATAAATACGGAAACACATCAGCTGCATCCATTCCGATTTCATTATACGATGACCTGCAAGAAGGCCGTGTAAAAGACGATGACATCATCGTCCTTGTCGGATTCGGCGGAGGCCTAACATGGGGCGCCCTATGCATTAAATGGGGAAAATAACATCGGAATACTATATACTGAATTTAATTAGAACAACATTATTATTCGTAAAAATGAAGGGGAGTTTTCAATAATGGAAAAACGTCGTGTAGTCGTTACAGGAGTTGGAGCAGTTTCTCCAGTAGGAAATTCCGCAGAAGAATCATGGGAAGCGGTATTAAACGGAAAGTCCGGAATCGGACCACTTACAAGACTGGACAGTGAACAATTTCCAGTAAAAGTTGCTGCGGAAGTGAAAGACTTCGACATCGAAGAATACATCCCGCGGAAAGACGCGCGGAAAATGGACCGCTTCACGCACTATGCGCTTGCAGCATCCATCATGGCAATGAAAGACGCAGATCTCGAATTGGATGAAGAAACAGCATTGCGCACAGGCGTCTGGATCGGTTCAGGCATCGGCGGCATGGAAACACATGAACAGCAATTCAAGACATTCCTTGAAAAAGGATACCGTCGGGTCAGCCCGTTCTTCGTTCCGATGATGATTCCGGATATGGCATCCGGCCAAGTATCCATCCATTTCGGCGCGAAAGGCATCAACTCATGTACAGTGACAGCTTGCGCATCCGGTACGAATTCAATCGGTGACGCTTTCGAAGTCATCAAACGCGGTGATGCAGACGTCATGATCACGGGCGGCGCAGAAGCTCCGATCACGACGATGGCAGTGGCAGGTTTCTGCTCGAACACAGCATTGTCATTGAACCCTGACCCAGCAACAGCTTCCCGTCCATTCGACAAGGAAAGAGACGGATTTGTCATCGGGGAAGGTGCTGGCATCCTCATTCTTGAGGAATACGAGCACGCGGTGAAACGCGGTGCGAAAATTTATGCGGAAATCGTCGGGTACGGCTCTACAGGAGACGCCCACCACATCACAGCACCAGCTCCTGAAGGCGAAGGCGGAGCACGCGCAATGCGTCAAGCGATTGACGAAGCTGAAATCAGCCCGGACAAAATCGATTACATCAACGCGCACGGAACGAGCACTCCGTATAACGACCTGTTCGAAACGATTGCAGCGAAAACGGTTTTCGGCGACCATGCGTATAAATTAGCGATGAGCTCGACAAAATCGATGACGGGCCATCTGCTTGGCGCTGCAGGCGGATTGGAAGCGATCTTTACGGTGAAGGCATTGCAGGAAGGGATTCTTCCTCCAACGATGAATTATGTGAATGAAGATCCTGAATGTGACCTCGACTATGTCGTCAACAAAGCGAGAAAAGCCGACATCCAATATGCGATGAGCAACTCTCTCGGTTTCGGAGGACATAACGCTTCACTCGTATTCAAGAAAATATAAACCTAAAATAGCTCCCCATTTAGAAACCTTCTAAATGGGGAGCTTTCATTCATACAATGGAAGAAAAGCAAAAGGGCGATGTATACATGACACGTATCTTCTTCTTCCTCATCAGCTACGGACTCATAGTCATAACGACGACACATATGATCTTCTATTTCAATTATCTATCACTAGGCTATAGCTGGAAGCAGATTCTGCTGTTCATTATCCAAACGGCCGACTTCACGCTTTTCGTTATGGCAGTCATCCTTCTTGTGATTACCGTCTTCGTCCGAGTCCCATCGCGGACTCCATTTTTTTAAGTGTTGCAGACGCGATTGCATTCGCTTTTTCAGCGCCGCGGTCAAGATGCACGTCAAGCTCCGAGGAATTAAGAAGCTCCTCGTAGCGTTCTTGGATCGGTGTGAGATGTCCGACGACAGCCTCGGCGACACCTGTTTTGAAAGCGCCATAGCCAAGCCCCTCGTATTTCGACTCGAGGTCGGAAATCGCAATGCCGCTTAACGCTGATTCAATCGTCAGAAGGTTGGACACCCCTGGCTTGTTTTCAACATCGAATTTCACGATGCCATCCGAATCCGTCACTGCGCTCTTGATTTTCTTTTCGATTTGCTTCGGTGTATCCAATAGCGAAATCGTCCCTTTTTTATTCGGATCCGATTTGCTCATCTTCTTCAATGGGTCTTGCAATGATTTGATGCGCGCGCCGTGTTTCGGAATGCGCACTTCCGGGATGGTGAGCACTTCGCCGTATCGTCTATTGAAACGTTCGGCGAGATCCCTTGTCAGTTCAACATGCTGCTTTTGGTCGTCTCCGACTGGCACGATGTCCGTATTGTAGATGAGAATATCCGCGGCCATCAACGGCGGGTATGTGAGCAATCCGGCAGAGACGCCTTCTTTCCCATCGGATTTGTCTTTGAACTGGGTCATGCGCTCAAGCTCGCCGATGTACGAAATGCATTGCATCATCCATCCGGCTTGGGCATGCGCCGGTACTTCAGATTGGATGAACAGAAGTGATTTCTCCGGGTCGATGCCGCTGGCGATATAAATGGCTGCGAGCGAACGGATCGTCTTCGCCAGTTCATCCGGCTCTTGCTGTACTGTGATCGCATGCTGGTCGACGATGCAGAATCGGCAGTCGTATTCGTGCTGAAGCTCTGTAAATTGCTTGAATGCCCCGATGTAGTTCCCTAATGTTACTGTCCCTGTAGGCTGAACGCCTGAAAAAATAGTTTTCATCCAAATTCCTCCTATAAATAAATACTGCTAATTTTCGCTACAGGCGGACGCTTTCCGCGGGCGAGCGGTGAGCCTCCTCAGTCGCTATGCTCCCTCCGGGGTCTCCCCTGTCTCGCTTTCCCGCAGGAGTCGCCGCCTTTCGCTCCAATCAACAGAGGTACCTAAAATAAGAATAAAAATAAAAAAACACCAGTCATCCCTAAAAAAGGGACGACTGATGTGCATCAACCGTGGTACCACCCGAATCAGCCCGCAAGCAGGCCACTCAAACCCCTTAACGCGGGGAGTCGTGAAAGGCTACTCGACGATGGATGAACATCTTTTTCGCCAATCAAGCTCGGGAACCCAATTCTTCTCGTCCGCCATACCTGTTCGCACCAACCACAGGCTCTCTTGAATGCCGCGACAAGAGTACTCTCTCCGTCTTCGCTTTTTATAATAGTTGTCAAAAGTATAATACGACAGGGGAAATAAAGCAAACTTAAAATATTTTCCACGCATTATTATATGTTACCTTTGGCACCTTAAGTTTAAATCGACAATGAAAATGGTTTTTTTGCAAGAAATATAGGGAATAGATGACTTTACCTATTCATTGTATTTTTGCTTTGATAGAATAAGTGAAAGAAAGGAAGTGTCATATTGAAGAAAATGAAATGGATCGGCTCTTTATTGCTTGCAAGCGCAGTAGCTATGCCGCTCGCGGTGCAAGCAGATGATACTAAAAACGATTTGGAATTTGCCGAACGTACATATGGATTTGAAACGATAGACGAAGGAATTGTTGCCGGGTCAAAATTATTCCGTTTTGATTCGGGGCTTGTATTTGAATACCCAGACGCAGTCCGCGGAATTTACGTGACGGGACATTCCGCAGGGGGGGCCCGGTTCGAGAAATTATTGAAACTGATCGATTCAACGGATTTGAATGCGATGGTCATCGATATAAAAGACGACTTCGGAAATTTGACGTATAAGCCGAAGGAAGACTCGCCATTGTTCAACTTGGATATTGGCAAGCCATACATAAAAGATCCGCACAAAATGCTGGAGACGCTTGAGGAACAGAAAGTCTATCCGATTGCAAGAATCGTCGTGTTCAAAGATAGCGTACTTGCCGAGAAACGTCCGGAACTTTCATTCATGGATGGCGATAAAGTTTGGAAAAACGGCAGGAAAGAATCGTTCGTCAACCCGTTCATGAAAGAAGTGTGGGAGCATAATGTTGAAATCGCCATTGAGGCAGCGAAGATGGGTTTCAAGGAAATTCAGTTCGATTATGTCCGTTTCCCGGAAGGATTCGAAAAACGGCATGAGACGCTGAAATACTCGATGGATGACTACAAAGAGTCAGATCTTGATCCGATCCAGCGAAGAGTTGAGGCGGTGACGGACTTCGTCGCTTATGCACGGGAGCAGCTGAAACCATATGATGTGGACGTTTCCGTCGATATTTTCGGATACTCGGCAACTTTGCCCGAAGCGCCTGGAATCGGGCAAAATTTCTCGAAGATTTCCGAGAACGTCGATGTCATTTCATCGATGATCTACCCGAGCCACTGGACATCCTATTTCGGCATTGCGAAGCCCGACCTCGAACCTTATCGACTTGTGACGGAATATGCAAAGGTGGAAAACGCCAAGCTCGGAGCTCTTGAGAATCCGCCGGTTTCACGCCCTTGGCTGCAGGATTTCAGTGCGCCTTGGCTAGGAAAAGGAAATTATCTCCGCTACGGGAAAGCCGAAGTCGAAGCGCAAATCAAAGCATTGAAAGAAAATGGCATAAATGAGTACCTCTTATGGAACGCAAATAATAATTATACTGAGGGTGTGGATTACACGCCTTGATTCATCTTCCGGAAGCCTGAATGAATGGGTTTCCGGATATTTTTTCTTTGTTTACTGAAACTTTTTAGGACTTCATATCGTACTACTAAGTGTGGAACGACATTTTTCATTCAACTATTCCTAAATGAGAAAAGGATTTTTTTGAAGTAATGATGTTTAAACTGTTCTTCCGCCGGGTATAACAGTAAAGAAGTGTCAAAGTACATACCCAAAGGAGCTGTAAACCCTATAATATTGCGGAAATGTGACAAGGCAACCATCTGTTCCACTTTTTTTCGAAAAAGTGTATTCATTGAGAATGAATATGTGTATAATAGGAGTTAAGCTCATTACTTTAAAATTATTCTAATTTAATTTTCTAAATATAAGATAGTAAGCCGATTGAAAGGAAGTGTCAGCGAATGGGAGTTACATTATTTACCTCACCGAGTTGCACATCATGTAGAAAAGCGAAGGCATGGTTGGAAGAGCATGAAATTCCATATTCTGAACGGAATATCTTCTCCGAGCCATTGAATATCGACGAAATCAAACAAATTTTGCGTATGACAGAAGATGGAACGGACGAAATCATTTCGACACGCTCGAAAATCTTCCAAAAACTGAATGTAGATGTGGAGAGCCTTCCGCTTCAACGTTTATATGAATTGATTCAAGAACATCCGGGCCTATTGAGAAGACCGATCATACTAGATGAAAAAAGGCTTCAGGTAGGGTATAATGAAGATGAAATCAGACGCTTCCTACCTAGAAAAGTTAGGGCCTATCAGCTTCTTGAAGCGCGGCGCATGGTAAACTAATAGAAGACGTAATATAGCTGATAGGGAGTTGACGGGCAATCCGCCCATCCTATCGGCTTTTTATTTTCCCCTTGCTTTGCTGGCTGATGTTCTCTACAATGCTAGTAACATTAATCACCGACCGGAGGATAACCCTTTCAAAACCACAGGGACGGTCATATAGTAAGTATAAGCATTGCAGGTTTATTGCGAAAATAACGAAATGGGCTCAAGCCTGTTTGTAAGGAAGGGAGAGAAAAGGGATGGAAATAGAGCGAATCAATGATAATACCGTAAAGTTCTACTTATCGTATATAGACATTGAGGAACGTGGCTTCACACGGGAAGAGGTTTGGTACAATCGCGACAAAAGCGAAGAGCTCTTCTGGGAGATGATGGACGAAATCAACGATGAGACCGAATTCGAAGTGGAAGGTCCGTTATGGATCCAAGTCCATGCGATGAATAACGGAATAGAAGTGACAGTGACACGGGCGCAAGCTTCTGACAATGACGAATCGGAACCACAGTTTGGAATGGATGATGCACGCAAGCCTTTCGAACCGGATCCCAGCATGTTTGCCAATTCCGAACAACTTATGAGTGAATTGAATGATGAGCCCGTTGTTTGGACGTCCGATATGTTCGTCTTTGAAGAGTTCGAAAACCTCATTCCGCTGTCAACTAGCATTCCCGTATACGCAGTCGAATCATCTCTCTATTCGTTTGAAAATAAATTCTATCTGTACGTGATTTATGATGAATCGAAAATGGATGACGACGATAAATCCGATTTCTGTAGTCTCATTTCAGAATATGGCTCCTTATCCCAAGTGACGATCCACCGCCTTGAGGAATACGGCAAAGTCATTATGGAATCCGATGCTTTGGCAACTGTAAAAAAATACTTCGGCAACTAACAATATACAGCTGTTCCCACACAGAAAATGGGGAACAGCTTTTTTGTTTTAGTTAGAAGTATTGCTGGATAGGTTGATTTACGCTGCGGGCGGACGCTTGAGTCGAGCGCCTGCACTCCAAGCAACAAGTACTCCTAAAATGAATATGCAAAATAGAGCGGCATCGTTGCTCTTTTTTGCTTTTCCTTATGACCTCAAACTTAGAAATAAAAATTCAAGGGGTCAATTCAGTAGTGGCATCCGTCTAATCTATGAAAGGAGTTGAAGGTCGAATTGGAAAATAATAAGCAAGATCTTTCAAACACAGATGAAGCAAGTCAACTTGCTGATTGTGATGAAATACTTTTGAACCATTTAATGCGGAAATACGCAACCAAACTTAAAAGAATTGCCTATCTTTATACGAATGACCATTCAGAAAGTGAAGATATCATTCAAGAAGTCTATATCAGTTGCTATTGGAACCTGTCCAAGTTTAGAAACGAATCGAATTACGAAACTTGGCTAACCCGAATCACCATTAATAAGTGTAAAGACCATCAACGGCTTTGGAGCATAAGAAATCTTATTTACACGCCATTGAAACACCTTGTAAAGACAGAAGGTTCAGCAGAAGACCAATATATACATAGCGAGAATTCCAAGGAATTATTAAAACAGATTTCTTTGCTTTCTCATAAGTTTAAAGAAGTATTGATTCTGTATTACTTTAATGAGATGACGATGCAGGAGATTAGTGAAACACTTGGTATTAATCACAATACGGTAAAATCTCGTTTGTTACGGGGTAAAAATGCACTTCTGAAAAATTTGGAGGGGGGCAATTATAATGGATCGTTTTGAGACGGAGATAAAAAAAGAAGTGAATGATTTTCTCGAAAAAAATATCCGGTTTACACATGAAGAGGGCGAAAGAATACGAGAGCGAATTGCGCCTAGAAAGAAAAGGACCATAAGATTCAGCCCTGTGTATTGGACTGTAATGGCCGCAGCGGCAAGCTTATTCATCTTTATTAGTATTTCCTTTATCAGTAGCCCGAATGGGATTTCCATAGGGAATACTACTTTATTAGGCTTTATGAACGGCGAAGAACAGGATAGCAGCATATATAAAGGAAAAGATTTAACGATAGGGGTTATAGGAGCGGCACCAGAGATCAACGAAAAACAAATCGCTTTTCAGGAAATTAGTTTTGAACAATTTACGATTGAGGAAGTAAGGAAATTTGATGCGGTTTTTGTGATGAAAGAAAGTTTATCTACTGCTGCTGAAAAGCAGTATACCAAAATTTTCACAGACTCCCATATCCCTTTTTTCTTCATTGATTCAAACAAAGGTGCTTATCCATTTATCGAGGAGAATTTAGAATATGAGGAAGCTGCCGAGATTCCTTACCATAATTACTTTGCTACCGGATACCTTGCATCTATCGATGGAGAGGAGATGACATGGACTTACGAGCCAAGTAATGAAAAGAATAAGGGTTCTTTTTCAGCTATCTTTAAAACCATCGAGGATGTTTCGCACAAAACGTTTAATGGAAATGAGGATATCACGGATACGGATGACGTGGAAATAAGCGATGGAAAGGATTTAACCCTTGTAGTAGAGCGATCCGGAAGGGAAGATATTCAAATTGCTATTGCAAAGCTTCCTGTTTTACTGTCCTATCTGACTCAAAATGATAATCCGGATTTAGAAATGAGCAGATTGCGGAGTACCTTTATCCTTACACATCAACAAAAGGATTACTTTCTCGTCAGCTTCAATTGCGGTGTAAAGCTTTGCGATCAGCTTTTGGTAGAGCATAGCAGTAAAGATGAAGTTCAATCAATTGAGGTATCAGAATCGAGCATCCTTCAAGATGTCAAACAACAAGAGGATCATTTGGCGCTCCTATTTGGTAGAACCGAGGGGGTTGCAGTCGTAAGAAATCAAATTGCACTTCTGGACTTAAAGGAATTCATAAAATTCTCGCCACCGAAGCAACTCGAAGTATTGGAATCCTTTGAATATCCTATTACACGTATTGAGTGGAAGGATAATGATTTACAGGTTTACATCGCCGTTTTAGAAGAACCAACATTTGAAAATATTATGGAATGGAATAAAAATAACGGAGAACCTATTCAAGAATTGCTGTGGGAATTCAAATAGGCGGAATGATTAATTTGCCGAGTATTCAATCCATTGAAACAAATAGTAGTTTCACTCCGTCTAACTCATAAAGCTACAAGGAGACGATGGATTTGAAGAAATTAAGTGTAATGGTGAGCATTCTTTTCTTGGCTGCTTGTTCAGCGGAAACAATGACGGATGAAAGAGCAAAACCCGTCGTGGAAGTTTCCGGTACAGTAGTTCATCAGCAACCAAAAGAAGCGGAAGAACAGGGGTATATCAAAATCTCAAAAGAGGATGCCCCGAAACTTTGGAATGAAGCTGATGTTCAACTATGGAAGTATGTGACGGACTATTCCCTTTCTGAAGAAATGGGTTATAAGCAAGAAATTACAAGTTGGAGAAAATTTGAGGGTGAATTTGATAAATCACTATCATCACCTAATCAAACTTGGGAAAATCCAGGAAAGCTCCTTCTAGCTTTCATGACTGATGTAGAAGTTAGCAATTTCTTAGGTCAAGGTATTTGGGAGGTCAATTCACGAATCAAATTTTCCGATGAAAATAATGCGTTAGGTTATATCATGAGTTATGGCCTTTTTGATGATTCTGCTGCTGGAAGCGATATTAAATTAACGATGAAAAAAGAGAATGGATTTTGGTATATAGAATCTGCTGAAGAACGAGAGCATTGTTCAAGGGGTATCGGTGAAAAAAGTGGGTTCTGTATATAATTTCTATTAGGGGGATTTACGCCCGCGGAACGCGTCCGACTGTAGCGAAAATCCGTTAGTTATTTCAACTATTTAAAATTCCGAATAGTTGAAATAACTAACCCGATTCCTTACAATACAATTGAAAGGAGTGAGGGCTATTCTGACAGCTTGTTCGGATGAGGGCCGACTGATCATTTTATCTTCCGAGCTGGAAAGGCAGGAACTGCGAAAGTGGAGGCAGACGCGGAAGTTTTATTGCCCGCAGTGCAAAGGGCAGGTCCAGTTGAAAGTCGGCGACATTGTAATACCACATTTCGCGCACCGAAAGGACGCAACATGCAGCGCCTCTTTCTCAGAAGGGGAGTCCCAGCAGCACTTGAACGGCAAGCGGCAATTGTATCAACTTCTGTTAAACAGCAAACAGGAAGTCGAATTGGAACCACTGCTAAACAGGATTTCGCAGCGTCCCGATCTGCTCGTAAAAACACAAGAGATTGATTTTCCGATTGAATTCCAATGCAGTACAATCCCCATTGCCCTGCTTGAACAACGGACGGAAGGGTACCGCGGCGCCGGCATGAATCCGATCTGGATTTTGCACACCCCAGCAAAGTTCACACACCTCCCAGAAGGGGTCGGCATCTTTCAGTTTTCAAAGTTCCAAGAGTGGTTCATCGTCAGCACACCCCCTGAAGGCCACGTTCTCCTCACATTTCATCCCCACAATGAAACATTTCACTATTTCAGCAGTCTGTTACATGTAGCCGGACAGCGGTATATCGGAATGCACCGCATTCTACCCCACAATTTTCAACGATTCCCTTTTGTTCGTCCAAAAGCACCCACATTTAATGAAATAAAACAATACGCCAATCTTTATGAAAATCACCGCCAGAAGGAACTGCAAAACAGGATTTTATTGAATAGAAAAGGCATTAAAGACCCATTCTTAAGAAGCTGCTATGAAATGAAAATGCTGCCTACCCAGTTGCCGCCTTGGATCGGTGTGCCTGTACCTGGAAATCAAGCATTTCGGGAAGCCGACGTTGAATGGCAATTCCGTTTTGTCCATTTCCTCAGGCAGAACGAGATTCCATTTACAGATGTCGCACCGTATACGATTGAACGTTTTGTCCGCAAGTTCAGTGGGAATGTTAATGAAAAAACGTCGGCGTGTGAGCGCTTTATCGATTTTCTAAGCCATAATGGCATTGACTCACCGGTTCAAAAAACAGACTACAGTGAAAATGGTATTTTGCAATTCATTTCAGAAAGATTCCTTGCAAATGAGAGATGAAATTGAGAGAATGAAAATGATTCGATTTGCGAAGAAAGATGACGGGGAGGATTTTGAATGACGACTGATACGAAAAACAAAGTGTTGACTCGCGAACAAGTTAAAGTTGAAGAAACTTGGCGTCTAGAGGATATTTTCCCGAACGACGAAGCGTGGGAACGGGAATTCAAAGAAATTGAAGAACTTTCAGGGAAGGCGGAAACATTTAAAGGCACGTTGAATCAAGGTGCCGATGCATTATTCGAAGCGCTTTCCTATCGAGATACAATCTATCAGCGAATGGGGAAACTCTACACATACGCTCATTTGAAAGGCGACCAGGATACAACAAACAGTTTCTATCAAGCGATGGAGAGCCGTGCGAAAACATTGTACGTCAAAATTTCGACTGCGCTTTCTTATTTTACGCCTGAGCTGTTGGCGATTCCTGAAGAGGAACTGAACAGCCTTGTGGAAAACAACGAGAACTTGAAGTTGTACAAGCATGAGTTTGAGGAAATGAATGAGTACCGTGCACATATCCTTCCGGCTGAGCAGGAAGCGATCCTCGCACAAATGGGCGAAGTGACCGGCAGTTCTTCTGAAACGTTCAGCATGCTGAACAATGCCGACTTGACGTTCCCGAATGTGAAAGACGAAGACGGGGAAGAAGCGGAACTGTCACATGGACGTTATATCCGATTCCTCGAAAGCAAGGATGCACGTGTGCGTGAAGACGCATTCAAAGCGATGTACGGCAAATACGGAGAATTCAAAAACACTTTCGCTTCTACATTGAGCGGCAATGTTAAACGGAATAACGTCAATGCACGCATCCGTAAATACTCATCTGCACGTGAAGCGGCATTGTCAAACAACCATATTCCGGAGCAAGTGTATGATAATCTCGTCAGCACGGTTAATAAAAACCTTGAGCTGCATCATCGCTACGTCGCGTTGCGTAAAAAGGTCCTTGGTCTGAATGAACTTCATATGTGGGATATGTTTGCGCCGATGGTAAAAGACGTGGACATGAAGATTCCATACGAGGAAGCGACTGAAACGATGCTCGAAAGCTTCCATCCGCTTGGCGAGGAATATACTTCAATCGTTAAAGAAGGACTGGAAAACCGTTGGGTGGACGTGCGTGAAAACAAAGGGAAGCGTTCCGGCGCTTATTCATCGGGATCCTATGGAACAAATCCATACATCCTTATGAACTGGCAGGACAACGTCAACAATATGTTCACATTGGCGCACGAGTTCGGCCATAGTGTCCACAGCTATTATTCGAGGAATAATCAGCCGTACAACTATAGCGGATATTCCATTTTCGTCGCTGAAGTTGCATCTACGGTGAACGAAGCGATTTTGAACGATCATTTATTGAAGACGATCGATGATAAGCAAAAACGCATTTATTTACTGAACCACTGGCTTGAAGGATTCCGTGGAACGGTCTTCCGCCAGACGATGTTCGCTGAGTTCGAGCATCTGATCCACCAGCTTGACCAGCAAGGCGTTGCTTTGACCGCCGACAAATTGTCTGAGGAATATGCAGCATTGAACAAGAAATACTTTGGTGACGCAGTGGAAGAGGATAAGGAAATCGCTCTTGAATGGGCGCGTATCCCTCATTTCTACTACAATTACTATGTTTATCAATACGCGACAGGCTTCAGTGCCGCTGTGGCGCTCAGCCATCAGATCTTGACGGAAGGGCAGCCTGCTGTCGACCGTTACATCAATCACTTCCTGAAAGCCGGCTCATCCGATTATCCGATCGAAGTTCTGAAAAAAGCGGGCGTCGATATGACGAGCACGCAGCCGATCGAAGAGGCGTGCAAAGTGTTTGAGGAAAGATTGAATGAGTTGGAAGAATTGCTTGGATAAGTGAAATTGAGCCTGACTTAGCATATTCGATGCTTAAGTCAGGCTTTTTCCGTTTGGTGATTTTAGATTATATTTATATAATATAAAGTTAAGCGCTTACATTCGGGAATTTAGATTTGGAAAAGGTTGGTAGGCTCCGTAGAACTCTTTAGGTAAGGCGTTTGTTTGATATTTTATTTGTGACAGAGATGTGAAACTTTATGTGAAATGTTGATGTTACTATTATTTTATGATAAGTTATAGATGTGAAATAAATCACATACCAAACATACACCCCTTTTGTTTGAACGTGAACATTTCTCCCATTCCCTTTGTAAAAGAGCATCCCTCTCCCCCAAGAGCGGATGCTCTTTTCTTTTGTATCAATTTAAAAAGCAGATTGCATGGATGACCATGCAATCTGCTTTTATGAATGGCGCTTGCGCCATAATGTCATATTCGATAGCGGCAGCCTTTCGATCTTTTGGAGAAGGAGCTGCTTTTTTAATTCACGTTCTGCCGATTTCTCCGGGATGTTGTATATCTCGGCGACCTCCAATGTAGAAAGCGAATCGAAACGCTGGAACAACTCATCCAATGTCGGTGGGGCATCTGGTGTAATCTCATACCCGACCATCTCTTCCAAAATCTGTTCATAGATTTCATAGGAATACAATCCGTTCACCTTCAACCCTTCATCCTCAATATTTTCATTGAAGAAAACGAAGGAAGGTGCGTCTTCCACTTCCATTTCATTTGCTAAATGCAAATCGACCTGCAAGGAACGTAAAACATGATGCGATGAGAAATCGAGGATGAACTCATCGACATCCAATCCGAGGCTTTCGGCTATTTCAACAAGCACTGAAAAGGAGAGGACGTTCCTCTTTTTCAAATATGTGTATTCAAACAGCTTGGAAAGGAACCGGAAAGCTGCTCGCTTCCCTTGGAATTCCGCTGCTTTCAAAGCAATGCTCGGAAAGGCAGGATGACTTTTATCACAAGCCTTCGCATCATCCATATTGACAAAGCAGCATGCGTTCGTCTTCGTCAAAGAGGTGCGAAGGACAATCTTCAATGTGAAATAACGATCGTATTCGACTTGCAATCTCCTAAGCAATGGCTGGAGCGCCCAGCTGTTCATGCATAAAGGATCTACGAATACGTAAATTTCGATGGGCTTTGACAAGGAGGCTGAAGTAGTTGCGCTGCTTTCCACCAGAGTTTCCCGGTTCACCGCACATCCCCCTCGCTTCGATTCACCATATGGTTCGCAGTCATGACGAGCCTATGATAATACACTTCCCGCAAAGGTCCTTCAAGGCCGACGTCATCCATCGCTTCCGCCATGCAGGCGAGCCAGGCTTTTGCACGTGTAGGCGTTATCGGAAAAGGCATATGACGCGCTTTCATCATCGGATGGCCGTGCTCCTCCGTGAATAAATTCGGTCCGCCTAAATATTGTGTTTGAAATTGTTTCTGCTTTCGTGCTGTTTCCGTCAGATCTTCAGGGAAAATCGGATATAGGTCCGGGTGGACAGCCACTTTTTCATAAAAACGATCGATGAGTTCCGATAATTTTTCAGCACCGATTTCCTCATAAGGGATCAAAGGTTTTCGAGTCATATATGTCAATCTCCTTTGTTCTGACTGTATGGACATTTTAACAACCAAACAATTCTTTCACAAACAAATTGCCTTCATCCGAATTGAAATGTTGTCAGATTTCATAACGATTATAGTAATTTAGCACTTTCGAAACATATTGTTCTGTTTCCTTGAAAGGCGGTATACCGCCATATTTTCTGACGTTTCCGGGACCTGCATTATACGCAGCTAATGCTGTCTCAATATTTCCGAACTGATCGAGCATCTGACGTAAATATTTCGCTCCGCCCATAATATTCTGCTCGGGATCGAATCCATCCCTCACACCTAACAGCCTGGCTGTACCCGGCATGAGCTGCATCAAGCCTATCGCACCTGCACCGCTCACTGCAGAGCTATTGAAATTGGATTCTTGCTTGATGACTGAGAGAATCAGGTTTTCCGGCAAGTTGTATGTTTCCGCAGCGCGGCGAATGAAATCGCTGAAGCCATTTTCACTAATCGCACTGTCTCGGCTCGTATAAGTCATCGAAGTGGAGATTGCTGATTGAAGGCCACCCGGCATATAAACGCTGTTAAGGCCGGCATAATGAAGGCTGTTCATTGATTGAAGCCCGCCTAACATGCCGAATGTCTGAAATGAGAGCGGCTCCATTACCGGCGCGTCTGCAGACATGCCGTTTAATACATCATTTATCATCATGCTGAACATGGTGGAACCCGAATCCTGCCCGGCTGCGAAAGTTTGCACTGAACCTAGTGTCTGCATCGCCTGTATATCCATCAAAGTACGAATTGCGCGTGCATCCATTTTGTTACTTCCTTTCTTTCAGGACTATCTAAAGTTGCTACTGAATCAAGTATATCAAGTTCCGGATAAAAACGCATGTTACGGACTGCACCACCGGCTTTCATATGGTAGACTGAACGTAAGATGATTGAAAGGAAGAAGACTTATGCGAATCCAGAACCGAGTGATAAAAGGGCAAGAGAACGGCAACGATATCCTATTTTTATTGGACGCGGAAGTTGACCGTCCAACTGGAACTCCAGCAAAGAAAATGATAACCGATTCCGAAGAACATGCATTTGTCTATTTAATGGACGAAGATGAAGGTTATACATACATACATTTCCCGAAAGATATATGGCCGTACATGGCGAAGGTGCTGCAGACCGGCAGCGATCCGTACCTGATGTGGAATGAAGAAAAACTTCACTTGCCGGGCTTTGTAGAGGAGCTGACGATGCTTGTCTATAATATCGAAGGGAACGACAACTATGGAGAGGCATTCACGACTGCGGTGGAGCAGGAATTCGAGGCCTTCCTCCAAAACATCAACCTATAGTTTGGAGGGCAACTCATGAAAGAGTGGAAGCAATTTCTTGAACCGTATAAACAGGCTGTTGCCGAATTGAAAGTAAAATTGAAAGGTTTGCGAGCGCAATATGAGCTTGAAGGGGTTCACATGCCTGTGGAATTCGTGACAGGTCGGGTGAAACCTCTCGCAAGCATCTACGATAAGACGCTTGAAAAGGGAATCCCGTTCAAACCGTCTGCGGAATTGGCGGAGGAGTTGCCGGACATTGCCGGTCTTCGCATTATGTGCCAGTTTGTCGATGATATCGGCAAAGTTGTCCACACATTACGGCAGCGGACTGATATGCAAGTCATTGAGGAAAGGGACTATATTTCACATAAGAAGCCGAGCGGTTACCGGTCCTATCATATGATTATCGAATATCCTGTCCAGACGATTCATGGCGAAAAGACGATTTTTGCGGAGATCCAGATCCGCACACTGGCAATGAACTTCTGGGCTTCCATCGAGCATTCTTTGAATTACAAATATCAAGGTGAATTGCCGAACGAAATCAGACATCGGCTGGAACGTGCCGCTGAGGCCGCTTTCAGGTTGGATGAGGAAATGTCGCTCATTCGGGATGAAATCCATGACGCCCAGCAATACTTCAGCGCATTCAAAGAAACTGCTGATCGAGATTACAGTGGAAAGAAACGGAAAAGGGGGGATCAGGATGAAATTCGCCATCCAGACGAGAAATGACCCATTGTCGAACCGATTGAAAGACGAGGCGAAGGATTATCTGGCTGATTTTGGACTCGTCTTTGATGAAGATGAACCTGATATTGTTTTATCGGTCGGAGGGGACGGCACATTGCTTCATGCCTTCCATAAATACATCCATCGCCTGAAGGATACGGCATTCATCGGCATCCATACCGGGCATCTAGGATTCTATGCCGATTGGAAGCCCGCCGAGTTGGAAAAGCTCGTCCTTTTAATTGCGCGTCAGGAATACAATGTCATCGAATACCCCCTTCTTGAGGTGACGATCAATTACCGCCATTCCGAAAAGGCGGCAAAATATCTTGCGCTCAATGAATCAACGGTCAAATCCCCCGAAGTGACGCTCGTCATGGACGTGGAATTGAACGGTGTGCATTTCGAAAGATTCCGCGGGGATGGACTCTGCATGTCAACGCCATCAGGCTCGACCGCCTATAATAAAGCTCTCGGCGGCGCGATTATCCACCCGTCGTTGCATGCCATCCAGCTGACCGAAATGGCTTCGATCAACAACCGCGTATTCCGGACAGTCGGCTCACCGCTCATACTGCCCGCGCATCATAGTTGTGTGCTGACGCCGGTGAAGGGGCCGGATTTCATGGTGACGATCGACCATTTGCAACTCTTGCATAAAGACGTGAAATCGATTGAGTATAAGGTGGCGGATGAGAAGGTGCGTTTCGGCAGATTCCGCCCATTCCCATTCTGGACGCGGGTCCACGATTCGTTTATTGCGAGCGATGAGTGAAACGGTTATGAATGAAAAGAAGTTCACCCTCGAATACATCGTCGAACAGGACCGAATTCTTCTACGGGAATTCCTGCACGGCCATGGAATTTCCAAACGGACATTGACGGCTGTAAAATATGACGGTGGGCGTCTGCTTGTGAACGGGACGGAGCAGACGGTGAGGCATATGTTGACGCGTGGTGATACTGTAACGGTCCATTTTCCTCCGGAAGAGCCGAGTGCCGGTCTTGTACCTCAAACTGGCAAACTAGAAATTGTCTATGAGGATGAAGCGATCCTCATCATTCATAAGCCTGCCGGCCAAGGGACGATCCCATCACGCGATCAGCCGAATGGAACGGTCGCCAATTTGGTGGCGGGAAAATTTGAAGCGGAAAACGTCCCATCAACCGTGCATGTCGTGACAAGACTGGATACCGATACGTCGGGCCTCGTTTGCATGGCGAAAAACCGGCATATTCACCATTTGCTCAGTGAACAGATGCAGATGACCGGTTTTAAGCGCCGTTATATTGCAATCGTGGAAGGGTATATAGAGAAGGATGCGTTCACGATTGAACAGCCGATTGGACGGAAAGATGGCAGCATTATCGAACGGACGGTACGGCAAGACGGGCAATATGCAAGGACTGATGTCCAAGTGCTGGGCCGCTTTGAACGAAATGGCGAGCCATATACATCCGTTTCTTTGAAGTTGCACACAGGGCGGACCCATCAAATCCGAGTCCATATGCAATGGCTTGGCCACCCGCTTGTGGGAGATGACTTGTATGGCGGTTCGCTCAAGTTGATTGGCAGGCAGGCATTGCATTGTGCTGCTATCGGCTTCGTTCATCCGTTGACGAAAGAGCCGCTGACGTTTACGAGTGGGTTGCCTGTTGATATGGAACGATTGACGGCTGATTCGGATCAGTCGAAATGAGTGAATTTCTCCGGAATATGTGGCTGCTGTGATGTGACGGAAACGATTTCCATTTCCGGATAGCGGACGGCAGTCAGTTTTCCGCCGAACACGCAGCCTGTATCGATGTTGACGGTCCGGTTGACGAAACGTGCTTCGGTAACCGGGGTATGCCCGTAAACGATCCATGCATCCCCGAAATACATTTTCGCCCAATCCCTGCGGACGGGACGGCCATCCGGGAGCGTTTCTCCGGTTGTATCGCCGTAAAGGACAAACGACTGTATTTTTTTTGAAAATGGTTCTCCAATCATCTGTTCACGGATTCCTGCATGTGCGATAATAAGTTTTCCGTTATCCAGATTTTCGTATAGCGGCAAGGCTTCATAGAATTGTCGATACCGATCCAAAAAACGTGTTTTCTCTTTTGGAGGCAAGGCGTTCAATTCAGCGACTGTTGTCTCAAGTCCGTTTTTCTTTTGGACATTGCTGCCTTTTGCGAGACGGTAAAGTTTGTTGCAATGGTTGCCGGGGGAATAGATAAGACTATGATTGTCTTGCAGCTTGAACATTAATTCCAGCGTATTCAGCGATGCCGGACCGCGGTCCATCGCGTCGCCTACAAAAGCGAGCCGCCTTCCATCCTGATGGAATGGCAATCCGGATGCAAACGAATAGCCAAGCTTTTCGATGAGCGACAGCAATTCATCATAGCAACCGTGAATATCACCGATTATATCCAGTTTCATAATGATTCTCCTTTAAGGGATTGTCTTATTTATGATCATACCTTTAGCAATGCATTCATGCATGTCGGAGCGGAAAGGAAGGTGCAGCCATGACTGTAAATGAAGAAATTCGCGATGAGATTATTATCGACGAAGAAAAACTGATAAATGCATTGGAACAGCAAGATATTAAAACGTTCCGAAATGAATATTTAATGCTTCACCCATATGACCGTGCTGTTTTCTATGAGAAGGTGGACCTGAGTCATCGAAAGACGATGTATTTCTTCCTTTCTCCGAAAGAGTTGGCGGAGATATTCGAGACGAGTGAAATCGATGAAGATGAATATAAGCAGTTCCTTCAGGAGATGGACACGACTTATGCCGCGGATATGATATCCCACATGTTCGTGGACAATGCGGTAGATGTCCTGAAAGAACTTGATAAGGCGCAGATTGCCAGCTATTTGACGTTAATGAACAAAGAAGCGGCTGCACAAATCAAATCCCTCTTGCATTATGAAGAATATACAGCCGGTTCGATCATGACAACGGAATACGTTTCGATTCCGCAAAATTCGACTGTGCGTTCCGCGATGACGATTTTGAGGAATGAAGCCCCGTCAGCTGAAACGATCTATTATGTTTTCGTCGTGGATGAAGACAATCGTTTGACGGGCGTCGTTTCGCTTCGGGATCTGATCATTACGGATGAAGACACATTAATCCAGTCAATCATGAATGAGCGTGTCGTCAGCGTCCTCGTATCGGATGATCAGGAAGATGTCGCAAGGATGACACAGGACTATAACTTGCTAGCCGTTCCGGTCGTCGATTTCCAGCAGCATATGCTCGGAATCATTACAGTCGATGACGTTATCGACGTTTTAGATGAAGAAGCATCCGATGACTATTCCAAACTTGCTGCGGTATCCAATATGGACTCTTTCGACAAGACATCGTTCGCGGCGGCGAAGAAAAGGATACCATGGCTGATCATCCTGTTGGTGCTCGGCATGCTGACAGCGAATCTGATCGATCTGTTCACGGATACGATTTCGCAAGTCGCTTTGCTCGCTGCATTCATTCCGTTAATTGCAGGGACCGCGGGGAATAGCGGTACGCAAGCACTGGCGGTCGCCGTCCGCGGTATCGCAACTCGCGATGTCGAGGATGAAAGCAAATTCAAATTGTTGTTGCGTGAAGCAGGGACGGGTTTGATTACCGGGCTCATTTGCGCCATCTTTGTCGTCGGCCTCATTTTCATTTGGAAACATGAATTCATCATCGCGTTGCTCGTAGGTGCTGCAATCCTCGTTTCCATCTTTGTCGCGACAATTTCAGGCTCGTTCATTCCGTTGTTCATGCACCGGATGAAAATCGACCCGGCCGTCGCATCCGGCCCGTTCATCACGACATTGAACGACGTCATCAGCATCATCATCTATCTTGGATTGGCGACAATGTTCATCAGTAGCCTTTGAAGGTCATCTTCGATTGGATAATGAACGAAGAATGAGGAAAAGAACGTCATTCCCCATGGGCGCATATACTACGGAAAAAAGGGGGAATCAACATTTCCTACAATGAACCGTTGATATTTGTGCAGGGGCCTCCCGTCTATGTGAAGGTGGCCGTCTTGGAGGAAGAAAGCACGTCCGTCTTCGTCCTAAGCGAAGGCTCGGCGAGGGAAGCAAACGACATCGATCCATCCGTTGAAACAGCAAGCCACGTTGTCAACCCCGCCATTATAAGCAAAATACGCTATTTGAGCGCACCGTTCCAGAAGCAGATTTACACACCGCTTCAATTCATTTTCGAAGACGGTGTCTTGAAAGGCGCGATTCAAAGAGTCGAGGGCGACACCGTTTGGGTCGAAGCCGATGACAAGATCACCGAGATTGAAATTGCAAAGATAGAAGACGTTTTATGGCGCGGGCAGCCATTTGACACAAGAACATAAAAAACAAAGCGGACCGACGACCGGTCCGCTTTGTTTTTTCTCCATTAAACCGAAAAACTGCCCGACCGGTATCCGATCGGGCAGAGTCAGCATCACAGGTTATTCCTTCAATCCTCGTCGCAATCGATGAAAACGTCTCTTACGCATTGGATTCCACAGAAGCATTTCAAGTCAACAGTAACGCAAGTACCTGTCGCTCTGAAGTTTTCGACTCTGCAAACTTCGTCAAGATCCAATTTACCGTCTTTGAACAAGTCGACTCTCCGGCCTCTGCGATCAAGCGGCTCAAGAACTTGTAGTGTTGCACAGCAGTTGTCGAAAACGTTTTGAACCCTGAAGAAAATCGAGAAACAAGTTGCACAATCTCTGCGATCTTGCCCGGAATTTGTTCTTTCTTCATCCTCTTCGATCCTTCTTCTTCTGTTGAACATTGCTTTGAATGGATTACCTTTTTCGTCCAATAGCATGAAGACACGCGTATTGGCCCGTTGTCTAGCAGGGCTTACAAGGCTACCGAGCGGAGTCAGGAAACAGTCGGTTCTGCAGTCGTCGCAATCGACTTCCTCACGGATATCCTGCACACGCCTAATGGCACGGACGACCTCGCAAATGCAATTGTCGTGGCGCCGTACTTCTCCTCCGACCTCTTCATTTCTTCCACATCCCATTCATTCCACCTCCTTTTCTCAACTCTATATACCTTATGCGAATCATTGTTTAGGGCAAGGGCAAACATCACGTCGTGAATAAAAAACAAGCGCGGACACCATACTGTGAAAAAAAGGGGATGGTGGATATTCGTCAATTCATAACGTTGCTTTGCGTGCTGCTTCTGCTGTCCGGTTGTATGCCGAATGAATTTAAATTCGAGAACCTGACAAATGAGGACGCAGCCAAGGCGGAAGAGTTATTGAAGAAGGATGAGCGCGTCAAAGGGGCCGCCGCCCTGTTTCACGACGATCATTTGCTCGTTGGAATCCGCGTGAAGACCTTTTCAAGATTCAATAAAAGGAAAATAGCAAGTGAAATCGAAAAGAAGCTGAAAGAAGAATATCCTGATCTCGCGGTTTTCGTTTCTGCGGATAGCAAGATATTAAATGAAACGAATAAACTCATCTTGAAAAAAGATGAAAAAGGACTGAAGAAAAAAATCCATAATTTGATAACACTAGCGGAGGAAGAGACATAATGGACAAAGAAAAATACGCAAAGCTGGAGCAAGGGATTACCCCGAAGCCGCCGCTGCTCAAAAATGTCATTAAAGCATTTCTCGTAGGCGGCACGATTTGCCTCGTCGCCCAGTTCATTGCACTTTTCTATATGACCTTCTTCGATTTCACGGAGCGGACAGCAAGCAATCCGACGGTGGCGACGATGATTTTCATTTCCATGTTGCTGACCGGGTTTGGCGTTTATAAAAAAATCGGCCAGTTCGGTGGAGCCGGCAGTGCAGTTCCGATTACCGGGTTCGGCAACGCGGTCGTTTCTGCGGCAATTGAGCATAGATCGGAAGGATATGTGTTGGGAGTAGGCGGCAATATATTCAAGTTGGCCGGTTCCGTTATTTTATTCGGCGTTTTTTCAGCTTTCGTTGTGGCACTCATCAAGACAATCCTAGTGAAGATGGGGGTTGCTTCATGGTAGGTAAAGGCCTTTTGACATTCGCGAATACGCCTTCGATCCTTTCTACGGGTGTAACGGCGGGGCCGCTTGAAAAGAAAAGTGCTTTTCAGGCTGGCTTCGACAAAATGTATGATGATGAACGATGCGGCCTGGATACGAATGAACAGGCCCACTCAAAAATGATGGAAGATGCATGTATGATTGCCTTAAGCAAGGTTGATAAAATACCGTCGGACGCTGATTTTTTATTATCCGGAGACCTTGTCAATCAAATGACGCCTTCCAACTTCTTCGCAACAACTGTAGGGATTCCGTATTTCGGTATGTTCGCAGCATGTGCGACTTCCGTCTCTTCATTACTTCTGGCTGCACTTCTGACGGAAGCCGGGATGTCGAAATTGGCCATTGCAGGATCATCTAGCCAGCATAATGCAATCGAGAGGCAATTCCGGTATCCGGTTGAATATGGCGCACAAAAAGGTGACACAGCCCAATGGACTGTAACGGCGGCAGGGGCTGCAGCAGTTGCACCATTCCAACAAGGTCTGCCTTCCATCGAACGCGGAACAGTTGGCAAAGCGATCGATATGGGTATGACAGATCCATTGAATATGGGAGCCGCCATGGCGCCCGCTGCTGCGGATACATTGAAGCGGCATTTGGAGGGACATGGAACTTCCGCAAGCGACTACGATTTGATCATGACCGGGGACTTGGCCACGGTCGGCTTTTCACTTTTCAAGGAGTTGGCTAAAAACCAAGGAATTACGGACTTTCAAAACTTCAGCGATGCAGGCATGGAGTTTTACGGCAATAATCCTGATTTCATGGCAGGTGCAAGCGGGGCGGGATGCTCGGCGGCCGTTTATTTTTCGGAAGTCTATCAGAAGATGAAGGACAAGGAATATAAAAAAGTTCTCCTAATTGCGACGGGAGCGCTGCTTTCACCATTGTCGTTCCAACAAGGCGAAACGATTCCGTGCATCGCGCACGCAGTCGAACTAACGATGAAATGAGTGGTCTGATTGTTTTCGATTTACATTACCTCTTTCATAGTCGGCGGACTCATTTGTGTCATTGGCCAACTGATGTTTGACGTAGCAAAGCTGACCCCGGCCCATACGCTCTGCATTCTAGTCGTTGCAGGCTCTGTGCTGGATGGCTTGGGTCTATATGAACCATTAATTGATTTTGCGGGCACTGGCGCAACGATTCCCATTACTTCATTTGGTAACGCTTTGACCCACGGAGCACTTGCCGAAGCCGAAAAACATGGCATTATCGGTGTATTGACCGGAATGTTTGAGGTGACGAGTTCCGGAATCAGCGCAGCGATCCTATTCGGGTTCATTGCCTCATTTATTTTTAAGCCAAAGGGCTCCGTTTGAAATTTTCTGTGCAAACGCCCCCTTCTTCTCTCCGCTATCTGCATAGGATAGACGGAAGGGAAGGGGGGATTTTTTATGTTCGGTGGATGCTATCCTGGCGGTTACGGTGGTTACGGCGGTTACGGCGGTTACGGAAAAGGATACTATGGCGGTTCCACTTTTGTTCTGATTGTTGTTCTCTTCATCCTGCTAATCATTGTTGGCAGCAGCTTTTGTGTCTAAGAAGGAGGGAAGACAATATGAATGAATCGTTTTTCAAAAAGATAGAATCAAAAACCGGCGTTCCGATGGAAGAAGTATTTGCATTGGCGAACGCAATCCAATATGCAGATTTCAGTGACGAACGACAAGTCCGAAAAATCGTGCGAAAAGTAGGCCGGCTCGCAAATAAAGAAGTCCCGCCCCATATGGAAGATGAACTCGTTAAATCGATCGTCAAAAACGGCAATTCCGTAAACTTCAACGATATACAAAGAATGATGGGATAATCTCACCCCATTTTCATGAACTCACTTACCCAAAATAAATACGTTCAACCTATAACGTGGCGTAAAAACTAGTAGGAAACAATCATTTTCCGACTACTATGTTTCATACACTCGTAATAAGGTTAAAGGGTACGTGAGGCTAAATATAAAGGGGTGTAGGAAATGGGCTATATTTTACCGGTCCAGCCAACGCAAGGCGAACTATATGCGAATCGGATGAATGCAGTGCGCAACAATTTTGCTTATGTCGATCGGGTGGAGAAAGTGAAAATGGATCCGGATCTTATGGATAAATTCGAGGATTCACTCCGAAGTGAACAGGAGCGGATCATGGAGGAGAAGGAACCGGTTACCGCGCAATCCAGACCTCCATACTTGAAAGGGTTCATTTATCCGAATCCTGCCAACCTATCGCCTGAGATTGCACATCTTGTCGGAAAAGGGCTCGCAGTAAATGAATATGTGTAATTGGATGACGGATTTGATTTGAAATCCCAAAAAGAGCAGATCTGCAACCGGTAATGACCGGTTTGCGGATCTGCTCTTTTCTATAGGCACACTTTCGCTTATGATGGAATGATTTCCTTTTCCATTGCACGGTGCGGAATATCCGCATCCATGAACTCGGGTGATGTAACCGTATACCCGAGTTTTTCATAGAATGGCACAGCGTAGGATTGTGCATTCAAAACAATTTTTGTCATTGCAGCGGATTTTGCATGCTTTTCAAGTTCATGCATGATCAGATTCCCAAGATGCTTCCCACGCAATTCCTTTAGCACACATACCCGCTCCACTTTCCCGATGCCAGGACCGATCTCCCGGATTCGTCCGGCTCCTATCGGTCGCTTTTCTTCATAAACGATGAAATGGGAAGCGGTTTTATCGAACTCATCAATTTCAAGACTGATAGGTACCCCTTGCTCATCCACAAAAACTTTTTTCCGCACGTCATACGCATCTTCCCGTTCACGATCGGAACGGGCAATTCTTACTTCAATCAATCTTCAGCTTTCCTCGCCGAGCCGGAAAGTTTCATAAACTGTCCAAGATCCGTCCTCAAGTTGATAGAGAAGATGGATGCGATCGATCACTTCAGTATGATCCACGCCGAACATCTTGATTTGCCCGATGATATCATCATGTTCACCGGAGTTCAGTTTTTGCGCGATTGTGATATGCGGGACGAAGGAATATTCAGGTTTATCACCGAAAAAGTCTTCATTCAGGTCTTTATGGAGTGAAAGGATTTCCTCATTAGGTGTCACTTTAAAGAAAATCGTGTTGGTGATGGGTGCAAATGTGCTGACTTTTGTCACTTTCAATTCGAACGGCTTATGATTGCGGACTATTTTATGGATGGCTTCCGCAACTTGCTCAATCTCTTTATCATCAGCTTCAAATACGCCTTTGACGGTCATGTGCGGCGTGATCAGCGCATAATGTGGATCATAACGTTTCCTGTACCCATTTGCCAAATCTTGGAGTTTCTTTGAAGGGAAAGCTACAACACCGTATTTCATAATAAAAGACCTCCTCGTAAAATGTTTATATCCATCTTAACAATAATTATAGCAGAATGTACTAATATTTGTACTGTTTGGCATCATTCGTCCCGAAAGGATTTTTTGATTGCCCTCGGTACATCCTGTTGCCAATACTTCCATGTATGGTCCCCTTTGAATTCTTCATAGTAGTAGGAAAACCCTTTTCTTTTAATTAATTTATTTAATTCCCTGTTCGGTGTGAGAAAATCCTGAGTGCCGTCCTGAGTCGTTTTGACTTCCGTTTCCTCCTCGCCGATGACGTGGTAAATTGAAAAAGCGGACGGATCTTTCACAGCTTCCACTTTTTCCAGCACATAGTCGTCCACGTATGGGGAATGGAGAATCACCTTCCCGAAGCAGTTCGGATATTTCGATGCAGTCAGCAGCGAAATCGTCGCAGCCAACGAATCGCCGATCAATCCCCTGCCGGCGCCGACTTGGTACGTTGGATAGTTCTCATCTATATAAGGGACGAGCTCGTGCGCAAGAAAACGGATGTAGTTCTCGTGCCGGTCGCCTTCTGGATGATACATCCTTCTGCGTTCTGTAACGCTTTTATACGGTATGCCGACAACAATCATATTGTTTATTTCGCCTTCATCGACAAGTTCGTCGACAACCCGTCCAATCCGTCCATATTGAAAATAATCTTTGCCATCAGAGGCGATCAGCACTGAATACTTGTAAAGTGGTGAATACTGATGTGGCAGATGGATGAGAAGCTGCATCTCTTCATCTAGGGCCTTGCTGTAAAAAAGAACTTCTTCAATTTTTCCATATTCCATCGGGCAGGTCCTCCCTGTTGTGTGATGTAAGAAGATTGTAACATAAGCGCATGTACAGGTATAATGCTTGGATAGCCTGTTGCATGCTAAAGGAAACAAACAATGGTTGAATAATCATCCTGAAGGCTTTTGTCATATAATACGTGACGGACGAAGGGTAGATTGAGGAGGTAATCATTATGTTCACTGGAAGAAATATTGTTCATTCCGATGTCGTAACGAAAGCTACTAAGGAGGCGCTGATTCGCAGAGGCGTCACAATGGAAGACATCGCAAAAATCGTATACGAAATGCAAGTCCCTTATAATGAAGGGCTTGACCTTGCTGAATGTGTCGATTCAGTTGAAAAAGTATTGCGGAAGAGGGAACTTCAGCATGCACTCCTTGTCGGAATCGAATTGGATGAGCTTGCGGAACAAGGGAAGCTCTCGGCGCCGCTCCAACAAATCGTCGAATCTGACGAAGGTCTTTTTGGTGTGGATGAAACAATCGCCTTAGGGGCTGTCTTCACATATGGATCCATCGCGGTGACGACATTCGGCCATCTCGATAAAAATAAAATCGGCATCATCAATGAACTGGACACAAAAAAAGGGAATGGCGTCCATACATTCCTTGATGATTTAGTCGCAAGTGTCGCTTCATGTGCCGCATCACGGCTCGCTCACCGGAAGAGGGACTTGGATGAAGCAGGCATCACGTATTTGGATGCAGATCCTAAAAAACAAAAATAAGTAATATAGTGGAATATGTAGGTATTCCACCTCCTTTTTTCCTATTGAAACCGCTTGCAAGTTACTGAAAATTTTCAAGAAGGATTGACAAGCGATAATCCATTCGTGTTAGAATGGGTGTTAAGTTGCAAAACTACCATAACAAAAGGGGAGAATGAAATATGAATAAAAAGAGATTTCGTATTCTTGCGTTCATTTCGATGATTGCACTGCTTGTCCTTTCAGCGTGTGGCGCGGATGATTCAAGCAAGGGATCTGGCTCTGACTCTGGCAAATCAAAAGAAGACTATGATTTCTTAAGTGTCTTGACAGGTGGTACACAAGGTACATATTATGCACTTGGTGGGGCACTTGCAGATATCATCACTCAGGAAACTGGCGTTAAAACAACAGCTGAAGTTTCCCAAGCATCCGCAGCGAATATGACTGCATTGAAAGACGGCGGCGCTGAAATCGCTTTCGTACAAACGGATATCGCTTACTATGCATCTAAAGGTGAAATGATGTTCGACGGAGAAGTCATCGACAACGTTTCTGCAATCGGTGCACTTTATCCAGAAACAGTTCAATTGGTCACTTTGGAGAAATCCGGCATCAAATCATTTGATGATTTGAAAGGTAAAAAAGTTTCCGTAGGTGCGCCTGGTTCTGGTACGTACGCGAACGCAGAGCAACTTCTTGAAATCCATGGTTTATCAATGTCTGATATCCAGCCGCAAAACTTGGACTTCGGGGAATCCCAAGAGAGTTTGCAAGCAGGACAAATCGATGCTGCATTCATCACAGCTGGTACGCCGACTGGTGCGGTTGAAGGTTTGAACGCTGTAGCACAAGTTTACATCGTGCCTGTTTCTGACGAAAAAGCAGATGAATTGATTTCAAAATATCAATATTATGCTAAAGAAGTCATCCCTGCAGGAACTTATGGCATTAAAGAAGATACGCCTACTGTTTCTGTTGGAGCAATGTTGGTCATCCAAAACGACGTTCCTGAAGATCTTGCATATGAAATCACAAAAGCAATCTATGATAATGCTTCAAAACTTACGCATCCAAAAGGTGCTTTGATCAAAGCGGAAACAGGTCTTGATGGTATCGGGATCCCTGTTCACCCAGGCGCTCAAAAGTACTTCGACGAGAAGAAATAATTGAATACAAGTCAATAGTTGAACGGGGCGGTGAAGCGATAAGCTTCAGCCGTCCCATTCTTCATTGCTACCGGAAAGGGAGAAGAAGATGAAAAGGAAGAAAGTGATTCTCCCCATTCTATTTTCTGCACTGTTCGTTGCCCTCGTCTCCATTTTCCTGCCGATACATAAGGTGTTCACCTTTACGGAATATCGAACTGATCATCCAAAAACCTATTATATTAAGATGGCAGATGAGCAGGAATTTCAAATACGGTATGTACACTCCATTTTTCTGACCGATGTCGTTGAATCTTACCGGGTGACTCATCAAAACACCATCCAATCATTATCCATGCAATATGAAGATGTTGGAATCGGCTTGCCTGGCTTTGCCGAAGAAGGTGAGTCGCTGTCCGTTAAGAATGGAATGTATACGCTTACTTATGAGCACAACATCATCCCTTCATTTGTCCTTTTCATAGGGGATGTCAATGCAGACCTGGCTTTCAGGTATAAAGGGCATGAGGTGGACTTGAAAAACTATTTGACTAGAGGAAAATCGTACACATTTCGTGTGCAGCGCCAATCATTCTACCAATTGATGAAAGGAGTAAATATGAATGGCTAAAAACAAGAATCGGGAAGAAATCCAGCAGGAATCCCAAATTGACAACAATGAAATGCTGACAGAAGAACAGCAGCTTGAAATTCTTCAAAAATATGATCCCGAATCGAATACACGGAATGTGAAAGGGATTTTTAAGGTTATCGTCTTTGCAGGATTGCTGGCATTTTCTTTGTTCCAACTGTACACATCCATTGGAACACCATTCACCGCGTATATTCAGCGTTCCATTCACTTAGGATTCGCTCTCGCATTAATTTTCATTTTGTTCCCGGCAATTAAAAAACCGGGCGTCAAGAGAGACAAAGTGCCTTTCTACGATGTCATCCTCTCATTGCTAGCTGTGGCCGTCGGGTTATACTGGCCATTATTTTATGGAGATCTCGTCTTCCGGGTAGGAAGGGTATCAGACATCGATCTATTCATCGGGATCGTCGCGATTCTATTGACATTGGAGGCAGCAAGACGTGCAGTCGGCCTGCCGATTACAATCATCTCGACAGTCTTCTTGATCTATGCGTTTTTCGGACGGTATTTCCCAGGGTTCCTGGCACACCGCGGTCAAGATTTGAAGAGCATTGTACAGCTAATGTTCTACACGACTGATGGCATTCTAGGAACACCGATCAGCGTATCGGCGACGTTCATTTTCGTCTTCCTATTGTTCGGTGCATTCCTAGTGAAAACTGGCGTCGGAAATTATTTCAATGACTTGGCTGTCGTCTTAGCTGGCCGTTTGACAGGCGGGCCGGCGAAAGTTGCGATCTTCTCAAGTGCATTGCAAGGGACGATTTCAGGAAGCTCCGTTGCAAACGTTGTTGGCTCGGGTTCGTATACGATCCCGATGATGAAAAAGTTAGGTTACCGTAAGGAATTTGCCGGCGGCGTTGAAGCAGCTGCTTCAACTGGCGGACAAATCATGCCTCCGATCATGGGAGCTGCAGCTTTCCTAATGGTTGAATTCATTGGCGGTATCACGTATTGGGAAATTGCAAAAGCAGCTGCAATTCCTGCATTGCTTTATTTTACTGGAATTTGGATCATGACCCATTTCGAGGCGAAACGTGTAGGCCTTGAGGGCATGTCACCTGACCAAATGCCGGATCGCAAAGCGACGTTGAAAAAGATCTACTTGCTCTTGCCGATTTTGGGGATCATCCTATTCCTATTATTAGGGATTCCGACAATGAAAGCTGCATTGCTGGGGATTGTCCTAACTCTAGTCGTTAGCTTCTTTGATAAATCTACAAGACTCGGACCAAAAGATATCATCATGGCGCTCGTAGACGGAGCGCGTACGGCATTGGCAGTTGCCGCGGCAACCGCTTGTGCGGGTATCATCGTCGGTGTCGTCGTGAAAACAGGATTGGGACTGAGCCTTGCAAACGGACTTGTTTCTGCAGCGGGCGGGAATATCCTCCTGACGCTCATCTTCACGATGTTGGCGGCGCTTGTCCTAGGGATGGGTTCACCAACGACAGCGAACTATGTCATTACGTCCACAATTGCTGCTCCAGCCATCATCTTGTTGCTCATGGGCGGTGAAATGGGGCCAGGGACGGCGGTTCCAGTCGTAGTTGCCATCTCGGCTCACTTGTTCGTATTCTACTTCGGTATCATCGCGGATATTACGCCGCCAGTTGCGCTTGCAGCATTCGCCGCATCAGGCATTTCCGGCGGGGATCCGATCAAAACGGGAGTCGTTTCCGCGAAACTTGCCATCGCGGCATTCATCATCCCGTATATGTTCGTCTTCAATCCGGCTATGCTCATGATCGATGCGAGTCTCCTAGAAATCCTATGGGTCGTCTTCACCGCCATCGTCGGCATGATCGCGATCGGAGCGGGAATGATCGGTTATTGGTACCGGAAAATCAATTGGCTCGAGCGAATACTCATTACAATAACAGGTCTGTTACTGATCTATCCTGAAACAATTACGGATATTGTCGGATTGTCCCTATTCGTCATCCAACTTGCAATTCAATGGAAAACGAAAAATAACAAACCGAAAAATAATGCTGCAGTCGCTTCATAATAAAAAAAAGGCTGTCACAATTGTCAACTAGACAACTGTGACAGCTTTTTCCATTAGTGAAAACGCAAAAATCGCTACAATCACGCATATACCCCTACATAACCACGTCGCCTCACACCCCTAATAAGAATAAAATCAACGGAATCGTCAAAATGCTGATCATCGTCGTAACAAACGTAGTAAATGAAACGAGATCCGCCTCCGTTCCGAACTGCAGAGCGAACATTGTTGTATTTGCCGCTGCCGGCATGGAAGCCTGGATAATTAAAACGGAACGAAGCAAGTCATTCACGGGCAGGAACAGGACAATCAGCATAGCCAAAATAGGCGATGCAACCATCCGGATCATCGTGACGGCCGTCACATATTTGTACGCAACCTTCTTCCTCGCAACCGCCGCCAACTGCATCCCCAATACGAGCATAACCGTCGGAATCGAAGCGTCCGCAACTAAGCTAATCCCTTCCATTAAGGGTTCAGGCAAACGAATCGCAAAGAATTGCAGGAAAACGCCGAGCACTGCCGCGTAAATAAGAGGCATCCGTATGACGCGTCGCATTGCATCCTGCCACGTTGCCCGATCATTACTCCCAAGGGAAGCAAAAAAAATGCCGAATGTATTCATCAAAAGGGATTGGAACACCATCATGATGACTGCATAGTCGAATCCAACGGCGCCTAAAGCGAATAGCACTACGGGGGCTCCGTAATTGCCGCTGTTCATGAACACACCGCCTAATATCATCGCTGACCGTTCTGAGCGGTTAGCCTTCATGGCACGGGCGGTAATCCATACAATCAAGAAAAGAAGAATAGATAATAACAAACTGAATAGAATGATATAAAAATAATCCCAAGTCAGAGGGTTTCCGTAAAATGTCCGGAACGCGAGAAAAGGTGACATCAAATAAAGTGCGGTCGTCGAAATGGATTTGATATTGAATCCGATCAGTTTTTGTCCGATGAAACCGACTGCAAAAATGAAAAAAACAGGGAAAATGATGAAAAGAAGCTCCACGTTGTCCAACTCCCCAAAATATATATACGAATAGTCTAAACATAAATAGGAAGAAATGCCATGTTTAATTGACAAAGGAAATGAATTAGTTCAGTTTATTTACAGTTTAAGCACTATTGAAAAAAAGAGAAAGTATGACTATAGTATAAGAAGACAACAAAAATATGGAAAAATAAAATCCACCTGACTACTTTCGACACGAAATAAGCTGCTGTACCATCGTCGAGTGGAATGGACGGTAAGTTCAATTTGAAAGGCGGAATAAAAGATGTTGAAATTATCCAATGTGTCAATTACGTATAATGATAGAGCTGTTCTCGATCAATTGGAGTTAACCGCAAATATCGGAGAGATTATCGGAGTGGCGGCTCCTAACGGAACGGGGAAATCAACAATGTTCAATGTCATGGCGAACTTCGTGAAGCCTGACTCGGGACATGTTCTGTTTGATGGTAAATACGCATACCGAAATGAAAAAGAAGAGCTATTAATCCATAAGCAGCTGTGCACGTTCCCTGAACAGAAAGACCTGTTCGAGGAACTATCCGGAGTAGATCATTTGAAGTTATATGCGAATATGTGGAAAGGGACAGTGAAGCATGTGCCCGCAGTCATTGAGCGTCTCCACATGGGCAATTACGTGAAAAGGAAGGTCCGTACCTATTCACTGGGAATGCGGCAGCGTTTGTGCTTTGCGATGATGATGGCCGCAGATACGCCTGTCATGCTAATGGATGAAGTGATGAACGGACTTGATGTCGACAATGTCGCATTAATTTCCGAATGCTTAATGGAAATGAAGAAGGATAAGCTCATTTTCGTCGCCTCTCATTTATTATCCAACTTGGATTTATATGCGGATAGGGTCCTTTTTCTGAAAGATGGAAAGTTTGTACATGAACATCGATTTACGGGTAAAAATGATGTTTTCATTAAGATAGAATTGACTCCCGAACAATATGAAACATTGAAAGAAAAAGAGGCGCTTCCACAAGGCTATATCTTTTTGGCGAAACACTTATTATGTATTCCGCTTAATGGGATGAGCGAGACTGACCAGACAAAGTGGATTGAGCGAATGCTGGACTATAACGAAAAAGAATTGACGGTCGGTCCATTGGGGACGGTGGAATACTATGATAAGTACTATTCGAAAAATGTTTGATGGTTACTCAATACTTTACGACCAAAAGGGGAAGCTCGGATGAATCGAAATTATTTGAAGCACGAATTTCTTATTACCTTAAGAAGCAGGCGTAATATTCCTTTTCTTTTATTCATCGGTGTATTGCTGCTTAGTTATTGTCTCATTCTGTTGCCGAATGAAAAAACAAAAGAAACGTATGAACCTGACGAAGTGAGGACGTACTTAGTAGATCTCGAAGTGGAGCAGAAATTCAGGGAGAAAAAAGGGAATACAGGCATTGTCCATTTTACAGGTATGCCTGTTTATGCGATGAACGACTATTATTATAGACTGAATCACGCCTTGCTTATGGCATATGAGGACAAGAACTATCCTCGGTTTCTTTACTTAAGGAACTTTTCCCTAGTAGGGAATGAATATGAATATACATCAGACGAAAAACTTTTCGCGCTGTCCCCTTTCCCGGGGAAGGATAGATCCCATTTATATAAGCAAACAATGATGCGATATGAGGATTATTTAACGAATGACTACCCGATTACATACGGTTTGATGTATGAAAAGACTGGATTGCAGTCACTTCAAAAGTTCTTGCAGACGAATGGGTTTTTATTCATCCTGTTTTGTGCCATCTTTTTCAGCAGTGATATGTTGTCAAGGGACCGCAAAAATCGGTCAGTTCTGCAAGGTGTCCCATTATCGTGGTATCGCCAGTTGAATTTGAAATCAGTATCGACATTCTTCTATTCGTTGCTCGTTATTATCGGAATACTGATCGCAGGAGTTGCAGTAATGAGTCTGCAATTCGGCTTTGGCTATTTTGATCTGCATGTGCCAATCATGATTGCACAAGAGACCTTCACATTCGAAGATTATGATGTCATTTCGATTGCTGTTTTTTTAGGGAAAACATTGATAGCCGTACCGCTATTAATCTTCCTCTTTATTCGATTGAATGTCATTTTTGGCCTTCTGTTTAGAAATGAGTGGCTCGTTCTATTATTCAGCAGTCTGCTCCTCTTCTCCGACCGTCTTTTCGTGGCAAGGACGACAAGGGAGATATTCGGAAAAGATATTAGTCTCTTTCCTCAAACGTATTTTGATTTCGGCAAAATTGTTAATGGGGATAAGAACTTTCTCTTAAACACTGAGACGATTACTTATATGAAAGGCATAGTCGTGTTACTCGTCACAATCGCTGTGATTGAACTTGTGCTATTCATTCTTTCAAAGATCATTAATAAACGACGTTTCTATTTTGCATAAAAATATGTAACGAGGAAGGATACAATTATGTTTTGGAAGTATTTATTATTTGAAACAAAACTATTGCTCCATAACCGGAAAAACTGGTTGCTCGGAATTGCGCTCATCCTGTTTTTCCCTTTGTACTACTCACAATACAGTCAAATTAGTATTAAAGATATATTGAAGCAGAAAAATGAGGAAGCCCATCATTTTCATACAGTATTCAATGCCTTTCCCGAAGAGCTGAGGGAGACGCCGGAAGGGGAAGCGACTTACAACAATTTGACCCAACAATCTTCTCTAATCAATATGCAAAGGTTTTATTTATGGAAGAAAGACGATTATGACAAATACGTTGAAGACGGACTGAAGTTGAATGAATTGCGACTTGAATTGCATGAGTTGGGGAATAAAGGCATCCATCCGAACTATGTCATTCCAAAGGATGTCATTCAAAAAGAAATGGCGATTTTACGCTATTACAAAGTCCATAAATTGCCGCTAGTACCCAATCCTTACGTTGCAAGCAATTATTTGCCCGTCGCATTGGGCATAATCAGCGGACTGTTATTTTGTCTTTTCGTCTTAATTATCGGAAGCAGCATGTTGTTGAATGACCAGCAACATCGGTCAGTTGTAGGGGGATTCCCGATATCTTTTATGCAAAAGGTCAGCAGCAAGGTAGCCATCCATTTGCTCCAAGTACTGCTGTTTCTCGGTTTGGGCGTGCTCATCGGCGGCTATTATGCCGCTCACAAAACGGAATGGGGAAATTTCATCACGCCTGTTCTCATTTACCAAGACATGGATTTCATCGCCATTTCGACGATGAGGTATTTAACGTATATGTTCATCGCATTTGCGTTAATCGCGTTATTCCTTTTGCTCTTATTCGTTCTCATCAATGTCATGACCGAAAACTTATACGCGACAATTTTGACAATGATTGTCATTTTACTGCTTCCTGATCTGATGAGCGTCGCGGATGTAAAATTCAATTGGCTATATCCATTGAAATTTATCGATATCAACTCCGTTTTAAATGGAGATGCAGCTACGGAGTTCGGCAATGAGAAATTAGACTTTAAACATTCGTTTCGATGGTTGATCGGGCTCAATCTAATAGCAGGAGCTATTCTATACGGGCGCAATAAACTTCTATACATCCGAAAAAGGGAAGTCGCTTTCAAAACAAACTAAGAAGGCTTGATAAAATAAGGAACGGTGGAGGAATATGAAAAACGCTATGCAGAAATGTTTGGGATGGATGGGCAGCTTTTTTCTCTTGCTAGTTTTAAGCCTGCTAATGCTGGCAGGCTGTCATCCATTGCAAAAAATGGAGGCCGATGGAATCAACCCTTATGAACAGAATTTTGAGATTATCGGATCTGAAAAGAATGAATTGATCGGGAAAGTAAATACTGCAATTTTCACGACAGTGGATCGAAGCAATGACGGAGCAGAACAGGTTGATAGAGATGTCTATACAAAGGAAGGAGTCAAGGTCGCTCTTCAACCAGGCAGGTATGCAATTTCGGGATCCCCTGCGGGAAACATATTCATTTACGATGACAATGGCGATCTTGTCATTCGAGAAATTGTTGGTCATACAGGCGGCGTCGGCAGTTTAACGGTCGACATTGAAGATACGTATACCGTATTTGCAGACGGCGGGTATGAACACGTCAGTTTCGTGCCGGTGCCAACCGCGTTGTCTACTGATTTGAACGCAGGTATTTGGGAAGTTGGATTGGATATTGAAGCCGGTGATTATACATTCGGCAGCGAATACGGGATGGGATACGTGGAAATTCACGAAAAGGGGAAGGACCCTCTCCTCTATGAAGTGATTGGCGGCAATAAGACAGGATCAAAAAGCCAAGTGAAGTTGACAGAAGGGCAAAAACTGAGGATTACTGGAATCTCATTAGTTAATTTTAAGCCGGTGGGAGAATAACGGAACGGTGCCTGAAGATCAGCGTGCCTTAATGCTGGTCGTCATGATGATTGCATTCCCGCTAAGGTTCCCATTCTGAATAGATATGATTTGCAAGGCGGCTTGAACATGGTAAACTGAATTGAATGAATTATGGAAAAGGGGTTATTGAAATGGCAGTAGAAGTATATCTTAATTTTAATGGGAACTGCAGGCAAGCGGCAGAGTTTTATGCGGAGGTATTCAATACGGAGAAACCAGAGATCATGACATTCGGGGAGGCGCCTCAACATCCCGATTACCAGCTGCCTGAGGAAGCGAAGGATTTGGTCATGCATACCCGGTTGAATATTGATGGAAGCAGAGTCATGTTCTCCGATACGTTTCCGGGCTCGCCTTTCGTCGAAGGTAATAATGTCAGCCTCGCTTTTGTCAGCAATGACATGGATTTGATTAAAAGCGTCTTTGACAAACTGAAGCAAGGCGGAACTGTCGTAATGGACTTGCAGGAGACGTTTTGGAGCAAAAGCTACGGCTCGTTGAAGGATCAATTCGGCATCGAATGGCAAATCAGCCACGAAGCATAAGTGATATATAGGTGAATGAAAAACGGCAAGGATACGTATCCTTCGCCGTTTTTTTATGGCCATATAGAATGGATCCATTAATTACTAATTTTTTTTGGTTTAAACTTACTATAAAAATTGTATATTACTGAAATCGCTTTCAAATAATAATTGACTTTTTGTGTGAAAGTGACTAATATTCAATTAACGACTATATAGCGACAAAATTATATTCACCTTGGGGGCGTCGGAATGGAAAATAGGGAGAAAAAGAAAATAGGTTTTCTAATGGCGATTCTGCCATTGATCATTATGATCATCGTCATGCTGTTCACAGTTGTGAAACTTGAGCAAGGCCCGCATATGCCACTCATCATAGGAACAACTGTGGCTGCTTTGGTTGCTTGGCGCTATGGCTTTACGTGGAAAGAAATAGAAGAAATGATGTTCAAAGGGATTAAGCTAGCCCTGCCTGCTGTCGTCATCATTATGTTGGTTGGAATGACAATCGGCTCTTGGATGGGTGGGGGGATTGTCGCAACAATGATCTATTACGGATTGCAGATTATTACACCTGGTTGGTTTCTAGTTGCCATTACAATCATTTGTGCAATCGTCTCTCTTGCAATTGGAAGCTCTTGGTCGACGATGGGTACCATCGGGGTCGCTGGAATGGGTATCGGCTTGAGCATGGGGATTCCTGCAGGCATGGTGGCAGGCGCCATTATTTCAGGATCTTATTTCGGTGATAAAATGTCTCCCTTATCCGATACGACAAACCTTGCTTCAGGTTTAACAGGGACAGATCTATTCGATCATATTAAGCATATGCTTTACACAACTATTCCCGGATTGCTTATCGCTCTTGGCGTTTACACATTTTTAGGTAGACGTTTTGCAGGTGGAAATATAGACTTGGAAAAAATCCAACAGACAGCTTCTGTGCTGAAGGACAGCTTTTTGATTTCCCCTTGGCTGTTGCTTGTGCCATTGGCGGTAATTGTCATGGTAGCTATGAAGGTTCCTGCTGTTCCGGCTCTGGTCGTCGGTATTATTCTTGGCTTCATTTCACAGATTTTCATTCAAGGGGGATCTTTGGCGGATTCGATTGTTGCGTTACAAAGTGGATTTGCCATTGAAACCGGGAATGAAATGGTCGATGGACTATTCAATGGCGGCGGTTTGGATTCTATGATGTACACAGTTTCTATGACAATCGTGGCAATGACATTTGGCGGTATTTTGGAATACTCGGGAATGCTTCAATCAATCATGAATCAGCTCCTGAAGGTTGTGAAATCATCATTCACACTGATTACATCTACAATCGGCGCTTGTGTACTTACGAATGCAACTTGCGCAGAGCAATATATTTCGATTGTTGTACCATCTAGGATGTTCACGAAAGTTTACAAGAAGATGGGTTTACATTCTAAAAACTTGTCACGGGCATTAGAAGATGGCGGAACGCTCACTTCGGTCTTCATTCCATGGAATACTTGCGGCGTATTCATCTTGGGAACGCTCGGAGTAGGGGTTGCACAGTATGGACCGTATGCAATCTTGAATTTGTTCATTCCGTTTATTTCCATCCTTTACGCAGCAACTGGCTTTACAATCGTGAAGCTGACAAAAGAGGAAATAGAAAAAGCTGAATCAGAAACAGAAGCAGAAGAAGAAGATAAGTCAATTGAAGCGGTTCATGTATAAGTATAAATAGAGCCGCCCAATGCCGATGCTTGGCACTGGGCGGCTTTCTTAGTAGTGGATGGCGAAATTCATTTCATACAAAGAACGCGGCCTTCCTTGCTTGTAAGTCATCTCCTCGCCTACGATACGGACATAATCAAATTCTATGAGCTTTTTTAATGTACGCTCTGCAGTCCTTCTGGAAACGTTCATATAGAGGGCAAGATCGGTTGCTGAAAACTGGTTCGTGGTCCTCGATTGGCGGAATTGCAGCAGCTTTGAAATATTGGCAGGGCCCAATTTTGTTTTTTCCGCAATTTCCACTAATAGGGGATGATCGACTTTCATATCAATTGCACCGTTTGATTGTGGATACGGGCCATGAAGCCTTTTATTGGAGTCGAGAATATAAAAGCTGTTCAGTTCACCACTTTGAATGAAATTCAATGCGAGTCGTGCATGTTCGGCAGCTTTCATCGTCGTTTCACCGTAACCGAAAGCCATCTTGACATGCCGGGGGAGGCGGTGGAAAAAATTCATGAATCCCGGGTTTTTAATGGAATGTTCTATAATGCCCTTCGTTGTGAACAGCGAAAATTCCCCGTCGGTTTCTGACCAATGCGCTTGTAATATGGTAGAAAGCTCTGTTACGAAAGGCACGATCGGCAATCCGGATGACTGAAGGATTCCAACGGCAATTTGGGCAGAAGAGCTTTTCTGTAAAACCGCTTTTTGCTGCGCAAAACGCAGACTCCTAATAATCGAGCTTTCCGGGTCGATCATCATACGGGCAGTTATACCTCTTTGCAACAGCTTTTCGTAGACAATATGGATGCTTGTAATTGCGATTTCCGTCTTGCCTTGATCAGACAACCGTTGATGGAAATTTATAACATCCTCAATTGATCCACCATTCTGTAAAACATGAATGTAGGGTAGTTCAATCGTTCCATTCAAGTCATTCAACACATGATCGATATGGGACTGCTCGGCGACATCAATAGAAATCCGTTCACATGAAACCCGCTCATTTGCCAAAACAGATAATAATGTCGTAGAGACAGCGGTTTCATCCTGTTTCAAATAGAACGTCGGCACGTTGAATTGTTGAACAGCCTCTTTTGCATAGGCATAAGGCAACGAACCTGAAAAAAGGATGGCATCACTTGGTTTTAGTGTCTTGATGATGGCAGCGGCTTCTTTAGGATCGGTATATATATGGCATTCCAGTTCAAAATCCCCTTCATTCACGGATAAATCCTCTGCGCGTCGACAAAAATGTTCAGAGCCGATAACAGCAATTTTGATTCTCAATAAATTACCTCCTAACTATTAGCGACTATTTAACGACAGTGATACAATAATTATAGCCGATTCCCAATAAGAAAGGAAAGATAGTAATGAAAATTTTGGAAATAGAGATTTTTGCCATTCACTTGCCTTTAAGAGAGCCATTCATAATAAGCTATGCAACATATGATTACATGCCATCAATTATTGTTAAACTAACAACGGACACGGGCCATATCGGATACGGGGAGGCGGTAGCGGACGAGCACGTCACCGGTGAAAGCTGGGAAAGTACATATGCAGTCCTGAAAAACACGTTGGCGCCGAAGCTGATCGGCATGAATCCCATTCAAATGGAAAAGATCCACGAGCGCATGAACGCCGAAATCTACGGAGTGCCGTCAGCGAAAGCTGCACTGGACATTGCATGCTATGACGCCGTAGGAAAAGCGTTGGGCGTCCCAGTTTACGATCTATTGGGCGGCAGATACCATGATGAATTCCCGATCACCCACGTTCTAAGCATCGGCACACCTGAACATATGGCGAACGAAGCGGAACAGCGCGTAAACGAGGGCTATCGTTCATTGAAAATGAAAGTCGGCACGGACGTATCCGAAGACGTGAAACGAATCCAGGCTGTCCGCGAACGTGTTGGAGAGTTAATCGCGATTCGCATCGATGTGAATCAAGGATGGGTGAACAGCTCGACGACATTGCAAGCGATGAAAAAGCTTGAAGACTGTTCACTCGATTGGCTGGAACAGCCGGTGAAAGCCGATGACATCGATGCAATGGTGGAAATCAAATCGAAAACTTCAGTACCAGTCATGATTGACGAAGGATTACGCGGAATCCGTGAAATGAGGGAAATCATCGCGAAGCGCGCCGCGGACAAGGTGAACATCAAACTGATGAAATGCGGCGGCATTTATCCGGCTATGAAGCTTGCCCATATGGCGGAAATGGCGGGAATCGAATGCCAAGTCGGCTCGATGGTCGAATCGTCCGTCGGTTCAGCGGCTGGCTTCCATGTTGCCTTCTCCAAAAAAATCATGACGAGCGTCGAATTGACGGGACCATTGAAATTCAGTGGGGATATCGGAAACTTAAAGTATGACGTTCCGTTCATCCGCTTGACGGAAAAGCCAGGACTCGGTGTCGATGTCGATGAAACGGTCTTGAATAAATTGACAGTCTTCTCAGAGAAGGTGGTCGGATGAAGAAAGAATTGATTTTACGAAGCGGTCAAGAAGTGGCGATTCGGAACTTAGATCACAATAACCTTGAGCAAATCATGGACTTGCAGGAGAAAGTGATTGCGTCATTGGATGTCTCTTCTTTTTTACAACCATTGTCGGAAGAGGAATTCAACTTCATCCTGAACGGCAGCGGCTCGATGATCGGCGCATTTCACGGCGAACGGCTTATCGCTTTTAGGGCGATGCTTGAACCGGAAATCGACGAGCATCATTTAGGGAAAGACGCCGGCTTGCGGGATGTCGAATTGCCGTCAGTCTTGTATTCCGAAGTGACGAATGTGGATCCGGAATATAGAGGAAACAGCTTACAGAGGATTCTCGGCGAACTTCTCATGCGAAATATTGACAAGTCCCGCCATCGTTATGTGTTCGCAACTGTCGCCCCATTCAATATCGCAAGCCTGAAGGATAAATTCGCGCTAGGCATGCATATCATTTCATTGAAAAAGAAATATGGAAATCTTTTGCGATACACGTTGATGAAAGATCTGCTCGCCGATGAGGAGACAGGCACACTCGCCATCACGGTCGACATGTCAGATATTATGAAGCAGCAATCCTTATTGGAAGATGGTTGGATCGGCGTTGGCCAAGAAGAGGTCGATGGGACGTGGGAAGTGAAATTCCAAAAGAATAAATGAATAGATGAAAACCGTACGAAGTGGAAAGTCACTTCGTACGGTTTTTAATATAAAAGGACTATATTTATTCATTTCGAATTAATGAACAGCCTCTCTAGGGTATTTTCGACGGTTTTTAACAATCTATCTACCTATGCCTATGCGAAATGTAAATAGTAGTTTATAATGATGATTGGTTACAATTATAGGAGGATACTAATGAGATATTCAGTAAGGAAAAAGTTGTGGACAGGTTTCCTATCCTTATTACTCTTAATGATTATTGCAGGAGTCTTAAATTACTTAACGATTCCAGACATTAGTAAAGAGTATAAGTCATTTATTAATGATCGTATGGAAAAAGTAATATTGCTTGAACAGCTATCAACCAATCAAACTGAGTTGTCAAATGATCTGCGTGGTTATTTACTCTATAAAGAAACGAAGTATTTGAAGAACCGAAGCGAATTGCTTGAATCAGTTGATGAAAAATTGAGGGCAATGGACTCCACCCTCGAATCAGAGAAAAGCAGGGCCTTGCTTGAGGAATTAAAAGGATCAGCAGAGCAGTACCGTGTTCTTTCTGAAGAAGCACTTGCCGCCTTCAATAAAGGGAAAGATGAGGAAGCGCTTGTATTAGCGGAAAAAGCGGAGCCTCATCAAAGTCTTATTATGAAAAATGCGGAAAGATTGATCACCTATCAGCGTGAGCAGATGCTTGAGGCTGAAGATAGGATTGAACAAAAAGTAAAATCGACTGGCATTTTCATTATAGGCGTTCTCGGCCTTGTAATGATTTTGAGCATTATTATCGCCTTTGTCATTAGCAGGATGATTACAAATCCTGTTGGCAAAATGACGGATGCATTGAAGCAGCTTGCTGATGGGAACTTTGCTATCGATCCGTTGCGAATTAAAAACAGGGATGAAATCGGTGAAATGGCAACTGCTTTCAATGACATGGCATCAGATCTGCGTACGATTGTCACAACTACACGCGATTCCGCCTACCAATTGGCCGCACAAGCCGAGCAATTGACGGCGAGTTCGGAAGAGAGTTTGGCTGCTTCCGAAATGGTTGCTGAAATTGCGGAGAAGAACTTATTATCGAGTGACATGCAATTGAATCTTGTGAATGAATCCACGACTGCAATGGGTGAAATGGCGAGCGGCATTCAGCAAATTTCGGAAGATAACGAAGCGATGCTATCGTCATCCAATGAAGTGTCCAAACTTGTCGGTGAAGGCGCGGATCTCATGAGAAACGTGAACAATCAGATGTCAGCCATAGCCGACTCCATTCGCCAATCCGCGGACGTCATTACTGATTTGGCAGTTCATTCGGAAAAGATCCGGAATGTGACGGGACTCATTACAGGTATTGCGGAGCAGACAAACTTGCTTGCATTGAATGCCGCGATTGAAGCAGCGCGGGCAGGGGAGCAAGGAAAGGGCTTTGCGGTCGTCGCCAATGAAGTACGGAATCTCGCTGAGCAATCGAAGGAATCTGCGGAAGAAATCGGCAGGATGATTGACGCCGTCATTCAAAACGTTTCAAAGGCAGTGGACAGCACGGAAATTGGAACGGAACGCGTGAATGAAGGGGTGGGCATCACTGAGCAGACCCATGCTGTATTCAATCGGATTGAAGAAGCCTCGAAAGACGTCAGCGATAAAGTCGGAACGGTTTCCGCCGCTATCGAGCAGATCCGTTCAATGACAAATCGGGTGACAGAAGCTGAAAAGATGGTGCATGAATTGGCCGTCCAAGCATCTGCGGAGGCACAGTCTACAAGCGCAGCGACAGAGGAGCAATTGGCATCCAATCAGGAAATTGCCTCAAGCAGTCAAATGCTTTCCGAAGTCGCAGAAAAACTGCAAAACGAAATGGGACGTTTTACAGTCTGATGAAAGTCTCCACGCTAAATCATTGGCGTGGGGCTTTTTAATATCTTTGATTGCAATGATTCTGAATAAATCATATTGCCTAAACCATCCCATAATGGTACAATCAACTTCTGTTTCATTTCACCTCCAACATCTCACCCAAAAAAGCAGGACGCAAATACCAAAATGGAGGACTGTCTATGCAGAAACATCCCGATTTTGAGTTTGAATTGCAGCGCCTTGACTACACGAAGCACTATATGCAGAAACTCCTGGAAGAGTCGATGCGTGATGTGAAATCCTCACAAGATGAAATCCGGCATGCGATGGCCGACTTGGACTATTTGGATTCCAGTTTAAGCTACATTAATATTTTAACGAACACCCGATTTTTCGAAATGGCCCGTTCCCAAAAGGAAGGACTCGAAGCGATCCAGCAGAAGCCTTATTTTGCCCGAATTCACTTCCAAACGGAAGGGGAAAAGGACGAATTCCTCTATATCGGAAAAACATCCGTTTTCCATCAGGAGACGCAGGAACCGATCATCGTCGATTGGCGCTCGCCTGTCGCGAATGTTTACTATGATGGCAGACTCGGAGATTTGACGTATAAAGTTCGGGATGAAGAAATAAGCGGTCATCTTTTTTCGAAGCGGCAGTACAAAATTGAAGAGGGCGAGCTTCTCGACATTCTTGATATTGATTTAACGACGAATGATGAATTGCTTCAGGAGGCATTGGCAGGCAAGGCGGATGTCCGGCTGACCGAAATCGTTTCCACAATCCAGGCAGAGCAGAATGAAATCATCCGGGCGAATCTGAAACAGCCGATCATTGTCCAAGGAGCTGCTGGAAGTGGTAAGACGACGATTGCTCTTCACCGGATCTCCTATTTCCTTTATACGATGGGCACCGATTTCCCTTCTAATAAGTTGATGATCTTGGCTCCAAGCAGGTTGTTCATGGAATATATCGGAGATGTACTTCCGGAACTGGGTGTGGGACGGATATGTCAAACGACTTTCGCTGAATACGTACTGGATGCGACAGGATTGAAGCTGAAATTGACTGATCCGAATAAAAAGCTTGAACTGTTGACGGCAGCAGATTCGGTGAATGAAGAACAACTTTTCATTGCACGAATGAAAGGAACGCTTCATTACCGAGAAATCATGCAAAGATTCGTGAACAAGCTGGAACAGGAAACAGCGGCGCTTTTTGAGGACGTTTATATTGAAAAATACCGGATCATGCGCGCATCACGATTGAAGAGATTGTTTCTGCAGGACTTCAACTATTTGCCGCTTGAGAAACGGCTCGAGCGCATCAAGCTCATTATGAAGAGCGAAGTGAACCGGAAACGCAAACAGCTGTATAAGCTCTTATCCGACAAGTATGAAGAAGCGCTCGATAAGGCGCTCTATGGTATAAGGGATGATGAGAAGCGGAAAACGCGCATTACGAGGATCATGGATGAGCGGGACGAACGGCTTCCTTCTATTGAAAAGGAAGGGAAAAAGACCGTAGCTACTTATATGAAGAAATTTAAGAAGTTCAATATTAAAAGTTTGTACAGGGATTGGCTTACAGATCCGCAATTACATACTGAACTGGCATGCCACTGGTCCGATTCGGTAAGGGATGCTTTTTTTGCCGCGCATGCTAGTGTTTCTTGGGAGACAGAAGACTTGGCGGCCCTTTATTTCCTTCACGCCAAATTGAAAGGCGTGGCGGATGAGTGGAAAATGCGTGTAGTCTTCATCGATGAAGTGCAGGATTACAGCGAATTCCAGCTTGCCGCTCTGCAAGACGGACTCGAAACGGATATGTTCACGATGGTCGGGGACCTGGCTCAAGGGATCCATAGCTACCGGGCGCTGACGTCATGGGATTCGGTGAAGGAAATGTTCCCGCGCGCCACCTACACGACATTGCAAAAAAGCTACCGGACGACAATTGAGATTATGCAGCTAGCGAACAAAGTCCTTGCGCAGATGGAAGAGGATTTACCGCTTGTGGAACCGGTTGTCCGCCACGGCCGGGACCCGGAGTTTTATGATCTGGCCGCACTCGATGCATCCAAGGTGAATGAAATCTATGAAGCCATTCTCAGTAGGGGCCACCGATCGATCGCATTGATTTGTAAAACGCGGAAAGAAGCGGCGGCAATTTATAAACAACTCCAAAAGGCAGGCATGCCTGTCCAATTGCTAGGTGAGGATTCCGACATAAATGGCGATTGCCTCTTAATCGTACCTAGCCATTTATCAAAAGGCCTCGAATTCGACGCCGTCATCATCGCGGCTTTCGATGAACCATTCCGTGACCATCCGATCGATCGAAAGCTGTTATATGTAGCGATGACGAGGCCGATGCATGAACTGCATATGCTTTCCGACTCGTTAGTGCAGTTGATCACGCCTAAAAACGCCTAAAGTCATCTAGAAGCGCATAAATCGGACAAAAAGTCCATAAACGAAGATATTCACGCATAAATCCCTATAGAAACGCATAAACCGCAAAAAAAGCTCATAAACTATAATAATCACGCATAAATCAAAGAAAGGGTTCTCCAACTGGGAATCCTTTTTGTGGAATTCTGCAGAATCGAAAAGTTCTTTCATAGTAGCTGTCACAAAATCCTTCCCTCGCTCGTTTTAATTACAAAACAAATGATGGAGGGGTTTTTTATGCTTACCTATGATGTTGCAGTAGTCGGTGGCGGATTAGCTGGGTTGACAGCTGCTAATTTTTTGGCAAGGGAAGGAAAAAGGGTTGTTGTTTTGGAAAAAGCGAAACGTCTAGGTGGAAGGGCGATGACAAATGATAAAAATGGGGTTCTTATGAACTTGGGACCTCATGGATTGTATCTGTCAGGGGATGCTGCAAACATAATAACTGAACTCGGAATATCTCTTCCAGGTGGGAATGCTACGAAAAATATTCATATTCATGGCATTTTAAATCACGCCGTTCATGTCATTCCAACAGATTTTTCATCGACTATGTCATCACCACTTCTTCCGTGGAAAGCTAAGTTCATGCTTGGCAAATTAATGTTAAAGATTATGAGATTGGATATTTACTCCATTCCGGAAGTTAGCCTTAAGGAGTGGGTGGATACTGAAATACCCGATCCGATGGTGAGGCATATATTTTACTCAATTTGTCGATTGACTTCCTATACGAATGCCCCGACTTTACAGCTTGCAAAGCCAGTTTTGAAGCAGGTGAAACGGTCACTAAAGGCGGGCGTTTTATATGTAGATGGAGGTTGGGATACGATTGTTCAGAAACTTAAGAAGCAGGCAGAAGCATTTGGGGCTGAAATTGTAATGAATAAAAATGTAACAACTATTGAGCATTGTGAGCAATATCAAATCATACAATGCTCAGATGGTACGGTCATTCGCATTCCTCATTGTATCATTGCAGCCTCTCCAAAAGAGGCAATGAATATGATAAATGGAGCGGAGCATACTTCTTTACGTTTGTGGGCTGAGCAAGCAATACCTATTACGGCATGCTGTTTAGATATCGGAATTAAAAAGTTGCCTAACCCCAAACATCAATTTGTGATAGGACTCGACCAAGCTTTGTTTTTCACGAACCAATCAAGGGTTGCGAAATTAAGTGAAGACGGAACATTGGTTGTAAGTTTAGCAAAATATCATAATCCGATGGAAGAAATTAATGTGAACGCAGATAAGCACCAATTAGAATCAGTTATGGATTTGCTTCATCCTGGATGGCGAAAAGAAGTCGTGATGCAACAATTTTTACCGAAACTAATGGTATCGCATGATTTTCCACATGTAAAACGAAATGAAAATCCCGGTCCGAGCATACCGGAAATGAAAGGAATTTTTATAGCAGGAGATTGGGCAGGACATGAAGAAGTATTAGCGGATGCTGCAGTTGCGAGTGGGAAGCGTGCAGCTCTAGAAATTTTACATGCATACAAAATGATGTTAGCAAAGGAAGGTTAATCGTTTTGGAAACTGAACAATTGTATCAGACGTATAAACCTTTATTATTTTCGATCGCCTACCGAATGACGGGTAGTGTTGCGGATGCAGAAGATCTTGTACAAGAGGCGTTTCTAACCTATGACCGTATTAGTAGTGAAAAAGTCATTGAAAACGAGAAAGCGTATTTATGTAAAATTTTGATGAATAGCTCCATAGATAAATTGCGATCAGCTGCAAGTAAGCGCGAGGTTTATGTGGGAGAGTGGCTGCCAGAACCATTCGTAGATTCAGGAAATGACCCTGCACATACTTATTTGATGAAGGAATCTATCTCAACCGCTTATCTCTTGCTTTTGCACCAGTTAACTGAAGATGAACGAGCTGTCTACCTATTACGAGAAGTTTTTCAGTATAGCTACGAGGAAATTGCGACTATTATTGAAAAGTCCTCGGCCAATTGCAGGCAGATTTTTCGCAGGGCCAAAATGAGCATGGATAACCGTCCGAAATCTTCTACATTGGATTTCCAATCGATGAGAAACAGCGTAGAACAATTTACGATGGCACTCCAAAAAGGGAATATTCCTAAAATGCTAGAGTTATTGAAGACAGACTCTGTATTTATTTCTGACGGAGGCGGCAAAGTTAAAGCTGCGCTAAATCCAATTTATTCAGCAGAGCGAATTGTCTTATTGTTAACAAGCATTATGAAGAAGCTGCCTGAAAACGCAAGAATGGAATTTGAAGTTATCAATGGCTATCCAGGCGTTGTCGTATCAATTAATAGCTATGTCGCTTATGTCGTCTCAATGGAGTTCCAAGACGATAAAATTTCAACTATTTATATGGTTGCCAATCCGGATAAACTGGAACACTTGCAAAAATAAAGCTTTACGAATGAAGCACGAGAACAAAAAGACGGGGAAGAATAGCAAAACGCTATTCTTCACCCGTCTTTTGTTTAACGCGATGTGTTTCTAATCAAGCACAAAAACTTCTCATTCCAACGCATTTAAACTCACTTCTTATCCTTCTCCTTATCCTCATAAAACAAATTAAAATTCGGGTCGATTTTCCCGATATTCAAATGCCTTGCCTTATAATCACGCAACAATTCGAAGAACTTCTTGCTCAATACCAAAATGACGATCAAGTTGATGAACGTTGGAATCGCAGTCGTGATATCCGCGAAATACCAGACTGCCTTGCCAGGCATATCGTAGTAAACGGCATAGACGACCATCAGCAAGCCTGGAACTGGATAGAGCCATTTATAGAAGAAAATTGTCTTGTTCTTCACGTTGACTTTCTTCTCCCCGCCGAACAGATGGCGCAAGATGATTTCATAATATGTGTACCAGCCCGTCGTTGTCGTCAAGCCGAACAAGAAGACGGACAACGCGATAATGTACCTGCCGACTTCTCCAATACCGATTTCAAACGCTGATAATGTCAAAGCTGCTCCATCCAACCCTGACGACCAAGCGCCAGTAATGATAATGGTGAAAGCGGTCATCGAACAAATGATAATCGTATCGACGAATACTTCCATGGCCCCCCACATTCCTTGTTTGATCGGATGGTTCGTTTTCGCTGTCGAGTGAATCATCGGGGAAGTACCCCACCCGGCTTCATTACTGTAAACCGCCCGTGCAACCCCCATCCGGATCACTTGTGCAATTACGGCCCCGGTAAAGCCCCCGACAGCCGCCATTCCCGTAAATGCACTGTCGAAAATCAACACAAACACAGGGCCAATTTGATCGAAATTCTTGAAGATGATGAAGAGGGATGCCAATACATAAAAGATGCTCATGAATGGGATGAGCTTCGTCGCGATCTCCCCGATCCGCTTAATGCCGCCATAGATGATGACGTAAATGAGTGTGACGTAAATAAGTGAAGAAGGAATCATTCCGATTTTGAACGTCGAGCTCACCGCTTCAGAAACGGTATAGTTTTGGAGGGTAATGAAAAATGTAGTGAAGATACCGAACCCGAAAAGGATAGCAGGTATTTTCCAGTACTTGAACTTCTTTTCCTCGCCTAATCCTTTTTCCATATAATACGTAGGCCCGCCGTATGGATTGCCTTTTTCATCCGTTCCGCGATAATGGACGGCAAGGGACACTTCGACCGTTTTTGTCATCATGCCGAGAAGGGCGGTAATCCACATCCAAAATACCGCACCGGGACCGCCTACCGCGATGGCCGTCGCCACCCCTCCGATATTACCAACGCCGACGCTGCCTCCGATCGCCGTGCTGACAGCCTGGAATGGCGTCAGAATCCCTTTCGCATTTTCAATCTTTTCCTTTTTCGTAAATAGCTTGCCGAACGTCGCTTTGAAAATATGGGGCAAATAACTGATCTGGAAGAACTTGCTTCCGATTGTAAAATAAAGCCCGACAAACAATACCGTGAAGATGAGCGGCAATCCCCATAACCAACCGACAATCGTTTCTAAAATCTTGTCCATTTTCTCTCCCCTTCCATCCAGTCAGAATCTTTTGTCTACTGTATGAAAAGGAGAAAGAAATGATACGCGAATATTTAGATATGAATCAATTCATTATATAGTATAATATTGACAGGGGAGGATGTAGCTATGATAAACGCTAACCATTTCTGGGGAATGCCAGATGAAGAAATAGTAGACGGGATTTTACAAATACATAATCGTATTTTTGCGAATGCAGATGAATTGGTAGAGAAGGCTGCATCACGGCCGAACATCCTTTTTGTAGTTGCAATTGAAGACAATCAAGTAGTCGGCTATAAGATTGGTTATAGTCTATCAAAGGAACGGTACTATAGTTGGTATGGGGCTGTTCATGAGGAATACAGGGGCAAGGGGATTGCCTCCCGGTTAATGGAGCTCCAACATCGTCTTGTCAAGGATGCACGGTATGCAATTATTGAAACAAAGACGAGGAATAAATGGAGAAATATGTTGATATTGAATATTAAACATGGGTTTGACATTACAGAAACGTTTATTGACGATGAAGGAATTCATCGAATAAATTTAGAGAAAAGTTTGCTGGATAGCAAGAGAGAAGGGGGCAATTGAATTGAAGAAAATTTTCGTTGGTTTATTTGTCATGGTAATGATTCTTAGTGGCTGCGGTAAAGACTATTGGGTATGGAACAAGAAGGAAATCGATAAAGAGCCTGGGGTCAGGCAATATGTCAATTACTTGCAAGATGAAAAGCCGGATCGGAAAGGTTTTAAGCTGATTGATATTAACGAAGGAAAAAAGATGGTTGTCGTCTCAACCGGCACGAATAAACTCGAACTGGAGGCTGTGAACGTTGAAGTATCGGACGATGAAACAATCGTCACGGTCAGGGAAATAGAAGCGGACAGCGACGAGATCAATCCCTTTATCTTAATCGGCCTTGAACGTAAAAACGGCAAGCTGAAGGTCTTTAATGAAGAGGGAGAAGAATATGAGATTGGCTTCTAATCAATAAGTAATAGTTATCCCTTTGCATAATAACTATCGAATTTTCTAATGAACCCCCAAGGCGTATAATAGAATTATACACAGGGGGTGTTCATGGTGGAATATATTTCACTCTTTTTCATTGGGGCGATTGCAACGACAATCGGCACATTGGCGGGAGGCGGAGGATTGATCAGCCTTCCCGCGATGCTACTGCTTGGCGTACCGATCCACTCAGCGATCGGTGCGAATAAAGTATCCAATACGGTTAGTTCATTCTCGAGTTTTCTTTTCCTTTTGAAGAATAAACAGATTTCTTTGCGTGAATCTTTTTGGATTATTCCAGTAAGCCTTATTGGAGGCATTAGCGGCGGGTTCATTGCAACAAAGCTTTCAGAAGATCATTTATATATTTTGGCGATCATTCTTTTATCATTTGCATTTATAACATCGTTCATTGGAAAAGGGGATTTCGGTGGACAGGAGATATTGAAGTTCAGCAAAGTAAGTGTACCGGGATTGTATGGAATCGGGATTTATGACGGACTTTTCGGCCCGGGTCAAGGAACGTTGATGCTATATTTATTCGGTCATTTGAAAGTGGCCTATATTAAGGCTGTCGGCTACGTTCGCCTCGCAACATTTTCTAGCTGTTTCGGTGCAGCGATCACCTATATTGCGGCAGGGAAAATCATTTGGCCACTAACACTTATGTTAATGTTAGGGTCAATTACCGGCGCGCAGACAGGAGTGCGAATCGCGGAAAAGCTGAAACCGAAATTCGTGAAGCCGATCTTACGGGTTGTGACAGTAGCATTGATTGTACAAATCATCGTTGAAAATATCGGCTAAGCCATAGCAAAAGGAAAGAAGAAGCTGTCCGGAATAACTCCGGGCAGCTTTACTCATTGTCGGTGCTCTTTCAATTCGGAAATCGCAACTTCGGACCTTTCCTCCATCGCTTGACGCAAGTGAACCGTGGCAGTCCGATCATCTTCATGGACCTTATCGATCCAGACAGAAACCCCGTTATAACTTACCATTACCTCATCCGGTGACGATATAATCTGACGTGCACGTTGACTATCCATTGCTAATCCCTCCTATATGGAATCCTGAACATACTCCCTCTTACTATGGATGAAAAAGTGAAATTTACTCATTCCACAAATAGGTCGGTCAAAAAGGGATCACTTTTGCAAACTGTCGCTAGTAAGTACAATACCCACACAACAAGCATAGAATAATTTACAAGCTGTGAAAGGGTTGATCAAAATGTATTATGTTCCAAATACGTATCAGCATCAAAATCCTTATTACATTCATGCACCGATGTTGTACTATGAAGCGCCGCCGGGGTACTGGGCTATGCCTGCTATGCCAGGAAATGCAAACTTGCCTGTTGACAAGGGCATGATGTTAAAAGACTATGGACCAAATCCATTTGTCGTTAATATCAATCAAGCTTCAAAGCAAAATAATACGTTCCGGACCGCCTTATGGACAGGAAAGCATTTGCAAGTTACATTAATGAGTATCAAAGTGGGCGAGGATATTGGGGTGGAAATTCATCCTACTGTTGACCAATTCCTACGGATTGAACAAGGTCAGGGAATCGTTCAAATGGGCAATACGAAAGATAATTTAAGCTTTCAAAGAAATATCCATGATGATTCTGCAATAATGGTGCCAGCTGGAACATGGCATAATGTCATTAACACAGGCAACATTCCACTAAAACTTTACTCGATCTACGCTCCTCCTAATCATCCATTTGGCACAGTTCATGTTACGAAAGAAGACGCAATGGCTGAAGAATAAGATTGCAATCAGTGTGAGTCGCGGCTTGGTGAAAAATCCAAGCCTTTTTTGCATGGATTTTCACAGTGCTTTGGTCAGGCCGACGTTTACGTTTTACATATCGGATGTAGTATGTGGATGGAAATTGGTTATGATACGGTAAGGACAGTCATCAAAACCGGGTTGGAGAACGTTCATTTCAAGTGAAGAGAAGGTGGTAACATGATCCGGACGATGGGGTTAACAACAGACGATCAATTCATTTATGACTTCCCGGTACATGAAATCTCAAAACTCTCATTTCAATGGTACTGGGTTGATTTCGATCAGCCGGATGCGGAAGAGGCGTATTTGCTTCATTCTTACTTCGCATTCCATCCGCTCGCATTGGAAGATTGTTTCGGCCGCATTCAGCGTCCGAAGCTCGATCATTATGATGGCTATACATTCTTTGCCATACACTCCATTTGCCATGAAGACTTGAATGCGGAAGAGCTGAATCTCTTTCTAGGCGAGAATTTTGTCATCACTTTTCATTACAATCAATTACAAGAAATTGACAAAGCGAGAGAAGCGATCATGCAAAATCCAAGGAAATGGGAACGAGGACATGTCCATGTCACTTATGAAGTCATGGATAAAATCGTCGATCAATACTTTCCGATCCTCTATAATATTGAAGACCATTTGGACGATATCGAGGAAAAGCTTTCTCCTACTACAGCTCATTTATCCATGGATTATGTATTTGAAGTGCGCGGCGATCTTTTACGTCTCCGAAGGACAATTTTGCCAATGAAGGAATTGCTGTACAGAATGCTCGAGTCGAAAAGATTGGATTTCATTCCCCATGAGCACACATACTTCTCGGATATTTACGATCATCTTATTCGGTTGGGTGAAATGGTAGATTCCAATCGGCAGTTGACTTCAGATATACGTGATAGCCAACTGTCCATCAATTCCAACCAGATGAATAGCGTCATGATGACGTTGACGATCATTTCTTCCGTCTTCATTCCGCTCACCTTCATTGCCGGTGTGTATGGAATGAATTTTGATCATATGCCGGAGCTCCATTGGCTTTACAGCTATCCCATCGTCTTAGTCGTGATGCTGCTAATCGGAATCGCGATGATCGGATGGTTTACGTACAAGGGCTGGTTCCGCATCAATAAGTCGTAATCGAAAACCCTCTCAAGTACAACCGGAGAGGGTTATTGCAATGAAAAGGTTTGAACCGCTTCGTATTTTGGAGTTTTTGACGGGTGGATTCTGAAAAGTGAAAATCTGTCCACGTGAAATGGGAGAGGCGTGCTTTTCTCTTTTTGAATAGGAAAATCCCCATTGATCTTGCGCTTTTTCGCAATTGTAATGTGGGGCGTGAAGCGATGATCGGGTTCGATGCCCAACTGGTCGGTGCCGATTCCCGCAATTGATTGCTGCAGCGCTTCAAGCTCATTTGACTGCTGGACGGATAAATAAACGACTCGGGGACCTTTCGGTGATCCGAAAAAGGAAAGGCCGTCGACCGTCAAAGGGAATGCTCGATGATTGCCTGCGATAGCGGCAAGATTTTCCCGCAATGGCGCAACATTTTGTTCCGGAAGTGCGCCGATGAACAGCAATGTAATATGCAGATCATCCAAATGCGGGATAACTTTATAGGCGGTTGGTAAACTGAATTTTTCCCTGTACATCTTTACAAGCCCTTCGGCAGAGGCAGGGGCTTTAATTCCAATGAAATAATGATGGTGCATGGTTCGCGCCTCCTTCATACATATCTCGTCTCCTATTGTAGCCTAATTCGTAGTCGATGAAACGTAGGGAAAGTGCCCGAATGTGCTCGATCACCATCTAATACCGTTTCGGAGCGGTTTTTTATGTATAATGAGGCAAAGGGGGAGTGGAAGATGATCTGCACAATCATTTTTGATTTGGACGATACACTTTTATGGGATGAGAAAAGCATTGCGACTGCATTCGAAAGGACATGTCAATTTGCAGCGGAAGTACATAATGTAAAGCCAAAGGAATTGGAGGCGGCGGTCCGCGAATCGGCACGGGAACTTTACGCCTCCTACGATACATATGCACACACCCAACTAATCGGGATCAACCCTTTCGAAGGATTATGGGGCATATTCGATGATCCCGGCGAGCAGTTCCAGCGAATGAAGGAAATCATTCCGGGTTATCAGCGTAGCGCATGGACAATAGGGCTTGCGAAACTCGGAGTTAGGGACGAGGAATTCGCTGCTGAGCTTGCTGCACGATTCATCGAGGAGCGAAAAAAATCGCCATTCGTTTACGACGAGACGTTTTCCGTCCTTGATCAGTTGAAAGGCAATCATACGCTAGTCCTTTTGACGAACGGTGCTCCTTCGCTTCAACATACAAAATTGGAGATCACCCCGGAGATAGCCCCTTATTTCGATCGAATCGTCATTTCAGGCACTTTCGGAAAAGGGAAACCGGATCCAACTATTTTTGAGCATGTATTGGAGGAAACGGGCAGTTCCGCAGACGAAGCCCTAATGGTCGGCGACAATTTACTGACCGATATTTTGGGCGCTTCGCGTGTAGGAATGCGTTCCGTCTGGATTAACCGTGAAGGGAAACCGGATCAACCGGAAATCCGACCGACTTATGAAATAAAACATTTGGAAGAACTGTTTCCCTTATTGGAGAAGTTGAAAAGGTGAGTCCCACAATGGGAACTCACCTTTTTCAAGCGAGGGTACTTTCATGTTCAAGGTCCATTCTTCCGCATCCAAGGTACATGCATTTCCCCTGCATCAAAGATCAATCGCTTTCACTTCATAAATGTCCTCAAGCTCAGTCAAATCTTCAATTTCCGTCTGCTCAACCCGATTATCGATTGTGAGCATCATGATGGCATCGCCACCGACCGTTGAACGGCCGACTTGCATCGTTGCGATATTGATGTCTTTCTGTGCCAATAATGTACCGACGCGCCCAATCGCACCCGGCTGGTCTTTATGCTTAATGAACAGCAGATGGCCTTCCGGCACAACATCGACGACATAATCGTCGACCTTGACAATGCGCGCGCCCAGGCCGTTCAGCAGTGTGCCTGCCACGCGATGCGTGAACTTTGCAGTGACGATTTCTGCAGTGATCAAATGAAGAAAGCCTTTGCCGGTTGTCGTTTTATGCTCATTCACTTTGATGTCGAACCGCTCGGCTAGAAACTTCGCATTGACGTCATTGACGTGGTTGCCGAGGTTGCGTTTCAAAATCCCTTTCACCGTATTGCGTGTCAAGGCGCGCACATCGTAGTTGGCGAGCTCGCCGGCGTATTTGATGTTCACTTCTTCAATCGCTTCATCGGTCATGCGCGATAGAAAAATCCCAAGCTTTTCTGCCAAATCAAAGAACGGCGCGATTTTCGCCATCACTTCCTTCGAGACAGAAGGAAGGTTGACGGGATTTCGGACGGCTTCCCCTTTAAAGAAGTTCACAACGTCCTGACTTACATCGACAGCGACACTTTCCTGAGCTTCTACTGTGCTTGCCCCGAGATGCGGCGTCGCAATCACTTCAGGCAATGTGAGCAGCGGATGATCGACAAACGGCTCCATTTCAAACACATCGAGGGCCGCCCCGGCCACTTTCCCCGACACAATCGCCCCGTATAGTGCATCTTCATCGATAATTCCACCTCTTGCGCAGTTGATGATCTGCACGCCATCCTTCATTTTCGCGAATGCCTCTTCATTTATTAAATGGCGTGTCTCCTTCAATAAAGGCGTGTGGATAGTAATAAAGTCAGCTGCTTTCAACACGTCGCCTACGGTTCCGAAGCCAATCCCCATTTTTTGCGCCTTCTCCTCGGTGAGGAATGGATCATAGGCGATGACATTCATCCGTTGTCCCTTTGCACGGGCGGCTACTTCCGCACCGATCCTTCCGAGTCCGATGACACCTAGCGTTTTGTTTTTCAACTCGACACCGATGAATGATTTGCGATCCCATTCGCCGTTTTTCAATGAGTTGAATGCCTGCGGGATTTTTCTCGCAAGAGCTGTTAACATCGCAATTGTATGCTCTGCAGCGGAATTCGTATTGCCGTCAGGCGCATTGACGACGATGATGCCATGTTCCGTAGCGGCATCGAGGTCGATATTGTCGACGCCGACACCCGCACGTCCGATAATCTTCAGATTACTAGCTGCTTCAATTACTTCTCTCGTCACTTGCGTTTGACTGCGTACGAGCAACGCGTCAAAGCCTTTGATCCTCTCAAGCAAATCCTCTTTCGACAAGTCAGTGGCAATAGTGATTTCCAACCCATCCGCTTGCCGCAGCGGATAGATCCCTTCCTCGCTTAGTGGATCGGCTATCAAAATATGATACGTCATCTATTATTCTCCCCATTCCAAATAGATTCGCTGTGCTGCTGCTACACCTTTGCCGAGCTCGATATTCTTACCGGTTTTAATTAAACCCATTTCCATCATCCCGAGCGTCTGCAAAACATCGGCAGGGGAGCAGTACCCCATATGTCCGATTCGGAAAATTTTCCCTTTTAAGTGTTCCTGCCCGCCTGCGACTGAAAGTCCGAATTCCTTCTTGATTACTTTCCGGAATTCCTCCGCGTCAAAATCATCCGGTTTGACAGCGGTGACTGTGTCAGAAGCATCTTCCTCATTCGTCAATAAAGGGACCTCAAGCGCCTCGAAGGCTCCGCGTGTCATCTTTTTCATGAGTGTATGGCGAGCATACACGTTCTCAAATCCTTCCTTCTCCATTAAATCAAGCGCTTGATCAAGCCCGAAAAGGATTGAAAGTGCAGGGGTGAAAGGTGTCGTATCTTTCGCCAGGTCATCCCTATATTTCACCAGATCCAAATAGAAACCGCGGTTAGGATTGGAACGGATGACATCCCATGCACGCTCGCTCACAGCGATGAACATCAATCCCGCTGGCAGCATGAAAGCTTTTTGAGAGCCAGTCACCAAAATATCGATGCCCCATTCATCCATTCGGGTTTCCACGCCGCCAACACAGGAAACACCATCCACAATGACAAGTGCATCAGACACTTCCTTTACCGCAGCAGCCAATTCATGGATCGGGTTCAAGACACCTGTCGAAGTTTCACAATACGTCGCAAATACGGCAGTGACATTTGGAAGGTTACGAAGATGTTCCTTTATTTCATGGGTATCAAAAGCTTTGCCCCACTCGACTTCATATTTGTGTACACGGATTCCATATGCTTCGCAAATGGCAACGAAGCGAGCACCGAAAGCACCTGTCACAATGACAAGCACCTCGTCCAGCGGCTTCACAGCATTGACAACAGCCGCTTCTAATCCCGAAGTTCCGCTTCCAGTCACAATCAATACGTCCTGATCTGTCCCGAATACTTTGTTCAAGCGTGGTTTGATGGAGCGGAGCAATTCGGACGTCTCATTCCCTCGATGGCCGATCATCGGCTGTGCCATCGCCCGCTGAACACTTGGCGGAATGGGAGTTGGTCCTGGGATTCGTAAGTATTGTTGATCTTGCAACATGTCTATCTCCTCCTTAGAAAAATAAAAAAGCCTTCCGTCCCTTGCAACTAGATGCAAGGGGCGAAAAGCTATTAGCTACGCGGTGCCACCCTTTTTCGCTGTCATGTCGACAGCCTTCATTGCATGCATAACGGGCATGTTCCGGGTGAACCTACTGACAAAACTGAAAGTGAAATTTCAGTCCACCGATTCAGGAGTGCTGCCTTCCGTCAGAAACGCTGATTCCCACCAACCATCAGCTCTCTAAAGATTCTGTTCCGCAAAGCCTGTCTCCATCCATATCATTGTTCGAGTTATTTAATTATTGACAATCATATCATGAGATTTCTGGATGTCAATTAAAATTATGATATCCAATCGACCGCATAAAATACCGAAGACTACACATCATAAAAGCAGTTCCATTCACAATGGAAAAGATTAAGAAATGAGGGAGAACATATGGGCATATTAAATGGAAATCCAAAAGAGGAACCGTTGCATTACGGCGAAGTGCTTGGATGCTGGGCGTTTGCAGGCGCTAACAAAGGGTTGATCAGCGGATATGAAGGATTCATCAATCATGCTGGCGACAAAGAATTGATCGATCTCCTGAAAGAAGCCGTTGAGATGATGAAGCGCGAAAATAAGGAAGTCGAGAAAGTACTTAAGGAAAACGGCGTGACCCCTCCTCCGACATTGCCTGACCGTGCAGTTGCGAATGCGGAAGAAATTCCAGTGGGCGCGCGATTCATGGACCCGGAAATCAGTGGTGCTGTTTCAATTAACGTCGGACAAGGTCTTGTTTCATGCAGTCAGGTAATCGGCCAATGCCTTAGAGAAGACATTGCAATGATGTTCAGTAAATTTCATGCGGAACGGCTATTATTTGGGGCGAAATTACTTCGTTTGAACAAAGAAAAAGGCTGGATTATCCCTCCGCCTTTGCATGGCGCAGCATTTCCGAGCAAATGATAGTGAGCAGCTGATTTCAGTCAGCTGCTTTTCTTATGCTCATTTTTCTGAACAATATGGTAAAATGTCAATTGTAAGTCAATAAAGGGGGATTAGTAATGGTGCTGTTCACGAGAAAAGAAGATGTAGTAGAAAATTATCATGGAACCGATATCCGCGACCCATACAGATGGCTGGAGAACCCGGAAGACCCGGAAGTACAGCAGTGGGTTGATGAGCAAAACAAACAGACACAAGATTTCTTGGCAACATTTCCTGATCGCGAAAAAGTAAAAGGGAAGCTAACGGAGAAGTGGAATTATCCGAAGTATACTGTGCCTCGGAAAGAAGGCGAATATTTTTATTTTCATAAGAATGATGGTCTCCAAAACCAAGCTGTCTTCTACCGTACTAAAGATCTTGAATCCGGCGAATTGGAAGTTGTATTGGATCCGAATACGATGAATGAAGAAGGCACTGCTGCCATTACGAATCTGTCATTCACTAGCGACGGCAAAAGGCTCGCATACGGGATTTCGCTTAACGGAAGCGACTGGCAGGAAATAAAAGTGCGGAACTTGGAGACAGGCAAGGACGAGGCAGATCTGATCCGACACTGCAAATTCTCAAGCATTGCTTGGAATGAAGAAGGGACCGGATTCTACTATAACCGTTTTCCTGACCCATCAACAGTTTCACATGAAGAACAGAGCTTTTATAATAAAGTGTATTGGCATGAAGCGGGAACATCCCAAGATGAGGATGTCCTTGTATATGAAGATGCCGATAACAAGGAGTTCTCCTTTAATCCGATCATGTCGGATGATTACCGCTATCTGATTCTGAATATTTGGAAAGGCACTGAGAATAAAAGCCGGATTTATTATAAAGACCTTGTAAAGGGCGGCGAATTCGTCCATCTGTTTGGTAAAGGGGATGGGGAGTATTCGTTCATCGGAAATGAAGGGCGCACTTTCTATTTCATAACGAATGTCGATGCACCTCGCGAAAAGATCATTGCTGTAGACTTGGACAATCCTTCCAAGGAAAATTGGATTGATGTAATTCCGGAGAAGGAAGATGTGCTGTCATTCGGAAAAATCGTAAACGGTCGATTGGTCGTCTGCTATTTGCATAATGCACATAATGAACTGAAGATTTTCGGTTTGGATGGCAAGCTTGAAAAGGATGTGGACTTGCCGGGATATATTTCATTGACGGGTTTGACGGGCAAGAAAGAGGAAGCATGGATGTTCATCGGATACACGTCCTATTTGGCACCGAGCGAGGTTGCGGGGTATGACTTCGGAAATGGTGAACTGACTGGAGTGTTTCAAGATGAGAATAAATTCGATACGGATGGATTCGAGACTTCCCAAATCTTTTATACATCAAAGGATGGGACGAAGATTCCGATGTTCCTCACCCATAAAAAGGGCTTGATCCAAAATGGAGAAAACCCGGTCCTTCTTTACGGATACGGCGGTTTCAATGTCAGTTTGACGCCTTCTTTTTCGCCTGCAGTGCGCATGTGGATTGAAGAAGGCGGAGTTTATGCGGTCGCCAATTTAAGAGGCGGCGGTGAATTCGGGGAAGAGTGGTACAAGGCGGGAACTTTGGAGCTTAAACAGAACGTCTTCGATGACTTCGCAGCTGCCGGCGAATGGCTCATTGCAGAAGGCTATACGAAGAAGGAAAGGCTCGCAATCATGGGTGGAAGCAACGGCGGTTTGCTCGTCGGGGCAAGCATTACACAGCGTCCAGATTTGTTCGGGGCGGCAATTTGCCAAGTCCCTGTAATTGATATGCTTCGCTACCATAAATTCACGGTCGGACGCTATTGGGTTACTGATTACGGAAATGCAGAAAAAAGTGCGGATGACTTCGCTTTCATGATCAACTATTCACCACTCCATAATGTGAAAGAAGGCGTTGAGTATCCGCCAACGTTAATAACGACGGCCGATACGGATGACCGTGTCGTTCCAGCGCATGCGATGAAATTTGCGGCGACGTTGCAAGCGGCTTATACAGGGGATCACCCAATCTTGCTCCGTGTGGAAAAGAATGCAGGACATGGTCTCGGAAAGCCAACTGTCAAAATCATCGAGGAGCTGACTGATATCTATTCATTCCTCCTCAAAACATTAGATGTTCAACAATAAAAAGGGAGGTTGCCTCAAAGTCGAGGCAGCCTCTATTGTTGCCGTTCCCAATTCCGAAGGGCGGGATACGGATCGAAGGCCCATTCAATCCGTCCGTTGTATTTGTACAAACCGTAATGCAGGTGGGGAGGGAATTTCCCGGAAGTTCCTTCTTTTCCGTAACCAGAACTGCCGACAAAGCCGAGCAATGTCCCGGGTTCCACAATATCGCCTTCCTTAATGCCTTTATCAAAATAGGCTAAATGGGCAAAGTAATGGTACGTGTTATGGTTATCACGAATGCCAATGCGCCATCCTCCGTATTCATTCCATCCCATAACTTCGATAATGCCGTACGATGTGGCGACGACGGGAACACCATAGCCTGCGAAAATATCCGTTCCTTCGTGGATTCGGCGTCCGCCCCATCCACGCTTAGAGCCCCAAGTGCTTCGATACGAATAATTATGGCCTTTCGGTATCGGAAACACATGCTTATCAAGCTCGACCGTTTCGAAATGCTTGTATAGCTTTGCAATCGTCATGATCTGATTAACCGTCGTTTCACGTTTATAATAGTGCCATAATGCCGCTTTAAACTTATCTTCATCAGGCCCATACATGGCTAAATGGGAATACATCGCCATCAATACATCGGCTGGATCGGATCGGTCGGCAATTCCATCTCCATTGCCGTCGGTTCCGAAGCCTCCAAAAAATGCGATGGTGTCCGGGGAAGTGTCGGTTAGGTCGGGATTCCATATACCGAACCAATCTTCCATGGAGAAGTGGATGGATATGGGACCTTCCGATTTTGGAAGATCATTTCGCACTTGCTGGATATTCCGTTCGTATTGATCGATCGCAGCTAGATGGTGCCACGGAACCGATTCGCTTGAGAATTGCAGATATAAACCCATCCGCTCCTCCACAATCTCCTCTTCGGTCCGTTGATCGGAAGCGGAGGCGATGTTGTGAGGGAGACAAAGAAAGGTCAATGCACATAAGGAACCAATCAGGTGATGGATACGCAAGGGGAAACCTCCTTTGTTGAATGATTAGAATTCCCCGATCGTTCAATTTCATGAATGAATGTTTTTGTTTTTCATGCATGGTCTTATGATGGATTGCTTTTTGAGTGCTATACTCAAGGTGAGATGAAATAGAAGGGGAGATGACGTATATGGAAAAGCTTCAATCGGTTGAGCAGTTTGAGCAGTTGAAAAATGAGGAACGGACAATGTTTATGTTTTCTGCGGACTGGTGCCCGGATTGCCGGGTGATTGAGCCTTTCTTGCCTGGCCTTGAGGCGGATTATCCGGAGTATACTTTTATTTATGTGGACCGCGATGATTTTATTGATGTTTGCCAGCAGTTGGATGTGTTTGGCATTCCTAGCTTTATTGCGTTCAACAATGGTGAAGAGGTTGGGCGTTTTGTGAGCAAGGATCGGAAGACGAAGGAAGAGATTGAGGGGTTCATCAACGGTTTGGATGCATGAAAAAAGAGATATCGCTAATCCTTAGGAGGATCGGCGGTATCTCTTTTTATTATTCGTTGCTCGCAACGCTGCGCTTGTGCTCGCAAACGCCGTTCTTCGTGACGGCGTTCGCCGCCTTTCGCTTCAATCCTACATCAATCCCCACATTTTAGTTAAAAGATGAAAAGAAGGTGTTCATTTTTTCTGGGTGGTCGGTGAAGATGGATTGTATTCCGGCTTGTTTTAAGACGTTCGCATATGTTTCGTCATTTACGGTGAATGTTCTAACCGGCATGCCGCTGTTTATCACTTCCGCCATGGACGGACGGATAGCAGCGGGGAATAGGATGTGGAGGGCATCGGCCGGGATTTTATTGAGATAGTCTAATGGGTGTACGAGCACTTCCATGAATAATGCGGCGGTTTCGATTAGAGGATTCAGCTGCTTTACAGTCTTGATGGCGCTATGATCAAATGAGGAAATGATGACACGCGATTCCAGCTTTCTTTCAGCAATCGAATCGAGCACTTTTTCCACCATACCTTCGTATGGGAAAATATCCGATTTTAATTCGATATTCAGCTTGTGTTCAGTTGAATGAAAAACATCGAGGACTTCCGTGAGTGTAGGTATTGTCTCTCCTTTGAATTCCGGCGAAAACCAGCTGCTGAAATCATATTTCTTCAGATCCGCCAAAGAAAGATCTTTCACATAGCCAGTGCCGTTGGACGTGCGGTTGATTGATTCATCATGGATGACGACTAGTTCGCCGTCAGCCGTCATATGTACATCGAATTCAACGCCGAAGACCGGGAGACGTGCAGCCTCTTTGAATGCGGCTATTGTATTTTCAGGATAGTTTGCTGATGCTCCTCGATGAGCGTAGATCTCCATTTTGCTTCCTCCAATTTCATGTAAGCTTACATTTTGTCCACAGCAAAAGGGCTACGGTTATGTTACCGTTGCCCATAATTTCGGGAATCTTAATCCCAGGTCTTTCGTTCTTCGATTTCCTTTTTCAGGATTTCAGCCCCTTTGGGACTTATATACATGCCATTGGAGAGTCTTTTGTTTTCGGAAGTAATTTCCCCGGTTACAATACAGGCCGAATCAACTACATACTTTCGCAGTATGATCATATCGTCATCAACGAAAATTTCCATTGGGGCACCTTTTTCGAGTTTTAACGTGCTTCTTAATTCTTTCGGGATTACAATCCTGCCGAGATGGTCAACTTTTCTGACAATACCTAAGCTACGCATTATGATCCTCCTCGAAACTATGTTTTCTTGTTACATGTCCTACTATTATACCAGTAAATTAGAAAAATACAAAAAAATGAGTATACTTTCTTCTAGTCTCCTATTCTCTCTATTCCTTTTATTCTCCCTTTAAAACGTTTCTGCGCATCATTTTTTCTGATAGAATAGGAAAGTCTTCTAAGAAAGGGGAACACATCATGACATTCATCCAGAAGAGACCAGTCGTTTTCGATTATGTACAGATCATCTTTGGAGCGACTTTGGTCGGGCTTGCATTCAATATATTTTTATTGCCGTCGCGTATTGCGGCTGGCGGTATTTCAGGTGTCAGTACGATTCTTTATGAATTATTCGGATATAATCCCGCATACGTCCAATGGCTGATCAATATCCCGCTCATCCTATTGGGACTGCTGCTTGCGGGGAAGGAATTCAGTGCCAAGACGATTGTTGGTACTTTTTTCGTCCCGTTTGTCATCTATTTGACGGGTGGCCTTCAATTACACGTCGACAACCCGCTTCTCAGTTCCATTTATGGCGGCATTATGCTCGGTATCGGGCTAGGAATCGTATATCGGGGGAATGGGTCGACAGGCGGAACAGCTTTAATTGCCCAGCTTCTGAAAAAATACACAGGCATCTCTAGCGGATTTTCCCAATTGATTGTCGATGGCGTTGTCGTTGTCACGTCGGCTTTCGTCTTCAATTTCGAACTGGCACTCTACGCGCTTATGTCGATTTATGTGACAAGTAAAGTAATTGATTTCGTCCAGCTGCAAACATCGCCGACGAAGCTGGTCCTTATCATTACAGACCATCCCGAGAAGATCCAATCGGTCATCCAAAACGAAATTGACCGGGGGTTGACGAAAGTGAAGTCGACGGGAGGCTATTCAAATGACGAAAAAACAATGATACTTTGCGTTGTCGAACAGTCCGAGGCCGTATATTTGAAGAAGTTGCTTCAAACAGCCGAGCCATCGTCATTTGTCATTTTCCTCAATGCATCTGAAATTTTGGGGCTCGGTTTTTCGAAAGCGAAAGTTCATCGCTAAAAGAAACCGGTATACTTTTCTGCTAAAGATGATATAATAATCACAATTGAATATTTCTTATCAAGAGAAGCTGAGGGATTTGGCCCGATGAAGCTTCAGCAACCTCTGCATTTGCAGGAAGGTGCTACCTCCAACAAGATGCAAATCTTGAGAGATAAGAACGGAGAAATCGATGCAAATCCTCGTTCCTATCTTTGGGAACGAGGGTTTTTTATATTTTAAGGGGGAGAAATAATTGCCAATCAATATACCTGAACATTTACCGGCACGCGAACTGTTGAAAGAAGAAAAGATCTTCGTAATGGATGAAGGGCGGGCGACAACCCAAGATATCCGTCCGTTAAATATCCTTATCCTGAATTTAATGCCGGAAAAAGAAAGAACTGAGCTTCAATTGCTTCGGCTGCTCGGCAATACGCCATTACAGGTGAATGTTTCATTTTTGAACACTGCCACATACGAATCGAAAAATGTAAGTAAAAATCATTTGGAATCCTTTTACACGACATTCGAACATGTCAAGAATAGACGCTATGACGGACTGATCATTACAGGGGCGCCAATTGAGCATCTGGAGTTCGAAGATGTCGTCTATTGGGATGAATTGAAACAGATCATGGATTGGTCCAAGACAAATGTGACTTCCGTTTTACATATTTGTTGGGGTGCGCAAGCCGCGCTTTATCATCATTACGGCATTGATAAGTACGAATTGCCAAAGAAATTGTCCGGCGTCTTCAGTCATCAATTGACCGATCCGACTGTCGAATTGGCAAGAGGCTTCAATGATATCTTCCATGCACCACATTCCCGTTATACGTCTGTGTCAATTGAAGATATCGAACAGGATTCCCGCCTTCAATTATTGGCGGTTTCGGAAGACGCGGGTGCTTTTATCATCCTTTCCAATGACGGCAAACAAATAATGGTTACCGGACATTTGGAATATGATGCATGTACGCTCGGTGAAGAATACGAACGGGATTTGAAAAAAGGAATCGATATTGATGTTCCAGCAAACTATTTCCCTGACGACGACCCGAAAAGAGAGCCATTGAACACATGGCGATCCCATACACATCTGCTTTTTTCGAACTGGTTGAATTATTATGTTTACCAAGAAACGCCATTCGAGTGGGAATGAGAATGAATTCCTGTGAACTCAAATTGACGAGTTCACAGGTTTTTTTCATTAGTATAATCAAATAATTCTGTTGCACACTAGTTCTAGTGGAGGTGTGAAACAAAATGGGTAAATTTGAACTTGATTTTTGGGAAATGATTGGAAGGGCTTCGACATCATTTATTGCTCTTTTGATTCTGGCCAGATTCATGGGCAACAAGCAGATTTCTCAGCTTACTTTTTTCCATTATGTCACGGGGATCACAATAGGATCCATTGCTGCCGAAATCGCTGCTCAAACCGAAACCAAGTTCTATGACGGTATGCTTGCGATGATTTGGTGGGCTATTTTAACGATTCTTGTCAATTATTTAACCGTGAAATCAAAGAAGGCTAGGAAATTGGTTAATGCTTCGCCTACAATCATCATCTCCAAAGGAAAAATCAGTGAAAAGTCGATGAAAAAAGTACGATTAACATTGAATGAACTGAATATGATGCTTCGTGAGCAGAGCATTTTTTCCGTTGCAGATGTGAACTACGCAATCCTTGAAACGAACGGGCAACTAAGTGTCATGAAAAAATCGGCCCAAGAAACTGCAACACGCAAAGACGTGAAAGCTCCCGGAAAAGATCCTAAATATATTCCAACAGAGATTATTTCTGATGGGAAGTTGATCAAGGAGAACTTGACTGAACTTGAGCTGAGTGAGGAATGGGTTTACGACCAGTTGAAGAAGAGAGGGATAGGAAAAATCGAGAATGTGTTTTATGCGGAAATCCTCGGCGATGGCAATCTCCACGTCGATGAACGCACTCAAGAGAAGTAGAGATCAAATGGCCGTCGCTGTACGTAGATAGGAATGAGAACTTTTTCGGTGGAAATGAGAACTTTCTACGCGAGATCGAGAACTCTTTCGGGGGAAATGAGAACTCTTTACGCAAGAACGAGAACTCTATCAGTGGGAATGAGAACTCTTTGCAAGGAAACGAGAACTCTTTGTGGTATAATGAATGACAGTCATTCAGTGGAGGGAGGGCAGCAAGTGGATAAGAAGGAGAGAATCATAAAAGCGGCAATCGAAGTTTTTCGCAAGCAAGGCATTGAGAAGACGAAAATATCCGATATCGTCAAGGCCGCAGGGATTGCCCAAGGTACGTTCTATTTGTATTTTTCATCTAAGTTATCATTGATGCCAGCAATCGCAGAAGTGATGGCCTCAAAGACTTTGGAAATTGTTAAGGAGCGCGTATCAGATGATGCGCCTTTTCAAAATCGGATGGAGCAGCTCGTCGATGCCATTTTTGAGGTGAATGAAGAGTATCATGAAATTCAAGCTCTCATTTACTCGGGTTTAGCATCAACGGAACATCTGAAAAACTGGGAAACAATATACGCCCCGTTCTATAAATGGGTGAGTGAAGGCCTTCAGCAAGCAATTGAGGAAGGGGTCATACGGGATTCAGTCAATCCGGATCGGACTGCAAAGCTCATCATCGGTCTTGTCGAATCGGCTGCTGAACAAATTTATTTATACGACGCAGATAAAGAAGACGAGGCGATCATTCAAAAAAATGAAGTAAAGAACTTTTTGAAGCATGCGCTTGCGGATTAAATTCAGTTATCTTTGACAGCTCGTCATTCAACAAAATGAATGACAGTCAGTCACCGAGTTAGGAGTTATTTTTATGAACAAGTCATGGATTTATGTAGCACTGACAAGCTTTTTCGAATTGGTATGGATATTCGGTTTTAATGTGGCCTCTGAATGGTGGCATTGGATTCCAATCATCTTTTTCATCTTCGTCGATTTTCATTTCCTGGCGAAAGCTTGTGAAAACCTTCCTACGGGCACTGTATATGCCATCTTTGCAGCAATTGGCACTATCGGGACTGCTTTAATGGATGTTTTCCTATTTGGGGAAACGCTCGGAGCGGGCAAAGTAATTTTCATCATGATATTAGTTGTAGGAGTTATCGGACTGAAGATTGCTGACGACGTCGATGAAAAGAAAGGAATTGTTAAGTGATGGGTTGGTTATTTGTATTCGCAGCGGCAATAAGCGAGTTTATCGGCGTTGTCGGGTTAAACAAATATAGTGAACAAAAGACATTTGTCAATGCAATTCTCTTCGGGGGCGGTTTCGGGGCAGCTTTCGCGTTTCTCTATATGTCATTCAACTATTTGCAAGTAAGTACGGCGTATGCGGTATGGATAGGTGTCGGTACTGCAGGTGCTGTGCTGATCAATATGCTGTTTTTCGGTGAATCAAGGAGCAAAGGCCGAATCGCCAGCGTCCTTCTGATCGTCGTCGGTGTCGTAGGATTGAAGGCTTTATCATAAAACTTCATTATCATGTGAAAGCTGGGAAGCAACTTCAAAAAAAGTTACTTCCCGGCTTTTTATAATTATTTCTTGTTACGCACAAACAGTACTTTAAACCATTGGATCACTAGGAACGGCAAAATTGCCAAACAGTAGATGAACATGAATTGCGTGCTGTTTAAATTAGCAACTTTAAACATGTCCGCTAACGATGGAAGCAGCAGAACAACATGCAAACTAATGACCCCGATGAAAAATGCCAGCCATGAATACTTATTTGAGAACACTCCGATTGCAAAGATGGATGCTTTCGATCTGGAATTGAAACCATGCACTAATCGGGCAAGACATAAGGTTGCAAATGCCATTGTGCTTGCGGTAAGCGTATCTCCTGTCTCCAATCCCGTGAGAAAGGCGATAACCGTAGAGATGGCAATCAAGAGGCCTTCCAAGATGACCCTAGCCGTAAACGATTTTGTTAATAAATGTGTTCGGATATTTCTTGGCTTGTCCCTCATCGCTTTTGGATTATGCGGCTCTAATCCGATGGCAATCGCGGGCAGGCTGTCGGTTAGCAAGTTGATGAATAACAGATGCACCGGTGCAAAGGGAACGGGCAATCCGAAAATCGTTGCATATAGGACGACAAAAATGGCACCCGCATTACCCGACAATAAAAAGAGAATGGCATTTTTTATATTGGTGTAAATGCTTCTTCCGTTCGAAATCGCTTTAACAATCGTTGAAAAATTATCGTCTGTCAAAACCATCGATGAAGCATCTTTCGCAACTTCGGTTCCGGTGATTCCCATTGCCACACCGATATCGGCCTTCCTCAAGGCGGGTCCGTCATTTACGCCGTCTCCAGTCATCGCGACGACATGTCCTTTTTCCTGCCACGCGTTCACAATCCTGATTTTATGCTCGGGTGTAACGCGGGCATAGACAGAAAAGTTCTCTACTTGTTCCTGCAATTGCTTGTCTGTCATTTTTTCAATTTCTTGTCCTTCAATTGCTTCAGAAGGATCTTCTAAAATCCCGAGTTGTTTTGCAATGGCGATTGCCGTTATTTTATGATCCCCTGTAATCATGACAGGTTTAATTCCAGCTCTTATACAGCTTTCAACAGCTGCCTGCGACTCATTTCTAGGAGGGTCCATCATCGCCACTAAGCCTACGAACGTCAACCCTCTTTCATCCCTGGCATCGATTGGCCGATTGCTTCCAATTTCCTTGTAGGCAATCGCCAATACCCGTAAACCGTTCTGTGAAAAATGATAGTTGACTTCTTCGATTTTTCTTCGATGCTCGTCCGTCATTGGGAGAATCCCTTTGGAAGTTTCGATTTTCATGATTTTTGGAAGGAGTATATCCAAGGCCCCTTTTGTAATCATGAAGGTTTGTCCATTGATTTGATTCAACGTGCTCATAAGCTTTCTATCGGAATCAAAGGGAAGTTCCGCAACTCTCGGATAGTGTTTTCGAACAAGTAATTCATCAAATAGAAACTGTCTTCCTAATTTAACGAGAGCTAATTCTGTAGCATCTCCAATTTCCTTTTCACCCTGATTCAAGGCGTCATTGCATAATAAGGCTTGTATAAGAAGTTTCTTCTGAATTGAGTCGTTCGGTTGCAGTTCATTGTGGGGCATGACTTTTTGGTCAACATAAACGTGTTGAACTTTCATTTTATTTTCGGTCAAGGTTCCTGTTTTATCGGAACAAATTACCGATACACTGCCCAGACTTTCTACGGCATATAGTTTTCGGATAATCGCGTTTTCCTTCGCCATTTTCCGGGTTCCAAAGGCAAGCACAATCGTCACAATCGAACTCAATGCTTCCGGGATGGCGGCAACTGCGAGTGAAACGGCAAACATAAAAGATTCAACCAATTCGCGCCCGCGAATAAGGTCAATTGAGAAAATCACAACACAAATCATTGTAATTCCGAGTGCCAATCTCTCTCCAAAGTGATCCAAGCTTACTTGCAAAGGGGTTTTCTTTTCTTTTGCAGTATCCAGCAAATTCGCTATTTTTCCGATTTCGGTTTCCATTCCAATCGCTGTCACTGCTATAAGGCCGCGTCCTTTGGTGACAAAGCTGCCGGCGAATACCATATTGTTTTGATCGGCAATCATTTCATGCGGTCCATTGATTGGCGCATTACTTTTTGTTATAGCTATTGACTCACCAGTTAGCGAACTTTCATTAATATGCAAATTGTGGCTTTCAATTATTCTTCCGTCGGCACTTATATAATCACCGGTCTCTAAGTAAAGAAGATCTCCGACGACGATATCCTCCGAAGCAATCTCGGTGATTTGGTTGTTCCGCATCACTTTTGCGATAGGGGAGGACAAGGCCTTTAAATTCTCCAACGATTGTTCCGCCTTCGCGTGCTGAACAGTTCCTAGAATAGCGTTTAATATAACGACAAGCAGTATAACAACCGTGCTTTCGACTTCACCTAACAAAAAAGAGACAAAGGCGGCAATCAGTAAAATAATGACTAACAAATCCGTGAACTGGCTGAAGAAAACCGCAAAAATACTTGTCCTTTTTCCATCTGCCAATTCATTATAGCCATGAAGGGCTTGCCTCGTTTCAACATCATCATCATTCAACCCTTCTTTTGTTACGTCCAATAGCTTCATCACTTCATCTGCTGTTTGTTGATAGTAGACCGACATTTGTTTCCCCCTTTGACTGAAAAATCCGCATTTTAAAGAACCTACACTTGTCCATTTCGAGTCATTTCCAATAGAATGATGTGATTTGCACACTTTTCCTGCACTACATCAATCCTATTCGTTATTCCATCCCGGTATGACAGTATACAAAACGATGAATATTTACTGGCACTTTAAGCGATAATAGGACCATCACGGAACTAAAGGTGGCATCACTGTATGACTTGGTCTATTGGAAAAGATGTTCAACGGAAAGATGCGATTGAAAAAGTGAGCGGAACTGCCAAATATACGGCAGATTATTCAACTACAGATATGCTGCATGTGAAACTTGTCACGAGTCCGCATGCACATGCACTGCTTAAAAAAATTGACATTAAGGAAGCGGAGAAAGTGAAAGGGGTAAAGGCAATTCTAGTAGGGGAACCTTTTCCATTAACGGGCGATGAAGTTCAAGATCGTCCCATTTTGGCGTTCGGAAAAGTACGATACTACGGAGAACCTGTTGCCGCTGTAGTCGCAAAGGAGGCCTATCAAGCAAAACAGGCTGCAGATTCAATAAAGGTCACTTATGAAAAATTACCCGTTATCCACTCCCCGAAAGAGGCAATCCAAGCTGATTCGCTTTTAATCCACGAAAAGTTGGCGAACTATAAAAAAGTGGAATGTGTCTATCCGGAACCTAATACAAACATTGCAAACCGTGTAAAAATAAGAAAAGGCTCCGTTGAAAAAGGAATGGCTGAAAGTGACGTTTTTGTTGAAGAAGTTTTCTCCATCCCCCCTTCGGACCATATTGCAATTGAAACACGCTCTGTCATAGCGGAAATAAAACGCGACGGATCCGTACATATCACTTCAAGCACGCAAGCTCCCTATCGGATAAGGGAAAAAATGAGCGAATACTTCAATTTGGAAATCGGTAAAATTACTGTAACTGCACCCTTTGTCGGCGGCGGATTTGGCGGGAAAGTTGCACTTCAGTTGGAGCTGATTGCATATATCGCATCCAAGGCGGTTGGTGGAAGGCCTGTGAAACTGCACTATACCCGGGAAGAGGATATGGTGACGGCCCCTGGACGGATTGGTCTTGAAGCGAAAGTTAAACTTGGTGCGACGAAAGAAGGGAAATTGAAGGCCGGAGAAATTGAGTATTTATTTGACACGGGGGCTTATTCCGATAAAGGCACAATGCTTGTAAAAGCAGCCGCGGCGACCTGCACAGGTCCTTATGATATTGAACATTTATGGTGTGACTCACTTGCGGTTTACACGAATCATTCTTATGCAACCGCTTATCGCGGGTTCAGCCATTCTGAAATATTGTTTGCATTTGAAAGGGCAATGGATATTCTTGCACAAAAGCTTGATATGGATCCGTTGTTAATTCGTGAGATCAATACGGTTTTACCCGGATCTACAACACCCACTCAAGTTCCGTTGAATGGCAGTTCGGTCGGGAATTTACCAGCGTGTATCAAAAAGTTGAAAGAGCAGATGAAGTGGGATGAAGGCATGTTGGTCCAAGTCGATTCGGAAACAATCCGAGCGAAGGGTATCAGCTGCTCATGGAAAACATCGACGATCGATTCAAGTGCGAGTTCAGGAGTTACATTGCTTTTTAATCCCGATGGAAGCATTAATGTCTTATCCGGCATCGTTGAAATCGGCATGGGAACGAAAACGACAATTGCCCAGCTTTTGGCGGAAAAACTGAAAATGGACATCAATAAAATCCACGTTCAAATGACTGTTAACACCCAGTCGACGCCGGAGCATTATAAAACTGCAGCGAGCCGCGGAACACTGATGGTTGGTCGGGCATTATTGAATGCTGCGGAAGATGTAATTGTTCAATTAAAAACCATTGCTGCACAAGTGCTGATTTGCTCACCGGACGATTTGGAGGTTGCCAATGAAAGGGTTTTTATTCGCGACGAGCCGGAAACATTCATACCGATTAAAGAAATATGTTATGGCTATAGGTATCCAAACGGTTATTCGATAGGCGGACAAATCATCGGGCGGGGGACCTATACGATGCGCCAACTCACCAACATTGATAAAGAAACCGGCATTGGCAAGACGGGACCGGAATATACAGTCGGTGCCCAAGGTGTAGAAATTGAATTTAATTCGAGGGATTTTACGTATAAGATCCTCAATGCCTATTCTGTGATTGATGCCGGGGAAATCCTGAATATGAAAATGGCACTCGGACAAATCATGGGCGGAATGAGTATGGGGCTGAATCATGCAAGCAGCGAAACGCTGATAATGGACAAAGGCGGGCATATTCTTAACCCTAGGATCCGGACCTATGGATCGTTCCGTTTTGGCGACCATCCGAATTATATTGTCGATTTCATTGAAACTCCCCATATCGACGGTCCTTTCGGTGCTAGGGGAATTGGTGAAAGTGGGTTGATTGGCATGCCTGCTGCTTTGGCGAACAGTTTATCAATTGCTGCGGGAGTAAAGCTTAACCATTTACCACTTACACCCGAAGCCATTTGGGCAGAGAAGAAAGCGGTGAAGGGCCAATGATTGCTTATGATGCCGAATATTATAGGCCGACAACATTCGAAGAAGCGATCGAGTTATTTCATACATTAAATAAAGATGGGAAAAAACCAATGTATTTTTCAGGCGGTACGGAAATCATCACGCTAGATCGGACGAATCGCATAATCCCAGGCGCGATTATTGATATTAAATCAATCCGGGAATGCCATGTTGCCGATATTGACAAAGACGAAATTCGATTAGGCGCTGCCCTATCGTTGACGAAAGTAAATAAAACGGGATTCTTTCCATTGTTAAATCAAACGATATCTCAAATAGCGGATCATACAGCACGCAATAAAATTACATTAGGTGGGAATATTTGTGGGAATATCCCGTATCGGGAGGCTGTCCTTCCGTTTTTATTAACGAACAGCAAGGCTGTTATCGCAAGTAAATCGGAAGTGAAAGAGCACCCGTTTGAATCCCTATTCAACAATGATCATCGATTGAATACAGAACTGCTTTTGCAAGTTAAAGTGAGCCGCAGTGAGGTGGAGTTGCCTTTTGTGTCGATCAAGAAAAGAAGGCAATGGGGCGTCGGTTATCCGTTAATTACCGCGGCGGCGGTCATGAAAAACAATCGGTTAAAAATTGCGTTTAGCGGATTATGCAATTTTCCATTCCATGATGCGAAAATCGATAAAATTATGAATGACGGTTCTTTATCAAAAGAAGGGAAAGCAAAGGAAATCGTCAATTCTACACCAGCTCCTGTGTTGGATGACGTCCATGGTTCTGCTGAATACCGGGAGTTTGTACTTGGGAACTTGTTGGAAGAGATAGAAGGGGCTTTTAAAGGAGCGAGTTTGTGATGACCGACCGCATGATTGTTTTAGACATAAATGGTGAGGCGTATTCTATTCATGTGAGAAATGTCGATACATTATTGGAGGCTCTACGGGAAAAGGTTGGGCTAACCGGAGCTAAACCCGGCTGTTTAAATGGAGACTGCGGTGCATGTACAGTGAACATTGATGGGGAAGTGATGAAATCCTGCCTAATGCTGGCGGTTGAAGCGGAACATAAAAACATCACAACAATCGAAGGTTTGCAAGACACACCGATCCAAGAAGCATTCATCGATCAATTTGCTTTCCAATGCGGCTATTGCACGCCTGGCTTTATCATGAATTGCCACACACTTATCCAAACTGAACCTGAAGCAACGGATGCCGTCATTAAAAGTTGGCTGGAGTCCAATATGTGTCGATGTACAGGCTATAAAGAAATAGAGGAAGCTGTTAAAACTGTTCTAAAAAGCGGCTGCCAGGAAAGTCGGTAAATCCACTTTCTATGGGTAGTCTTTTTTTGTGGGAATGAGAACTTAACTGGGGGGAACGAGAACTCATCCAGGAAAAGGAGAACTCTACTACGTTCCCCGCGGTTATTTTGATTTCAAGAATACTAGTAAGTCCTATGGGAATATTATACAATGGAATAGATTGTATAATATTTTCTATTTTCAAAAATAGATCATGGCAGGGGGATATCTTGTACATACTACAAACCTTTAATTTAGGATTTAGATTCCTACTAGAATTATGTGCATTGATTGCCATTGGGTATTACTTAATGCATTATTTATTATCCTATTTAGGCGAGAGTTGATACAAACTTCAGGTCGTCTGGCTGCCTAAAGGGTAGCTATGTGAGGTCTTATTGAACTGAAAGGCAGGTTAGTTCAAGAGGAAAGGAGCAAATTATATCTGTGACATTGTTAGCGGTGAAAAAAACGTTTGTCTCATTGTTTATAGGGATATTTTATCTCTTTATTATCCTGTTATTCATACAAATAATTTCTGAGTTCTCCAATATAAGACTATATTTACTTTACGACAACGGTCTTAGTGTTATTGACGGATTTGGTATCTTGGTAGGCTCATTTTTTCTAGCCTTTATTTTGGAAAGAAAATTAACCAAACCATTAAAGTATGGCTTATATTCAATATTGATCTTAATCGGGAGCTTTTTATTTCTTTTAATTACTGCTCTCATTGCAATGACTGGTTTTGGTTGGTTTACCGGATGGTTCCAATGAAGAACACAAAGGTGCAGTTTAGTTCTACAGCAAGGGATTGACCAAATAATAATGCCAGGAAAAGGGAGAGGCGTTTTGAAAAAGCTACGTATCATCTGCGTTGGTATGCTGTGAAGCGCTGAATGATTTTGTAATTGAAGAGCAAGAGACAAATCTTGTTACCGTCGATTTGGCTGCAAATTACTTTATTCTTGAAGGGGATAAATTACACACTATTCAAACGGTCGACGAATTTAAAAAAGCGGTAAATGAATATGATCGCTTTTTTAACATTTATATTGTAGAAGATAAAGTCGTCATCTTGACTCAACAATACTTGCCTTAGGATTATAAGTAGAGTGGTCCTAGTGGATTAATCGTTTTCAAAGGGAGGTTTTAGAAGTTAGAAAAAAATATGTCGTACTTATCTTATTTGTCCTTATTCTGAATGGATGCAATAACCGGTCTGACGTAAGTGATAAACTTTACCCAGGATATATAAATCCGTATGAAACCCCTATACACATAACAAAAGATGAGGCGGAACAAATTGCACTAGAACAAGCCAACATTGATAAACTTGATTCGCCAGAGATATCCAACCATTGGGAGACGCATATCCATAGTGTTTATTCGGTAAAATATGATCGAGATGTTTTAGTCTATTGGGTTTTTATAAAAACAGCTGCACTGCCGCCTGAAGAAATTATGTTCAATGAAGTTTACTATATAAGTACCGACAACGGAGAAGTGATTATCACTAATGAATAACGACATAAAATATAGGAGGATACATATGCGACGGAATACAATCGTTATACTCTGTGTATTGGTAATACTTATTCTCTCCGCCTGTAATAATAATGTATCCGAAAAAGAACCCGAGAAAAGCGTCGAGGATTTACCAGGTCTTTCAAATAATATAGATGGCGAAGCCCGAATTCTAGAAGTTGGCACAGATTTGGAAATGGAAAATGGTTGGTTTATTGTTCCTAAGGGCGTTACTACAATGACTGTTTCTGCGGAAGCAGAGAATGTGGAAACAGTATTGTTTTGGATCACCCCAACAGGAACAGCGACTTGGGATGAACGAAAACTTATTGGGATCGACATAAATGGAAATGATGGCTGGTCAATTGAATGGGAATTCGGTGATCGGATATTCCACGACCATATTACGATTCAGGCTCTGGGAAGTGATAGTGCATCACAAGCACAAGAGACATTCAACGTCCATTCTGTTGATGAGAATGGAGAATAAACGATGCGGCCAGCAGGCACAGGGCTTATTAAAACAGGGCAGCTTTGACTGCTCTTTTATTATGAACTCGGAAAACTGTAACATCTAAGCAACTCGAACGTGTTAATAGAGAGAAGAGTAAAGAGGGGGGCAAAATGCAAAAACGATATCAATTAGAAAGTTTATATAAGCAATATGCCAGGCCCCTTTACCACTACTTGCTCAAGTTATGTGGCTCAAAGCAGCTTGCAGAGGATTTAACACAAGAAGCTTTCGTCCGTGCGACTATTTTTTTACATACATACGATGAAGAAGAGGCTCGGGCTTGGTTATTCAAAGTTGGACGAAATGCATATTTAGATGAATGGCGGAAGCGACAACGGCGACTCTCATTCCCTTTCATCTCTGCCATTTCATCCAAAAAAGAAATGATCAGTCCATATGGAATTCCGGAAGAGTCCCTTCTAACACAAGAACGGAACCAACAACTTGAAGAGCTGCTAAAATATTTACCTGAGCAATATCGCTCCATTATTTATCTACGGGAATATGAGGAATTTAGCTACAAAGAGATATCGGATACATTGCAGTTGACGACAGACCAAGTAAAAATAACACTTCATCGGGCAAGGAAGCGATTGGCTAGTCTTGCTGAAAAGAAAGGGTGGCAGTATGACAGAATGGAATAAGGATTTGGAGAAACGGATACTTAAGAAATCCCGTTTTACGCTAACCTTTCGGATTCTCCGTATTATGTTGTTAGTGCTTTTGATTTATAGCGGATACAAAGTTTCAATGAATTTTGTTGCAGATAAACTAAATATAGCGAATGAAAATGCTTATTACTCAAAATTGGCAATCGAGTGGACTGTACCGAATGTACGAGCGGATTTTAATTTTGAAGAAGAAGAAATGACTTTGTTAGGAACGAAAAAATTATCATATAACTTGATTAAGAAGGTGGGGAATAATGATAAGGTCATAGGTAAAGCGTTTGTAACAAAGCGTCTTACAAATCCTTCAACAATTTCTTTTTCCCAACCCGGGCAGAAACAGCTGAATGAATTCTCTTTTTCGCTTCCTATTGATCCGCGTACAGGAAAGAAGTTGGAAGGCAATACTTGGCCAAATGTATGGGAAACACTAACAATGCTTCCTGAAGGCACGGTAGGGGAGATGGCTTTTTCCACGACTAGCTTTATGGAAGCCAAACAATTAATTGAGCTGTTGGAGAACTATGATCTACATGTATTATGGATGCCTTTGTATACAGGTGAGTTTGTAAATTACGAACCTGGTTGGACTAGTAGCGGTAACAAATTACTAATGGTACCCCACTTTGGCCTGTCTGGCGGAAATGATCGGAATGAGAACTTTCATGAGCAGTCAATAATCACTAGATTAACTCAGGAATCCCTTAGTGAAAGTGAACAATTAATGCTGAAAAACATGGAAGAACTTTTATCTAAGTCTCCAAGTTATTACGAGCAATTTTTAAGGCTAGGATATTTACCGCAAAAATATCAGTATTTAAAGGAGAACGGATTTACGGTATACGGAGCTGTTGTAACAGGGCCGGTAAAAGAATTATTAAAACTGCAGGACGTATCATATATCCAAGGGGAGCAACTGGGAGAAGTGGAATTATGGAATTGGCAGTCGAAGAATAACGAATGATTAGCGCTCATCATTCACTCCTTATGGGGAAATAATAACTCATATGGAGTGAAAGCAGATGAGAAAATTCATTATAAGCATAGTAGTCACGATTTTACTTTGTCCTGTAGGCGTAGCACTTGCAGTTCAAAGAGTGGTGACGTCATACATTATCTCTGATGTATGGTATGAAAACATCTTTCTGATTGCAGATAAAACAGATTGGATGTCGACCAAAAACTTTACTGTCCAAGTAGGTGATGATTTATTTTACAACTTCCCGGATTGGCGTAATGAAAAATTTACACCAAAGTTATTTCATGAGGATATAAATGCTGATGAATTAAAAGATATTATTGTTGTGCTGATTTCGGGTGCAGGGTCTGGAATATCCACTAAAGAAATTCATGTATTAAATCAACTACAGGATCCCTACACAAGATACAACGAGGTTCCAGTTGAATCTGTTACGGAGGCTGTCCAACGACTTGTAAAGATGGAGCAGATAGGGGATAAAATATCAATCTTAATTGGTAAAAAGGAATATGAAGTGGATTATACAAAATTCAATTATCATACTCCAAACAATTCACCTCAAATAGGAGCAATCGAGGAATATTCGCCTGAAAATGGAGTCCTTTACGGCTATACAACTGTGTTTGTTTCAATTCCCGAGGCAAGCATAGGAACTTTCAAAGTAAAATACGTTTGGGATGGTGAAAGGTATAAAGCTGACTCTGTAGCATTTATTGAATTAGAACAATCTAATTAAATGACGCACGCGATTGCCAATCCAATACGTGAAATAAAACGGCCATATTGTGAAACAAATTGATTTGTTATTCGTATAACTGAGTAATTGGGAAAATAAGTATATGAAAAACAACATCATTTTTTGGGGGACAACAATATGGTAGTTGAGATTATCTTGGCAGTAATTTTTATGATTCCACTTTATGCGTTCTTTATTTGGACCTATAATTGTCCCGAAGATAGTTTTCTGTTTGGAAAGCGTTGGCAATTTAAAGAGGAGCCAGAGGTTTCTCCGAATGTTGTCCGTTATTTGAAATTCGCATCCATTGTAGCTATGATTGGTACCCCTATCGTTATTTTTAGCATCTTTTTCAAGCAGGCCATCTTCGGTTTGACATTAATGGCGTTTATTTTTGTCATCGTTATTGGTGCGTTTATTATTTTTACCGGTGAAAGTAATTAACAAAGGAGGCTTTCTTTGAGTCCAAAAGAATTAATTGAATTGATGGTGGTCAGTGGAATCTTCATTGTTATACTATTCGTTTCCTTCGTTCTTAAGGGTATGAGCAGAAAGCTGGTTCGGAGATTGGCTGTTTTCTTTCTGCTTGCTTTTGCAATCTTTTATTTTGTGCGTCCATATTGGATTGATATCCAAATCGAGAAGAAAATCGAGTATATACAGGTGCACTTGGAAGAACGATATCCCGGAGAAACATGGAGTTATAAGAAAGTGCCTCACCGTGAAGTTGGCTATAAACACTTAAATCCATATTACATCGGTGTGATATTTGAAAATGAGCCAGAGGTGGAATATCAATATTTTGCTCGTGGCAAAGATGATATTATCCAGGTAGGCTACTCAATTAAAAATGACTTCCTAAGCGATCCACTGCATTTGGAATGACTTTTCATTTTTTCAACAGGGATGAGAAGGAGGGGGTAGGGCAAATCGAAAGGAAGTGATTTTGAGATGAGAAAAATCAAGTATTTAACCTTTGCGATTATTATAGTTTTATTATCTCTTTATCTTTATGAGAACTTCATATATTATAGGTTTCCTTTCAACCCTATTAAGGAGTATACATCTGAACCCAATATTGATTTTTATTTTTCAAGAAATCTTCCTAATGGCGAAGGCATCACAACAAAATGCCAACACGCAAATACTTGTGGCTTGGTTCTGGAATACTTGAGCGATCTGAATTTAATGCCTTTAAAGGACAACGCGGCGCAGGGCATGCTTAAATATGGAAATGTAACTTATTTTACAGGAATGTTAAAGTTTAACGAATCGGATAAGATCTTTATATCAGATATATCGATAGACACACCTAATATCCTTCGTATTTATTCTCCTATAAATGGTTTCAAGGGAGGGTATTACAAAATTATGGATTCCAAGTTTGACTATAATTATATTTATAATTTGACTGGCGATACTGAGGAATAATGTCGAGATAAAAGAAAAAAGGAATTCAAAAGTCTGAAGTCCTTTTTTATAAATTATATAATCGTCCATTTCCTGACCTCAGCAACCCGCCTCAACCGTTCCTCAGGTCTGACTGCAACAGGATTTCCGACTAGCTCTAGTACTGGGAGATCTGAATAGCTGTCCCCATATGCAAAGCTATGTTTCCAATCGATTTGCTTTCCTTGCAGCGACTCCATAATCATTTCAGTTTTCCGCTTTCCTTGGATATGATAAATTGACGTCTTGCTGTCAAAAGCACCATCCTCCGTAAATGGGATATCGGTTCCAATAACCGTGTCGAACACAATGCCATCCGTCACAGCATGCAATAAGGTCGTATAAGCCCCAGATACAAGCATGACATGCATACCGTCACGATGATGCTGACGGACTCTTTCTACAACTTCCTCATTCAAATCTTGTCGCATGATCTCCTTCAATTCAGCAAAATAGTGCTCGAGCTCCATTTTCGATAAAGTACTCAATGCATTTGCGTAGAGCTGCACCGACCGTTCCCTCATTTTTGCTTCCGGAACGATCTTCATTTTGTAGCCTATGTAAATTGGGAGAATCCCGCGAAAGAAAGCTTTATACTTCGAGCCGTGAGTTGGGTGCTGCTTCAAATGATCCATTAATAACTGAAACGTTTCCTTCGCATATAACGTGCCGTCAAAATCGAATAGCGCAACTTTCATTGAATCCATCCCCCTAAAATTTTCAAAAGCAATTAGTAATGATGATACAGCGTTTGAAATGAAAGGGCAATTTGTGGATAATTGATGGAGAGAGTGAGGAGACACGACATGCATAAGAATCAAAAGAACAGAAGGGAAGATTCCTTCCTTTTCACAGTTAATGAAGAAGCGGAGCTATTGCCGTTTTTATTGGATCATATGAAAAAGAACAGCCGGAACTCCATCAAGTCCATGTTGACGAGAGGACAAGTCACCGTGAACGGCAGATCAGTGACAAAGCATAATCATCAACTGCTGCCTGGCCATAAAGTGGAAATCCTCGCGAATAAAGCTGCTTTGAACGAAAGCAAATTGACAGGTCTGTCGATCATCTACGAGGACGACGCAATTATCGTCATCGATAAAGAAGCAAGCCTATTATCAATGGCGGCAAAAGATAAAAACGAAAGAACGGCATTCAGTGAAGTATCCGCTTATGTCAGAAGACAGGATCCACGCCAACGGGTCTTCATTGTACATCGTCTAGACCGTGATACGTCAGGTATCCTCCTGTTCGCTAGAAGCGAGCAAGTGAAAGTGGCATTGCAAGATCATTGGGATGAAGTAGTGAAAGAAAGGGTTTATACAGCCTTAGTTGAAGGGAATGTCCGTAAAGATTCGGGCACGATTAAATCCTGGCTGAAGGAGACGAGAACATACAAAGTCTACTCGAACCCTACAGACAACGGAGGCCAACTGGCAATTACACATTACAAGAAAATCAGATCGAACCGCCAATATTCTTTACTGGAGGTCAAGTTGCAAACGGGCAGGAAAAACCAGATCCGCGTCCACATGGAAGAAATCGGCCATCCTGTCGTCGGTGACAAAAAATACGGCTCCACAGTCAACCCAATTAAAAGACTAGGCCTGCATGCAACAGCTTTAACAATCGTACACCCAGTAACAAAAGAAATAATGAAATTCGAATCACAAATACCTTCATCGTTTATCAATAAATCAAAATGAAAAAGCTGCCCTGACATTTACGTCAAGGCAGCTTTTCTTATTGCACCGTATGATTTGGCATGCCAGGCTGGCCGACCGAAGAGGCATACGCATTCAAGAGCGCCTGCATGTCCTGTTGAGCAAGCTGAGGCACCTGATAATAATGGTGCTTGTTTTGATAAATCGAAAGTTCATACGCCATCTCAATGCAGTTTGGCACTGAATCCGCCAATACACGTCTCACGACCGGGTTTGTCGTTTCAAGAGCAGCCATTGTTTTTGCCGAAGCATTTGCTTTAGCAGACCCAAGAAGGAAGCCGGAGATCATTTCATCATTAATCTCACTCGCATTCTGCATCGGCTTCTTCGGCTGTGATTGCTTCATGCCGTAGACGAAATCATTCCCCTGCTTCATCTGATAGCTGCCTGTCGGATGGGACGGATCCATGCCTGTTTTAAAGCATTCCACTGTAATATTATACTCGTCCAAAGTAAAACGGTATTGCCTGTCCAAAATATCCAGCAACTCTGGGTCTTTTACATGCGGCCGTAAGATCATTGCCTGATTTAACGATGCAATCGTGCCGGAAAGCACTTCATGGACGTCAAACAGCTCGTGTCCCCCATGGTTCATCATTGGCGGGACTGTCCCTGTATGCATATTTTGATGTGTTTCGCCAAATTGATTTTGCGTCAAAATAGGTTTCCTCCTTTTGTAGATTGATTTTCAATCGTCAATAGTATGGCTTCAATAGGAAGGCATATGCGTGAAAAAAAATCGAAATGCGCATAATCGCAGGCTTTTAAAAATAGCATGTGATAAAGGACAATTTGTCAATGAAAGGCAGTGGATAAAATTGCTTATACATGTTGTGCAACAAGGACAAAATTTATATGGAATCGGTCAAACCTATGGCATTCCGTATGAGGATATTGCAAGGGCGAATGAATTGACGAATCCTTCTCGAATCGTTGTTGGGCAAGCACTCGTCATTCCTGTCCCGAGCAGGTACCATTGGGTTCTCCCCGGACAATCGCTTTATGTCATTGCACGATTGTATGGAACGACAGTGGAGGAACTTGCAAGATTGAATGGCATTTCACCGAACAGCATGTTGAGCATTGGCCAACGTTTGCTTCTTCCACAAAGGAGAAAACCGATTATTGATGTTTTTCTTTATGTGGAGCCAAGAGAGGCGATCATCGATACGATCGTTCAGGAAGTGAGGAACAGAGTAGACGATTTGACGTACTTGGGAATGTTCAGCTATGAAGCGCAGCGGGATGGATCGTTGAAAGCTCCCGTCATTGACGATATTCCTGAAATAGCCGCGAGGGCGGGAGTATTGAATGCAATGGTTGTCAGCAATATTGAGAACTTCGCGTTCAGCGGAGACTTAGCCCACGTCTTTTTTACAGATCAGACGGTGCAAAACCGGTTATTCGAAAACATTGTCCGAACTGCAAAAAGGTTCGGTTTTAGTGACATTCATTTCGATTTTGAATTTATAATACCTGCAGATAGGGAATTATATAATACATTTCTGCGTAATGCCCGTGCCCGTTTTCATCCAGCCGGCTTGACGCTATCCGCTGCATTGCCGCCAAAATCGAGTGCTGCTCTGACGGGGATCTATGGCGGGATTGATTTCAAAGCGATTGGGGAAATATGCGATTTCGTCACGTTGATGACATATGAATGGGGTTATTCATACAGTGACCCGCAAGCTGTAAGCCCACTCAATCAAGTCCGGCGAGTCGTTGAATTCGCGGTCAGTCAGATTCCTAGCGAAAAAATTTACCTTGGGCAGAATTTATACGGGTATGATTGGAAATATCCGTACCCTCCTAAAACAGGAGTTGCGGCAAAGGCACTCAGTCCGCAGCAGGCGATCAATTTGGCAATTAACCACAATGCGAATATCCAATTCGATTCCGTTGCCCAAGCGCCGTTTTTTCTTTACTGGGATAATGATGGTGTGCGTCATGATGTCTGGTTCGAGGATGCGCGCAGCATCCAAGCAAAATTCAACTTATTGAAGGAATTCAATTTGCGGGGAATCATGTATTGGAAGCTCGGATTAGCATTCCCTCAAAACTGGCTGCTACTCAAAGACAATTTCACGGTGCGAAAGCGATAAATCAAAACGAACCATATGTGCAGCGGCACATATGGTTCATTTGATGGGTCAACTATTATTCTTTTGAAATATAATTTATTACGCTTTGGAAAAAGTCTACGTCCGGGTTGATCAACAGAGCAGGTAGGAATGCGAAAGCCATTAAGATCACTAGATTGGCTCCTATAACGGTGCGCAGCAATTTGCTGAATTTCATAAAGCATCTCCTCTTTCTCTTTGTAGTTGTTTTCCAAATCGCAAAAATCTGGGCTTTGGATATATCTAATAATAATCTATGTTCAGAAATGTGTAAATGATTTTATTTTCGTCCAACGTTATTCGACAATCTTAAATTAATCGACACAAACTGCACAGGTAAATGACCATAAATTGAAAAAGTTGTTGTATATATTCATATTTTCAGTAATACTAAATAAAACGAAGAAACGATTTCGAAATATTAATTTTCACTAATACGCTAGACATCACATATAGTTTTCTTCGCTATTTTCAAGAAAGGATGAGGCAAATGACAAATATGGAGAACAACCGAGATAACCGTAGCCGGGCGAATGACTATGTTCATGAAGTATATGAATTGGTGAAGAAAAGAAATCCGGATGAAAAGGAATTTTTACAAGCGACGAGAGAAATATTCGATTCCCTCCGTCCGGTCTTTGCCAAGCATCCTGAATATATTCGAAATGGGATACTGGAGCGCATAACCGAGCCCGAGCGCATCATCTCTTTCCGTGTCGCCTGGGAGGATGACAAAGGAAAAGTGCATGTCAATCGGGGATTCCGCGTGCAATTCAATAGCGATCTCGGTCCATATAAAGGTGGCATACGCTTCCATCCTTCCGTGAATAATAGCATCATGAAGTTCCTTGCATTCGAACAGATTTTCAAAAATGCATTGACGGGGCAGCCGATCGGTGCGGGAAAAGGCGGCTCCGATTTCGATCCGAAAGGTAAATCCGAGCGGGAAATCATGCGCTTTACACAGAGCTTCATGACCGAGTTAAGCAAGCATATCGGCCCGGATATTGACGTGCCAGCGGGTGATATCGGCGTCGGCAAGCGCGAGATCGGCTATTTGTTCGGTCAGTATAACCGGTTGAAAGGCGGTTACGAAGCCGGTGTCTTAACAGGAAAGGATCCGAATCACGGCGGTTCGTTAGGACGGAAGGAAGCGACCGGATATGGCACAGTCTATTTTGTCGAAGAGATGTTGAATGAAAACGGACTTTCCTTCAAAGATAGCACGGTCGTTGTTTCGGGGTCCGGAAATGTATCGACGTACGCCATGGAAAAAGCCCAACAACTCGGAGCGAAGGTCGTCGCATGCAGCGATTCCGGCGGTTATATTTACGATAAGGACGGTATCAATCTCGACACGGTAAAACGGTTAAAAGAAGTGGAGAATAAACGGATTTGGGAATATACGAAGGAGCATCCGGATGCCGAATATCATGACGATTGCTCGGCAATCTGGTCCATTCCTTGTGATATTGCACTTCCTTGTGCGACACAAAATGAAATCGATGAAATCGCTGCCCATATGCTCATTGCAAACGGATTGAAAGCGCTCGGGGAAGGTGCCAATATGCCATGCAATATCGAAGCGATCAATATTTTCCTCGAAAATAACATCCTGTTTGCTCCCGCAAAAGCGGCAAATGCTGGCGGCGTGGCTGTATCCGCGATGGAAATGTCGCAAAACAGCATGCGACTTGCATGGACAGAAGAGGAAGTGGACATGCGCCTGAAAACGGTCATGGAAAACATCTATGCAAGCTGCAAGGAAGCGGCCGACCGGTTCGGCAAACCCGGCAACCTCGTCATGGGAGCCAATATCGCAGGATTCCTGAAAGTCGCCGATGCAATGGTTGCCCACGGAATCAGATAAATAACCGAAACTACCTTACATTGCCAGTCAGTAAGGTAGTTTTTTCATTTAAAATCCATAAATCTTCAAAACGGCGCATAAATCGCCGTAACCGCGCAAAAACCCATGTAACCACGCATAAACCCTCATATACACGCATAAACACCTGCAATCACGCATAAATCCCCAAATTCGCTCATAAAATCCGCACAATAATTTTTCATGCAAATCTATTGATATTCAAAATATGTGTGGTATTATAAAAATACATAAAGCTGAATAAAGATGCAAAACGATGTATAGAGGAGGATGAAATGAAATGGGAAATAATAAAGTTGTATTGGCGTATTCAGGTGGTCTTGATACTTCAGTAGCGGTGCAATGGTTGACGGATAAAGGGTATGACGTCGTTGCATGTTGCCTGGATGTCGGTGAAGGGAAAGATTTGCAGTTCATTCAGCAAAAGGCGTTGCAAGTCGGTGCGGTGAACAGCTACGTCATCGATGCGAAGGAGGAGTTTGCGCAGGAGTATGCGTTGCTCGCATTGCAGGCGCGCACTTATTACGAAGATAAATATCCTTTAGTTTCGGCATTGTCACGTCCATTGATCTCCAAAAAGCTTGTCGAAGTGGCGCATAAGGAGAATGCGACAGCAGTGGCACATGGCTGCACCGGTAAAGGGAATGACCAAGTTCGTTTTGAAGTGGCCATCAAAGCGCTCGATCCGTCACTAGAGGTGATTGCGCCTGTCCGTGAATGGAGCTGGTCGCGTGAAGAGGAAATCGCATATGCGAAAGAGAAGAATATCCCGATTCCGATCGATCTCGACAGCCCTTATTCCATCGACCAAAATCTTTGGGGACGAAGCAATGAATGTGGCATCCTTGAAGATCCATGGGCTGCGCCGCCTGAAGAGGCATTCGGTTTGACCGCGTCACTCGAAGACGCACCGGATCAACCGGATGTCATTGAAATCGAATTTGTTAAAGGGGTGCCTGTCAGCATTGACGGAAAACAGTACCCACTGAGTGAACTGATCTTAAAATTGAATGAAGTTGCCGGAAAGCATGGGGTAGGTAGAATTGATCATGTTGAAAACCGCCTTGTCGGCATCAAATCGCGTGAAGTGTACGAATGTCCGGGAGCCGTCACATTGTTGAAGGCGCATAAGGAATTGGAAGACATTACACTCGTCAAAGACGTCGCCCACTTCAAACCGCTTGTCTCCCAGAAACTTAGTGAACTCATCTATAACGGTCTATGGTTCTCGCCGCTCCGTAATGCGCTCGAGGCATTCGTGAAAGAGACGCAGCAATACGTCAACGGTGTAGTACGCGTCAAATTATTCAAAGGGCATGCGATTGTCGAAGGAAGAAAATCTTCCAACTCCCTTTATGATGAAAAACTGGCGACGTATACGTCCGATGACGAATTCGATCAATCAGCGGCAATCGGCTTCATCCAATTATGGGGCCTGCCGACGGAAGTCCATAGCTCGGTGAATAAAAAGCAAAAAGTGAAAAACTGAATGATCATGCCTTCTGCAGAAAAATGCAGGAGGCTTTTTCTAGTCAAGCAACACAAATAGTATTTAACTCCTAATCTTTCTAACTAGATATAAGTGATCAATTTGTGAAAATAGGAACAATTATCCTTTTTTTATAGTAGAATTTCTATGATGCATGAGATTGCTAATCTGCTATTTAGGGAGGAAATTCAGTGGAGAATGTTCAAGAGAATAAAGTGAAAAAGAAGTCGCCCGCATTACTGATTGCCGTGCTGACAGCTGTGATAGTCATCGGTGCCGGGTCGGTTTCCGCATTCTTTCTATTTAACAAATCGCCAAAGGTAAAATATTTATTAGCTGAAACGAAGACGTTCACACAAATCGGAGATCTTTTCGAGGAACGCTATAAAAACGAAGTAGCCTGGATGGATGTCCAGAAATCGAAGCCGGTTGAATCGACCTACGACCTTTCAGCGGAATGGAATGATCCAAGTGCAGGTTATGATATGGTCGAGCTGCAAAGGATCCTCAACAATACGACGTTCTCCATGACACAAGCGAAAGATCCGGTTGATAAGGAATGGGAAATGAATTTCAGCGGAAAATTCGGCTCTGTATCGTCGGATTTCGCTACTTTGTATTTCACACCAGAAAAAATGATGGCGGCTTTGCCATTCACGGATAAGCTTTTGTTTTTCTTGGATGAGGACTATGGAAAAATGATGAGGGAAACGGATGCTTTTTATGAAGGTCCGGAAAAGCTCGGTTTGTCCCATCTGTTTGAAGAGCAATTTTCCATGGACGGGGAATTCCAGAAATACGTGAAAGAGGAGTATATGGAATACCTTTACCATGAGCTTCCTGAAGAAGCATTTACAAGTGAAAAAGAAGAAATTGAACTGTTCGGCGAGAAAGTGAAAACGGAAAAAGTGGAAATGAAGCTTTCCGAAGAACAAGTGAAGTCACTTTTAGTTGATCTGTTCAAGAAAGCCAGGGACGATGAAAAGCTGAAGGCGTTATTGAAAGAGCAGATCGCTTTTTCGACGATGACTGATGATATTTCTGATCGTAAGCTTACCGAATTGATCCGTGACTTTGAAGATTCATTGGACGAAGCGGTGGATGGAGTCAATAAATTGCACATGCCGAACGGACTTGAATCGACGATCTGGCATAAATCCAATAGCATCGTAAAGCGGGAATTCGCCATGTCAATCGGTGAGTCAAAAGATGAAATTGCGACATTGAAGATAGCTGGCGTCCAATTATTGGAGAAGTCCGGTCAGAAATGGGATTATTCATTCACGGGCACGGAACCTTATATGCAGGATGAGACGATCGTCAAATTCACCGGCGACTTGACGTGGAAAGACGGGAAGTCTGATGATACGATCACGATCACCGCTGAAGATGTATCCATAACGTATAAAGGTAAAGAAGAACTGGATGGGAAAGAACGCAAATTCAACCGGGAGTTTGCCGTATCGGACAAGGATTTCTCTCCTAAGCTCGTGTGGAGCGGTAAAGCTACGCATGAAAAAGATTCGGTGAAAGCGGATCACGAGTTCACGATCATTGATCCGTCAGGCGCCATTTCAACAACTGACATTTACCTTCGCCTGAAACAAGAAGGGAAAATCGTAAAGAAAGTGGATATGCCGGATGAATCCAAAAATCTTGTCGATGTCGGCAAAATGAGCAGTGACGAATTGGATGACCTTGGAGACGAGTTGGCTCAAGAGTTCGAGAAGTGGGTGACTGAACTGATGGGAGACCTCCAAAGTGAGCTTGAAAACTTCTGATGATTGGAAGTGGGCTGGTTGCAATCGATGCGAAAAATATTGTTTTTTACGACTGAATACTTGAAACAGCTGAAGAAGAAGCGGGCGACCCTTCTTCTTCTTTTTCTATTCCCGCTCATTTTGATCGGATTGTTAGTCGGTCTTGTGGCAGGGCTCATCATTCCCGCCGAAGACTCGCCGATTCGTGTTGCGTTAGTCGATGAGGATCAGACGAAGGAATCGATGCTGATCAGCACACTGTTGACGGAAACGGCGAACGGGCAAAATACAATAGAGATTTTTCCGGCTTCAGCGAGTGATGCCAAGCAGTTGATCGAGAAGGATGAGATTAGCACTTTTTTTGCATTGCCGAAAAACTTCACGGATGACCTTTACGAAGGGGAATCGGTGACAATTCCAATAACCGGCAATCCTTCCAGGCCCATTGACAGCTTCATCACGAAGCAGCTTGTCGATAGCTTGGCGAGGTATATTGCGGCAGCCCAAGCGAATATTTTAGTGATCAATGATTATGCAAAAGAGACTCCGATGTCTCGAGATGAGCGGATGGAGATGATGTTTGAGCAATTCGTCGATTTCACGCTCTATACATTAGGCAAAGATAAGCTGATGGATGAAGAAGTATTGAAGAACACGGCAACTTCATCGCCGATCGATTACTTCGTTTTATCCGGTTGGTTCATTGTCATATCCATCTGGCTGTTATCGTTTTACATTGTACTGGCTGACGTTGAGTCGAAGTCGATGGCTATCCGGATGAAACTGTTTGGCGTCACTATTGGCCAACGGGTGGCGGGGAGGCTGCTTGTTTCCCTGTTTGTCAGTTCACTGCTTGCGGGAATCACTTTTTTCTTGCTTATAAAAATCCTGGAAGTCGAATTTTATGCTGTCGATATGATGCGATTCGGTTTATTTACCTTGCTGTACGCTTTTATTCTGCTTTGTGGCATCGCGCTTATCGATGCATGGTTGCCTTCAAAGAAGATTGTGCTGTTTTTGCAATGCATCTTCGTTTTCATCTTTGTTCTTGTAAGCGGTGCATTGATTCCAACTTTATATTTTCCGCAAGTTTTCCAAGGACTCATTCCTTATTCATTTTCAACGATTGCTCTTGGGTGGATGATGGATCTTGTGCTGGAAGGCCGTAATTATACGAATTACACATCGTTAGCCATCTATTCGCTCGTTGCAATCATCGCCCTATGGCTGTCGCTAGGCTTGAAAGAGAGGTGGAGCCGATGAATCGGATGCCCGCGCAATTTTTCCGTTTGAAGAAGGAGTGGAAAACTTCACTTTGCTGGCTGCTCACCCCGATTCTGTTGACGGTATTCGTCATGAAGACATTCGGGGCTTTGCAGGAGGATGCGAAAGTGCCGATTGGGCTCATCGTAGTAGATTCATCTTCATTGGCCACCCAATTGGCGCATGAGATAGAGAGAAACGAAATGCTATCAGTCCGCTATATGGAGCTGGACGATGCACTACATAAGTTGAAGCAACACGAACTCGACAGTGTTTTCGTCATCCGGGACGGGTATGAGGAATCTGTTTTGGCGAACAGGCGAAATGGATTGATTGAGGCTTATTCATCCAATCGTTCCTTCGCATATCCCGCGATATCGGAAACGATCATGTCATTAGCCCAGCAAGATATGTCAAGGTCGAAAGCGGCTGGTGTCATCCGTCAGCTCTTCCGTGAATATGGCATGGAAGACGAATGGAATTATGATGAGATTATCCGGAAAAGTGTAGAGAAACAACAGAATGAAAGTCTCCTCCATACAAGTTTTTCATACGGCGAACAAGCAGTGAAATCCGATGAAAAGCCACTTGAACTATTGAACAGCAGAGCAGTTTGGGCGTTTTTCACAATCATCGCCGCGTTCTTCCTTTTCGATTGGATGATCAAGGAAAGCCGGCCCTCGATGCAAGTGCGATGGCTCTATACGTCTATATCGTTTAAATTCCATGCAGTCCGGATGTTAGGATTGTATTGTTTTTTGACGATCTTGTCCGACGTAGTTACTTTGACCGTATTTCATTATGTTTTACAAGAACCTGTCACATTGGCTTTCATACTCCCGCTGCTTACATTCCGGGTAACGTTGAATCTTTTCGCTTTTTTGCTGGCGATTGTTTATCGTCAATTGTTCATGTTTTACATGACAGGGATTGCTATTGCCCTCTTATTGACCGTCACTGGAGGGGCTATCTTACCGCTAGATGCTTTGTCTAAAAGAGCGCAATGGGTGGAGGTCATCAGCCCGGTGCGTGCATTGATGACGACGACAATTCCAGTCGTTTGGCTACTGCTCTTAGTTTTAGTGCTGGCTGCATGGTTAGTGAAAGGAGGGAAACGGATTGCTTGAAGTGATTGGTGTCCAAAAACGATATCGAAGGAAAAGCGTATTGAAATATGTTTCGTTTCAAATGAATGAAGGGGAAATTGTCGGCCTCGTCGGCGAGAATGGTGCAGGAAAATCAACATTATTGCAAATTTTAGCAACGGCAATGGAACCTACCGCTGGCGAATTGCGTTTAAATGGTAAGCGGTATGAGGACGATTTCAAACAGCTACGGCAAATAATCGGATATGTACCCCAAGATATTTCTGTCTGGGAAGAATACACAGTCGAGGAGAATATGCGCTTTTTCGAAAAGCTCTCATGGAAAAGGCGGTCGCCCGAAGAATGCAGGAAACTATGTCTCGAAATGCAACTTACACAGTGGAAGGAACCTGTCCATTCGTTGTCAGGCGGGATGAAGCGCAAGCTCAATTTGGCAATCAGCCTATTGAATGATCCTATTCTTCTTTTATTGGATGAACCGACTGTCGGCATCGATTTGAAATCAAAAACGGAGATTGGAAGTTATTTATTGGATTTGGCAAAGAAGGAAGGAAAGATGATCTTGTATACGTCACACGATATGGATGAAATTACAAATGTGTGCGACCGCGTCTATTCAATCGGCGAAGATCCATTTTATCCATCCTTGCTCAAGGAACGTGGGGTTCACGTGGAACAGTTAACGTAACGGAATGAGCCATTTTTCCACCGACCGGCTCATATACTAAATTGACTTGAATAGGTGATCAATTGAAGAAAACAAAGAAGTTGGGGATGATAATCGGAATCACGGCGGCTTTGATTGGTATGACAACTTGGCTGTTGTTGGGCAAATGGATGGCAGATGGATTGGAGCCTAAGGCGGATGGTTCATATGAATACGCCATAATTCTTGGGGCCAAGGTGAACGGGGAGACGCCGTCGCTCACTTTGCGCTATCGATTGGAAGAGGCGCTATCTTATGCGGAAGCCTATCCTGATGTGAAATTCATCTTATCGGGCGGCCAAGGCCCAGATGAGGATATTTCAGAAGGGGAGGCGATGCGTAGATTCTTGGTTGAAAGAGGCGTTACGGAAGAACGGCTGCTGCTCGAAACCGAGTCGACATCGACGTATGAGAACCTCTTTTATTCAAAGAAGCTGCTGCCAGAGGGTGTGAAAGCCGTCACAATCATCACAAGCGATTTCCATTTAGCGCGCGCACGGATGATTGCAGACAGCTTCGATCTGGAGACGGACGCTTTACCAGCAAAGACTCCGCAGTCAGTAGTCGCACAGCAGCACATTCGGGAGAGGCTTGCCCTTATCAAGACGATTATCGTTGGAAAATAATATCGATGCCAAACAGCCCGCGTCCAAAGCGGGCTGTATCGCGCTCAAAGCTAGGGGTAGCGCTCAAGAAATGGAATCTACGCTCAAGATGTTCCGCTCTGCGCTCAAGGCAAATCAATCGGATGAAAAGTAGGTTTCAATCCCTCAAACGTTGAAAGATAACGGAACCCAATCGATCGCAGCAGCTCAAGCGATTCCTTGAAATCGAACGCAATATCTTCCGGCTTGTGCGCGTCAGATCCTAACGTAATAATCTCCCCGCCACATTCCTTATACAACCTCAACACATCATCACTCGGCAATCCGTTCGGCAGCCCGTAACGAACACCGGACGTATTCAACTCAATCCCTTTGCCAGCTGGGATGATTACGTTGAAAATTTCGCGCAGCACATCATGGAAATCATTCTCGACGACCTTAGGCGCATACCGTTTGATCAAATCAACATGTCCCAAAATGGAGTAATTCGAAAAATTCCTCACACACTCCAGCAATTCATTGTAGTACATAAGCGAGGCATCCTCTGCCGACCTCCCGACAAAAATATCCCCGTAATGCAAACCTTTCCGGGCAACCGTATGCATCGAGCAAATGATGAAATCAAACGGCTCCGCTTTCAACATTGCGTCATAGCGTTCCAACAAATGCGGCTGCACACCGATCTCTACACCTTTATGTATGCGGATCTTTCCGTCGTATTGCTCGCGTAACTCATCGATCCGCGCACTGTATTTCCGTTTATTGAAATCAAATTCAATTGAATCGTCCGGATAATCGTAATCGATATGCTCCGTGAAGCAGATTTCCGCAACGCCTTTTGAAATCGCCCCTTTCACCATTTCTTCCATGTCTACATTGCAATCTCCCGAAAATGAACTATGCATATGGTAATCAAACATTTTAAAAAATTCCTCCTATCGGTTGACAAACGATAAATATAGATTTATAGTACGTTATAACTTTAACGTAGTAAAGTAATGAAGTGACCTGTGAGGTGGACGATAAATGAATCCCGATTTGATGGTTGTGGAAAAGTTCGAACAAGTGATCAACACAATAAGCAAACGGTTTTCTACATATGGATTCCAGCGGATTAAAACGCCGGCTTTCGAACGCTATGATCTTTATTCCAAAGTGACGAGTTCCGTTAACCGGAAAGAGATGGTGAAAGTGATCGACCCATCTGGAGAAGTGTTTGTCCTCAGACCCGATGTCACAATTCCAATCACACAGGAATTGTCTCACTCTGAAAGCGAACTGACAAGTGAACACCGTTTTTATTATGTTGAGGAAGTTTTTCGAATATCATCTGATCCGACAGAAAAAATTGAGCGGACGCAAGCCGGAATCGAATATTTTTGCAGAAGGTCGCCGGATGTCGACGCGGAAACGATTTACTTGGCATTACAGACGATGAAGGACTTGGCATTTGACGACATTAAAATTGAGATTGGGCATACCGCATTCTTCCTTGAAATGATCTCGCAACTCCCGTTGACGGAATTTCAAATTGATAAGCTGAAAGCAAGTATACAGGCGAAGAACAGTGCTGAAATTGGCGAACTCCTGTCAACTGTGGACGCAGATGAGGCAATAAAACAAGCCGTCATGCAAATTCCTTATCTGTACGGGAAGCCGGAAGACGTTCTGAAACGTGCAAAGGAAATTGCCACCACTAGCCGCATGCAGGGAACGATCTCCTATATCGAGGATGTTTGCCGGCAGTTGAAAGACTATGACGAGCAACTTGTCATCGACTTTGGATTGATCAACCGAATGGATTATTATTCGGGCATCCTGTTTCAAGGATATGTTGGCCATTTCGGCAAACCGGTACTGATGGGCGGCCGATACGATCGATTGGGTCACGAATTTGGAGCTGATTTACCGGCGATCGGATTCGCTTGTGAAATCGAATCATTAGTAAAGGCTTTGGATAATCAAAAAGGACGGAAGGGGGAGGCAACTTGGAAATGATAACGCTCGCGATGGCCAAAGGGCGGATTGCAAACGAGGCGATTTCACTGCTGGAGAATGCGGGAATCCTCTTTTCGGACTTTGAAGATAAAAGCAGGAAGCTCATTTTCCTAGATGACAACCGGAGCATCAAGCTGATCTTCGTCAAGGCGGTGGATGTCCCGACGTATGTTGAGCTTGGTGCCGCGGATATTGGTGTGATCGGCAAGGACATCATGCTCGAGGATCCGAAAGATGTTTACGAACTCATGGATCTAGGCATCGGAAAATGCAAATTATCGGTGGCGGGATTCCCGGACAAAAACTTGATAGACAGATCACAGCTGACTGTAGCCTCGAAATATCCAAATCTCGCAAAAGAGTATTTCAATCAAAAAGGCATCCGTACGAAGATGATTAAACTGAACGGGTCGGTTGAATTGGCTCCGCTCATAAGCTTGGCAGATTGTATTGTCGATATCGTCGAAACCGGTGCAACGTTGAAAGAGAATGGATTAGTTGTTCTTGAGACAATTACGGCAGTGAGCGCAAGATTGATTGTGAATAAAGCAAGCTTCGCAATGAAAACAGAGTGTATCCAGAATTTCATTTCTGACGTCAAGAGAGGATTGGAGGTGTATTCATGAAAATCGTCAAAGCAGCAGAATTTACGGTAGAGATCGATCAACGGAACGAACAGTTGATCGATCTGGATTTTGATCGGAATGTATTAACGATAATTAACGATGTCCGTATGAATGGGGATGTGGCCTTACATATGTATACCGAGAAATTCGACGGTGTTACGTTGGAGAATTTCATTGTCACCGATGATGAATTTGATGAAGCTTATACACTTGTATCAGAAACCTTCATCTCCTCTCTGCTGAAAGCGAAGCAAAGAATTACCGATTTTCATGTAGAACAGAAGGAACGTTCTTGGTTCATTCGACAAGAAAAGGGCGTCGTGCTTGGCCAACAAGTGACCCCCATCGAACGGACCGGTATTTATGTTCCTGGAGGGAAGGCGGCTTATCCATCCACTGTCCTCATGAATGCAATTCCGGCAAAGATTGCTGGCGTAAGCCATATTGCTATCGCGACACCTCCGCAGCCAGACGGAAAAGTGAATCCGCACGTCTTAGTGGCGGCGAAAGAGACTGGTGTGGAGTGCGTTTATAAAGTTGGCGGCGCACAGGCGATTGCGGCGATGGCCTATGGAACGGAAACCGTCCGGAAAGTGATGAAAATAACTGGGCCTGGAAATGCATATGTTGCTAGGGCGAAAAAATGGGTGTTCGGCGACGTTGGAATCGACATGATTGCAGGTCCGAGTGAAATTTGCGTGTTGGCGGATGAGACGGCAAATGCTGCATTTGCTGCTGCCGATCTCTTATCCCAAGCGGAGCATGACGAGCGGGCTGCGGCCATTTGTGTGACGACGAGCGAGCTGTTTGCGGGTGAGCTCATGACGGAAGTTGAAATGCGGTTATCCGATATGGAGCGTCGGGAGATTGCAAGCCGTTCCATAAGCGACTTCGGCCGGATTATCGTCGTTGAATCGATGAACGAGGCAATTGAAGTTTTGAATAAAATAGCACCGGAGCATTTGCAAATCATGGTGGACAATCCGATGGCGACATTGCCGTACATCCGGAACGCGGGCGCCATTTTCATTGGACCGTTCTCGCCGGAAGCATTGGGCGATTATATGGCTGGCCCGAACCATACATTGCCGACGAGCGGAACAGCCGCTTTCTCGTCTGCGTTAGGCGTTAATGACTTCATGAAAAAATCGAGCATCATCCATTACACGGAGGAAGCATTAAAGGAAGTTGCGGATGACATCATTGTGTTGGCGGAAGCGGAGCGATTGACCGGCCACGCCGAATCGATCCGTATGAGGAAGGGGGAAGCGGAATGAGGAGTGAAAGAATTTCGAGAAGCACGGCGGAGACGGCGATTGAGCTGAAATTTGATCTCGACGGAACCGGCAAAACGGATATACGGACGGGTGTCGGCTTTCTCGACCATATGCTGACGTTGTTCGCGAAACACGGCAGATTCGATTTGACGGTTGTATGTAATGGCGATCTTGAAGTCGATCAGCACCATACAGTTGAAGATATCGGGATCGTGCTCGGGCAGGCGTTCAACCAAAGCATCGGCAATAAAGAAGGCATTGAACGGTATTCGACGGTGTCGACGCCGATGGATGAAGCCTTATCGACTGTATCACTCGACATAAGCGGACGCTCCTTTCTCGTCTATAACGTCGAGGGATTGAAAGAAAAGATCGGCGATTTTGATACGGAATTAGTGGAGGAGTTTTTCCTTGCCTTTACAAGACATGCTAACGTGACGTTGCATATCAATTTGCAATACGGGAAAAACAGCCACCATATCATCGAATCCATTTTCAAAAGTTTTGGAAGGGCATTGCGCATTGCAAGTACAATTAATCCTGAAATTGAAGGGGTTCCATCGACAAAGGGCATGTTATAAGGGGGAAGCGACAATGATTTTATTTCCGGCAATCGATATAAGAGGGGGCAAATGCGTCCGTCTCATTCAAGGCGACTACGGCCGTGAAACGGTTTATCATGATTCACCGGCAGAAATGGCGAAGGCATGGGAAAGACAAGGCGCCAAGTATATCCATGTCGTCGACTTGGATGGGGCGAAGACAGGTGATTCATTGAACAGGGAAGCGATTGCGGAAATCACGAAGGCCGTGCAAATCCCTGTGCAAGTCGGCGGAGGGGTACGGTCGATGGAAACAATCGATTTTCTTATCGCAAACGGCGTCAGCAGGGTCATTATCGGGACGGCTGCCATTCAGGATCCACAGTTCGTCGAGGAAGCAGTTGTCAAATATGGCGAAAAAATTGCAGTGTCGATAGACGCCCGAAATGGTTTCGTCGCGACAGACGGCTGGACGGAAACGACGGATATGAAAGCGGTCAAATTGTTGCGGTGGCTCGAGGGAATTGGCGTCAAAACGGTCGTCTACACCGACATCCAAAAAGACGGCATGCTGCAAGGCCCGAATTTCGATGAATTATATGTGATGAACAAAGCGTCAGATATGGACATCATTGCTTCCGGTGGAGTTTCGACGAACTTGGACATCGTCAAGCTGAAGATGATGGATCTGTATGGCGCCATTATCGGGAAGGCATTGTATGAAGGGAATCTATCCTTGGAAACAGCATTGGAGGCGATCAGAGATGAAGAAACGAATTATACCTTGCATGGACGTCGATAACCGGAAAGTCGTGAAAGGGAAGAAGTTCCTGGATGTTCAGGAAGTTGCGGACCCGCTTGAACTCGCGAAGAAATACGTAGCAGATGGTGCGGATGAGTTAGTCTTCTATGATATTTCCGCTTCTACGAAGAACAGGGAGATGTTCCTCGATTTGATAGAAGAGATTGCAAGGGAAGTTCCGATTCCTTTCATCGTCGGTGGAGGCATTCGGACAATCGAAGACGTTGATAAGATCCTCAATATCGGCGGGGATAAAGTATCCATCAATAGCGCCGCATTGCTGAACCCGGAGCTTATCCGGGAAGCTGCGGAGCAATTCGGCTCCGCACGGATCATGCTCTCAATGGACGTCAAGAAGGTGGGTCCCAGAAAATGGTCTGTCTTTGCCAAAGGCGGGATGGAAGACACGGGACTTGATGCGATCGAGTGGGCGAAACAAGGCGAGCAATTAGGGGCTGGTGAACTTGTCGTCAACAGCATTGATGAAGACGGTGTGAAAGATGGCTATGATATCGCGCTCTATAAAACGTTGGCTTCTTCAGTCAGTATACCAATCGTTGCAAGCGGCGGAGCAGGCAAGCCTGAACACTTTGCAGAAGTGTTGACGGAAGGGAAGGCGAGTGCCGCCCTTGCAGCTTCTGTATTCCACTTCGAAGAAATCGATATCGGTGAATTGAAAACGTATTTGGAACCACAAAAAGATGTTGTTGGGAATGAATCATCATGAATATTGACGAACTTGCATTTGATCGGAACGGTTTGATTCCCGCTATCGTCCAGGATGAGCGCACAGGTGAAGTGCTCATGCTCGCCTATATGAACCGGGAATCCATCCGAAAGACGATTGAAACGAAAGAAACTTGGTTTTACAGCCGCTCCAGGAAAGAGCTTTGGAATAAAGGCGCCACTTCCGGCAATCGGCAAATCGTGAAACGGCTATCCGTCGATTGTGATCAGGATTCGCTCCTCCTGCAAGTGGAACCAGCAGGACCCGCATGCCATACGGGAGAAACGACATGCTTTCATACTAATGGATTCGAAGAAAGGAAATCTGTTCGTGGAGTCGTGCATGAAGTCGTTGATGAAATAAAAGACCGTCGTGCAAATCCGGTGGACGGTTCCTATACTTCCTATTTGTTTAGGGAAGGCGTGGACAAAGTGCTGAAGAAGATCGGGGAAGAATCGACGGAAGTCGTCATCGGCGCAAAAAATCGGGATAAGAATGAATTGACGAATGAACTTGCCGATTTGACGTATCATACGCTTGTCCTTATGGAACTGCTCGACGTCACAGTCGATGATGTGAAAGGGGTTCTTCGAGAAAGAAGACCGAAAAAGGAAGTGTCGCGGGATGAATAAATTTTGGAGTGAAATGGTTAATCGGACAGAACCATACTTGCCGGGCGAACAGTTAAATGATCCAGCCATCATCAAATTGAATACGAATGAAAACCCGTATCCACCAAGTCCGCTCGTAAAAGAAGCGATAGCGGAACAATTGGAGGGGCAGCTCCGTTTGTACCCTTCCCCGACAGCAGACAGCTTGAGGGAGACAATCGCCGAAACGGTTGGTGTTTCAAAGGATGAAGTTTTTATCGGGAACGGGTCCGATGAAGTTCTTGCCTTCTCATTTATGGCATTCTTCCACCCCGGCAAACCGATCCACTTTCCGAGCATCACATATAGTTTCTATCCGGTATACGCCAAACTATTCAACATTCCATACGAACTTGTCCGTGTGAATGAAGACTTCACGCTGCCCGCTGAATTGTTTTTCGGCTCAGAAGGCGGCGTTATCCTGCCGAATCCGAATGCGCCAACGAGCCTATATATGGAGCTTTCGTCGATTGAATCCATTTTAATCAATAATCCAGACACAGTCGTCATCATCGATGAAGCCTATATCGATTTTGCAACTGTGTCCGCAGTGGAATTGGTAAAGTCGTATGAAAATCTCCTCGTCGTCCAGACGACATCGAAGTCCCGCTCCCTTGCAGGCTTGCGCGTCGGCTATGCAATTGGACATCCAGGTTTGATTAAGGCGCTTGTAAGAATCAAGGATTCATTCAACTCCTATACAATTGACAGGCTTGCGCTAGCAGGTGCGACCGCTGCATTCAAGGACCGAGCCTATTTCGATAAAACGATTATGAAAATCAAAGAGACACGGTCTCGTTTTATAGAAACCTTGCAGGAGATGGGCTTTCATGTTTTACCCTCACAAGCGAATTTTGTATTTGCCACACATGCAGATAGAGCAGCCTCCGATTTATATTTGCAATTAAAAGAGGAGGGGATTCTCGTGCGTCATTTCAATCAACCTGGGATTGAAAACTATTTGCGCATTTCGATTGGCACGGATGAACAGATGGATTGTCTGCTGCGAAAATTGGAGCAATTGCTGATGGTTTCAACCACGTAACTGAAAATGAGGATGGCAATAGGGGTTGTGAAACTGCTATACTGATGTCAAATGGATGTTTTGGCATAAAGGAGGCAGCAATCGGATGACTACACCGAAATTCATCGATATCGCATTGATCATCTTCTTAAGCTATTTTGCTTTTGATCGTTTCTCAAAAGGGATGACCGGCATCGGTATTTTCTTCACTGTCTTGGCACTGATGAATGTATTCGTTCTCGTCATGAAAATAAAACAGGATAAAATGAAGGCAATGAGCCAAAATAACGAAAGCTGACATTAGTAAATGCAGCTTTTTTCTTCTGTTTTTGCAACTTTTGTGGTATAATGACTGAATGCAAATCTGAGAAGTGAGGAATTGACATGAAAAAATCAATTTACGGCTTGACATTGGATCAACTGACACATTGGCTCGTCGAAAATGGACAAAAGAAATTCCGTGCTGCACAGGTATGGGACTGGCTTTACAAAAAGCGCGTCACAGACTTTGCAGATATGTCGAATATAAATAAAGAATGCCTTCAATTATTGGAGGAGAATTTTGTTATACAAACGCTTGAGCAAGCAGTGAAGCAAGTTTCGGAAGATGGCACCATCAAATTCCTTTTCAAAATGCAGGACGGGAACTTGATCGAAACTGTTTTGATGACATTCCCATACGGCCACTCGGTATGTGTGACAACACAAGTCGGATGCAATATCGGATGCAGTTTCTGCGCGAGCGGTTTATTGAAGAAAAACAGGGATTTGGATGCAGGGGAAATTGTCGGTCAAATTATGAAAGTGCAACAGCATCTTGACGAGCTGGGCAACGGTGAGCGCGTCAGCCATATCGTCGTCATGGGTATCGGGGAACCATTTGATAATTACACGAATTTGATGAACTTCCTCCGTGTCATCAATGACCAGAAAGGTTTATCGATCGGTGCGCGTCATATCACCGTTTCAACGAGTGGTTTGACACCGAAAATTCGTGAGTTCGCTGAAGAAAACATCCAAATCAATTTGGCGGTGTCCCTTCACGCGCCGAATAATGAGCTGCGGACAAGAATTATGAAGATCAACAAAGCATACCCGATCGAAAAGCTGATGGACGCAATCGATTATTATTTGGAAACGACAAACCGCCGGATCACGTTTGAATACATCCTATTGGATGACGTGAACGACCACATTGCGGAAGCCGAGCAATTGGCAAAACTGCTTTATAATAAACGGCATTTGTCTTACGTGAACCTCATCCCGTATAACCCGGTCGATGAGCACGGACAATACCAACGAAGCAAATCAGAAGCAATCAAATCATTTCACGATGCGTTGAAAAAACGCGGCATCAACTGCGGCGTCCGCTGGGAACAAGGAACGGACATCGACGCAGCTTGCGGACAATTGCGAAGCAAGCAAATCAAGAAAGATAAAGTGGCGAAATAACTACGAAAATGCATGCCAGAAAAAAATGGCATGCGTTTTTTATTTTGCACAAGGGCCCCATTATTCCATCAAGGGCTCAATTCACTTGCCTACGCATTAATCTTCCGATTCTCCTCACTGATCAACTCTCCGTTTTCCGCCAACGGAGCAAACCTCGCATTAAAGAAACGTAACGTCGGCGGCTCGTATACCATATTCAAACCACAGATCGCATCCCGCTTCTCATATAGCGCCAAAATCGAATCGACAACTACATCCATATGATTATTCGTATATACCCTGCGCGGGATCGTCAGACGCACCAACTCAAGATTCGGCCGGTTATGCTCGCCAGTCTTGCCATTCCGGCCTGCCGAAATGATGCCGCGCTCCATGCTTCGAACCCCGGAATCCAAATAGAGTGCTGCAGCCAGCGCTTGCGCCGGAAACTCATCTTGGCCCAAGTGGGGAAGGAAAGCGCGCGCATCCAAAAATACAGCATGGCCGCCAATCGGTTGCACGATCGGAATGCACGCATCCAGCAGCTGCTGCCCGAGATATCGTACTTGGCCGATCCGGTGCTCGATATAATGATCGTCGACCGCCTCCCGGATGCCGATCGCCATCGCTTCCATATCCCGGCCTGCCATTCCGCCATAGGAAGGCATCCCTTCATAGACAACGACTAGCTCGCGTGAACGGATATATAGATCTTCATCATTCATCGCAAGGAATCCGCCAATATTCACAAGGCAATCCTTTTTTCCGCTCATCGTGCAGCCATCGGAATACGACATCATTTCCTTCAATATGTCTGCAACAGTACGGTCCGTATACCCATCCTCGCGTTCCTTAATAAAGTAAGCGTTTTCAACGCAGCGCGTCGCATCTAGCATCACATCGATCCCATGGGACTTGCAAAGTTCATAAACCTCTTTCATATTTTGCATGCTGACAGGCTGGCCACCAGCAAGATTCACCGTGACGGCAAGACAGACGTATGGAATCTTTTCAGCGCCGACTTTCTGTATCAAATCACGCAGTTTATCTAAATCGACATTTCCTTTGAAAGGCATATCGATGGATGGATCATGCGCTTCATCGATGATAATGTCGACAAACGTAGCTCCGTTCATCTCCTGGTGCGCACGCGTCGTCGTAAAATACATATTGCCAGGCACATAATCGCCTTCTTTGATCTTCAGCTGCGACAAAATATTTTCCGCACCGCGACCTTGATGCGTCGGTAAAACGAATCGATATCCGTATACTTCACGGACGGCCTGCTCCAGCCGTTTCCAGCTCTTGCTTCCGGCATAGGCTTCATCACCCGTCATGAGCGCTCCCCATTGCGCATCACTCATCGCCGTCGTTCCGCTGTCCGTCAACAGATCGATATACACATCTTGCGAATCAATCAAAAACGTGTTGTACCCTGCGCGTTCAAGTGACTCTTTGCGTTCCTCATAAGAAAGCATCGAAAGCGTCTCCACACTTTTAATCTTATAAGGCTCAGCAGTTCTTCTCTTCAATACAAACATCCCCTTTTAAAAAAGATTCTCCCCATTTCACTATATCCCTTGGAAACCTACTATTCAATTAATTTACAATAGATTACGAATAAAAAGGCCGCCCTCATACTATATGTGGCAGCCTTTCAATAAATCCTATTCCTTTAATTTTCTAATACCGATCATAATGAACTGCACGATGACGCCAAGCCCGAAGCCGAATGTCGTAATGATGAATAAGGAAAGGACGCCTATCAGGTCGCCAAATCCGTTCGTATCCATGAGAAAGCTACGGAAAAACTCGGCGAAGCCTAACACGAGGGATGCCATAAAAATCCAGAATGCAATCCTCAATTTATAAAACAGCAAAGAAGACGCCAGGATGCCGACAGTCAGACCGAATATGCCGAACGTCAAGTAATTCTTAAACACCAATTCCGTTCCTAAAATGGTCCGAATCCCTAAGATGAGCAGGACGAAGGAAGTTAGACCGGTGAAAAAACCTATTTTCCATAATTTGTTTCCCAATGAAATTGCACCCGCTTTCAGTACATATCATAACGGAAAAAAGGTTCTAAGTGTAGGATGTTGGTGTCAGAAAAAGAAAAAACGGCTGCTCCTCCTTGCAAGGGAGGAGAACAACCGCCGTCATTTTATCACGATTCAACTAATCATTTCTTTGCAATCAGCACGAGTTTACCGTGATCAAGCTCCTTTTCCGCATCTGCGGCATCCTCTGCCGTCAATCCGGCTGCTTCCATCTTGCTGCGGAGCTCGTCTCCACGGGATGTGAACATGTTTTTCATGCTGTCGAGGAATCCTTGCTCCTTCATGCCGACAGCTTCCGTATCAAGGGCGTCTGTAATATTATCGGCCCTTTTTTTGTCGTGCGCAAATATATAAATATCGTCATGTGTATATCCTTGTGTCGTCAATTCCTCAATTTCCTTTTTAGCTTGCACTGCATTTTCAACAACTTTTTTCAAGACCATAGATGATTACCTCCTAATTGTATTTGTTCTATCTATACCTCAAATAGGACAAATTAAACTAACGGAAGCAACCTCTGGAACATCAAAAAGCGAAAGGATCTCCTTTTAACCGCTTGTATGATTTGATGAATTCATGCGGATTTTCCTTCACACCGAATGTGAAAACCCCACGGTTCGTATGGAGATAGAAAAGCCCGGTGCCATTTGAAAAAGGGCGATAAGAGACGTCGTGGACATGATCCAACGAAAAAGTTTGGTCCGACGAAGTGATCGATTCTTCGTAAAGCAGAAGGGTGCGGGTCGACTGCGAATGTTTTTGTTCAAACCAATTGATTGAACGTTCGATAATAAAATAGGGCAAAGAAGAAATGGATTCTTTCAAAAGGATTCCTCCCGGAAATTGTCTTGCCTCCATGCTACCAGTTTTATGTTTCATCGCCAATTATTCCGTCGTCACTTTAAAAGGCGTTTCACTTCATTCAGCATCCGTTCTTCAAATGAATTCTCGGAATAACTATATTCATTCACAATACGTCCTTGTTGATCAACGACATAAAAATTCGTTCCATGGATGAACTGACCGGATGTTTTCGGCTTTTGTACAATTGTCTGGAATTGATTCAACGCCAATTTTTCAATCGCCTCCTGCGAATAGCCCGTCAACAAATGCCAATTGGATTCATCTTCCGAGAACTGGCTAACATAATCCTTCAAAACTTGAGGCGTGTCAGTGTCCGGATCGACGGTGAATGTTACAAACTCCACTTCAAGCGCGGACTCCTTGAACATTGTTTGCAGTTCGGCCATTTTATGGGACATTGGCATACAAACCGATTCGCAATTCGTGAAAATAAAATCTGCAATCCACACTTTTCCTGCGAGTTGATCGGTTCCGAAAGGCTTTCCGTTTTGATCGGTGAAAGCGAATGAGGCGACTTGTCTGCCAGTCTGTTCCGGCTGCCCGCAAGCAGACAAAAGAAATGCTGCAATGACCAACATGGATATCCATTTGATCGTTTTCATTGTTCATCCCCATCTTTCATCTGATTTTTAAAACGGACAGTGACCGTCGTTCCTACGGCTGGTTCGCTTTCAATGGAAAAAGTGCCTCCATGCAGACGGATGATCTCCTTCACGATCGAGAGGCCGAGCCCCGATCCACCAGTCTTCCGGTTCCTTGCTTTATCAGCACGGAAAAAACGTTCCCCGATTCTGCTAATATCATCCTCAGGTATGACAATCCCTTCATTCGTCACTTTGAATTCGACAAATTCATCATAGGACTTCAAATGAATGCCGATAATCCCATCATCAAATGAATATTTGACGGCATTGTCGATAATATTATAGAAAACTTGTTGGATCCTTTTCGGATCTCCCGATAATATGAGGTCCTCCTCAATATCAAGCCGTACATCCAATCCTTTTTCACTGATCAGGATGTTGAATAAATCCAGTGTGTCCAAAATGATCTGCGCGATGACGATTGGTTCTTCAACAAGTACATACAAGTCTTCCTGGAGATGATTCAGCTCAATGAGGTCATTGATCAGCTTATTCAAACGGACGGTCTCTTTTTCGATAGTCGTCAAGTAGCTTTCCGCTTCCTCGGGCGATGAGTAGATCTTTTCCTTCAATACATGTGTATACCCGCCGATATACGTCAATGGCGTCCGCAGTTCGTGTACGAGATTGGAGGTGAATTCCTTCTTCCTTTTTTCCTGCTCCTCCAATGAAAGGCTCATTGAGTTGAATGCTTGCGCCAATTGGCCAATTTCATCTTCCCGGTCGATTTCAATCCTGCTGCCGTAATTCCCTTTTGAAACTTCAGCCGAAAGTCGCTGAAGGTCCTGCAACGGTCTGAATAATGACTGCCATGCACGATTGAGAATGAGAAACAGGATGAAAAAGAATAAAGTGCCGACTGCAATCAACAGAGGAATGCTCTCCCGAAAAACATCTTGAATGGCAGCGAGTGGGATGTATATGTAAATGAAACCGATGAGTCCGGTTTCACCTTTAATCGGAAAAATGGCTCCAAGAATTTCCCGATCAAGCTCCTCGACATATCCTTTTTTCATGATGTAAGCGCCTTTATTCAGGCTTTCCCTGTCGGCGTCGCTTATAAGATTTTGATAATTGACCTTATAGGGAAAGTATGACGTGAGGTCTTCGAGCTGGTTTACGACAATGACTTCGTATTCGGAGACGATGTTGTACCATTGGATTTTTTCATTGATTTCATCGCTCAACTCGCCGTAATGATAATGGGAAGCCGTCCGTTTCCCTTGGTAGACGATCGACTCCTCAATGCTCGAAATATATAGTTTGGAATAAAGGAAATGAATGAAGAAAAACGAAAAAAGGATTGTGAAAGCAAGACTTGATACAAGGATAACCAATATTTTTTTGCTCAATGTGAGCTTTTTCATCATTTCACCTCAAGCTTATAGCCGATTCCCCAAACTGTTTCAATCATGTTCCCGGCTTCCCCCAGTTTCAATCGTAATGTTTTTATATGAGTATCAATCGTTCGGTCGGTGCTTTGGTGATGATCTCCCCAGACGAGACTCAAAATCTGCTCTCTTGTATAGACGCGGCCTGGTTTTTTTGCAAGGGTTTCAAGGATACCGAACTCCTTTACCGTCAATGAAATCGGTTTATTATCCAATGTGGCCGTATGCGCTAGATGATCGATGACGAGAGGGCCAACTGTCAGTACCGGAGACATGTATTGGTGTTGGTACGATCTTCTTAAAACCGATTCAACCCTTGCGATGAGCTCGCCGGGCATGAACGGCTTAACGATATAATCATCGCCGCCGATTTTAAGGCCTTCGACTTTATCCCATTCTTCACCTCTGGCGGATAAAAAGATAATCGGTATATTCGTTGTTTTTTTCAATTCTTTGGCGAATTCGAATCCATTCATGTATGGCATCATGACATCGACAATACATAGATGGGGTTGCAGATTATACACTTTTGACAATGCATCCATGCCATCCGTCGCCTCTTCGACAACATAACCGTCTTTGGCTAGGAACGTGCGCACTAAATTTCTCATTTGCGGCTCATCATCAATTATTAAAATCGTATAGGGCTTCATCCAAATATCCTCATTTCGCAAAAATAGTCAATTATACTATACTCTGTAGTTGTGAAATACTTATGAAAATGTGCACTTCATAATTATTTCGCATTCACTTGATACTATCATATCGGAATATATATGCTCGTCAATAAAGAAACAATGGAGGGTATCAACATGAAAAAACGATTCAAAATGCTCGGCATGCTCATTGCTTTAGGAGTTTTAGCCGCTTGCGGAAAGGAAGCAGATGATGGCTCAGCAGTAGAAGTGCTGCCTTTGGAAGTTGACTTGACAGTAACCGAACAGGCGGAAGTCGGAGAAACGGTGAAGATGGAAGCGCTCGTCACATACGGTAATGAAAAAGTGAGTGATGCCGATAAAGTCGTCTACGAAGTCTGGGAAGAAGGGAAGAAAGATGATTCGGTCATGATTGACTCCGTCAATGAAAAGGATGGCACATATACTGCGGAAACATCCTTCGAACATGACGGCCTGTTCCATATCCAAGTCCATGTGGATGCGAAAAATCTGCATACGATGCCGGTGAAACAAGTGACGATCGGTGAAGGCGCACATGCAGAAAGCGAACATGCAGCAGGTGATGAACATGGCCATGATCATGGCCATGCGGACGGTTTTGCACTTCATTTCGTAAAACCGGAACATGCAACGGTTGGTGAAGAAACGGAATTGATGACCCATTTGCAGATCGATGGGCAGCCACTTGAGAAAGCGGAAGTCCGTTATGAAGTTTCTAGCGATGTCCTCGGGGAAAAGCATCTTTGGATTGATGCAGCTGAAACCGAAGCAGGCGAATATGTTGCAGTCCATCCATTCGAAGAAGCAGGGACATACACGGTGAAAATTCATGTTAAAAATGCAGAAGGCTTACATGAGCATGAAGAATTCACGATTGAAGTGAAATGAATCCGAATGTGAGGATTGTGGCTGTATCGTGAATTACGGCAATGATTCAGAGTGTACTATGACCGTTACATCTGGAATTGTCGATCGGGAATCGATATGATAGAGGTAGATTGAGAAGAGGAGCGATACAATATGAATGAGTTACCGGAAAAGACATGTTCGATTGAACGGCTTGTCACCGTTCCAGCAGATGTCGAGCGAGTTCTAAATGGTGAAAAGACAGCTACGAGAAGAAACGGTGTCTATGCATACCCGGAAGAAATCATGGTGTTAGACGGAAAAGAGTTCAAAATCGAAAAGCTCTACAAGCAAACACTTGGTGAAATGACCGATGAGGACGCGAAACAGGAAGGGTTTGCAAGCCTCGAAGAATATAAGCAATCAATTCTTGCTTTGCATCCAAAAATGCCATGGCTTCCGACAATGAGCGTGTGGGTCCACGAATTCAGCCCAGTTGCAAAGTAAGTTGGCATGAAATTCATGTATGGGACAATTGTATTTGTCCACGTCGTTTCCGCAGTCCTTGCAATCGGCCCCTTATTTCTCTTGTTGCCGACGATTAAAAGGCTGCGGAACGTCGATCTTCAAACTGAAAATGCATACTTGACGATCATCAAAGTTATTATCAGGCTTGTCATGCATGCCGGTCATTTGCTCGTCCTTTCTGGCGCATTGCTGCTGCTCACAGGTCCGTGGCCTTGGAATACGTCTTGGGTGATTGCTACCCTTGGGATCATGCTGTTATCGGGCTTTTTCTTATCAAGCGGGTTTACGAAAGTCCTTAGGAAATATTATAAGCATAGCAGCAAAGGGCAGATTTTGAACGTTTTGACAAGGACAACCTGGATATATATCGGATTGATGCTCATCATGCTTTGGCTCATGGTACAAAAGCCGATGCTTTGGTGAAATGAATTCAGATTACATAAAATGAGGATGTGCAAGGGTTTATTGCATATCCTTTTTTATTTTCGTCTTAAAAGAATCGTGACAATTCTTTTTATTGAGTATATAATTCTCGGAAACGAAAAGGGGAGATTGGGATGGAGATTGTTCAATATGATGATGCAGAGAGGTTTGCAGAGGTGGCAGAACCGATCATCGCGAAAAACGAGGATGCGTTCAGCCTTTTCTTCGGTATCCTGCAGGCAATAAAAGCGGGGAAATATGAAAATCCTTTCATGGCGGTCGTGTCGGATGGGGAGGAAGTGCTCGCGCTATTGCAGATGACGCCGCCGCATCCATTGAATCTGATCATCGTGGATGAAGGCAAGAAGCATGAAACGATTGATTTCATCATACGGGAATTGCTTGGGAATTCAATTGCGGTCCCATCAGTCATCAGTTTGAAAGAATGGGCTATTTTATTCGCAAACAAGTGGGAAGAACAAACAGGGGAGTCGCAAAAGCTGCTTATGGATCAGGGGCTTTATCGATTGGATGAGATTGACGAGACAATTGAAATGAGTCCGGGAAGTTGGAGATATGCTTCTGGAGAGGATGCCCCGCTTATTGAAAAATGGTTTGCATTGTTCGAGGAAGACGCGAATCTTGATGGAACAGCGCCGGAAATCATTAAAGAAAGGGTGGCCGCATTCCTTGAAGCCCGGGAAGTCTTCCTCTGGGAGGATGAAGGGAAAGTCGTTTCGATGATGAAGAAAGCAAGACCCACAAAAAATAGCGTCACCGTTTCTCTCGTTTTTACACCTAAGGAGGAAAGGAAGAAGGGGTATGCCCGCACAATGGTCGCGCATGGTTCGAAAGAGTTATTGAAGGAATATGAATTCTGCGTGCTTTATACGGATATGATGAATCCTACTTCGAATAAGATTTATAAGGAAATCGGCTACAAACATATTGCCGATTCAATTCATATTGGTTTTGAGAAATAAGACAGTGGATGGCGCATCCAAATAGGTGAGTCCCGCGCTCAAAGCAGCTGATTTCACGCTTAAAGTCGGTGGCTCCGCGCTTAAAGCAGCTGGTCTTGCGCTCAAAGTCAGCGGTCCAGCGCCCAAAGCCCACCATCAAATAAAAAATGCCGCCATCGGCAGGCGGCATTTCCTATTAAGCCTCACTCGCAGTAAATATCCCCAGCTTCTCAATTCTCTGAACGGCCTCGGCAATACGCTCTTCGCTCGCCAGCAGGCCTACCCGCACATAACCTTCTCCATGCGTTCCAAATCCATGCCCAGGCGCAACGACAACACCCGCCTGTTGTAGAAGGATATCCGCAAACGCCTCACTCGTATAACCCGGTGGAACAGGCAACCAGGCGAAGAACGACGCTTTCGGCGCTTCCACATCCCATCCGATCCGTTTGCATTCGTCAATCAAGACATTTCTACGCCCTTCATACAATGCAGTCAGTTCGCGCACGCATGCCTGATCTTCCGTCAACGCAGCAATCGCGGCGTGTTGGACTGCCGGAAAAAGGCTGATGAACAAGTGGTGCTGCAGTTTATTGATAGCCTCGATCATTTGGCGGTTTCCGACTGCAAAGGCAACCCTCCAGCCGGCCATGTTGTATGTCTTCGATAATGTGTACATTTCAATCCCAATATCTTTTGCGCCTTCAGCCTGAAGAAAGCTGACGGGCTTTTCATCGTCAAAACCGATTCCCCCATACGCCATGTCATGCAAAATGAAAATATCATTCTTCTTGGCAAAGGCGACCGCTTCTTCAAAAAAGGGAACGGTCGCGACTGCGCTTGTCGGGTTGTTCGGGTAGTTCAAATACATGACTTTCGCCTTCTGTAGAACTTCATCTGACAATGTATCAAAATCGGGCATGAACCCATTTTCCTTCAGTAGGGGCATCGTTTCATAAGTGATATTGGCAAGACTCACTCCTGATAAATAATCAGGATATCCAGGATCAGGCAGCAAAAGCAGATCGCCTTCATCCATCATCGCCAAAGGAACTTCGACAAGCCCGATTTTGGAGCCGCCTAAAACTGCAACTTCCGTATTTGGATCTACATCGACATCATACTCACGCTTGTAAAACTCCGCGATGGCTTGACGGAATTCAGGAATGCCATCGAATGGCGAGTATCCATGTGTTTCCGGACGCTCCGCGGCTTGCTGCAAAGCTTCGATGATATGAGCGGGTGTTGGCTGATCAGGATTGCCTCTGCCCAAGTTGATAATATCCATTCCAGCAGCTTTCGCGGCATCCACTTTTTTGACTAATGAAGAAAAGAAATGGGGTGGCATGTTTTGTACACGGTTTGAAATCAACATGTAACGACCTCGTTTTCATAGTTTTTTGATTCGTCTGACTACCATGTGCTTTCATTCTACTATATGCCTCAGAGGAAACTCAACATGATTTTTTATGGGAAAGGAAAAAACTGCCGCCCGTTCGGAGACGGGTGGCAGCTTCAAGACTTGCGATTATTTTCCATGATGAAAGTCAAAAGGGAAACCCAATGGTCGACCTGCCGTTGCACGTCTGTATATTCCTTGGAATCCCTTCTCAGCCTTTTATCAAGATTGGCATAGAAACGGATGATGCGGACCGGCTTTGTCTCGTCATCGATGATCATTTTCATTTCAACATTGGCAACTCTACGGTGAATCGCCTTTTTTGCCATCGGCATCTTTTTATTGATGATTTGTGTGACGGATTGTCCAAGCTCTTCGATGCGCTCCGTTGTCCCGTCGGCTTCGTTCACGACGGTTTTCTGGCGTGTCCCGTTTTCATAAACTTCCACTGCCAACAGTGAGGAATATGGATAGTCAGAAAGTATGTATGGCATTTTGTGAAAAGCTTTTTTTACCCTCTTGCCATCGATGAGTGGAGCAGGTTCCCAAAAATGGATTCTGCGATTACTTTCATCTACAGCGATCTTTGATAGCAAATCATCTGCGACGAAGGCATGCGATTCGATATAATTCGCTGATTTCGGTTGGAAAGTCTCCATATATTCCTTCTGACTTGCCTTCAGCTTTTCTTCCGTCCGTGTAGAAAGGGATAAGAAAAGTATGGCAAACCCGAAGAATAAGGCGAAAAATATAAAGCCGGGAAGGAAAGCATCGCGCTTTATGAAATAAAACATGGCAATGATCCCGATGATTGGCGCAAGACAGCCGAACCGTACATACCAATTGGATTGTGTAGAAGACAAGTGAACCCCTCATTTCGAAAAAAATGATAGAAACTAATGCAAATAGAGTTGTATTCATCATATCGGATGGAAATGCGAATAACAATATTCAAAATAAAAAGCTGCCCCCTGCGTCAACGGGGACAGCTTCTTCAAAATCAGTTCACTTGAGCTGCTTCAATCTCTTCTGTCAATTCTACAAGCTGATCGATCAATTCACCAATATACGCAATCGTATCGAGCAGCGGCTGTTCCGTCGTAATATCGACTCCCGCCATTTTGGAAAGCTCTGCAGGCGATTTCGTGCCGCCCGCTTGAAGCACTTTCAGCCAGTCTTCAACAGCAGGTTGCCCTTCCTCCAAAATCCGTTTCGACACTTGAGTGGAAATTGTCAAACCAGCGCTGTATGTGTATGGATACAAGCCCATATAATAATGCGGCTGGCGCATCCATGTCAATTCCGCACCTTCATTGATTTTCACGTCGTCTCCCCAGAATTCTTCTAGGACGCCGCGCTTCAGGCCGTTTAGCACATTCGCATTTACACTGCCGCCAGCATCGATGCGCTCGTACACTTTGCGTTGATATGCCGCTTCCAATAAGTGTGTGACGAAGTTATGGTAGTATGTCCGCGCCACGATGGAAGAAATGACCCATCGCTTGAATTTCGGATCATCCGAATTGGAAAGCAAGTGGTTCGCCATCAACATTTCATTCATCGTCGAAGGTGCTTCGATGAAGTACATGGAAGGGCGTGAATTGAAAATGTTTTGGTGTTGGTGGGCATTGTAGAAATGTCCGGCATGGCCCAGCTCATGCGCCAAAACGAAGACATCTTCCATGCTGCCTGTCCAGGAAATCAAAATATAAGGGTGAACGCCATAAGGGCTTGAGCAGAATGCGCCTGTCGATTTACCGGCATTCTGTGCAAAGTCCGTCCAGCGTTCTTTATAGGAACGATCGATCATATTTAAGTAATCGTCACCCATAATGGCTAGCGCATCATCGATATATTTCTTTGATTCTTCAATTGTGATTTTCGGCTCATAGTTCGGATCCAATGAAATTTTTAAATCCGAGAATGTCATCTCGTCAAGGCCATGGACCTTTTGAAGAAGTTTAGCGTATTTGCGCATATGCGGCGCAAGATGCTCCATAATCAAATCGATCTGGCGGTCGTACATGGAACGGTCGACTTCCTGGTTGAAAAGGAGGTAATCAAATACATTATCATATCCTCTAAGGTCGGAAGTTGTCTTCTCCTTCTGCAAGTGCATGTCGTACGTTTTCGCAGTCGTATGCTGATACTCTCTCAATTTTGCATGGAAAGCATCATATGCAGCTCTTCTCTTTTCCGTATCCGTTTCGGACTCCCATCCGCCTTCAAATGTCGTATAGCTTAATGGGTATTTTTCGCCGTCGACTTCAAAATCATCGAAGTTCATATCGACTAATTTTGTCGTATTGTATAGACCATATGGCGCGTTCAATACAGATGAGAATGCCGCCAATGTCTTTTCCACTTCAGGATGAAGCTTGTGAGGTTTTTGACGAATTAATTCTTCAAGATAGTTTTTATACTCTTCGGATTGGGTCATCGCATTTTCCAATAGCTCACTCGACACTTCGGATAGTTCGCTTGTGAAGAAAGAAAGCTGGCTTCCGAGCTTGGAAGCGATTGAGCCGTATTTGCTTGCGCGCATTTGTGCTTCGTCATTCGTTTGGTCAACACTATGCGAAAGGCTTGTGTATGTCCCAATCGGCACCATTTTGCCCATGATGGAAGCATATCCATCCAGTGCCTCTAGGATTGCTTTCTCATCGGTGATTTTCCCCTTGAAGCGCTCTTCGAATGAAGCGACTTCACTTTCCAGTTGCTCAATTGCTGCATTATATTCCTCTTCGGTTCTGAAAAGGTCGTTCAAATTCCATGTCTCTTCTACGTTCACTGCTGAACGCGGCGGTAGACTTTTTACCATTTACTCATCTCTCCCTATTCGTTCAATTTATTACGGATGTCGAACTAATGATAGTATATAGCAAACTTATAGAAAAGTAAAAATGAATTGGTATTTCTGTGAACTTATTTTCGTGACTGTCTTTCTATTTCGTCAGCGACTACGAAAGCCAGGTCTTCATTGCCAAAAAGTTGAAGAACATCGAGCATCGTTTCGTTGTCGATATGAAAATCGTCAAATCCGTCATCACTTTCAATGACTTCCTGTAAAGCTACATTTACCATTTGCTCTGGATATGCCTTTTTATAAAGTACATGAGGATCCAATTCGTTGTTCGAGCACCATTGCACAAACAGGCGGATCATCAGTGTTTCATCTTCTCTATACTTCTGAATGATTTGTTCATCGATATTTCTGAATTCCATTTTTCATCCCTCCGGTGATAAGCTATGATTCTAAGTATATATGAAATGGGGGATTTCAATAATGAATCGAGTCGATGTTGTTTATTCCGCTATCCTAAAAAAGGGAAAAGTGCTGATGGTGAAGAATAAGAAATATGATAATTGGACGTTGCCGGGCGGTGGCGTGGAAAAAGGGGAGACGCTGGAACAGGCTGCAGTTCGTGAAGTCTGGGAAGAAACCGGCCTGACAGTCAAAATCGGGAGCTTGCTCACGGTGAATGAAGCGTTCAGGCAAAAGGAAAATAATCATGTGCTATTCTTCACGTTTTCGGCGGAAGTATTGGATGGGGAAGTGGCCATCCAGGACACAGGCGGCATTTTAGAAGCGGAATGGAAAGATCTTTCATTCGCAAATGAAGCAATGCCTTATTACGAAGGCGGTTTTGAAAAACTGCTCGAAACATCAATACCGTATACATTTCAGGGAGTTCAGATTTGAACGGTGAAGATGGAAAATATCCAATAGCAAAAGTACTTGGCATTTTGGAATCTGGACGCCGAATTTTAGTTGAAGAATTTGATGGAGAACATTCTAAAGGGGAAGGAATCTATTATCGTCCTATTGGAGGATCTATAGAATTTGGGGAAAAATCCACTAATGCACTTATTAGAGAATTCAAAGAGGAATTAAATGTAACTGTTGAAATTGATAAGTTTATTGGATGTATTGATAATATCTTTGTGATTAATGAACAAATTGGACATGAAATTATCCAGATATATACGGTCGTTTTTGTAGATAAAGAAAACTATAATCGGGAGCTATTTGAGATTCGGGAAAATGAAAAAGTGTCATTTGCGAAGTGGGTAGACATAATGGAGTTCTTATCAGGTGAAAAAGTATTATTTCCTGATGGTTTAGTTGAAAAGCTCGAAAGGGGAATTTCATGAACCAACAGCAAATGAGTGAAAAAAATAAAATAGGATGGAATCAACACGCTTACCAGGCATGGGTGGTAAGACATGGCCTGCCTACTTACTACGCAAAAGAGTTAAAAAAAGATCCATCTAAAAAGGTCAGCTATTACTTCGACGAAATTGGGCATGTGAGAGGAAAAAGAGTCCTTAATTTACTTGGCTCAAAAGGAAATAAAGCAGTCTGTTTTTCACTATTAGGTGCAGACGTCACAGTGGTGGATCTATCTCATGAAAATAAACGATATGCTATGGAGTTGGCGGAAGCTGCAGGAGTTTCGCTAACCTATATTGTCGAAGATGTTCTCGAAATAAAGGATGAAGAAATATCGCCATTCGATATCGTCATTCTTGAGATGGGGGTACTTCATTATTTTATGGATTTACGCCCGTTGTTTCAAAAGGTGTCCAACCTGTTGAACGAGACAGGGGTTTTTATTGTAAGAGATTATCATCCTTTCATTTCAAAAACGATGCGCTTTTCAAACGGGGAAACAATTGTGGATGGTAATTATTTTACTGAGGAATGTTTAGTAGTGGATGTTCCCTATGCGTACCTTTTACCAAAAAGTATGCAGCAGCAGTTAAAGAAAAATGTAATCAGGCAGTGGACGCTATCTGAAGTGGTTAATGCTCTAATCAATTCTGGTTTGAACATAAGAAAAATGCGAGAAGATAAAGGTATCGAGTGGGCGTTTCCAGAAGGTGCACCTAATGGTATTTCTGAGAGGCTTCCTGGGACATTTACTATCTGTGCATCAAAATAAAATCACATTGATTTTATTAATTTGTTGATTGAAGTGGAAATCAACATAGGGATATTCTCGTATCTTCTGTAAGTTTATTTAAAAAGGGGAATGGGTTATGGGATATATTGAGGAATTGAGAGAAGTGGTCGGAAATCGTCCATTATTGCTGACTGGCGCGGGGGTAGGGGTCTTCAATGAAAAAGGGGAAATCCTTCTGCAAAGAAAGATGGATGGACGATGGGGCATCCCTGGCGGATTCATGGAACTCGGGGAGTCAGCTGAAGAGACAGCTCGGAGGGAAGTGCTCGAGGAGACAGGCATGCAAATTGGGAAGATGGAACTTGTCACTGTTGTATCCGGTCCACAGACTCATACCGTTTTGAACAATGGCCACGAATATTACTCAGTGACAATCGTCTATGCAACGGATGACATTCGTGGCGGAAACCTGAAAGCGGATGGCGTTGAGACATCGGAAGTCGGATTCTTTCATTTGCAGCAGCTGCCGGAAAACTTGAGCCCGCTCATACGGGCGATGATTCATCAATACGGAGCCATGCGAAAATGAAACTTGATTTTCAGTTATGCGTGAATAATTGGATTTATGTGCGGCCGCAAGGCTCTAGGATTTATTGCTGACGAAAAAACGGACGATCCAGTCGACGTCGAGGGGGCCGTCGACGATTTCATAATAGAGCAGCGAGTTTTGGATGATCAAGTTTTCCGCGATAACAATCGTGATGTTATTTCCTTCCGTATCTTTCAAGCTGAGGGTGAATTCATCTATATTGTCATCTGGATTGATTTCCTCAGGCTTCAGTTTCTTCACATGATAATTGCGCAGGAATTGCAGCAGTTCATCAACTTGATGTTCATCATCGATTGTCCACGTTTCAGCTGGGGAACCGTGCCTTGTCGGTACTGTAAACGTGAGAGAATCAAATTTGGTACTAACAGTATCAATGAATTCATCGAAGCTTTTTTCTTTGAAATCATTGATGGTCTCCATCATTGCATACATCCCTCCGATTATGAGTGCGATGAGCAGGAAGGCTCGCATTTTCATGTTCAATTCCTCCAGTCTTCGTTTGGTATAGTATACGCAGCGATTTCTTATTTGGAATAGTACTCATGCTATGATTCGGGGGAGATAATAATTAACAGTAAGTCGTGCGAAATAAAATTTGGAAAATGATGAACAATCCTATGAGAGATGATTGAAGATTAATGTTATAATAGTATTCTAACTATATCGAATATGCGGAGGGTGAATAATGACGAAAATTGATAATGCGATCCAAGACTATTATGCAGATGACTTTGCCTGGTGCTACGGATGCGGGCGGCTGAATGAGGAAGGACATCATTTCCGCACTGGCTGGGATGGCGAGAAAACGGTTACATACTATGAACCATTGGAAAAGCATACGGCGATTCCTGGATTTGTATATGGTGGATTGATCGCTTCGTTCGTTGATTGCCACGGTACAGGCTCTTGCGCACTTGCTTTGTATCGGAAAAATGGACATGAGCCGGGGGATGAGGCAGAAGTTCCTCGATTCGTCACTGCATCATTGAACGTCAACTTTTTGAAGCCGACGCCACAAGGGAAAGTGTTGAAAGCGGTCGGGACCGTCGAAGAGATCCACCCGAAGAAATATAAAGTGGATGTCGAGGTATTTGCGGATGACGTACTTTGCGCGACAGGGGAAGTCGTCGGTGTCGTTGCGCCAGCATCATTTACAGGAAAATGAACAAAAAAGGAAAGGAGTCGTGAAGATAGATGTTATATGTAATGGGGATTGTAGCAATCGTCATGTGTGTGCCGATCACGGCCATCATTACCGATTACAAGCGAAAGACGATGAGATTCAAGGCGGATATGGTTCGTGAAGAAATTGAACTCGAGAAAATGAAGCAGCAGAACTTCATCATTGAAACCGAAAAGATGAAGCTTGAGTTGGAGCAAATGAAGCTTGAATATTCATCAGGCAAAAATGAGCTGGTAAAAATCGACGAAAGAGTGGGATAAGCATGTCCGACAACTCGAAGCCTCCGTACAATGATCTGATCGGCGATATGTTAAATAAGCGTGGGGATGAAGTTAGCATGGAGAATTTGAAAGGCTTCGGAAAACCATTGCCGAAAGAATATTTTTCTGGCGATACGTTCCAGCATTTTCAGCGGATTGCAAAAGACGCAGGCTACAAGCCGCATTGGCTAAAGTTGCAACATGACATTAGCAACATGATCCACGAAATTGCAAAGCTTGCATCGACCGGCGATCAGGACGATCTGCAAAAACGTGTGGATGACGTGAATAAAAAGATTGCCGAGCATAATCGCCATTGTCCGCCTCCGATGTTGAAAGGCCGTATTTCGCTTGATTCCCTCGATCGAGCAAAAGAAATTTGGAGTTGAACTGGCGAAGCCCCTTGTTTCGCGGTATAGCATGGATTGTTTTTTGCACCCTATTGCTGACTGGATGCAAAGGGGAAATACACGAGATTGAAAAACAATTCCCGACTTTCAGCTTAAGGGCGCAAGTGACCGAGACGCCGGAAATCATATCCCAAGTTGATCTATTGTTGGATAAGATGACGTTGGAAGAAAAAATCGGTCAGCTTCTCATTGTCGGGATGGAGGGGAAGACATATGGCGACGAACTCGACCGGCTTATTCGCCAGTATCATGTCGGGGGCATCCTATTAGTAGGCAAGAATATTTCGTATCCCGCCGGAATGTTGAAGTTATTGAATGAAAGCAAGATGGCGAATGCCGATTACGAAATTCCGCTGTTCATTTCGGTCGATGAAGAAGGGGGGCGTGTGTCCCGCCTGCCTCCAAACATGAAAAAACTACCCGCGGCGCAATACTTCGGAAGGATCGGTGATGAAACGCTTGCGTATGAATCCGGTTCCTATCTTGCGACTCTGTTGAACGCGTTCGGTTATAACATGAACTATGCACCTGTTTTGGATGTCCATAGCAATCCGAAAAATCCCGTCATCGGAGACCGTTCATTCTCGTCCGATTCCGAAGAAGTCGCTGATTTAGGCGTGGCTGTCATGCGGGGAATGAGAGATAACGGAATCATCTCGGTCGTCAAACACTTTCCAGGACATGGGGACACTCATATGGATTCCCATTTATCGTTGCCTGTCATTGAGAAGACGATGGACGAATTGCAGAAAACCGAGCTGATCCCTTTTCAACGGGCCATTGAAGAACAGGTGGATGTCATCATGGTGGCGCATATTATGTTCCCCGAGCTTGACGATAAATATCCATCTTCATTATCGAAGAAGATCATTACAGATTTGTTGCGTGCGGATATGCATTTTGATGGTGTCGTCATTACCGACGATTTGACGATGGGAGCCATTGTCAATGACTATTCTGTGCCAGAAGCCGCTTTGCAATCATTCATCGCGGGAAGTGATCTGCTGCTGATTGCCGGTGATTATGAAAACCAGGTCGGCACAATCAACGCATTGGCAGATGCCGTCCAGGAAGGTACGATATCTGAAGGACGGATCGATGAAAGCGTTAAGCGGATTTTGACACTGAAGGAACGCTATGAACTCAAAGATACACAAATTGAAGATATCGATTTGGATGCCATCGAACATAAATTCAATGAATTATTGGATTGAAAGTGAAACTTCCTCCTTCGTTATCCGTAAAATAAAGTATAGTAGAAAACAAGGAGGTATCTGATATGGAAAACACAGGTTTGAAAGTGCTCGTTCATGCGAGCGCATTTTTCGCTCCATTCCTTGTTCCGTTCATCATCTATTTAGTAGTGGATGATTCAGAGGTGAAAAGATTGTCCATCCAAGCGCTTTTGTTCCAATTAGTGATGGGCGCTTTGATTTTCATTTCAGCGATTTTGATCATATTCTTGATCGGCATTCCGATGATCATCGTTTTCGGTCTGATGGCATTCATCGTCCCGATCTTAGGGATTGTGAAATCGCTGCAAGGCGAAACATACAATTACCCGATTGTCGGCAAATGGTTCTGATCGCTCCCCCTTTTCGCGAAAGCGGCTTGGGGGCTTTTTTTATTATGTCAATTCATTCATGTTGTGCAGCTGATTTGTATATGTTGGAATAAGCAGATTTGCGTACAAATTTCAAGAAAGGGGAGAAGCATGAAGATCAAATTCAATTTGGTCACGCAAATTTTTATCGCCTTTGTGTTAGCCATCATTTTAGGCAGTTTGTTCGGGAGTTCAATCGATTTTCTGAAGCCATTCGGGGATTTATTTTTACGTTTAATTAAATTCATCATTGCGCCGCTCATTTTGTCGACCTTGGTCGTCGGAGTGGCTGGCACGTCCGATCCAAAACAACTGGGCAGGATCGGTATCAAGACAGTTGTCTATTATTTGGCAACAACAGCCATCGCCATCATCATCGGCCTTGCTATCGCATTCCTCATCTCGCCGGGTAAAGGATTATCAATTTCCTCCAATGGATTGGTCGCTCCGGAATCCGCGACGCAAGAACCTCAAAGTGCAATCACGACGATCCTGAATATCGTACCTGAGAATCCGTTCACAGCCTTGGCCGCCGGCAGCATTTTGCAAATCATCTTCTTTGCACTGTTCATCGGGCTGGCAATCACGTTGGTAGGGGAAAAAGCGCGTCCTGTCTATACGTTTTTTGAAGGCTTTGCCGAAGTGATGTACAAAATAACCGGGATTGTCATGAAAGTAGCGCCAATCGGTATTTTAGGTTTACTTGCTCCAGTTATCGGACAATACGGGCTTTCTGTTCTTTTGCCGCTCGTAAAAGTGATTTTGGCAGTATACATCGCCTGTATCCTGCACGCAGTCATCGTATATTCGACAGCGGTCAAATCATTTGCGGGAATGAGTCCGAAAAGGTTTTTTAAAGGGATTTCTCCTGCAGCGCTCGTAGCCTTCAGTACTTGCAGCAGCTCGGGTACGCTTCCTGTCACGATTAAGAACACGAATGAAAATCTAGGGGTTCCGAACCGGATATCGAGCTTCGTCCTTCCGCTCGGTGCAACAGTCAATATGGATGGCACAGCGATCTACCAAGGGGTTGCCGTCATTTTTATCGCTCAATTCTATAACTTGGAATTATCGTTCCTCCAGTTGCTGACGGTTGTTCTTATTACCATTTTGGCATCAATCGGGACAGCAGGAGTTCCCGGAGCAGGCATGATCATGCTTGCGATGGTGTTGACGTCCGTAAATATGCCATTGGAAGGAATTGCATTGATAGCCGGAATCGACAGGGTGCTTGATATGATGAGAACTTCGGTGAATGTCGTAGGGGATGCATCCGCGGCTGTTGTCGTTGCGGGCACGGAGAAAGTATTGGATGGTGAATAAAAATAAGACCGGAATCCGATATAATGGATTCCGGTCTTTTATTATCGCTGTAGACGCTGTTCCACTTCGTCCACGACATCCTGAACGGACATTCCATGAATGCCGACGACTGGGAAATCGAATTGATCGACATTCACATCGCTGATCGCACGCACGACTCCGATATCATAGCCATTCAGATTCTCATCGTTCTCAAACATTTTCACGTTATGTCCTTTTTCCTCCAATGCCACTTTCACATCGTCAAAAGGGTTTTCCACTGCAATCTTCGCCATTTTAAACACCTCCGATTTAGTAAAGTGATTCCGTTCTTTGTTTTCCCGGAATCAAATCTACTAAACACGAGGGATATTGACACAAGGGCTTCATTATTCCATCAAGTGCTCAATTAATTGCAAAAGGGCTCCATTATTCCATCAAAGGCTCAATTAATTGCACAAGGGCTCCATTATTTCATCAAAGGCTCAATTAATCGCACAAGGGCTCCATTTTTCCATCAAGGGCTCAATTAATTGCGCAAAGACTCTTTTCATTCCCGCGTTACTTCGTTCACTTCGCCGTTCTCGGTCCGCAATTTTCTGAAGCCAGAAAAAGCATCGATGATTGTCGTGGCGATTGAAGCAAGTCCAATTACGATGATGATTAAACGGACTTGCGGAATAATATCGTCGGGCGATCGTTGGAACACATCCGCGATAACGTCAGCCAGATGAGGCAAGACGAGCGACGGATTGAGTAGAAGGATGATAATAAGGATTGTCCAAGCGGCATTAATGATGAGATTGCCGTACGCCAGCTTTGCTGTCCACTTTGGGGAAAGTGATTTGTAAGAGGCTAGGACGATTTCCATAGTGAGCAACAGAAGGGTTATCGGAAACAAAGTCATCAAAGACAAATTGCCGAAGGCTGCCATTTCAATTTCAATCCTTTCCAATACTAGTACTACGTAATCTACCCGGATATCCCGCGATTTAAAACGGATGGCCGTTTTGAAAAATTGATTTTTCGGGATTCTCAACATTCACTCTTCACATTGCTGTATACTGGACATATTGTTTAAATTTATTTAAAAAGCGTGGGGATTTCGTTGACATCCAGTACACAAACACAGAACACAGCAAATCCGGTTTACCCGATCATGTTTGCCATCGGAGCCTGTCACTTACTGAATGACACGCTTCAGGCAGTCATACCGGCGATGTTTCCGGTGTTGGAAGAAGAAAGAGGATTAAGTTTTACACAGCTTGGATTCATCTTTTTTGCATTGAATATGGTCGCGTCCGTCCTTCAGCCCGTCGTCGGCTATTTCAGTGATCGGAAACCAATGCCTTATGCACTTCCTATCGGCATGACATTTTCGCTTGTCGGAATGGCGGGTTTAGCAATCGCGCCAAACTATTGGCTCATTCTATTGTCGGTCATTATATTGGGGCTTGGCTCCGCGGTATTCCATCCGGAAGGCTCGCGTGTATCCTTCTTGGCAGCGGGAACGAAAAGGGGACTGTCCCAATCGATCTATCAAGTCGGGGGGAATTCGGGACAAGCATTGGCACCGCTCATCAGTGCATTTGTCTTAGTGCCGCTCGGTCAAAAGGGGGCAGCCGTTTTTATTGCGGTGGCGGCTCTCGGGATTTTCATTTTATCCAAGATTTCCGCTTGGTATAAGCGCCAGTTGGAATTGGATAAAAAGAATAATCGTAAAAAGGTGCTGCTTTCTTCAATTGGCGATTTAACAAAAAAGCAAATTGGGATTGCGCTCGCATTATTGTTGACGATTATTTTCGCCAGATCATTCTACGTCACGAACGTTACTAGCTTTTACATCTTTTACTTGATGGATGGCTATGGATTGAAAATTGAGCAAGGTCAGCTATACATATTCCTCTTCATGGCGCTAGGCGCTGCAGGCACATTTTTCGGAGGGCCGTGGGCCGACCGGATCGGAAGAAAAAACGTCATCGTATTGTCGTTGTTAGTCCCATTACCGCTCTGCCTTCTCCTTCCGCACGTACCGCTTTGGGGGGTAGGGGTATTATTAGTTGCAATCGGCTTTTTCATTATGCTTAGCTTCACGGTCACGGTCATTTATGCACAGGAGCTTGTACCGACCAAAATCGGGACAATGGCCGGTTTGACGGTCGGCTTGGCGTTCGGGATGGGAGCGATAGGTGCGGTTGTTATGGGGAATTTGATGGATAGTATCGGCATCTTCCCAACGATGGTCATTGCCTCCTTCTTGCCATTCATAGGCTTAGTCGGATTGGCTCTGCCGAAGGACCAGAAAATCATGTCACCGAATACACAAAGCTAAAAGTTCACGTCTAAGGCTGCCATTCATTTGGCGGTCTTTTTTGATGCCTTTACAAGAAATATGAATAGGCGTATACTTTATTAGTTACCTAAGTAAACAATGAGGTGTGGAAAAATGAATCCTTTAATTCATGAGCTTTTTCAAAGATCGCGTTTTTTAAGTAAAGAACTGAACCTGGCCCTAAAACAACACGGATTGTTCGCAGCACAATGGACAGTTATTTACTGCGTCGATCAACATGGCGAGATGACATTGACTCAGATTTGGAAATACTTGAATGTTGAAGCGCCGACAATTACACGGACCGTCAATCGATTGGAGCAGATGGGCTGGCTCATGACCCGGGAAGGGAAAGATCGACGCGAAAAATATGTCGGCTTGACGGAAAGTGCAACCGTGCAGCTTTCCGATATTAAAGAGACGATCATTCAGTTTGAAAATGAAAGCTTACAAAGACTATCCGAAGAAGAGGAAAAGCTCCTTATGGAATTGCTGAAAAAAATATAAAAGGAATGATTTCATGAATACGAAAGAACCGATTTGGACGAAGCCGTTCATTAGTCTATTCCTGACGAATTTGTCCGTTTTCATCGTGTTTTATGGCTTGGTATCGACATTGCCGCTTTATGCAAAAGATGCGTTGAGCCGGACTGACGAAGAAGCGGGCCTGTTGATGACGATATTTTTAGTGTCCGCCATTATTGTAAGGCCGTTTTCAGGTAAACTGCTCGATATCGTAGGTAAGCGGAAAATGCTGATGATCAGCTTGTTCTTTTATCTTATTTGTACTGTACTTTACTATTTCATTACACCGTTTGCAGGCTTGCTTGCCTTGCGTTTCTTCCAAGGTATTTGGTTCAGCATCGTCACTACGGCCGCTGGGTCACTTGCTGCGGATATTGTGCCAAAAACAAGGCGCGGAGCTGGGCTTGGCTATTTTGTCATGTCGACCAATTTGGCAGTCGTTGTCGGTCCATTTATCGCACTTTACGTCATCCAATCGTATTCCTATGATGCTTTGTTCATCTTGATGAGTGCTCTTATGATCATTGGAGCATTTGTAGCACTGCTTATTCCTCAAGTGGAAATAAAGACGGAAGAAATTAAATCAAAAGGTTTTACATGGAATGACTTATTTGAGAAAAAGGCGATGCCGATTGCATTTTTGGCTAGTTTGATTGCATTTTCATATGCCAGTGTCTTGTCCTATTTATCAATCTATGCCCAAGAGAAAGGCTTGTTGCCACTCGCCAGTTTCTTCTTTGTCGTCTTTGCAGCAGTCATGCTGATTACAAGGCCATTCACAGGAAGGATTTTTGATGAAAAAGGGCCGGCTTATATTTTGATTCCCGGCTTCCTGCTGTTCTTCTTCGGTTTGTTCATCCTCTCCTTCATGAATTCCCCGGTTTTATTTCTTATTGCCGGAGCGTTTGTCGGGCTCGGCTATGGAGCGCTCGTACCGAGCATGCAGACGCTTGCCATCCAATCGACTACTCATCAAAGAAGCGGATATGCGACAGCGACATTCTTCACGTTATTCGACTCGGGTTTGGCAGTCGGATCGTATGTTTTAGGAATTGTTGCTGTGCAAATGGGATACCGGAATGTATATATGTTGTCCGGCTTTCTTGTGTTTGCTGTGCTTGCTTTATATATTTTTATTATCCGTAAACGACATAGCTGAAGAATAGAAGGAAGTCATTTTCGGAAAGTACGTTATCTTGCTTCAGCTTAGGGTATAGACTCAGTAACTATGTTTATTGGGAGTCGATTTTGTTTTGGATAGGAAGTTTTGGAAGAACCCGGTATTTTCCATATCGGCAGTCGTCATTTTACTCCTTGTTGTTCTGGGGGCAGTCATACCGGGACCTTTTGGAAAGGTTGCAGGACAATTATACGGGTACACAACGGCGAAGTTCGGTTGGTTCTATTTATTGACCGTTTTCATTATCATCGTTTTTTTAATCGGATTGGCAATAAGTAAATTTGGTGCAATCCGTTTGGGAGGGGACGAGGAAAGGCCGGATTATCCTTTTTTCACATGGATCGGCATGCTGTTCTCGGCCGGTTTCGGGGTTGGACTAGTATTCTGGGGAGTCGCGGAACCGATGAGCCATTACTTTACTTCCCCTATGAATGGCGTCGAACCGCAATCGCAAGAAGCGGCCCGGATTGCAATGGGCTATTCGTTCTTCCATTGGGGAATTTCGCAATGGGGCATTTTTGGCATTGTCGGGCTGGTCATCGGTTTTCTACAGTTCCGGAAAAAGAAAGATGGTCTTATTTCTACAGCACTGGAGCCTTTGGTAGGTTCCAATAAGCATTTGAAGACAGGCATCGACTCTTTCGCTGTTATTGCGACGGTGATGGGGATCGCGACATCACTTGGCATGGGCGTGTTGCAGATGAGTGGCGGTCTGGAATATGTATTTCAGACGAAAAACACGTTTTGGGTGCAATTAATCATTATTTTCATCGTCTTCGTCGCCTATATGATTTCAGCTTCAACTGGGTTGAGTAAAGGGATTGCGTATTTAGGCAATTTCAATTTAGCGATGGCAATTGCAATGCTCGTCTTCTTCTTTTTCGTCGGTCCGAAAGTTTTCATATTGGAAAGCTTCACTTTGGCGATCGGGGACTACATTAATAATTTTATTCGTTATAGTTTGAGGTTACAGCCGTATCAGGGAGGAACGTGGGTGAGGGAGTGGACGATCTTTTATTGGGCATGGACGATTGCTTGGTCGCCTTTCGTCGGTGCGTTCGTTGCCCGTGTATCGAAAGGCCGTACAATCCGGGAGTTCATCGCGGGAGTCATGATCATTCCACCCGTGTTTGCCTGCATGTGGATTGCCACATTGGGCGGGACTGCGTTATTTAGCGACTTGAATAACGGTACAAGGATTGCTGAAGCTGTTGATGCGGATGTCACTTCTGCCATTTTCGAAACGCTGAAGCACCTACCATTCACAGGTGCCGTTTCATTCTTATCCATCGTTCTCATTTTTACTTTCTTGATTACATCTGCAGATTCTGCAACTTATATATTGGCAAGTATGACGACGAGAGGCAGCTTGTTCCCTCCGCTTATCGTTAAGATGACTTGGGGCTTCCTCATGTCCGCAATTGCTGCAGTTTTGCTTTATGCCGGCGGTCTGGAGGCGTTGCAATCTGCATCTCTTGTGTCAGCACTTCCATTTACGCTGTTTCTCATATTGCTCATTTTTTCATTAGGGAAGTTGTTAACGAAGGAGCCGATTACAGTCAGACCGACTGATATTAGGCGATTCGAGAAGATTGAAGAAGAAGTTAAAAAGAAGAAGACAAGTGGGAAAAGGAAATAATCCTTTGACAAATAAAGTGGAGGCGGGGAAATACCCGGCCTCCATTTTTTTATTTTCCGTACAGCCGATTCAATGCTTCTTTGAATGCGGGTTTGATGTTTGTTTCGGGACGTATTGCCTCCGTCATCAATTCCGCTTCCTCTACGTTCTCCGCTTTACCTAATTCGAGCAATGTGGCAGCAGCTAGTGTGCCTCCACGTCCTCTTCCAGTGTTGCAATGGAAATACACGTTTTTACCTTCTTTGTATGCTTCCACTACTTTGTTTACAGCTTCACGAATTGATTTGTCCTGTTCATTCTCATCATCGAGCAGCGGCTGATGGACGCTTATATCGCTCGGTAACGGGCTGTCCACTGTTGCACGCAAGTCATAGATGACATCAATTTTTTCATTAGCCATCAATTCATCAATTGCGTCGACACCGCCGAAGAAGATTCGATCTGTTACCAATGCTTTATACTTTTTGTTTGTCATTAGTTTCACCTTTTTCCGAGTTCTTTTTTTCCTTGGCTTTCACGGAGTAAACGACTTTTTCAGGAAGCTGAAGGCAGTTCAACTGCCCGCCGTATACAGCGGCGCCATCGATTCCGATTATCCGGTTGTCGCCAAAATAGACTGAACAGCCTTGCTTGTCCTTATGTAGATTTTTCGTCGGGGTATGTCCAAATATAACTGTTTTTTCGCCGCAATATCCATTGTGGAAAACGTCTCGGATCCAAATCAGCTCATAAGGATCGGTTTCTTCTATCGGTTTTTCCGGATGGACGCCTGCATGGACAAAAATCGTATCTTCCCATTCCAAGTACGTATCAAGATTTTGAATGAAATGAAGATGATCTTCCAATTCCTTCGAATGGATAGCCGGCTTGACGAATGGTTCCTCTTCCTCGACTTTGAAATCTTTTTCTGCAAAACCATAGCTCTTTAACGTTTCAGTGCCGCCATTCCGATTGATCCAGTTCTTCCAAACCCTTTCTTCGCCATCTATTAATGCCCTCACCATCATATCTTCATGATTCCCTTTGAGGACGACAGCCCCCTCGTCACTCAGCTTCATTACTTTGTCGAGGACCTCTTTTGAGTGAGGACCGCGATCGATATAGTCCCCCAAAAGAATGAGCTGATCCTGATCGGGATGATATCCGATATGTTGCAATAACTCTTCGAATAACGCAAGCTCTCCGTGGATGTCGCTGATGACCAGTGTTCGCTTCATAATAAACCCCTCCGATGACACTTTTCATGAAACTACTCAATAGACATGATACCATTGACTAAATAATCATGAAAGTAAGAGGAGGATATCCATGTGTGGCCGCTTCACTTTATTTGCCCCGTATTACGAAATCATTGACCGATTTGATATTGAATCGGCATTTGCAGAAAGCGATTATATACCGAGCTACAACATCGCCCCTTCTCAACAAGTGGTGGCGATCATTAATGATGGGCGGAAGAATCGATTGGGTCATCTTCGGTGGGGGCTTATTCCGCCATGGGCAAAGGATGAGAAAATCGGCTATAAAATGATCAATGCCCGTGCCGAAACGGTGGCCGAGAAACCGAGCTTCCGGAAAGCTTTCCAAAGGCAGCGTTGCATCCTTCCAGCGGATTCTTTTTATGAATGGCAACGAAAAGACGGGGAGAAGATTCCGATGCGCATCAAGCTGAAGAACGATGAATTGTTCGCCATCGCAGGGCTGTGGGAATCTTGGAAATCCCCTGACGGAAAGGTCATCCATACTTGCACGGCCATCACAACCGCGCCGAATGAATTGATGAAACCGATTCATGACAGGATGCCGGTCATTTTGAATAGGGAAGACGAGGCAGCATGGCTTGATCCTCGAAATGATGATATGAATTTCCTGGGGAATATGTTGCGTCCGTTCGATGAAAATCAGATGGATGCATATAGCGTCTCATCTGCAGTGAATTCACCGAAGAACAATGAAGCAAACCTCATTGTCCCGGTTTGTTGATTAAAAAAGCGTGCAGCTACTATTCGCTGTACGCTTTTGTTACGTCTAGACTTCGGGCGCTGGAAATAAGGATAACAGCCTCAAAATACTTGCTCCCAACGCTGCGCTTGTGGTCGCAAAAGCCGTTCTTCGTGACGGCTTTGCCTTTCACCTCTAAGCAGGCGCCCTACGCTTTTGTTACGTAAAGGCCATCATCCGATCCAATGGAGAATTGGGTTTTATAATATCTCTCAAATCGAGCAGTGGGATTGGGAAGTACGGGAACCCCCAATAATAAGGAGTAATTTCGTATAGTTGGAAAAAGATAACGATGGAAGTATCTGCTATATAGAAATCCTGATCTTTTCGAATGCTTTTAAAAGGGGGATCTAGTAAATCTATCTTCCACTTCTTAATATCTTCCCGGATAATATCAGAAATTTTTTTTACATAATCGCTATCCGCTTTGAATAGCTCCTCCAATTCATATTGTTTGCCGGTTCTCGTGTCAAAGGTCAACGCTTTGGAGACCGTCATTCCATGGGCACCGCCTGTAAATGAATAGACGATAAGGAGTAAACTGAGAACGCCTCTCTCATTCGTTTTCACTTCAAAATTGGCAACCATCTCAACAAGACTTCCATCATAGAAATTCTGTTCCACAAGCATTTCATTTAATGTATTGATAATCGTATGATTAAGACTCCTTTGAATAGTCCCATCACTCATATCCGTAATAACCGGGTAATATACCTTCACTTTAGAAGAGGTGTTAGGCAGCTTCCTCGTTTGAATCACTAATGGGAAATCATCCATATAATAATTTCCTCCTTTTGGGCAGTCAATTATTATATGAAAGCAAGACTTGGGAAGATCACTATATGGAGTGACATAACATTTCGCATTCGAAGTCATTTTGTGGTAGGATGGAAGCTCACAAAAGAAGAGGACGTGAAAGTAAATTGATTTCAATTACAATACCTAACCCGGACGTTACGATCATCCAACGCGAACAAAAAATAACTGGAGACGAGGCACCGATCAAACCGATCAACGGTTTCATCGACATCCATGAAATCCCGCGCGATAAAGGCGGCCTTATCCTTTTTTACAATAAAAGCGACGAACTCCTTTTTGGAGGAAAAGCAAGAAAGCTCCGTCAGCGTGTGAAAAAGCATCTTGAAGACAATGTCTCACCAGTAAAAAACCATCGAAACGAAATCAACAAAATTTCCGTCATCATTGTAGAAGATCCGATGGAACGGGAAATCTATGAAACCTATATCATCAATACATTGCGAGCAAAATACAATGTAGATAAAGTGTTCTACCAAGACTAACCATAGAAAAACCCGCATTCAAGCTGTGATTTAGCTGGAATGCGGGTTTTGTATCATTTAGTAAGTTCATCATGAATCAAATCGATGTTGTAATTCAGGTACTTTACATACGTATCGACTTCATCACCAGGTTTTCCGATTTCATCCGAATAGATTTTCTTTTCAGCAATACGTACTCCGGTTTCATTTGAAACTGTTTCCATCGGACGTGGATCCACATTGGACTCCATAAACAGGACATGCACTTCATGTGTTTTGATGAACTCGATCAAATTTTTAATTTGAATTGGTGAGCCGTTCTCTTCCGTATCGATTTCCCAAATATAGGCTTCTTTTAATCCATAATGGGAAGTCATATATTGGAAAGCCCGTTCACTTGTGACCAATATACGTTTTTGTTCCGGTATATCATTAATTCGCTCTTCGTATTCTTTGTCGATTTCTTTCAAACGTTGCACATATGCATCCCCGCGTTTTTGAATTTCATCGCTTTTAGATGGATGTTTTTTCACAAGTATGTCACGCATATCCTCAGCCATCTTCACACCGACGGAAGGGTCTATGAATGCATGTGGGTTAATTTCCTCTTCACGGCCGTCCTCGCCTTTCAAATACATCGGTTCAACACGCTCGGTCAAGCTGAAAACATTTTCGTCTTTCTGCTTAACCGTATCAATCATTTTAAAGAACCAGCCTTTTTTTCCGCCCTCGAGGTTCAGCCCATTATAGAAAAGGACATCTGCATCGGTTGCAGCTTTAATGTCAGCTGGTAAAGGTTCATATTCATGTGGGTCTGTTCCGGTCGGTACAAGGTTATGGACTTCTACCAAGTCCCCACCGATTTCTCTTGCCATATCAGCGATGATTGTGAAGGACGTTACTACTTTAAGTGGCTGATCGCCTGTTGGAGCATGGCTTTCAGACTTACCATCATCTCCACAAGCTGCCAGTAAAAAGACGGAGAGCAGAGATAAACCAATCCATGTACGTAATTTTTTCATTCCTGATTCTACTCCTTATTCTTTAAAATTTTATCTTCATAACGGATTTTCCATCATGCAAGTTTCTTCCGGCTGAACGACTGGAATTTCCGAGTGACGATTCCTTGTTTCGGTGAAAAAAGGAACGCCAAAAGAAATAACGCGGTTGTTGCCAGTGCAATCACTGGTCCTGAAGGCATGTTGTATTCAAAGCTGAAGTATAACCCCACAATAGCTGATAATGCGCCGAAAAATGATGCGAGAAGGATCATTACAGAGAGCCGGTTCGTTAATAGATAGGCTGTGGAAGCCGGTGTGATGAGCATGGACACGACTAGAATGACGCCTACAGTTTGTAAGGACGCAACAGTTACAAGAGTTAATAGAAACATGATGGAATAGTGAATAAATCTGACTTTCAGGCCATACGCAGCCGCCATCGTTTCATCGAAGCTTGAGACAAGCAGCTCTTTATAGAAGATGATCACGACGAGAATGACGAAACTGCCGACTGCTAGTGTGAGCCACATATCAGATGATCTAACTGCCAACACGTTTCCGAAAAGTATCTGGGTTAAATCAGTTGCGCTCCTAGCTCGTGTAATTAAAATAATTCCAAGTGCGAAGAATGCAGAGAAGACTAAACCGATTGATGAATCATTTTTAATGCGGCTGTGTTGTGTGATTGCACCAATGCCGAATGAGGTTAAAATCCCAGCGAATACGGCGCCGTAGAAGTAATTGATGCCAAGCATGTAGGAAATGGCGACTCCCGGCAATACTGCGTGTGATATGGCGTCTCCCATCAATGCCATGCCCCGAAGTATAATGAAACTGCCGATGACTCCACAAATGATACCGACCATTATGGATGTTACGAAGGCCTTTTGTAAAAACGCGTAGGTCTGTAAATCATGTAGAAATTCCATTACATTTGAACCCCCAAATCAAACAGCATTGAAACTGGCCTTTCGTATGCTTTTGCCATATTTTCGGATTGGAAGACTTGTTGAACCGGACCAGCATCGATAAGCTGCTTATTGATTAAAACAAGTTCATCAAAATAGTTTTTCACCTTTGTCAAGTCGTGATGGACGACAAAGACAATTTTGCCTTCGCACTGCACCTTTTTTAAAATACCAATGATCACTTCTTCGCTTGAGACATCAATGCCGACGAACGGTTCATCTAAAAAGAAGTAATCCGCCTTTTGTGCAAGTGCCCTTGCAAGAAATATTCGTTGTTGTTGACCGCCTGACAATTCACCGATTTGGCGATTGGCAAAATCCTGCATACCTACTTGTTCGAGGCAGCTCATTGCCCATTCCTTTTCTTCTTTCCGGGGCCTATGGAAAAGACCTAATAATGGGTAAGTCCCGATGACAACAGTGTCTTTTACTGTGATTGGAAAGTTCCAATCGATATTCGAACGTTGTGGAACATAAGCGATCTTCTTTTTGAAATCATTTATTGGTTTGGAATTGATTTCAATGATGCCTTTATCTTTTGGAATTAAACCGAGCATCGCCTTCATCAATGTGGATTTTCCTGCTCCATTTGGCCCCAAAATGCCAATTAAATTACCGGATGTGAATTCAAAAGAAACATCTTCAAGAACTTGTTTCCCAAAGTAGGAAACCGATACGTCTTTCACAGAAATGACATTCGACATTATTATTCCTCCTAGATTCGGATTGGGAAAGAAAAAACTTTCCCTTGTGCAACTTATTGTGTAAAAAAAATAATAGTTTGGGTGAAGAGTATATTTTCAATGGGATATTAACTAGTATATTGCAAGACTACAATAAAGTTTCCTTCGTGCAACTTTTTTCAATTATAGTATAAAACAAATTCAGAGTAAAGATATTTTTACTAATTCCCGTTTTTCTTTTTATCATGCCCCTTCGAACAAGTTTCCTGTAAAATGAATGGTAGATAACATAGAGGGGGAGTTGACGAAAATGAAGTTTTTTCACACTGCTGATTGGCATCTTGGCAAGCTTGTGCAAGGCGTTTATATGACGGAAGGGCAAAGGCATGTCCTTCGTCAATTCGTTGACGCCGTACGGGCAGAGAAGCCTGACGCGGTCGTCATTGCGGGCGATCTTTACGATCGGGCGGTTCCACCGCCGGAAGCAGTCGCGTTATTGGATGAAGTCCTTTGGGAAATTGTCATGGAGTTGAAGACCCCGGTCATTGCAGTGGCTGGAAACCATGATAGTCCCGGACGTCTGCAATTCGGCAGCAGATTGATGCAATCGAATGGCTTCCATATCGTCGGCCAAATGACTGCGCAAATAGAGCCGGTCATTCTGAGAGATCATTTTGGAGAAGTCCATTTTCATCTTGTTCCGTATTGCGATCCGTCAATTGTGAAGCATTTATATGTAGATGACGATGTCGTCGATCATCATACGGCGATGGAGAAAGTCATCGGGAAGATTAGCGAATCGATGGATGAGGCCGCCCGTCATGTGTTTGTGGGACATGCCTTTGTGACGCCTTTTGGGGAAGAAGAAAAAAATACGAGCGATTCAGAGCGCCCTCTTGCAATTGGAGGGGCGGAATACGTGGCAGCCCATCTGTTTACATCATTCGATTATACCGCGCTCGGCCACCTGCACCAGGCACATCATGTTCTGAATGAAAAAATCCGATATGCAGGTTCCCCGATGAAATATTCGATTTCAGAAGAGAGACATGCAAAAGGGTTTTTCATTGTGGAAATGGACGGCGAAGGTAATGTGGAAGTCGAAAAGAGAGTGCTTGCTCCTTTATATGATATGCGGACAGTTGCGGGGACGATGGAAGAGATCCTTGCTCATCCGCCAAGCGACGATTATGTATTTGTGACGCTGCATGATGAAACGCCTGTTTTATTTCCAATGGAAAAAGTGAAATCCGTCTTTCCGAATGCCATGCATATTGAAAGAAAATTGGTAAGGACAGCGGCCGCAACCGAACTGCAATCAGCCGCGGTCAAGGAAAAGCCGGATGATTTGACATTGTTCCGATTCTTTTATTCCGAGATGAGCGATATGGAGCCCGACGCTGAAACGGAGAGGATCTTTGCTGAAGTGTTGCAAGAAGTCAAAGGGGGTGAAGATAAATGAAGCCGATCCAATTGACGATGACCGCTTTCGGCCCGTATAAAGGGACGGAAACAATCGATTTCCGTCAGCTTGAAGAGCACCGGCTATTTGTCGTTTCCGGAGCGACAGGTGCTGGCAAGACGACGATTTTTGACGGCATCTGCTTTGCTTTATATGGACAGGCTAGCGGTGAGGATCGGACGGAATTCCGCTCAATGCGCAGCGATTTTGCGGATGACGCCGTCCAGACAGCTGTTGAATTGATTTTTGAAATAAACCGCCGTACTTTCCGGATCATGAGGCAGATCCCCTACACGAAAATCGGCAATAAAACTGAAACGACTGCGAGATGTGAGTTTTTTGAATTGGTAGATGGCGGGGAAGTTCCATTTGTCGATCGTCAAATTGTCTCGGAGATCAACCGCAAAGTCGAGGAGCTTGTCGGTTTCACACAGGCCCAATTCAGCCAGATTGTTATGCTCCCGCAAGGTGAATTCCGGAAGTTCCTCACATCTGATACTGAAAACAAAGAAACAATCATGAGGAAAATCTTCAAAACGGAAGAGTACAGGGAACTCGTCAATCGTTTGAAGATGAGGAGAGACGACGCGAATCAACAATTGCTGGACGAAAAGAGGAAAGTGGATGGGTTTATCCAGCAAATCACGAACCTCATTCCTCCTAGGGAGTCACTAATTTTTGAGGTTTTATCACAGGAATACGCGAACACTTCGCAAATAATGGACGGGCTTGAACAGGAAATCGGCCATTATACAAAGAAAAGTGCCGAAGATGAAACGAAGTATACAGCCGCTTATCAACAACATGCTGAAAAGTTGGAGTCATACCATACGGCTAAAAAATACAATGAGCTATTTGAACAGCTGGAACAGCGTAAAATTGCCCTTGTAAAACTCAAGGAAGAAATCCCATCTGTTCAGTTGAAGGAAAAACGTATTGCGGATGCTGAGCGGGCATCGGTCATCCATGAAATCGAAGGCCAATTCCGGATGTTTGCTGAGGAAGCGAAGTTGAAGGGAAATGAATTGCAAAAAGCCAGTGCAACCGTACAAGAAGCGACAGAATGGCTGCAGGAGAAAGAGCTTGCTTATAAGGAAGAAGAGGGGAAAGAGCAGGAAAGAGGGGCAGTTGCAGAACAGCTCATAAGGTTGCGCGATCATCTCCCTGCCGTGACGGACTTGGAAGCTAAAGAAGCAAATGTACAAAACGTTAAAACGAGAATCGGGAAACTGGAAGGCGAATTAGCTGTGACTGCTGAAAAGGCGGAAGCGGAAAAGCGGAAAGTCGCCGATCTGACTGTACAAATTGAGAATGCTGAAAAGACGATTGCTCCATATGACGAGCTGCTTGAACAGCTGAACACAATCAGGTTGCATTACAAGATCGTCCGGGACTATGAAAATCTGAAGAAAGAATCCGCAATTTGTTTGGAAATGAAAGAGCTTGCATCCGCTAAATTCATCCAAACGAAAAATGAATTTGAGCAAATGCAAACTGCTTGGTTGGATGACCAAGCCGCACATTTGGCACAGACATTGAAGGATGGGGAGCCTTGCCCTGTATGCGGCAGCGCCCACCACCCTTCTAAAACAAGCGGACATGATGCCAAAGCGGTTTCCCGTGAACAGCTAGAAGCAAAAAGAACTTCATTGACAGAAGTTGAAAGTGCATTCCGATCTGCAGAGGCGAAATGTGAAAGTGTTCTTTCTCAGATAACAGCAAAAGAACAGGAAATGAATGAACAGGAAGTAACAGACAGTCTAGATGTCCTATTTAACAAAGGACAACAAACTTCGAAGACAGTGGAACAGTTAAAAAATGTACGAAATGAACTAGTTTCATTGAAGGGGCTTCATAAGAAAGCTGACAAGGAAACAACAGAATGGACTACACGAAAGTCGGAAATCGAACAGCAATTATTTGAACAGAAAACGTTATTTGCGCAAGAATCTGCACTGTTGGAGAGGGAGCTTTCTTCGATTCCGGAAGGGCTTCGAGATCTGACACGAATTCAAATGGAAATCAAGGAAACAGAAATACGGAAACGCCAAATGGACGAAGCTTGGCAGCGGGCGCGAAAAAGCCTGGAAGAAGCAAGGGAACGGCGGGCCACTTCCATCAATTCCGAGCACCATTTAAAAAAGTCCGCGGATGAATACGTTGCGAAAAGGGATCAAGCGGAAGACAGATTCAAGAAGGGCTTGCTAGCTTCTGAATTTAACACGGAAGAGGAATACCGGCAAGCGAAGATGGCGGAAGAGGACAGGCTGCACTTGAAGGAATACATTTTGCAGTTCAAGCAGCGTCTTCATACGACGAAGGAAGCGATAGATGAGTTGGAAGCCAACCTAGTTGGAAAAGAAAAGACCGATTTAGTAGGCCTGGCAGAAACAATTCACTCTTTGAAATCGGCTTATGAAAAAGCGTTCGCGGAGTGGAATCATTCCATTGAATGTCAAAAGGCACTGATACGGCTGAATTCGGATATTGAAAAAACAGCAAAAGTTGTGGTCGACTTGGAAAGACAAGTCGGTAAAATTACAGGCTTATACGATTGTCTACGCGGCCAGAACGATCATAAGCTATCATTTGAACGTTTCATTCAAATCGATTATCTTGAGCGGATCATCCAATCTGCGAATGAAAGGCTGCGGAATCTATCGAACGGGCAATATGAATTGATCCGAAGCGATCGTCAAGAAGTCCGGGGCAGGCAAAGCGGCTTAGGACTCGATGTGCACGATGCCTACACCGGACAAAGCAGGGATGTGAAAACCTTGTCCGGGGGAGAGAAGTTCAATGCCTCACTGAGCTTGGCTCTAGGTATGGCGGACGTCATCCAGAGCCATCAAGGCGCCGTGTCCATCGAAACGATGTTCATCGACGAAGGGTTCGGAACACTGGACGAGGAAGCTTTGCAAAAGGCGGTTGATACACTTGTCGATTTGCAAAAATCCGGCAGAATGATCGGCGTCATCTCACATGTGGAAGAGTTGAAAACTGCTTTCCCGGCTATACTTGAAGTACAGAAATCAAGGGAAGGGCATAGTGTTACAAGGTTTGTTTTGAAATGAAGCTGGCGGGAGGTTACTGACAACCTCCCGTCCGTTTTTTTATGACTGCGCTACATTCACTAAATCTAATAAAATAATCCAATTTAAAAATATTTTACTATTGCATTTTAAAGGGAACGGGTTTATTATAAACAAACGCGATATATTGCATACAACATAAAGCGAGATTTTCAACATGAAGGGGTTTACACACCATGCAAACGAAACTGTCTTTTTCATCGTATCTTTTAATTGGAATTATGCTATTCGCTCTATTCTTTGGCGCCGGAAACTTGATCTTTCCCGCTCAATTGGGTCAAAATGCAGGGACGAATCTATGGCCTGCAGTCATTGGCTTTCTGATTACAGGGGTTGGCCTGCCTTTTCTTGGCATCCTTGCAATGGGCTTTTCAGGAAGCCGGAACTTGCAAGACTTGGCAAGCCGTGTACATCCGGTCTACGCAGTCTTATTCACATCATTATTATATTTGACGATTGGCCCATTCTTTGCTGCTCCACGTACCGGGGCGGTCGCGTTTGATATCGGCATCTCCACATTCATCCCGGAAGATTCGATGCGTATTGCTTTGTTCATCTTCACTCTCATCTTTTTCGGAGTGACATTATGGCTATCGCTTAACCCGGCAAAGATTGTTGATCGTGTCGGTAAAATTATGTCGCCGGCTATCATCGTTTTGTTGCTCGTTTTGCTGGTCGTAGCTTTCATTAATCCGATGGGGGCGGTCCAATCCCCTGTGGATGCATATGCAAATGGGGCGTTCATGAAAGGCTTCATGGAAGGGTACAACACAATGGATGCTTTGGCGTCGCTTGTATTCGGAATCATCGTCATCAATGTCATCCGTTCCATGGGTGTTACGGACAAGGTCCAAATCCTTTCGGCAACAGCAAAAACAGGTTTCGTTGCAGCCGGATTCCTTGCGCTTTTATATGTAGGGATTGCTTATCTGGGGGCTACGACAACTGAGAAATTCGGTCTTTTAGATACGGGCGGCCCCGTATTAAGCGGCGCAGCCTCCTATTATTTCGGAACGTTTGGTTCAGTCATGCTTGCAGTCATCATCATTCTCGCTTGTTTGACGACGAGCATCGGCTTAATCACTGCTTGCGGTGAATATTTCCATACAATCGTTCCAAAAGTGAGCTACAAAGCCTTTGTTATGATTTTCACGACATTTTGCTTCATCGTATCGAACTTCGGCTTAGCGAATATCATTACGTATTCGATTCCGGTATTGATGTTTTTATATCCGTTAGCTGTCGTCCTTATGCTGCTGACATTCACATCGCCGTTGTTCAATCATTCAAGAATCGTCTACGTCAGTGCGACTGCTGTTGCATTTATGATCAGTGTGATTGATGGTGTGAAGACTTTATATGGAACGCTTGGAGCTTCGGAAAATGAGTGGCCAAACTGGCTTAGCGGGATCGTGTCGTTTTACGAACAGGTTTTACCGTATTATAGTGAAGGCCTCGGCTGGCTTCTTCCGGTAGTGATTGTCATGCTATTCACGGGCATCATTGCAAAATTGTTTCAGCCATCTATGCAATATAAAAAGCACTCCAATTAATAAATTGGAGCGCTTTTTTTATTTTGTTTTTTTAGAACGAAATTCTTCAATTGCACGGAGCCAGTTTTCACGCATGATCGCCGCCGCTTTTTCTCCATTGCCATCTTTCAGCAACCTGATAATATCCTTATGTTCATCAATGGACTTTTCCGTCAAAATGATTGAGTTATGGAAGAAGAGCCGGCGTACATGGGTCTGCAAAGAAGCTACGATAGAATGAATATATTTGTTTGCCGCTTGGTCGACGATGATTTGATGAAAGTCCTCATCGATTTTCAATGCCGTAAAATAATCTTCTTTCTGGACTGCTTTGGCGAAACGTTCATTCGTCTCTTCCAATTCCTTTATGGCGTCTTCATCCAAATTGGGTGCTGCAAGCTCTGTGGATAGCGCTTGCATGGCGGCTAGGGGCGGCAATAGGTCATTGATCGACTCTTTGTCCACCTCAGTCACCTGTGTGGCTTTTCCCGGATACATTTTGACAAATCCTTGTACTTCCAATAACTGAAGCGACTCGCGGATCGGCGTTCTGCTAACGCCTAGCGCTTCCGCCAATTCAATATCATTCAGCTTTTCGCCTGGCTGCAATGTTCCGTCGATAATCCATTGCTGCAATTGAGTAAATGCACTTTCTTTCGCTGTTACGCGTGTCGGTCTTTGATGTTCCGAAGGTATCGGCATTGCTGATCACCATCCTGCTTGCAATTTGAATAGCATATCCCACTTCATTTCTAGTACTATTAGTATACATGAAAAGAATTCATGGGGAAAGAGGGGATATGCAATATATTAGATTCAGATTTGACGTGTATAGACGAGTGAAATATCTTCATCTTCCTCGCTTGCTCCATACGACAACTCTTCACGCTCGAATGCAAAGCCTTTCGCCTCGTAAAAAGGGATTCCATACATATTGCCTTTTGCAACCGACACCCATTGCCGATCCGCCCCATACGTATGCTTTTGTATTTTTGTATAAAAATTGAGCAGTTTTGAACCGATTCCAGTCCCTCTTGCTTCCGGGGCGACGTAGAAGACATAAATTTCCCCATCTGTCTCATCCTTCATCCCTCCGCCGATAACTCCGACAATGCTTCCTCCGCTTTCAGCAACAATATAGCCATGCCAGCTTTTGTCGATTGTTGTGACTTCCTGTTCGACGCGTTCGACACTGTAATATTTCGCAATTAAATCTTCAATATAGCCAGATGAAAACAGCTTTTCGTAAGTGAACCACTGGCATCTTGAAAGCAAGTCAGCAAGGGTTTTTGCTTCGTTCCTCCTTGCCATTCTCACTAAAATTTCAGTCAATTTTCATCTTCCTTCCAATGTAATAATCACTTTTCTTTTGTAACGATACTGGTTGCAAATTGTAACATCAATGTAATACTTCACTGCTAATCTATGAGTAGACTAAAAAGGCGGGGAGTAGAAAACTTGAGAAAACATATTGTGACGCTTATTTTTACAGTAGTTTTATTGATCGGTAGTTCGACCGAAAGTTTTGCAGCCTCTTCAACGTATACGGTCAAAAATGGTGACACGCTTTACAGTATTGCAGCAATGCATAAGATCACCGTAAAAGAATTGAAAACATGGAATGGCATCAAGTCGGACCTCATTCATCCAAATCAGAACTTACATGTCGTCAAGACAAACACGAACGTTAAGGCGCAATCGAAACCCAAGGCTGCCAAAACACCATCACGATCCGATGATGACAATGTAGTAAAGGAAATCACGGTTTCCGCAAGTGCTTATACAGCGAATTGCAACGGCTGTTCCGGCATCACTTCAACAGGCATCAACTTGAAGCGCAATCCCGATGCAAAAGTGATTGCTGTTGACCCCTCCATTATACCATTAGGCACAAAAGTGTACGTGGAAGGGTATGGATATGCCATTGCTGGAGATACCGGCAGCGCGATCAAAGGAAATAAAATCGATGTCTTCTTCCCGAGCAAAAGCGAAGCGTATAAATGGGGAAGAAAACAAGTGAAGATAAAAATATTTAAATGACAATATCAGGCCAATCCCTTCAAGTTTTGAGGGGATTGGCTATTTTCATTCCTCCAATCCCCCATCCAACATGGTAAACTGTTGTAAAACGAGGGGAATGGGGGAGCGGTGATGGAGAAGAGAAGATTGATTATCGGGGTAATCACTATCCTTGCAATCGCGTTATACATTTGGATTGCTTATTTTGAGATTCCGGCAAAGGTGAAAAAAGGGGAAGATGCGCTTCATGGAGAATCATGGATTGCTGAATTCGACGATTATTTGAAGGGGGAAGTCAGATGAACATATTTATTGTAACCGGTGCATCAAAAGGAATCGGTTTTGAATTGATGAGACAGTTAAAGTTGAGGGGGGACCAGGTGATCGGCATTGCGAGGACAAATGAAAGCCAAGTTAATGACATGGTGACTGCGGATCTTTCTCAGACCGACCAATTGGCAGAAAAGGTGCGCACAATTGTGGAAGACAATATTGCCTCTGCAACTTCCTTCACATTGATTAATAATGCAGGAACGGTGGAACCAATCGGTTTGATCGGCACGGTTGACGAAATGAAACTGACGCAAGCGCTTGCTGTCAATTTGACGGCACCGATGATCCTATCGAATGCATTCATCTCAGCATTGGAGAAATTCCAAGGCAAAAAAAGGATTGTCAATATTTCTTCTGGGGCAGGCAGGAATCCATACGAAGGATGGGGTGTTTATTGCACGACGAAAGCGGGGCTCGACCATTTTTCCCGAGTTGTTTCACTTGAACAGGAAAAAGCCGAATACCCCGTCGATATTATTTCAATTGCGCCTGGAATCATCGACACCGGCATGCAGGAAACGATTCGGGCAAGCAATGCTGACGAATTCCCATTGCACGACCGATTCGTCGACTACAAGGAACAAGGGCATTTAAGCAGTGCGGAAGAGACAGCAGGAAAACTGATCGCCGTAATGGATCGCGAAGACTTCACCAAGCTCGGACCGATTGCGGATATACGGCAGATTTGGGAATGAAAAAACGCTTGGATCCTAAATTGGTCCAAGCGTTTTCTTATTCCTCGACCCGTACGACCGCTTCAAATTCCCTCACTTTTTCGATTGCAATCAAAAATGGGGGATTTTTTCGTTGGTTGAGCAATTCATATCTAGCGACGTGAACATCTGCCTGATGGAGGGATTTCACATATGCCAGCAAGGCATCCCGTTCCTTGGCCCCGCCTTCGTGGCCATCATAGACTGAAATCGTTATGATTCTACCTTTTTTCAGCATACCGAGCAACTTGTCGATTGCCTCGATTGTGGAATCCGGTTTTGTGATAATGGATAGATCCTCCGCGTAAGGAAGATAGCCAAGATTGAACATTGCACCGCCGATTTGTCTTGTAACGTATTTATCCACATTGGCATGGCTGTCCAAAATCAATGCGACACGGTCATTCAGTTTATCCAATCTATTTGCAGTCGCCTCGAGCGCAGCTTGCTGGATATCGAAAGCGAAAACACGACCACTTTCACCTACGAGCCCCGCCAAGAATAATGTGTCGTTCCCATTTCCAGCAGTCGCGTCGACAACCGTTTCGCCGGGCAAAACCGTTTCGCTGATCAATCGTTTGGAAAACGGTAATACACGATGCAATAAAATATCACTCATATACGTTCAACCGCCTTTTCGTAAAACTTTCCTTGGAAACTGCCTCGGCGTTCCAATTCCTTGTCGATGCCGTTCAGCACATCCCACTTCGATGCGCTCCACATCGGTCCGATCATCAAATCGAGCGGACCGTCTCCGGTAATCCGATGAATAATCATTCCTGGCGGAAGAATTTCAAGCTGATCCACGACAAGGTTAATATATTCATCCCGATCAAGGAAATCCAGCATGCCCTTTTCATATTGTTTAACCATCGGCGTTCCTTTCAATAGATGCAACAAGTGTATCTTAATGCCTTGTACATCGAGCTTTGCCACTTCTTTTGCCGTTTCCATCATCATCTCCGTGTCTTCAAGTGGAAGGCCATTGATGATATGGGTACAGACGCGGATGCCGTGCCTCCGCAATTTATCCACGCCTTCCCCGTACGTTGCGAAATCATGCGCCCTATTCACGAGCTTCGCCGTTTTCTCATGAACGGTCTGCAAGCCTAATTCGACCCATAAATACGTCCGTTCATTCAGCTCAGCCAAATAGTCGACGACATCATCAGGAAGGCAATCTGGACGTGTGCCGATCGATAGGCCGACGACACCTGGCAGTGCGAGGGCAGCTTCGAATTTCTCTTTCAAAACTGGCAGCGGGGCATGTGTATTCGTGTACGCTTGAAAATAGGCGATGTACTTGCCTTCTTTCCATTTCTGATGCATCTTATCTCGGATTTCTGCAAATTGCACATCGATCGGCTTAGCCCGGTCTCCTGCAAAATCGCCTGAACCGGCGACACTGCAAAATGTGCAGCCGCCGAAAGCGACTGTACCGTCCCGATTCGGACAATCAAAGCCTGCATCAAGGGAAACTTTGAATATTTTCATCCCGAATACGTCTTTCAAATGCCGGGACCATGTATAATACCGTTTCCCTTCAGTAGGGAACGGGTAATTTAAGTCTGCCATCTGTTTCAACTCCTCTAATCGTACATTGTATCATGTCGGATTCGATCGGTGTCATCTGAATTGCGGAACATATTCCGTTCCTGTTGTCCGAAACCAGAAAAAGGCATACACTCGAAATAGCTTTTGCTTATAGGAGATAGAGATTGGAGGCAATGGAAATGCCTAAAATGGAAATACCAAATAAAGTTTGGCTTCTCATCATAGGAATGTTTGTCAACGTCATAGGAAACTCCTTCCTATGGCCGTTGAATACGATATATATGCATGAATACCTTGGTAAGTCGTTGGCTGTCGCCGGTCTTGTCCTAATGGCGAATGCCGGGGCTGGCGTCGTCGGGAATCTGCTTGGTGGTGTTTTATTCGACCGGATCGGCGGTTTCAAATCAATCATGGCAGGCATCATCATTTCGATTTTGGCACTGGCTTATCTCGTATATGATCACAGTTGGTATCCGTATATCATCTTGCTAACCGTATTGGGATTCAGCGGCGGTGTCATTTTTCCGAGCATGTATGCGATGGTCGGAACGATCTGGCCTGAGGGTGGCAGGAAGGCATTCAACTCGATCTACTTGGCACAAAACGTCGGTGTCGCCATCGGGCCGGCACTTGCAGGTTTGATCGCTTCCGTCCATATCGATTATATTTTTTCTGCGAACTTGATCTTCTATATCATTTTTCTTTTCATCGCCTATTTCGGATATAAAAAGCTGGAGATTGCACCTGATCGCCATACGGATATCATCCGTGAAACAGCGAGGATCAAGAACAAAGCGCCTTTCTATGCTTTGCTCATTTTGGTTGGCGGCTATTTAATCACATGGCTAGTCTATTCTCAATGGTCGACGACGATATCCACGCATGCTTTATCACTCGGCGTCACATTAAGGGAATACAGTTTCATTTGGACGATTAACGGATTGCTGATCGTCTTCGGACAGCCGCTCATCAAACCGCTTATCAGACGGCTTGAGAAGCAGCTGAAAGCACAGATGATCATCGGGACGATCATCTTCATTATTTCTTTCATTGTCGTCAGTTTTGCAGGCTCTTTCAAAATGTTCATCATATCGATGGTCATCCTCACATTCGGTGAAATGATCGTCTGGCCGGCCATCCCGACATTGGCGAGCCAGCTTGCACCAAAAGGAAGGGATGGGTTTTACCAAGGGGTCGTCAACTCCGCCGCAACAATCGGTCGGATGATCGGTCCATTGGCCGGGGGAATCCTCGTGGAGATCCATGGTATGAAAATGATGCTTTTGCTGCTGACAAGCCTAATGGCTATAACAATCGTCACAACGCTTTTATACGATCGACCTCTCCAAAAACGGGAAATCCAATAAGGATTTTCCGTTTTTCCAGTTTGGAACGTTGCGTCCCGCTGAATAGTTTGATTAAATGAATAGTGGATAGGTGCAATTTTTCTGAAGGATTTAAAAGGGGGAATGCTAGATGAAACCGATTTATTCAACAGCTATGGAAGCGATTTCGCAGATTGAAGATGGCTCGACTTTAATGGTTGGGGGCTTCGGACTTGTCGGGATCCCGGAACAGCTCATTTTGGCACTCGTCGAAAAAGGCGTCAAAGATTTGACGATCATTTCGAATAACTGTGGTGTTGACGAATGGGGTCTTGGCCTTTTATTGAAAGAAAAGCAGATTAAGAAGATGATAGGGTCCTATGTCGGTGAAAATAAAGAATTCGAGCGTCAAGTGCTTTCGGGCGAAATCGAAGTCGAATTGACACCGCAAGGGACGCTAGCTGAAAAGATCCGGGCAGGCGGTGCAGGGATTCCTGCATTTTACACACCGGCAGGAGTAGGGACGACGGTAGCGGACGGAAAAGAGACAAGGGTGTTCAATGGCAAGGAATATGTCCTTGAAGAAGCGCTTGTCGCCGACTTTGCATTGGTCCGCGCAGCGAAGGCGGATAAGATCGGGAACTTGATCTATAACAAGACTGCCCAAAACTTCAATCCGATGATGGCGGCTGCAGGTAAGATCACGATTGCGGAAGTAGAAGAAATCGTGGAGACGGGCGATCTTGATCCAGCGACGATCCATACACCGAGCATTTACGTGCAAGGTTTATTGCAAGCGGAACAGGAAAAACGGATCGAACGACTAACTACTCGATAAGGGAAGGGGATGTTCACGATGAATTTCAGAGAGAGAATTGCAAGACGAGCGGAAAAGGAAATCAAAGATGGCGACTACGTAAACCTTGGTATCGGTATGCCGACATTGGTCGCAAACTATATATCGGATGACAAAACGGTTGTTCTCCAATCGGAAAACGGACTTCTTGGAATCGGGCCATATCCGACAGAAGACCAGGTAGATCCTGACTTGATCAATGCGGGTAAGGAAACGGTGACGACGATCCCGGGATCCGCATTTTTCAACAGTGCAGAATCATTCGCGATGATCCGCGGAGGGCATGTCGACGTAGCGATTCTTGGCGGCATGGAAGTGTCCGAAAAAGGAGATCTCGCCAACTGGATGATTCCGGGCAAGATGATCAAAGGAATGGGCGGCGCGATGGATCTCGTGCACGGTGCGAAAAAGATCATCGTCATCATGGATCACGTCGCGAAAGACGGCTCGGCAAAGATCAAGAAAGAATGCTCATTGCCGTTGACAGGAAAGGGCGTCGTCCATAAAATCATTACGGAACGTGCTCTGATCGACGTAACACCGGACGGCTTGGAATTGAAAGAAGTTTTCGAAGGATTCACCGTCGAGGACGTCATCAATTCCACCGAGGCGGAATTGAAAGTGAGCCTTTGATTTTATTAATTCACACTTAGAAAACTGCCAGAAAAGGCGACACTCCTGCGGGAAAGCGAGACAGCTGAGACCCTGCAGGAGCGAAGCGACGAAGCGGCTTAGCGCTCGCCCGCGGAAAGGGAGCCGTTCTGGCGGTTTTCGTTGTTGTATTTTGGAACAATTTCGGGTACACTACAATAAACTAACTTCAAATAGCGTTGGCTTTGAAGAGGAACTAGTAATCGGTCCGGTCGATTGAAGAGAGCAGGCGGTTTGGTGCAAGCCTGTACGACTACGATGAACTCGCCTTTGAGCCTGCATCGGTGAACGAAAAGTAGCCAGTGCCGTTTTCCGCGTTAAGGAAACAAGTTGGGCGGCATTGCCGTCAATTTGGGTGGCACCGCGGGAGTACATATACCTCTCGTCCCTTATCGATTAAGGGACGGGAGTTTTTTTATTTCCGCAAAACGCGATTTGAATGTAATAGGAAGGAATGAACAGAGATGAGTTACAAGCATGTAGAGATTGAAAAGAAATGGCAGCAATATTGGAAGGACAATAAGACATACAAAATGGTGAACGATGAATCCAAGCCGAAGTTCTATGCGCTTGATATGTTCCCATACCCTTCCGGAGCGGGGCTTCACGTCGGCCATCCGCTTGGCTATATCGCAACGGACATTTTAAGTTCATTCAAACGGAAGCAGGGCTATAATGTCCTTCACCCGATGGGATGGGACGCATTCGGTTTGCCGGCTGAACAATATGCGATCGATACGGGCAATGACCCTGCCGAGTTCACTGCGAAAAATATTGCAACGTTCAAACGCCAAATGAACGACCTAGGGTTTTCCTACGACTGGGACCGCGAAGTGAATACGACTGATCCAAAATACTACAAATGGACGCAATGGATTTTCATTCAATTGTATAAAAGAGGCTTGGCGTACATCGATGAAGTGCCTGTCAACTGGTGTCCTGCACTTGGTACGGTTCTTGCGAACGAAGAAGTGATCGACGGCAAATCGGAACGCGGAGGACATCCGGTTGAACGCCGCCCGATGCGCCAATGGGTGTTGCGCATTACGGAATATGCGGATCGCTTGCTTGAAGATTTGGATGAGCTTGATTGGCCGGATAGCTTGAAAGATATGCAACGCAACTGGATCGGCCGCTCTGAAGGCGCCCAATTGACGTTCGAGATCGACGGAACGGATCTTTCATTCGAAGCCTTCACAACACGTCCGGATACGATTTTCGGAGCGACATACGCAGTTCTTGCCCCGGAGCATAAGCTTGTCGACAAGATTACGACAGCTGAACAAAGGGAAGCGGTTGACGCTTATTTGGATAAAGTGAAAACGAAAAGCGACTTGGAACGTACGGATCTTGCGAAAGAGAAGACGGGCGTATTCACGGGCGCTTATGCAATCAACCCTGCGAGCGGCGAAAAGATGCCGATCTGGATTGCGGATTATGTACTTGCTTCGTATGGTACTGGTGCCATCATGGCGGTTCCTGCCCACGACGATCGCGATTATGAGTTCGCAAAAGAATTCGATTTGCCGATCGTTGAAGTCGTTGCAGGCGGCGATATTTCTAAAGAACCTTTTACAGGCGACGGCGAGCATATCAACTCCGACTTCTTGAATGGTTTAAATAAAGACGAAGCAATCGAAAAGGCAATTGCATGGTTCGTTGAAAACGGCAAAGGCGAGAAGAAGATCACGTACCGTCTACGCGATTGGTTATTCTCCAGACAGCGTTATTGGGGTGAGCCGATTCCAATCATCCATTGGGAAGACGGCTCGATGACTCCTGTCGACGAATCTGAATTGCCACTGATGCTGCCGAAGACTGACAACATCAAGCCGAGCGGTACAGGTGAGTCTCCACTTGCCAATATCGAAGAATGGGTGAATGTCGTCGATCCGGATACGGGCATGAAAGGCCGCCGGGAAACGAATACGATGCCGCAATGGGCAGGCAGCTGCTGGTACTACTTGCGCTATATCGACCCGGATAATGATGAAATGCTCATCGATCCGAAGCTAGCGGAACGCTGGTTGCCGGTCGACATTTACGTCGGCGGCGCGGAGCATGCGGTGCTTCACCTTCTTTACGCACGCTTCTGGCATAAGGTGCTATACGATATCGGCGTAGTTCCGACGAAAGAGCCATTCCAAAAATTGTTCAACCAAGGAATGATTCTCGGGGAAGGCCATGTGAAGATGTCTAAGTCGCTTGGTAATGTCATCAACCCGGACGACATCGTCCATTCCCACGGTGCGGATACACTTCGTCTATACGAAATGTTCATGGGACCGCTTGAAGCATCGAAGGAATGGTCGACGAACGGTCTGGAAGGATCCCGTCGTTTCTTGGACCGCATTTGGCGCCTATTCGTCAATGAAGACGGCACGCTAAGTTCAAAAATTGGCGGCGAGCCAGGCGGTGCGCTTGAAAAGGTATACCACCAAACTGTGAAGAAAGTGACGGAAGACTTGGAAGGCATGCGCAACAACACTGCGATTTCGCAAATGATGGTGTTCATCAATGAAGGATATAAAGCTGAATCGATTCCGAAAGAATTCGTCGAAGGCTTTGTCACATTGATTTCACCGATCACTCCGCATCTTGCAGAAGAGCTTTGGGAGATGCTAGGTCATAATGAATCCATTGCATACGTTGCATGGCCGACATACGATGAGTCGAAGTTGTTTGATGACACGGTAGAAGTTGCGGTTCAAATCAACGGAAAAGTCCGCGCGAAGATCGATGTCGCGAAAGACATTTCAAAAGAAGAGCTTGAAAAGGTGGCTCTTGCAGACGAAAATGTGAAGCAATGGATTGAAGGGAAAGAATTGAAGAAAGTCATTGCGATTCCAGGCAGATTGGTCAACATCGTAGCTGTTTGACAGTCGTAATAAATAAAATCCACGGAAATGGAGTTAAGTTCATTTCCGTGGATTTTTTATTTATCCTTCGTATGTCGCAAACGCCCCTGCATTCAAGCCTGCAATCCTGCCAGTAACAAGCGCGGAGGTGATATTATACCCGCCTGTATAGCCATGGATGTCCAAAATCTCTCCGCAGAAGAAAAGTCCATCCTTTTTCCGCGATGCCATCGTTTTAGGCTCGATTTCTTTCGTGGAGATGCCTCCACCGGTGACGAATGCCTTCTCGATTGGCTGCGTGCCATTCACCGTCATTGGGAAGCCTTTCAGCAGCCCCGCAAGCTTGCGGATCTTTTCATTGGAAAGACCCGCTCCCGTATCAGCTTCATCGATTCCTGCCCGTTCAAATAAAAACAGCAGCCATCTTTCCGGAGCGAGCCCCTTCAAGCTATTCTTGACAGCTTTCTTCGGGTCCTCCTTTAACATAGCGTGAATCATTTGGAAGGCCTTCTCTTCATTCATCGAAGGCATGGAGTCAATGCGCATATCGACAGGCTGCCCGCCGTTTTTCATCTGCTCCTTCACGACGAACTGGCTGCACCGCAATATTGCTGGCCCGCTCAATCCAAAATGGGTGAACAGCATGTCCATCTGATGTGTAATAAGCGTTTTACCTTTTGCATTTAATACAGAAACAGCGACATCGCGTAATGCAAGACCTTGCAGTTCCTTCGATTGGATGAACAGTTCATTGGACAACAAAGGCACCTCAGTAGGATATAGCTCTGTCACAGTATGACCCGCTTTCTCAGCCCATGGATACCCGTCGCCTGTGCTTCCCGTCTGCGGAACGGCCTTTCCGCCCACCGCGACAACGACCGCACGAGAACGGATTTCTTCACCGTCTTCCAGTCGCACACCCAAAATCTTTTCCTCATCCATCAATAATTTCTTCACGCGGGTCGTCAATCTCACTTCTACGTTCAATCGATCCATTTCAGAGAGCAACGCATTGACGACGTCTTTCGCTTTATTAGAGACAGGGAACATCCGGCCGTGATCTTCCTCTTTCAGCGGAACTCCGAGCCCTTCAAAGAAAGCTATGATATCCTCATTATTGAAGACGGAAAATGGACCATATAAAAATCTTCCGTTGCCTGGGATGTTCTTCACAATTTCTTCGAGCGGCAGACGATTCGTTACGTTGCATCGTCCGCCTCCCGATATCGATAATTTATTTCCGAGTTTTTTCCCTTTATCTAACAGGAGAACTTTGCCTCCATGCTCTGCTGCAGCAATCGAGGCCATCAGTCCCGAGGGACCCCCACCGATGATAATGACGTCATACATATATGGAACCACACTTTCAGTTTTTCTCTATTATACATGGATACGCTCGATAATCATTGTGAAAAGTGCCGGCGGCGGGTAAACTGATAAGTAGCTTTGTCGAGTAGTTCTTATGATTGGAAGGATCAACTATGTCATCAAATCTTGTAAAAGGCACGGCCATTTTAACAATCGGGCTCTTCTTATCGAAAGCGCTCGGTCTTTTATACGTTATACCGTTCTATGCGATTGTCGGGGAAGAGAATGTTGGCTTGTATCAATATGCATACATTCCTTATAATCTTGCGCTAGCTGTTGCAATTTCAGGTGCACCGCTGGCCATATCAAAATTTGTATCCAAATATAATGCAGTTGGGGATTATGCGACCGGCAGGAAACTGATGAAATCCGGAATGCTCGTCATGATAGGGACAGGTATTTTATCGTTTTTAGTCTTATTTTTCATGGCTGAACCAATTGCGAATTTTGTCATTGTGGATGACGATAGGCAGAAATTTACGCTTGCAGAAGTTACATCGGTTATTCGATGGGTCAGCTTCGCGTTGCTTGTAGTTCCGTTAATGAGCATTGTTCGCGGATACCTGCAAGGAAATCAGAAGTTCGAGCCAACCTCCGTTTCACAGCTTGTTGAACAGATAGTGAGAATTGTAGTCGTATTGCTTGGAGCATTCATTGTAGTGAACGTCATGGATTTATCTCCAAGAACAGCTGTGAAATTTGCGGTGTTTGCTGCATTCATCGGGGCGCTTGCCGGCCTAGTTGTTTTATATAGATATTGGATGAAGTATAAACCAGAATTCAATCAACTTTATGCAAGCAGTCCACCGGCAAGCGATATTACTTTTCTTGATATGTATAAAGAAGTAATAGGGTACACAATTCCATTTGTCCTTGTCGGAGTCATTAATCCGCTCTACCAATTTGTAGATATGCTTACATTCAATAATGCGATGAAATCGATTGGTCTCTCGGACGTAATGGATACTTATTTTACAATGCTCAACTTTTTGACACATAAGGTCGTCATGATTCCAGTTATGGTGGCTACCGGTTTTTCGATGGCTTTAATTCCGGTAATTACAAGTTATTATACAAAGAAAGATCAAAAGGGACTTACACGATCGCTTGACCAAACGTTTCAGATCATGCTGTTTCTGACTGTTCCGATGGTGCTTGGTTTGATTGTTCTTTCAAATGAAACCTATACTTTCTTATACAGTAAAAGTACGGCAGGTGCGGGGGTTCTCGCCTCATACGCACCGGTCGCAATCCTGTTCGGCCTTTACTCCGTTACAGCAGCTATCCTCCAAGGGATTGATCGGCATAAATGGATCGTCTTCACTTCACTGACGGGACTACTATTCAAAATGATTTTGAATATCCCGCTCATTAAGATATTCGAAGTGAACGGGGCGATTGCGGCTACGGCAATCGGATACGCAATCGCGGTTGGCATCAATATTTATGTCATTTCGAGAGTCCTTCATTACCGTTCCAGAATGGTGTCTAGACGCCTCATTCTTATCGGGATTTTCAATGTGATCATGCTCATTGCAGTTCATTTTACATTAAAAGGACTGCTTGCTATCAGTCCTGTCCACGGGAAGATGCAGGCGCTGCTGTATGTGATGATTTGTGCGGTTGTCGGGGTAATCGTTTACGGAGCCCTTTCCTTGAAATCGGGGCTTGCGCAAAAGCTGTTCGGCGACCGATTGACGAGGATTACGAAGAAGTTTGGTTTTGGAGGGTGAACGATGCGACTTGATAAATTATTGGCGAATATGGGTTTCGGCTCCCGCAAGGAAGTGCGGCAGCTATTGAAGAAAGGCGCTATTCAAGTAAATGCTGAGCCGGTGAAGGATCCGGCTCTTCACGTCAATCCGGAAAAGGATGAGGTGACGATCCTCGGTGAACGGGTCGTTTATAAGGAATTCATTTATTTGATGTTGAATAAACCGCAAGGCGTCATCTCCGCGACGGAAGATGACCGTGACCGGACTGTCATCGATCTGCTTGACGGGGAACACCGCCATTTCAATCCGTTCCCTGTCGGACGGCTCGATAAGGATACGGAAGGGTTTTTATTGATCACAAATGACGGCAAACTCGCGCATGAATTGCTGTCGCCGAAAAAGGAAGTGCCGAAAACGTATTACGCCCATATCGATGGGCGAGTCGATGAAACCGATATCGAAAAGTTTGCGGAAGGGTTGACGTTGGACGACGGTTATTTCACGAAACCGGGACAGCTCCGGATTCTGCAATCGGGCGAGATATCGAAAATCGAGCTGACGATCACGGAAGGGAAATTCCATCAAGTGAAGCGGATGTTCGAAGCGGTCGGAAAGCGGGTCGTCTACTTGAAACGCCTTTCGATGGGGCCGTTGGAGCTTGATGGGGCATTACGTTTAGGTGAATATCGGGAGTTGACCGAAGAGGAAGTCGCAATGCTCCGCAATGAAAAAGGCTGAACCGGATGATCCGGTTCAGCCTTTTGAAGTGACATTATGAGGGCAATTTAACTTTCTTCTGAGTTGTTGTCCATTTTCCGCGGGCCGGGCTTGTGATGAGCTCATTGTATTCGAGTACGTTCAAGTCCCTTTGCGCTGTGCGGTTTGTGATGCCGAATTCTTCAACGACATTTTCCGTTGTGACAATACCCCTGTCAAGGATATATAAATATACGTCCTTGATGCGGGTAAGCATACGATCAGTAGCTGGATTCAACTGTGGAACCACTCCTTCATCTTCATTTTCCAAAACGATGGGCATGAGACTATTGAATGTACCCTATGCTAGTTGAAATAGCCCCCGACAATGCACTCCTTTCATCAGAACGTTGCGTCAGATGCAATGTTCTGACAATACAAGTATAACTCATTTTTGGTGATAGTACATGAATTTTTTGTAAAAATTTTGGCTGAATCGTTTAGCCCTTTATTTTCTAAGCTGAACATGTAAAAATAGGGTATTAGGAAAGAAGGTGCTTGGATTGGTGAATTGGAATGAAAAAGTGTTGGCAAGAGAAGAACTTCTAATTGATGATTTAAAGCAATTGGTTTCCATTCCGTCCGTACTTGATGAAAGCGCAGCGACAGAAGATGCGCCATTTGGCCAGGAGCCGAAGCGCGCGCTCGATTGGCTTTTGGAGGAAGGCAGGAAAGCCGGGTTCACAGTGAAAAATATCGATAATATGGCTGGCCATATTGAGATGGGTGAGGGCGAAGAGCTGCTTGGCATCCTTTGCCACGTCGATGTCGTACCAGCTGGCGGCAACTGGACATTCGGTCCTTTTGACGGGACTGTGCAGGACGGGAAGCTGTTCGGCCGCGGTGCGATTGACGATAAGGGACCGACGATTGCTGCCTGGCATGCGATGAAGTTGGTGAAAGAAGCTGGAATCCCTTTGAATAAACGGGTCCGGCTCATTATCGGAACCGATGAAGAAAGCGGTTTCCGCTGCGTGAAACGTTATTTTGAAAAAGAAGAGATGCCGACAATCGGGTTTGCGCCTGATGCAGATTTCCCGATCATCAACGCAGAAAAAGGGATTTCAACATTGGTCTTTACCCAGAAGACGGAGAAAGCCGATGGTCAGCTTCAGTATTTCAAGTCAGGGGATCGTACGAATATGGTGCCTGATTATGCGGAAGCACATATTAAAGGTTTCGATTTCAAGGAGATCCAAAGTAAATTTGAAAGCTTCACGAATATACATGCCATCGTAGCATCCATCGTTGAGGAAAATGGCGAGGCGTTTTTACGATTCCACGGCAAGTCCGCTCATGCGATGGAACCGGATAATGGAGTGAATGCAGCTGTTCTCCTTGCAACTTTCCTGAATAAGATTTTTGAAGAAGGTGAATCAAAGGATTTCACCCAATTCATACTTGACGCATTCGGGACGGAAACTCGAGGCCGCTTTCTAGGATTGGCCTATAATGATGAAGTTTCGGGCGATACGACATTGAATGCCGGCATCGTTTCCTTCAACCCGGAAGAAGGGGGACGGGTGCAAGTGAGCATGCGGTATTCCGTCACTTATCCTTTTGAGGAAAAACTCGGGACTTGCTTTGATCGGCTTAAGGATTCATCGTTTGCGGTGGAAGTGAAGTCCAACTCGAAGCCCCATCATGTCGATGCAAATGATCCGTTCATCAAAACGTTGCAGGAGATTTACACGTCCTATACGGGTGAAGAGGCGGAACTATTGTCAATCGGTGGGGGCACGTATGCGCGCGTTCTTGATAAAGGAGTCGCTTTCGGCATGCTCTTCCCGGGCAGGGACGATGTCGCTCACCAAGCAGATGAATATGTATATATAGAGGACTTGTTAAAGGCGACTGCCATTTACACCGAAGCGATCAGCCGTCTTACATCCAATGAAGGGGAAGGGAAAAACAAATGATGACAACTTATTTTATCGACGGCCAATTCACGAGCAAGGACAGCTTGAAACTATCGATTGATGACAGGGGATACTACTTCGGGGACGGAGTTTATGAAGTCGTCAAAGTGTATGACGGGGAACTTTTTACTGCCGAAGAGCACTTTGCCCGCCTATCCCAAAGCGCATCTAAAATCAAGATGGCCATCCCTTATTCTGAACAGCAATTGATTGACATAGCTAAGGAATTGGTCAAGGTGAACGAGGTGAAAACCGGCCATATTTATTTGCAAGTGACACGCGGAGCATCACCGCGGGTCCACCAGTTCCCTGAACTTGCAGTGACTCCTGTTGTGACTGCGTATGCCATCCATAACCCAAGGCCTTTGAGCAATATTGAGGGCGGCATCTCGGTGAAATCAGTCGAAGATGTCCGTTGGCTCCGCTGCGATATTAAAAGTTTGAATTTGCTTGCGAACGTCCTTGCAAAACAAGAAGCTTATGAGTCGGGCTGTGCAGAGGCAATTTTCGTCCGTGACGGATTTGTCATGGAAGGGTCATCTTCCAATGCATTCGGTGTGAAAAATGGCGTTCTTATTACACACCCCGCTTCAAATCTCATTTTGAACGGGATTACACGCCAAGTCGTTTTGAAGCTTTGCAATGAAATGGGCATCCCGGTCGAGGAAAGAGCATTTACACCGGAAGAGATGTACGCGATGGATGAATTTTTCATTACATCCACTACCGCTGAAATCACGCCTGTCGTATTAATTGATGAGAAACCGGTTGGTACCGGTAAACCTGGAGAGATAACAAGAAAATTGCAGGAAGCATTCGCGAGGCAGATTCCGTTATCCGTAGCGCGGGATTAATGGATATTGCCTTACTGATCGGAGTGAATGAAATTGGCGCAGCTCGTCAAACTGCTTGATTATGTATCACGCTATGAGAATGATTTATCACATTATCCGACACAATATATACGTTTGAAAAACTCCCAGTGGAAACGGATGAAAACCCAGTGGGAGCATGGTGCCGACCTTTCCGGGTGGAGGCAAACTCCCGAAGAAACAGAAGAGCAGACAGAGGAGGGGAAATGGTATTCCCCTCTTTTCCGTCTGTTCGGCAATCGGAAAGAGGGATCAATAGAACTGGAACAGGATGAAACGGACCAAGACGAACAGGATGACATTGATGTCCTGGACTTCAATCCGAATATCATTTACAATCCTAAAAACGAAGAACAGCTTCGGAAGCTCTATTTGGACCAGCTATTCCATTTCCAATTGAAATGGGCAAGCTCGACGATGATGGAGAAATCCAATCTGGATGCAAGCTTTATGAGGGATTCATTGCTCAGAAGCTTCACCCAGCAACTGCCAGACAGTTATCTTCTGTTTTATTACCCGATCCTGAAAGTGAAAAAAGCACCCGTAGAACTCGATATCCTCCTGATTACGCCAATCGAGTGCCTATGCATCACAGTGTTGGAGGGAGAGAACGCCGCCGCATTCATCGGCGAAGGCGATCGCTTTTGGACGAAAAAATACGGAGACAAAGAATCAAGGGTATTAAATCCATTGATCGGTTTAAATCGGATGGAGAAAATCGTGTCGGGGGTTTTTGCGGCACAGGAAATAGACTTCCCAATAAGGAAACTTGTTATTTCCAGGAATGGCTATATCGATTATCCCGGAGTGCCGTTCGATACGGACATCATTGATCGAAAAACATACGAAGGATGGTTCGGCTCTCTCCGGAAGTCGACGGTGCCGATGAAGTTCAACCAATTCAAAGCTGCCCAATCGATTTTGGATATGGGACAAACTACTGCAGTGAGCAGATTGTTTGATGAACAGATTGAGCAGGAACAGACTGATACTAATGAATAGAAATGAGTGTAATGAATTATGCGGCTTCGCAATAAACCGTGGGCAAAAGATTTCATGGCAGCGCATCCAGATGTGTTGATCCATGAAGAAGAAGGTGCAACAATTGATTGGAAATCGGTTTTTGCCAACGAAAATCCGATTCATGTTGAAGTCGGGACAGGAAAAGGTCAATTCATCATCGGAATGGCGCTCGCCAATCCCGATATCAATTATATCGGCATCGAGCATTTCGATAATGTTATCGTATCGGCTTTGGAAAAAGTCATCGAGGCAGAAAAGCCTTCCAATCTACGCCTCTTAAGAGGAAATGGCGCCAATTTAGAGGATTTATTCCAAAAGGGTGAATTGGACAGGATCTACTTGAATTTTTCGGATCCGTGGCCGAAGTCCCGCCATGCAAAACGTCGGTTGACCCACGAATCATTTTTGGCCCGCTATGAGAAGGTGCTGAAACAAAGAGGGGAAATCCATTTCAAGACTGACAACAGGAAGCTATTTGAGTACTCGCTCGTTTCCATGTCGGCATATGGAATGAATCTTCAGGAAGTGTCGCTCGATTTGCATGCGGAAATGCCTGAGGACAATATAATGACGGAATATGAAGAGAAATTTTCAGCAAAGGGGCAGCCGATCTATCGATTGGAAGCGATGTTCAATAATTGAGAACCGGGAAAGGGGAGGTTTTGTTTGGATACATATAATTTTCACGATATGAAACTTGCTTGGCTTGATGGGGGCGTCAATTTTCTCGATGGAGGTACAATGTTCGGTGTTGTACCGAAAGCGTTATGGTCTCGAAAATATGAGGTTGATGATGATAACTTGATAGAGCTACGGACTGATCCGATTCACATTTCCTATGAAGGGAAGCATATCCTCATAGATTCCGGTATCGGGAAGGGGAAGCTTTCGGAAAAGCTGAAGCGCAATCTTGGTGTCCGTGCTGAAACGAAGGTGGAAGAAAGTTTGGCAGAGCTTGGTTTGACGCCAGCTGATATTGACATTGTTCTCATGACGCATTTGCATAACGACCATGCTGCTGGATTGACAGGCTGGGTTGGTGATGAACTTGTGTCGATTTTTCCAAATGCGGAAATCCACGTTTCGCAAGTCGAATGGGATGAGATGCGGAATCCGAATATCCGTTCAAAGAATACGTATTGGAAAGAGAATTGGGAGCCTGTACAACGTCAGGTGAAGACATTTGAAGACCAAGTGGAGATCCTGCCAGGCATCGAAATGATTCATACTGGAGGCCATAGCGACGGACATAGTGTCATCAAGCTGACTCAAAACGGCGAAACGATCCTCCATATGGGGGATATCATGCCAACGCATGCACACAGCAACCCGTTATGGGTATTAGCTTATGATGACTACCCGATGACGTCGATCATTGCGAAGGAAAAGCTTATGAAGGAAGCTTTGCCAAACGGATATCGTTTCATCTTTTATCATGATGCCGTCTATCGTCTCGTCCAGTGGGATGAAAGCGGCAAAGAAATCACCGAATCAGTCGAACGCACAAGATAAGGTATGACAAAAAAGCAACAGGCGATGGAGAACTGCTCCTTACCTGTTGCTTTTATTATGCCATGCCTTATTATTTTTGGATCAATTCGACGACCGTGCCTGTTTGCGAGTTAGCCGCAAATTCAAATTGCTCCAGTTCGCCATTACGGATTCTAGTAATGCCGCCGCGGTACACTTCCATCGACAAAACATTGTTTGTAAACGGTTCAGGCTTCATGACGATCCATGAACCATCAATCGGGCCTTCCTTTTTAAAGGCATCCTTCACTGCATCCAAGACATGTTCCGCCGGAGTGTTCGGATTCATTTTTCCGATTGCCTGATTGACAACGAGCCCGGCAGCGACGCCTGTCAAAACTCCTGCTACGAAATCTTTCACTTTCATGTCTGAGAAACCCCCTCCATCAATCTTCCCCAAGTGTACCATATTTCAAATAAATGTTTAACTGTTGAAAAATTAGTTCGGAAAGCTAAATATTATGATGGAAAGTTTCAAATACGTGCACTATACTAGAAAGAAGTACATATCTAATAGGGGGAAACTTCTCATGAACAACGAAACGTTGACTATGTTCAAGACATTGACCGAGCTGCCTGGAGCACCAGGAAATGAGCATATGGTGCGCAACTTTATGCGGGAAGAACTCGGAAAATATTCCGATGAACTGATCCAGGACAACCTTGGCGGGGTCTTCGGCGTACGGAAAGGCCCTGAAGACGGTCCACGCATCATGGTTGCAGGCCATATGGATGAAGTAGGTTTCATGGTCACTGCAATCACTGATAACGGCATGCTCCGTTTCCAGCCGCTTGGAGGATGGTGGAACCAGGTACTGTTGGCACAGCGTGTCCAGATCATTACAGATGAAGGACCAGTCGTCGGTGTTATCGGATCCATTCCGCCACATCTGCTCAGTGATGAAGTACGGAATAAACCGATGGACATTAAAAACATGCTGATCGATATCGGTGCGGATGATAAAGACGACGCAAAAAGAATCGGCATCCGTCCCGGCCAGCAAATCGTACCGATCTGCCCGTTCACGCCAATGGCGAATGAGAAAAAGATTTTGGCGAAAGCATGGGATAACCGATACGGTTGCGGTTTGGCAATTGAGCTATTGAAAGAGGTTCATGGTCAAACGCTTCCGAATACCCTTTATTCCGGAGCAAACGTAATGGAGGAAGTCGGCTTGCGCGGAGCACAGGCTGCTGCCAGAATGATCAACCCGGATTTGTTCTTCGCTTTGGATGCGAGTCCTGCAAATGATGCTTCCGGCAATAAAAATGAATTCGGCCAGCTTGGAAAAGGGACATTGCTGCGTATTTTCGACCGTTCGATGGTGACGCACCGCGGCATGCGTGAATTCATTCTCGACACTGCGGAAACGAATAAGATCCCATACCAATATTTCATCTCCATGGGAGGAACGGACGCAGGACAAGTCCATATTGCAAACGAAGGCGTACCAAGTGCAGTGATCGGTATCTGCTCACGTTACATTCACACGTCCGCTTCCATCATCCACACAGATGACTACGCAGCGGCGAAAGAGCTTCTCGTCAAATTAGTGAAAGCTTGCGATAAAACGACTGTTGAAACGATTAAAAGCAATGTTTAATTGATCAGTGAAAATAGCCATCCTTTCAACAATGGGATGGCTTTTTTCTGACAAGAAAGGAGAACAGCATGAAATTCATCATAGGATCTACCAATCAAGCAAAAGTCAATGCGGCACGGGCAGTGATCGAAAGCCATTTTCCTGGAAGTGAATTGGAGGAGGTGAAAGTCCCTTCCGGAGTGAAGGACCAGCCCTTCGGTGACGAGGAAACAAGAACAGGCGCATTGAACCGCGCAACAAATGCCGCCAATGAACAAGGCGACGCAATCGGAATTGGTTTGGAGGGCGGCGTGCGTGTCGTTGGGGAGGAAATGTTCGTCTGCAACTGGGGCGCACTCGCATTGCCTTCAGGGAAATCATTCACTGCCGGGGGCGCACAAATTCCTTTGCCGGAAGAAATTGCTTCCGAATTGCGGGATGGCCGTGAATTGGGAATTGTCGTTGATGAATACTTCAAGGCGAGCGGTATCCGCTTTAGCGAAGGTGCAATCGGAATGTTCACCGCGCACGCAGTTACCCGTGACAAGCTGTTCGAGCATGTTATGCAATTATTGATTGGCCAATTGAAGTACTACGAAAAGGCTAACTAAAACGCTTGATTTGCATATACGTAACATTATCTTTAAAATAGGAAACGGTATTTGAATAAAAATGTACGATTGGAGGAAGCTGAATGTTCCGTTTTTGGAAGTTCTTATTCCTGGCACTCCTATCCATAACTGTATTAACCGCATGTGGCAAAACGTTCGAAGAACAGGCCACCGGGGCAATTCTCTCGGCAAAAGAAGCTTTTCAATTGCATGATCAACATGTGAATGATGAAGTTCATGGTGTTTCATTATATAAGCCGGCCGGATTTACGATTGATGAGAAGTCCGACGCCCAAAACATCGTGATGAAAAAAGGCGATGAGACTTTCCTTCTTTTTATTAATCCGAATGAGGCTAGAGATAGCAGACTCTTTTACGATTTGTTAACGAAAACTGACGATAAAGAGCGATTTGAGGAAGTTTTCACCGAGGATGGATATTTCGGTTTTGCCTCGGTTGTCAAGAAGGGTGAAGATCAAGTCGAGCTCATTGCTAGTGTCGGCGGAATCAAGATGACGACGATTACGAAAAACAAAAATATTGAAGCGAATATGGGCAAGATGATGGAAGTCGTACGTTCCATTGAACAAGGCTCATAATCAATGACTATTCGGTCACCCGGCGCAATTGCGGCGAGCGGCCGTTTATTTTTGAGGAAAGGGTGATATGCATGAATTCACAACAACTAGTGGACCTTTTGAAGCAACATCTGCCATCCGAACATTTGCAATGGCGTTTCGACCGGAAAACCGATAAGATCCGTTTGGAGCACGCTGTATTGAAAAAAGGAATGGATATTTCCTTGCCGGAAATCCTTGCGAAATATGAAACAAAACAAGATGCTGCCATCAATGAAGTCGTCTACACGATTCAGGAAACATTTAAAGCGATGGAAAAAGAGCAGGCGGAAGGATTTATGAAAGAAAATGCCATCTATCCGGTCATCCGCTCAACTTCCTTCCCACAAACTTCCAAGGCGGGAGACCGTTTCATCGTGAAGGATCATACAGCGGAAACGAGGATATTCTATGCGCTCGACTTGGGCACGACATATCGCCTCATTGACGAATCAATGCTTGAGTCCATCGGCATGACGGAATCCGAAATAATGGAATCGGCACTGTTTAAAGTAAGATCTTTGCCGACGAATATGAAAAAGGATGAAGTGGCTGGAAATCTATTCTATTTCGTCAATAATAATGACGGGTATGATGCAAGCCGTATTTTGAACCAAACATTCCTGAAGGAAATGGAAGGGAAAATTGAAGGACATATGACTGTTTCGGTTCCCCATCAGGACGTCCTGATTATTGGCGACATCCGAAATGATACGGGTTATGATGTGCTTGCACAAATGACTATGCAATTTTTTACAATCGGGGCGGTGCCAGTCACCTCCTTGTCATTCATTTATGAAGATGGTAAATTGGAACCGATTTTCATCATGGCTAAAAATCGGGTAGCTCGAAAGGAAGGAAAAAAGAAATGAATATTTTTTACAATCAAAACGGCGTCGGCGATGTACTTCTCGTACAATTGACGACTGAACGCCCTGAAAATAGGGAAATCGAAAGCAATAAGGATATTACCCTTATCATAGACGAGGCAACAAAAAAGATTGTCGCATTCAACGTCTTCAATGCATCGACGTATGTTAAGGTCGAAGCAGACGGGCAAGTAGAAACGACAGAAGAAATCGTCGGTCAGCTGCAGGAAGCGCTTAAGTCAAATGGAATCGAGCTTGAACTGGATGTGGATTTAACGCCGAAATTCGTCGTTGGCCATGTCATAACGAAAGAGAAGCACCCAAATGCAGATAAGTTAAGCGTTTGTACGGTCGATGTTGGGAATGAAACTCTCCAGATCGTCTGTGGAGCGCCGAATGTCGATGCAGGCCAAAAAGTCGTCGTTGCAAAAGTAGGGGCTGTCATGCCTTCCGGAATGGTCATCCGAGATGCGGAACTGAGAGGGATCGCTTCCTCGGGAATGATTTGTTCGGCGAAAGAACTTGGTATTCCGAACGCTCCTGTTGAAAAAGGGATTATGGTCCTTTCCGAAGATGCGACTCCTGGGGAACCTTTTACAATGTGATATGGAAAAACGTACTGTTTAAGGCAGTACGTTTTTCTTATTTTGGTCATCCAATTGATTTAATCTATGAAAACCTGCTAAAATAGAATGATCGACTTGAAAAGAGTGATAGATTTGACTTGGATTAAAAAAATGATGAACCGTTTATTTGATGCAGATAATAATGAAGAGTTTGAAGAAAATTTTGATGAAGAGATTGAGTTAGAAGAATATAAAGAGGAAGCTCCTGCAGAAAAGCCGGCTTTCCGGTTTCCAATTATCACCGATGCCGAAATATACGGGTGGGAACCCGATCCGGAAAACGAAAGAAGTAAAGCGGATAATTTGATAACAGAGCTGGACGATGAAGGTTTCGAACCAGTACCTTTATATAAAAATGACAGATGGCCTGGTGGGAATGAAAAACCGACAATTCATCGGGCAACGGCTCCAACGAAATATAATACACAAACGCCATTGAAAACTGAGCCGGCCCCAAAACGTGGGAAGGCGCCAACTGAAGAAATTGAACCGAGCAAGAAAACGATCATCCAGAAAAAGAGTAACCGTCCATTCACACCTACGGAAGTGCCTTCGCCGATTTATGGCTATTCAAGGCCCAAAAAGGATCGGTTTGAAGCCCTTCGACCTGAAGAGGCGGAAGCGGCAACCGAGGAACTTTCAATTCCTGCCCAGGCAGAATTGGAATATGATCAGATTGAAGTCGAAGTCGAAGCGCCGATTGAACAGACAGCAACAGAAGATGAAATTCAAAGCATTGAATTGGAAGAACATGCTCATACTTCAGATAAAGAAATGATTGTCGAGACGATCATTGACGACCCAGTCGAATGGGACTCCACGGAACAGGAAGAGCTTGATTCCGAAGCTGAAATGAAAGACGAAGAACTGCAGCAACTAGACGATCAGCTATTGGTAGACGTCGATGAGGAAGCTGATGAGGAAGTTGAAGCGGAAAGCGGTTCGGAACTGATCGCTACGGAAGAATTTGAGCCTGTATCGAGCCTGGAACCGTTAATCGAAGAAGATGAACCTGTACATGTCCCTGAACAGAAGAAAGAAAAAATAGTGCCGTTTAATGTCCTTATGTTAAAGAATGATAAACTGAAATATGAGGAACGTGAAAAAAGAAGTGGCTATCAGTCAGCCTTTGATACCACAAAAACGGGTGTCACTCAAACGGAACAAGTTCAGGACATCGCAAAACCTAATGTGTTTACTGAAGAACCGGAAGAACCAGAGGAACAACCTTATTATGCATTTCCTGCAAAAGATTTTCTTATTCAGCCCGAAGAGCATATAGAAGATTCGGAATGGCTTGTGTCCCAATCGCAAAAGCTGGAAGAGGCGCTTTCATATTTTGCTGTGCAGGCAAATGTCATTGAGGCCGTACAGGGACCTACCGTCACGAGATTCGAATTGACGGTTGGACATGGAACGAAAGTGAGCAAGGTCCGCAATCTGACTGACGATCTGAAACTAGCGTTGGCTGCGGAGGACATCCGGATTCAAGCACCAATCCCTGGAACCAGTTCCATCGGGATTGAAATTCCGAATCGGAAGCCAAGGGCCGTACGGATTTCTGAAGTCATTGAAACAGAACGTTTTCAAGGCTCCGAATCCCCTTTAGAAGCAGTCTTGGGACTAAGCTTGACGGGTGAGCCGGTGACATTGGATTTGCGCAAGATGCCGCATGGAATGATCGCCGGTGCAACAGGCTCCGGGAAATCTGTGTGCATAAATTCAATCCTAGTCAGCCTATTGTATAAAGCATCACCTGCAGATCTGAAAATGTTGCTCATCGACCCGAAAATGGTCGAACTTGCGCCGTTCAACGGAATTCCACATTTGCTAAGCCCTGTCATCACTGACGTGAAAGCCGCGACTGCCGCATTAAAATGGGCGGTCGGCGAGATGGAGCGCCGTTATGAACTTTTTGCGCATGTAGGTGCAAGAAATATTGAGCGTTATAATGATATGGCAGAGAAAGACCGCAAATTTTCGTTGAAGCTGCCTTATTTGCTTATCGTCATTGATGAGCTGGCGGACTTGATGATGATGGCACCTGCAGATGTGGAAGTGTCGATCGGCCGTATCACCCAAAAGGCTAGAGCATGCGGAATCCATTTGATAATTGCGACACAACGTCCTTCCGTCGATGTAATCACAGGGACGATCAAGGCGAATGTCCCGACTCGCATCGCATTTTCCGTCTCTTCACAGATCGATTCACGTACAATTATTGATACGCCGGGGGCAGAGAGGCTGCTAGGAAAAGGCGATATGCTTTATCTAGGAAACGGCCAGTCCTCCGCAGTGCGGTTGCAAGGTACGTTTGTCACGGATGCCGAAATTGAACGTATAATAGAACACGTTCAGAACGAAGCTGAGCCTGATTATCTGTTCGGCCAAGAGGATTTATTGGCAACCACGATGGAAGAAGAGGAGACTGATCCTTTATTTGCTGACGCCTGCCAATTCATACTCGAACAAGGCAGTGCTTCCACGTCCCTATTGCAACGCAACTTCAGCATTGGATATAATCGTGCTGCAAAGTTGATGGATCGCATGGAAAAACTAGGTTTCATTTCCGAGCAAAGGGGAAGTAAGGCACGGGAAGTCTATTTAACGGAAAGTGAACTTGACCATTTTTTAAATGGCAATGAATAGCATGTTGAAAAGTAATATTTTTGATAGACGATTCATATTTAATCGAATTGGGAATAGAGAATACTAAAAAATGAATGGGGAATCAGCGGTTACGATCAGCTGATGAACCAGAATGTGGGAACAGTTAATGATCCCGGGAGGTTGCATTATGACATTGTACCATTTTACAGGAATCAAAGGATCGGGGATGAGTTCGCTTGCACAGATCCTTCACGATTCATCTTATGCAGTACAAGGTTCCGACGTGGAGAAATATTTCTTTACGGAAGACCCTTTGCACGAGAGAAATATATCGATTTTACCTTTTGATGAAATTAATATTAAACCAGGCATGACTGTCATTGCAGGGAACGCATACCCGGACAGTCATCCCGAAATTGTTAAGGCGCATGAATTGGGCGTTGAAGTGATACGCTATCATGAATTTTTAGGCAACTATATGGATCAATTCATTTCAGTCGGAATTACTGGATCTCACGGAAAGACATCGACGACTGGATTGTTGGCGCATGTCTTAGCCGGGAATGCCCCGACATCTTATTTGATCGGAGACGGTACGGGCAAAGGAGTCAAGGATAGTCAATATTTCGTTTTCGAGGCATGCGAATACAAACGCCATTTCCTTGCATACGAGCCTGATTACGCTATTATGACAAATATTGATTTTGACCATCCGGACTACTTCAAGGATTTGGATGATGTCATGGATGCATTCGGCCAAATGGCATTGCGTGTGAAAAAAGCGATTATTGCTTGCGGCGATGATATTCATTTGCAGCAAATTAAAGCGAATGTTCCGGTCGTCTACTATGGCTTTGATGAAGTGAATGATTTCTCCGCAAAGAATATTGTGAAAACGGAAAATGGCGCTACGTTTGATGTATATGTGCGAAATGAATTTTACCATTCGTTCACAATCGCATTGTCGGGTGACCACGGTATTCTGAATTCCTTAGGTGTCATTGCACTATGCCATTATGAAGGGATACCGGCTGAGGGCATTGAAGAAAGATTGGCTACCTTCAATGGCGTCAAGAGACGTTTCACAGTGAAAGAATCTTATGGCCGGACGATTGTGGACGATTATGCCCACCATCCGACGGAAATCAAAGCGACATTGCAATCCGCGAGACAGAAATATCCCAGCAAGGAAATCATCGCGATTTTCCAGCCGCATACATTTACGCGGACCGCTGCATTGCTTCAACAATTCGCAGACTGCCTATCAGAAGCAGATCACGTCTATTTGTGTGACATCTTCGGTTCCGCACGGGAAAAATCAGGCAACTTGACGATTGATGATCTCATTAGCAAAATTCCGGGAGCAAAGCATCTGAAGTTGGAAAACATCGACGTCCTCGATGAGCACGGAAATGCAGTTTACCTTTTCATGGGCGCGGGCGACATCCAGAAGTATTTAAACGTCTTCGCTGAACATACAGAAAAAGAAGAAACAGCCTGATCCAATGGATCGGCTGTTTTTTCCTTATGTAGAATAAAAAAAGTTGATTTCCGTTTCAGACGGACGCTTTCCGGGGGGGGGCGGGCGGCATCCGATTTGGTATTCTTGCTCGCAACGCTACGCTTGTGCTCGCAAACGCTACGCTTGTGCTCGCAACGCTACGCTTGTGCTCGCAAACGCCGTTCTTCGTAACGGCGTTCGCTAATCCCCAGGAGTCGCCGTCTTCCACTACAATCAACTAAGAGTGTTCTATGAAACAATTGTTTTTGATGAAGGGTTGACCTTCTTTCTAAATAAAGAATTGCCGCTGATATAAAATATAATAATGATGATAGCACTTACACTTGGATAACCGATATAAATCGCCAGATCCGTATGCTCTATTAAACTAAATTCTCCCCATTCAAGCCATAAACGCCAACCCATTCCAAGGCTGTTTAAAATTATACAAAGCATAAAAACAAACCATATTCTTTCTTTAAATAAGCCTACAAATATGTTTGCCGCAAGGAAATACATAAATAATGTCAAAACCATAAAAAATAAACTGAAACCCTTCAGTCCTGGTATGACATAGGTAAATGATATTCCCGAAAAGAAAAGAATGTTTATAGTGGCGATTATTATAAATGTCTTTCTCGATTTTTCTATGTGATTATAGAACTGTTCTCCTGCTGACAAGGGTTTCCCTCCAATATCTTCTCGTTTTTGTACTGAACCGTTAAACGGCCCGTTTTAGGAACACTAATTACTCTTGATTCTTTACACATAAACTTTTAAACCTAATAACTTACTTTAACATAAATCCCCTTAATTTTTGGTGATTTTCTTCTTTCCAATCAACTAGTAAATATTTATCTTAATATCCAGAAATAATTTATTTCGGAAAAAATGAAGGAGATTTGAAAAGAATGTCGAAAAAGGGTAGAGTAGGCGCGTTTATTTACCTCATTTATAGGGTAGAAATTATTTATGGATGTTATCGGGAGGAGGATTGCCATGGAAGTGTTACTGTACATTGCTGCAATCGTTGCTGCAATCGCATTTTTGATTTTATGTATTAGCCTTGCAATGACATTAGGTTCATTGAAAACAACATTACGAAGCGTCTCCGAAACATTGGATGGCTTGACGAACCAGTTGGAAGGGGTCACGTCCGAAACGACTGAACTTCTTCATAAGACAAATGCCCTTGCCGAGGATATTCAACAGAAATCCGAAAAATTGAACACTGTCGTTGATGCAGTGAAAGGGGTAGGAAGCTCAGTCAGTGACTTGAACGATTCAGTCCGTCGGGTGACCAATTCAATCACTGTCGAAGCCGAGAAGAACAGTGATAAAATAGCCCAGGTGGTTCAATGGAGCAACGTCGCATTCGGCATCATCGGTAAAGTGAAAGATATGAAGACGGAAAGATCATCAGGCTGGACTGTCTATAAACCGGACAATGGACAGAAGAGATTGCCAAGTCCGGGCGGGCACTGATATCGACTAAAAAAATCATACGGGAGGAATTCACATGACTGAAAAACTAAAACCGAACTATAACGATGCACATTACGATCACCACTATTACGGGAACCAAGACTATAAGAACACTTTCGGGGAACCATCCCACTTGCCTGTCAATTACCCATACCGTTCCAATACGGACAATTTCTATGATGAGGACGATTCCGGCGCAGGAAGCTTCCTTTTGGGCGCACTCGTAGGAGGCGTTATCGGCGCTGCGGCGGCATTGTTCCTAGCACCGAAAACGGGCAGAGAAATGCGCGACGATTTCTCGGAACAAGCGGTCCAATTGAAAAACAAAGGGATCGAATTAAGCGCAGTTGCGAAGGATAAAGCGACGGAAATCACTTCAGTGGCCAAAGAGAAGACGGATGGCCTGACGAAAACGATCCAGGAGCAATCCGGGCAAATTGTGGATAAAGTGAAATCGATGGCCAATAAGACATCGGTCCCTATGGATGATGGGACAGCTTTTTCCGACGGTGAAGAAGCAATCGATTTTCCTGAGACGGTAACGACGAAAGATAAAGAGGCTGCAAAGTATCAATCTACGAAAAATAGCGGTGTCTCCTATGACAATAGTGAAAACATCGGACATGAAAAGAATGTGAATCAAAATCACATTTCGGTTGAAAAAGAAAAGTGAAATTGAAAGAGCCAGGCAGCCCATCGTGGGTTGTCTGGCTCTTTAGATATCAGCTGAATTTGATTTCCAATGCATCTCCACTGAAGATCGAATCATTAAAGCCGATCGGTTCTCCGTTGCGCAATAGCTGGTAGGAGGATGATGCATTTTTCGGCAATGAATAATCGATGAAAAGGAAAACATCGCTGAACAAAAATGGCCGTTGAGCCGTTTTCGGAATCGTGAGCCGGTCGCCTGGACGGACGATGGCTGAATTGTCCACTTGCTCACCATTCAATAAGATGGATGCCCCGCTGCTCCAAATCGTTACAGGCTCCCCATTGAACGTAATGCTCGCTGTTGGTTGATCGGAGTGATCCAAAGTAGCGACGATATCCCCGACAGTAGGAGGAGTATGCACCCCTAACTTGATTTCATCCCCATCCCGTAAAGGATGATCTTGAGGAACCGGCATATTGCCGATAAAGAATTGAGGGGTCCAGTCGTCCAACCGGATTCTTTTATTATTCACAAACACTTCAAACGGTATATAAGGTTCCATGCCGAGGTCTTCAAGTACTTCGTTTAGTTTCGTAGATTGCGAAAAAACGATTTCATCCCTGTCCTCCACAAGCGTATCGGGTCCGACAGGAATGCCGTTGCACTCAATACTTGGCACGATTGTATGCTTATTTCCATGAATGGTCACTTTAATTGGCTGAATTTCACCGATCAGATCACGAATTGTGACGGATGCATCTTTACCGTCCTTGCCGGGTTCAAGCGTAATTTCATCGCCATTCATGATGAAGTCTTTCGTGCTTGCGGGCTTTCTATTCAACAGGATTTCAGACGATATTCCATGTTCTCCTGGAATCATCATCCGGCCGCCGTTCAATGTAATTGATATTCCCATTCCCGGCTTGCCGTACAGTTGTCTTGCCTTAATATTTGCGGCAAGCAATGCATCTCCGACTGTCATCTCTTTCAATTCAAATAAGCGGATCGTTTTTTCATTGACAGTGACCGACATATAATGGATCGGTGCCCGTCTTGCTGCAATCGCGATGCCGATTGGTGTGACGAGTGCAGGGGTGGAAAAGATGCCTTCCGACAAAGTGACTTCCGACAATGCATCGAGTCCACGGATGCCGACACGGTTTTCAGGCAAATCGAGTCGGATACTCAATTCTTTTGGTAGAAGAGGTGTAAGGCTTCCACCACCGACGACCATGACGGCTTGCGGCGACTTTTGATTAAGTCGTTTGATTTCATCAGCGATGCTCGATGCCAGCTTCTCGATGGATGGCTTGATGATAGCAGTCACTTCCGAAGTGGGCACTTGCTGTTCGAAACCGAGAATGTCCGAAATGGTAATCGATTCTTCAGTTGCGAGAGAGCGTTTTGCGATTTCAGCTACAGGAAAGTCAAGAAGGTAATGGTTGCTGAGCGCTTCTGTAATTTCATCTCCCGCAACCGGAACCATACCGTAAGAGACGACCGTATTATTGTTTGTAATGGCGATATCCGATGTACCCGCCCCGATATCGACGAGTGCGACATTCAATCTGCGCATCGAAGGAGGGATCAGGACGTTGATGGCAGCGATCGGCTCAAGCGTCAGCGCTTCCATTTCCAGGCCAGCCCGTTTCAATGCCGAAAGCAGGGACTCGACGACGACCCTCGGGAGGAATGTCGCAATGACTTCCGCTGTCGCTGTTCTGCCCGCCTGATCGATCAGACTGCCGATTTCATCTTCATCCAATTTGTAATGAAGGACCGAATAGCCGACACAATAATAATAATCATCTGCAGTGGCTGCAGAAGACAGTAGTTGCTGCTGGGCTTGTTGCACCGCAGCCAATTCGAGCCGGTTAATGTCCTCTGGTGTAAAGAGCGGTTTTCCGGCAATATCAATCGTCATGGATCCTTCCATCGTTTTGAGCGCACGTCCTGCTGCGGCAACACTTACTTTTTTCAGCATGCCATGGCGTTCCTCCAGAATTGATTTTATTTCTGATATGACAGAGGCGACGCTTACAATATTATGTATTTGCCCATCAATCATCGAGCGTTCCTTATGTTCAATCGTCACGAGATCGGCAACATGGTAACTCCCATCTTGTTCGGAAAGAATGATGCCGACGACGGAACGGGTACCGATATCAAGTGCGAAAAGTTTGTTCGACAGAATAATACACCCCTTTTTCGTCAAATACTAATGAAATTAAACAATTTGTAAAAATGACGTGACTTTTCAAATACTTTTCATTATACTTAGGACTATTATATAAAAATGTAACACAGAATTCCTGCTTCGAAAAGGGAATGATGTGTGCGGGGAGGAGACATAATGATGAGACAAAATGATTTAGATCAGCTTAGAGGTCAAGTGGATGAATTGAATACGAAGATATTGGACTTGATCAATGAACGTACTTCAGTTGTCCAAGAAATTGGCAAGGTGAAAGAAAAGCAAGGTGTCAACAGGTATGATCCGATCCGCGAAAGAGAAATGCTGAACGCTTTGGTCCAATCCAATAAAGGACCGATTCCAAATGGAATTCTAGAACAGATTTTCAAAGGCATCTTCATGTCTGCGCTCGAAATCCAGGAAGATGAGCAACGCAATGCATTGCTTGTTTCCCGTGAACGCAAGCCTGAAGATACAATTGTCAACGTAAATGGAGAAAGAATCGGGAACGGGGAACCGACATTCATTTTCGGTCCTTGCGCCGTTGAATCATATGAACAAGTTCTTGCAGTTGCTCAATCAATCAAGGCAAAAGGGTTGACGATGCTCAGGGGCGGCGCTTACAAACCGCGTACATCCCCTTATGATTTCCAAGGGCTCGGCCTTGAAGGGCTGAAAATCTTGAAACGTGTCGCCGATGAAACAGGCTTATCGATCGTGACGGAAATCATTACGCCATCCCACTTGGAAGAGGCGCTCGATTATATCGATGTCATCCAAATCGGGGCGCGCAATATGCAGAACTTCGAATTGCTGAAAGAAGCAGGCATGGTGAATAAACCAGTCCTTCTAAAACGTGGATTGGCTGCAACGATTGATGAATTCATCAATGCGGCTGAATATATCATCTCCAAAGGGAATAGCCAAATCATGCTTTGTGAGCGTGGAATCCGCACATATGAGCGGGCGACACGAAACACTTTGGACATTTCCGCGGTTCCGATTTTAAAACAGGAAACACATTTACCGGTTTTCGTAGATGTCACTCACTCGACAGGCAGAAAAGACTTATTGCTTCCAACTGCAAAAGCGGCAATTGCTGTAGGAGCGGACGGTGTCATGGCGGAAGTGCATCCTGATCCGGCTGTCGCTTTATCCGATGCAGCACAGCAAATGGACATTAAACAGTTCGACGAGTTCTACGCTGAAATTGAAAGATTCATGAACACCCATCAAACAGTCTAAGGGTTGCTACATTTGAATTATTCTATAAACAGCGCCGGACCTTTCAAGGATCCGGTGTTTTGTTTATAATAGAAGTAAGCGAATACATACTGATGGGAAGGAGATTCGTCAATGGCAGTTACTATTTATGATGTAGCAAGGGAAGCGAATGTTTCCATGGCTACGGTTTCCCGTGTTGTCAACGGCAATCAGAACGTAAAACCGGCAACACGTAAAAAGGTTCTCGAATGCATCGAACGCCTCGGCTATCGTCCGAACGCCGTGGCAAGAGGGCTTGCAAGTAAGAAGACGACAACGGTTGGAGTAATCGTTCCAGATATTTCCAAAAGTTATTATGCCGAACTTTCACGCGGCATCGCGGATATTGCGACAATGTACGAATACAATATCATTCTGTCCAACTCGGACAAACGGGCGACGAGGGAAGTTGAGCTATTGGAAGACCATCTCGGCAAACAGGTTGATGGTCTCATTTTCATGAGCGATTCACTTTCAGATGAAATCCGTGCGGAAATGGCGACAGCGAATGTGCCGATTGTTTTGGCGGGTACGTTGGGAGACAACACGGACTTGCCGACAGTGAACATCGACCATGAGGAAGCGGCCTATGAAGCAGTGAAGAAATTGATTGATAATGGCCATGAACGCATCGTCCATGTGAGCGGTCCGATGTCGAGGGATATCAATCGGTTATGCAAGAAAGTCGGATACGAGAGGGCGTTGAAAGAAGCTGGCCTTCCGATCATCGATGAATTTTTCATTGAAACGGACAATACGTATGATGACGCTTATGAAAAGTGGGCTGTGATACGTGAGCTAGAAGAAAAGCCGACCGCCATTTTTGCCGGCAATGATGAAATTGCTGTAGGCGTTTTAAATGGAATCAGGGATGAGGGCTTTTCAGTGCCGGAAGACTACGAAGTGATCTGTTTCCAACATACATTGCTGTCGCGTGCGGTAAGGCCGCAATTGACCGCCATCATCGTCCCGTTATATGACTTGGGTGCGGTTTCGATGCGCTTGTTGACAAAGCTGATGAACGGCGAGGAAGTCGAAGATGTAAATGTTATTCTGCCGTATCATAAGGAAGTGCGCCAGTCGACAAAATGAAAAAGCTGTTCCGGACAAACTGCCGGGACAGCTTTTTTCATATGATGGCTCAATTATTTAATCAAGGGCTCCATTATTCGCAGAAGGGCTCAATTATTTCCGCAAGGGCTCAATTCAAGTCATTGACTACGAATAAAATGCAAAGCGCGTTCAAGCATTTGAGCATTTTTCTCCATTATTTCCGCCTTCCGTGGAATCGGTTCGTACAACGGATCCGGATCTTGCCATGTCTCGATGAACGGTACAGGAGACTCGACTTGCCATGCTTCAAGCCATGCATCAGGCAGCCTGCCCATAGGAATCGGCAACTGCTTCATCGCTAGCCAAATATGCGACCATGCCCGCGGTACGACCCGCCATATATCATAGCCCCCGCCGCCGACAGCGATCCACCGGCCTTCGCAATAGCGCTCAGCAATTTTCCGTGCAATCCGTGGTATTTGTTCATAAATCTTCATCGTGCCGTACAAATGGGTGAGGGGATCGAAATAATGGGCATCTGCCCCATTTTGCGTCAATATGACATCCGGCTTGAAAAAAGCTGCGACTTCTTCAATTGCCGTTTTGTAAATCTGTAGAAACGATTCATCCTCCGTGAAGGCATCGATCGGGAAATTGAAAGAAGTCCCATAACCTTCGCCATTTCCGCGTTCAGTTACAGCGCCTGTCCCAGGAAAAAGGTATCTTCCGGTTTCGTGGACGGAAAGTGTGCAGACGTTCGGATCATCGTAAAACGTCCATTGCACGCCGTCGCCATGATGGGCATCCGTGTCGATATAAAGCACACGCGCATTATACTTCTTCTGGATGTATTTAATAGCGACCGAGCTGTCATTATAGACACAAAATCCTGAAGCCTTTCCTTGGAAACCATGGTGAAGCCCGCCTCCTAAGTTCAACGCATATTTCGCCCTTCCTTCCATCACCTCATCAACTGCGGTCAACGTCCCGCCAACAAGCATGGCGCTCGCCTCGTGCATATTCGGGAAAATAGGGGTATCTTCAGTACCGATGCCATAAACGGAACCAACCTCTTCGGTAATTAATCCTTGGCCGGCTCTTTTGACGATATCAATAAACTTCGGATCATGGACCAATAATAATTCCTCATCGGTCGCAATTCTCGGAACGATGATGTCTTCATCGGATATGGCACCGGATTTCTTCAACAGATCCAGCGTCAGTACAATCCTCTTTTGATTGAATGGGTGAGTGTCCGAAAAAGAATAGCCAAGTTGTTCTTCGGAAAATATGAACACAGCATCTTTCTTCATAGATCAATGCCGGGTACATTCGGCCAAAGGACTTCAAATCCATTTTTACGCAAGCCATTTATGACATTGAGCGGATTCATCGTCTTGACGCGAATAACAAGAATTTTATTATCTTCATTTTCTTTATCGGGATATACAAGAACACTTAGCACATTCAATTTATGTTCGTGGAACACTTTGGACACTTCAAAGAGGATGCCGGGTATATTCGGTACGCGCACTTCAATCTGGGAGCCCGGCTGATGAACTCCGGTCAATTCGATATACTTATAGAGCAGGTCCGTCTCCGTAATGATGCCGACAAGTTTTCCGTTGGAGACGATCGGCAGGCAGCCGATCTGGTTATCGTAAAAAATGACTGCGGCCTCTTCCACGAAATCCATCGGGTGGCCACTGATCGGGTTCTCCGACATGATTTCAGATAATGGTGTTTTGTAAACGTTTACATCTGTCGAGTCGGAATAAAGGGAAGGGACGACCTCTTTCAGATCACGGTCTGTCACAATGCCGACAAGCCCTTTTACATCCGAAACGATGGGGAGATGCCGAATTTTCTTTTCCTGCATGATTGTCAAGGCGTCGTTTACAGTATGCTCCGGTGAAAGGGAGGCGACGTCCCTTTTCATTATCTCTTCAATTAACAATAGAAAAACCTCCCATCAATACATGAATCGGTTCATAAAGCGAAGACTATCAAACTGTTGGATTGATTCCTGATCTACCCTTTTACCGATCCTTGCCATGAGGCAATTCGCGGGATGTGAGCTGATTTCCGGATCATCGGTTGCATAATATTCCAACCCGCCTGCGTTCATCATCTTCTCCATCACTTTCCGGTATTCCCACACATTCAGTTTCGTCCCTTTCAAATCCCAGTGCCAATAATATTCAGTCGTGATGATAATATAGTCCTCCATTGCATCGTCCATCATGGACACTTCGAGCAATGCCTTTCCGACTCCGCCGCCCCGATATTTCGGGATTACTTCGATGGCACCCAACTCAATAAGATTCTCCATCTTACCTTTCGACCATCTTTCAAGGGGATCCGGGTACAAATAGGTCACATACCCGACGATTTGATTCATATCACGGACGATGAGTATCCGTCCTTCGGGAAGATCGGCGATTTCGATCAGTGCCTTGTGCTGCTGTGCAGGCGGCCTGAAAGCAACTAAATGGTCATGGAATTCAAGGTTTGCCAATTCGTTTCCTGGAATCGGACCCTCAATGACAAGATCGCCATTCTTATGTTTGACTTCCATCGCGTTATACGTTTTCCTATGTTCCACGCTAATCACCGTCCTACAAATAAATAGACCTTATTCACAGTATACAACAATTATGTTCAAGGCAAAGAACTTCTTGATGACAAATTAAACAACAATACTAAAAATATTAATTTATTAGCAAATAAAGAATGAATATTGTAGAATAGGAGGGGTAAATGTTTCACGAAAGGGTGATAGGAATGGAGATTAACACTTTACCTGTAATGCAGGGGGATTATCAATTACAGGATTATGACCAAACAGCGAAGGATTTTAAATGGTCTGACGCAGAGAAGGAATTCAGCTGGCATGAGACCGGACTCATCAACGTTGCGCACGAGGCTGTAGATCGTCATGCGAATTCCTATCGGAAAAACAAAGTGGCTTTGTTTTACAAAGATGCGGTACGCAAAGAAGCGTATACGTATAATGAAATGAAAAGAATGTCCAATAAAGCGGCAAATGTCCTGACGAACCACTCATCGTTGGAAAAAGGGGATCGCATTTTCGTTTTCATGCCGCGTTCTCCCGAATTGTATTTTGTCATACTCGGGGCGTTGAAAATGGGGACAATTGTCGGACCGCTTTTCGAAGCATTTATGGAAGGGGCAGTCTATGACCGGCTTTCCGATAGTGAAGCGAAAGCGATTGTGACGACACCGGAGTTATTGGGCAGGATTCCTGTCGACAGATTGCCTCACTTGAAAACAATCTTTCTTGTAGGCGACAATATAGAAGAAAATGATAAATATATAGATTTCAAAAAACATTTCAAGAAAGCATCCCCATACTACCAGGTGGTTTGGATGGAGAAGGATTCGCCGACGCTTCTTCATTACACGTCCGGTTCCACAGGGAAACCGAAAGGCGTTCTGCATGTACAGGAAGCGATGGTTCAGCAATTGATGACAGCACGCTGGGTATTGGATTTGAAAGACGAGGATATCTTTTGGTGCACGGCGGACCCCGGTTGGGTTACGGGTACGGCATATGGGATTTTTGGACCTATGCTAGCGGGTGCAACATCGCTTATTGTAGGCGGAAGATTCTCCACGGACAGCTGGTACGAAGCCATTCAAGAGTATGGCGTAACAGTATGGTACAGTGCGCCGACAGCGTTCCGGATGCTAATGGGCGCGGGTGCGGGACCCTTGGAAAAATACGATCTATCCTCATTGCGTCATATCTTGTCAGTCGGGGAACCTTTGAACCCTGAAGTCATCCGTTGGGGGATGGAAGTGTTCAAGCTACGGATCCACGATACTTGGTGGATGACGGAAACCGGGGCACAAACGATTTGCAATTTCGGATCATTGCCGATCAAAATGGGATCGATGGGGAAGCCGGTGCCTGGCATTGAAGCGGCGATCGTTGATGACCGAGGACAAGTATTGCCTCCGAATCGGATGGGCAATCTGGCCATAAAAAAAGGATGGCCTTCAATGATGCGTCAAATTTGGAACAACCCTGAGAAGTATGATTCCTACTTCTTGAACGATGAATGGTATGTATCCGGTGATTCTGCCTATATGGACGAAGACGGCTATTTCTTCTTCCAAGGACGTGTCGACGACGTCATCATGACGAGCGGGGAACGTGTAGGACCGTTTGAAGTGGAAAGCAAATTGCTGGAGCACCCGGCGATTGTCGAGGCGGGGGTTATCGGAAAACCCGACCCGGTCCGTGGTGAAATCATCAAAGCCTTTGTCGCTCTCCATGATGGATATGAACCTTCTGAAGAACTGGAAGATGACATTAAGCAATTCGTCAAAAAGGAACTTGCCGCACACGCTGCGCCAAGGGAAATCGAATTCAAGGACAAGCTTCCGAAGACAAGAAGCGGAAAAATCATGCGACGTGTATTGAAGGCATGGGAACTCAACTTGCCGACAGGCGACTTATCGACGATGGAAGACTGATAACACAAGAAAGGGACTCCCAGTTGGGGAGTCCCTTTTTGTATTCCATTAATCATCGCCATCATCGTCGGAAGGCGGTTTATTGCCTCCGCCATTGTTGCCATTTCCGTCGTTCCCATTGTTCCCGTTATTTCCGTTATTGCCACTTCCGTTGTTTCCATTTCCATTTCCATTGTTTCCGTTATTTCCACCGTTGTTTCCGCTTCCGCCTTCGCCGTTATTATTTTCATTTCCTGGCGGCGTCGCAGGAGGCTTATTTTCATCGTCCGGTTTTTCTGTCGGTGGCGGTTCTGGGCTAGCGACAGTTACGATATTAGAGGCCCCGGATAAAAGTCCGGTAATATCAACAGCTCTGACGGAATATTCGCCTGGGCCGACAGCGATTGAGTTGGCGGATCCATCTTTGACTGTTGCAATCCGTTCATTGTTCCGGTATACATAATAACCGATCACGTCATTTGAAGGGGATTCCGACCAAACTAACGTCGACCCGTTCAGCGATGCGTTGACGCCTGTCGGTGCAACATCATCCGCATTGAAGACTGCCCCTGATACGACACTTGAAGCAAATATAGACATGGATGGGAACAGCTTGGAAGCATCTCCACCCCAAGATCCTAGCATCCTGTCGATAAATGCTTGATTGACTCCGGTTCCACCTGAAACAATAAATTCCGCAGGCGTCGAAGGCAGTGCCATGTAGCGGCTGCCCTTGACGGAGACATAAGACGCATTGATAATGCTGTCATCCGGTTTAGTAGGGAGCATCACTTTTGAATTGAACAGGTCAGATCTGACCAATCCGGCAGACGTACAAGCAGCGGACGGTGCCAATCCTGAAATTCCGCAGAACGGCTTGGATACTACGCCTGCTGGCTGTTTGAAAGTGCTGCCAGCCCCGATAATATCTGGTCTCACTTCATTCGCTTTATTCATCAATCTGCCGAAGAGCATAGACGTCCGGGTCGTCGGATGCATCGCACCGGATTTTCGGGTGTACAACTTGCGCTTCTGATCCTTATAGCCAAACCAGAGGCCCATTGAGACATTTGGATTGTATCCGACTAGCCAAGCGTCGCCGTATCCGTTCGTCGTCCCGGTTTTTGCAGCCAGGTCGGTTTTGAAATTCATGAATCCAGGCAATTGCTGTCCTGTTCCGCCAGGTTTTATAACATCCCTTAGCATATCTGTTACGATATACGATGTTTCAGGGCTGAACACGTCGACAGGTTCAATCTTGTGTTCATACACGACATTGCCGGCCATATCTTCGATTCGATCAATGATGTAAGACTGGATGAACTTGCCGCCATTCGCGAAAGTGGCAAATGCGTTTGTATTCTCCTCAACACTGACTCCGACATCCATTCCGCCGTATGAAACGGAAAGGTGGACGTAATCTCCAGGCGTGAGTTTAGTGAAGTTCATCTTCTCAAGGAACTCAGCTGGCCGTCGATCTACGATTTCATTGTATAGCCTTGCTGTCGGTAAGTTGAGGGATTGAGCCAATGCCTGCCTTGCTGGGATAATTCCGTTTTCCACATCGGCATTATAGTTTGAAGGACTCCATGTACCCTTGCCATCCGGTATTTCAAATTTAACATCGACGACCGGGCTTCCTGCGCCGATGATACCATACTCAATCGCTGGTGCATAGACGAGCAGCGGCTTCATGGAAGATCCGTTTTGCCTGAAAGCCCTTGTCGCATGATTCGTGTTCTCAAGATTATGGTCGCGTCCTCCGACAAATGAGAGAATTCGGCCTGTGCTGTTTTCGATCATAATGGCTCCAACTTGCACGGGATCGTCTTTCAGAATGGTTTCACCTGTGCTGATATCTTTTTCCTCACGTGTATAAGTCATTCCGTAATTCTCAAATTCCTCTGCCACTTTGTTCATTCCGTCGTAAAGTTCTTTATCGACAGTCGAATAAATACGGTATCCACCGGTACGCATCGCGCGATCGGCAAGTATAAAATATTTCCCTCTTACTTTTTCATCTCCATCTACCCGTTCTGGATCGATGCCATCCTTTTCCGCCAAGATTTTCGCAAGGATCTCTTTCGTTCTCTCTTGGATTTCCTGTGTTAAATAAGGATATCTCTCGGTTGCGCGCTCTGTCTTTTCGCGGAAGTCTTTCGTAATATCATAAGCGATCGCTTCTTCGTATTGCTTATCGGTAATATAGCCCGTTTCTTTCATACGGAAAAGGACCGTTTTCATTCTGTCGATTCCTGGCTTGATATTTTCATCATTCTTCAAGCCGCCGCCATAATAGCTGCTCAGGAAAGGGGTATACGCAAACGGCGCTTGGGGAATTCCCGCAATATAGGCCGCTTGAGGAAGATTAAGTTCTTCTGCACTTACACCGAAGATACCCTCGGCTGCAGTCTCGATCCCCGCGATATTTTGCCCTAATGCATTCCTTCCATATGGAATGATATTTAAGTAGGCTTCTAGAATTTCTTCTTTATCCATGAAATGTTCAAGCCGCATGGCAAGCAGGATTTCTTTCGCCTTCCGCTCATAGGATACTTCATTTGTCAAAATCTGGTTTTTAATAAGTTGTTGGGTGAGTGTTGAACCACCTGTCTGACTGGATGAGTTTGTCACATCTTGAAACAGTCCGCGGAAAATCGCTTTAGGTACGACTCCCTCATGTGTTTCAAAATATTCGTCTTCCGTTGCCAGAACTGCATCGATGACGAAAGGAGAAACCTTCTTTAATGTTGTCTCTTTCCTTTCGATATCGGCATTTACTTTCCCTAAATAGATGTCATTTGCAAAATAAATTTCCGAAGTCTCTTCATAATTAAAGATATTACCCCGCATTTCATCTTTCGATCGGAGTGGCTCCTTCGCTACGAGTGATGCGAAATAACCGGCGCCGACTGAGGCAGCGAATACGCCAAGCGTTAGCCCGAAGATGAGGAAGATGAGAAAAAGATTCCAAATGACTCCCGATGTGATGCGGATCCCTTTTGCCCATCCTTTTTTCTTCAATGATTCAAATTTATCTTCTATTAGATCTATCCTGTTTTTACGTTTTTCACTCAAAGTTTCATCCCCCCTAAAATCCTTCCTATTATAGCACATTTCGTGGAAATCAATAGAAAATGTTTGACAAAGCGGTAGTTTAGACTACAATAAGGGATATATCATTTTTCACATGTTGAGAAAGCCGGAGTAGGAACGCTCGATCCGTCTAGAGAGGCAGCGGTTGGTGGAAGCTGTCCGGTAGAACGTTTGCGAATTACAGCTTTGGAGTGTGACGCGTACGCGGCGATAATGCGTCTTCAAGCGGAGAATGTATATATTCTCAAGCCGGGTGGTACCGCGTTAGTTGACTTTGTATCTAACGTCCCTGCATGATTCAGTTGAATCGTGTAGGGTCTTTTTTATTTTATTGGAGGGATTATGATGAAGAATGAACTGCTCGAGGACTTGAAATGGAGAGGCCTCCTGTATCAGCTGACGGATGAGGAAGGCCTTGAGAAGGTATTGAATGAAGAAAAAATCTCGTTGTATTGTGGAACAGACCCGACGGCGGACAGCTTGCATATCGGTCATATTGTACCTTTTCTCACGCTTCGCCGTTTTCAGCAACACGGTCATCGCCCCATCGTTCTAGTGGGCGGTGCAACAGGCATGATCGGGGATCCATCCTTCAAGGCGGAAGAGCGACAGCTTCTGTCCGATGAACAAATCGCGAAAAACGTGGCGGGCATTCGCCGACAATTGGAGCATATCTTTGACTTCGACAGTGAAAACGGAGCTATCTTAGTTGATAATAAAGACTGGTTTGGGGAAATGTCTGCCATCAGCTTCCTTCGTGACTACGGAAAACTGTTAAGCATCAACTATATGCTCGCGAAAGAAAATGTTGCTTCCCGTCTGGAAACGGGCATCTCCTTCACGGAATTTTCATATATGCTGATCCAAGGCGCCGACTTTAGCCATTTGTACGACAAGTACAATTGCCGTTTACAAATCGGTGGTTCCGATCAATGGGGCAATATTACAACAGGACTTGAAATTATCAGGAAAACACATAACGAAGAAGCAAAAGCATTCGGAATCACGATGCCGCTCATAACGAAAGCGGACGGCACGAAATTCGGAAAAACTGCTGGCGGTTCTGTCTGGCTTGATGCAGCAAAGACGTCGCCTTATGAGTTCTATCAGTTCTGGATCAACACGGCAGATGCGGAAGTTATCAACTACTTGAAAATCTTTACATTCATGAGCCGGGAAGAGATCGAGGCGCTTGAGGCATCCGTTCAGGATGAACCGCACCTTCGAAAAGCCCAGCAAACGCTGGCGGAAGAAATGACGCGTCTCATCCATGGCCAGGAAGCGCTCGACCAAGCGATCCGCATTTCGAAAGCGTTATTCAGCGGAGACTTGAAGGCGTTGACGGTTGCTGAAATGAAAGATGCATTCAAAGACGTGCCGACAGCGGAACTTACGAAGGCGGATAAAAACATCGTCGACTTCATCGTCGAAGCAGGTGTTTCTTCTTCTAAGCGTCAAGCACGCGAAGACGTGACAAACGGTGCTATTTCATTGAACGGCGAAAAAGTGACGGATCTCGCATATGAGGTCACTGCGGCAGACCGTTTGGACGACGCGTTTACAATTGTACGCAGAGGGAAGAAAAATTATAAAATGGTCAAATTCATCTAATACAAAAAATGCCATCCTTTGTTGGGATGGCATTTTTGTATGCGAAAAAGGTGGATTCGGTGGTAATTTGCCGAGAATCGGTGGTAAACATCTGAAAGTCGGTGGTAATTTGCCGAGAATCGGTGGTAAACATCTGAAAGTCGGTGGTAATTTGCCGAGAATCGGTGGTAAACATCTGAAAGTCGGTGGTAATAGGCCGAGAGTCGGTGGTAAACCCTCGAGAGTCGGTGGTAAATGTGCCGAGTCGGTGATAAAGTGTCCCAAGTCGGTGATAAACTCCCCCAAGTCGGTGATAACGCTTGTCACGCACGGATTTTCTAAGCTTTCATCTTCGCTGGTGCCTTTTTTCGTGGTGCCGGCTTCTTCTTCTTTGTCTTATCGAGCGATGCCTGCAGCGCGGCCATCAAATCGGTTGTATTTGAAGGCGAAATTGCCTTTTTCTCCGTTTTGGCAACAGCTGTATTGCCCGCTTTTTTCTCTTCGATCAATTCCATAAGCGCCGTCCTGTATTCATCCGTATATTTATCGGGATCGAATGCAGTCGTCAATTGATCGACTAACAGAAGCGCAGTGTCGAGTTCTTTTTTCACGACCGTATCCTCAGCGGGAATATTCGGCACATCCCCTACATTGCGCACTTCATCCGGGAAGTGGATTGTTTCCATCAACAATGCGTCTTTATATACCCGGACGACTGCCAACTGCTCCTTCGAGCGGATGATGATTTTCGCGACACCGATTTTTCCGGATTCCTTCAACGCCTTTCGCAATAGTGCATACGCTTTGCCGCCGTTCGCATCAGGAGCCATGAAGTAGCTGCGTTCAAAATAAATCGGATCGATTTCCTCCAACTGGACAAAATCAATGATCTCAACAGCTTTGTCTTCATTTTCCTTCTTCAGCTTTTCAAGGTCGTCATCATCGAGTACAACGAACTTGTTTTTCGTATACTCATACGCCTTCACGATCTCTTCGCTTTTCACTTCTTTATCACAAATCGGGCATACTTTCTGATAGCTGATCGGGGAATGACACTCCTTGTGAAGCTGGCGCAATTTAATGTCGTTGTTCTCTGTAGCCGCATGAAGCTTGATCGGAATATTGACCAGACCGAAACTGATGCTTCCTTTCCATATTGTATGCAATGAAATCACCCGCTTTTATTCTTAGTATGGAAAGCTGACTCATTCCTATGTATACGAAAAATAATCCGTCAAACACTATAAATAAAAGCGAAATCTATACATAAGAACGGAGCGATCAGATGAAACCGATGCTAATGATGGATGTAGATGAAGTGCCAGTAGGGAAAGACTGGATATACGAAACAAAATACGACGGATTCAGGGCGATTCTTCAATGGACCAAAGAAGGAGTTCAGCTATTCAGCAGAAATGAAAAAAACCTCAATGATCTTTTCCCCGAGATTATCGAGGGTTGCTGTCGGATAGAAGATTTGATGGAGCCTTTCCTGCCCATTACATTTGACGGCGAATTGGTATGCCTTCAGAACGATTTCAAGAGTGAATTTTCCATTGTTCAGACGAGGGGACGGATGCGTAAGAAGGAGGTCATTGCCCAACATTCGGAAGCCTTCCCTTGCCAATATATTGTCTTCGATCTTATCTCTCTGAAGGGTAAAGATCTATCTGGCATCGCACTAGAAAAGAGAAAGTCGAAACTGGAGAAATACTTTGACAAGATTGGAATCCCGACTGCCGTTAAATATCGTCATCAAAGTTCAATCCGATTGATCAAAACATATACGGACGAAAAAGAATTGTGGAACCAAGTCAGGCTGAACAATGGGGAAGGGGTCATCGCCAAGCACAAGAAAAGTGTCTGGAGCAATGAAAAACGGACGAATCAATGGCTAAAAGTGAAAAACTGGAGACAGGTCACGGTTATCATTACGAAATACGAACAGATCAATGGATTTTTCACTGGTGCCATATATAAAAAGGGCCAGCTCGTTGAGGTCGTTACATTCAAGCACGGTATGTCGGATGAGGAAATGAAGACGCTTAGTGAATTGTTTCTAGCGAACGGGCAAATCATCGGGAATTCCATTTATGAAATCGCGCCATCCATCTGTGCGGACATCAATTGCATTAGCTTCGACGGGAAGCATCTACGCGAGCCGCGGTTCCATTCTTTTCAATTTGATATGGATCCCGAGGAGTGCCAGTGGCGGCATATGCTGCGACAATTGAACCCGATTCCCGGGCAAGTCCAAGTTACGCATCCTGACAAGCCGGTTTGGCCAAAAGAAGGCTTGGAGAAGGACGACTACTTGCTTTATTTGCAAATGGCGTCACCATTCATGCTTCCGTTCCTTGAAGAGCGACATCTCACATTAATTCGTTTTCCGCATGGGGTCCCTGGCGAGAAGTTCTATCAAAAAAGCGTTCCCGACTACGCACCCAACTTCGTGAAGACGTCTAAAGATGATGATATTGAATACATCGTTTGCAACGATATCACGACATTGCTATGGCTTGGAAATCAACTTGCCCTCGAATACCATATTCCATTTCAAACAATCGATACCAAAATGCCGACAGAAATCGTCTTCGATTTGGATCCTCCATCAGTAAAGGAATTTTCACTCTCTGTAGAAGCTGCGGTGCGGATGAAAGCGATATTTGACCAGTTCCAACTCACTTCATTCGTCAAAACATCCGGAGGCAAAGGCCTGCAATTATATATCCCGCTTCCGTATAATACATTCACTTACGACGACACCCGTATCTTCACGAAATTCATTGCCGATTTCCTATGCGATCAAGAGCCGCAATGGTTCACAACTGAACGACTGAAGAAGAACAGGGGAAACAGATTATACTTGGACTATGTACAGCATCACGAAGGAAAAACAATCGTCGCTCCCTATTCACCAAGAGGAAACGAGATTGCAACAGTTGCAACTCCGTTGAATTGGGATGAGGTTGGAGCCGCGTTAAGACCTGAACAATTTACAATCAACAGTGTAATGGAACGGATGAAAAATATCGGCGATCCGTTTCGTGAATTTTGGAAAGTGGGGGATACTCAGCCATTTGCTGTTGTACTTGAACAATTGAGAGGGTTATTGGATGAAAAATAACCCTTATCACCTTTAATTATTTACAAAAAGCTGAATTTTATGATAAGGTGTATCCTATATATATTTTGAAGTGATAGTTTGGCAGATAAACAGATTTAGTAAAAGGGGAGGAATACTACCGTGGAAGTGCCATTGATTCTAACACAATTTTTAGATCATGCAGTTAAGCTCTATGGGGATAAAAAAGCAATTATTGGTGATGAACGAGTATTTACGTATCGGGAAATGAATGAACGTGTCAACCAGTTGTCAGATGGTCTTCGGAAGTTAGGCGTGAAAAAAGGCGACCGGGTAGCGTTCTTGGCACCAAACACGTTAGAAATGCTGGAAGGCTTTTATGGTGTTTTCCAGTTAGGGGCTGTCATGGTGCCATTGAATATTCGTTTAAAACCTGAGGATTATCTATATATATTAAATCATAGTGGATCAAAGGTTTTGTTTGTAGATCAGGACTTATACAATTTAATTTTGACTATTAAAGAAAAGCTGGAAACCGTTGAGGAGATTATTGTTCATTATTATGACGGCTCATGTGATGAAGTGAATTATGATGAATTTCTAGAAGCGCATTCAAAAGAAACATTCCATCGGGAGGCTTTGGAAGAGACGGATGTCTGCAGCTTGCTATACACGAGCGGAACAACCGGTAATCCTAAAGGTGTGATGTTGACACATCGTAACAACTATCTTCATGCGTTAACATGTATGCATCATTTACGGGTGACGGATGATGATGTTCTTGCACATGTGTTGCCGATGTTTCATGTTAACGGCTGGGGCTCCCCGTTCTATTACACAGCAAACGGGGCAACTCAAGTCTGTTTAAGAAAAGCAACTCCAAAAAGTATTTTTGATGCAGTTGAGAAACATGGGGTTACCGTTATGCATATGGCTCCGACGGTGTTGAATTCATTGTTGCAGCATTACGATGAGCATCCGCAAGAAATGAAGCAAAATACTCGTGTATTTATTGCAGGATCGGCACCACCGACAGCGTTCGTCAATAGAGTGGAGGATGAGCTGGGCTGGGAGTTTATTCAAGTATACGGTATGACGGAATCCAGTCCGCTAAGCACCATCTCTAGAATCCGCACTCACTTCAAGGATTTTTCAAGAGAAGAACAGTCTCGTTTAAAAGCTAAAGCCGGATACCAAATGATTGGTACAGATGTAAAAGTCGTAAATGACTTTGGAGAAGAAGTAGCCTGGAACGGAAAAGAAATTGGCGAACTCATTGTCCGTGGAAATGGTGTCATGAAAGGTTATTGGAAAAATGAAGAAGCAACGATGGAAGCGATCCGTGATGGCTGGCTTTATACAGGGGACATGGCCGTGGTGGATGAGTATGGAACCGTAGGAATCGTCGATCGGAAAAAAGATGTCATTATATCAGGGGGAGAAAATATTTCCTCCATTGAAGTAGAAGGTGTTTTATATGACCACCCTGCAATTCTGGAAGCAGCGGTAATTGCTGTTCCCCACGAAAAATGGGGGGAAACGCCACACGCCTACGTGGTTTTACGTTCAGGGCAAAACGCTGCGGAAGAAGAACTGATTCAATTCACAAGAGATAAGCTTGCCCATTTTAAAGCGATTACCGGAGTCACCTTTGTAGACGAGCTGCCGAAAAATGCTTCTGGTAAGATCTTAAAAGTTCAGTTGCGTAATGAATACTGGGAGTCGGTCGGAAAAGCGGAGAGATTTGTTAACTAATAATAAGTAATTAGAACAAACCCTTGAAACGTTGATTAGCAACATTTCAAGGGTTTTATTGTGCATTTAAGATTAGGGGGTAAACAATTTCCAATCCCCTTCGGATACAACTTCGATCGCTCCATCGATCACTTTGATGGCGGTTTGATCATCAATTGCATACGCCGGCCCCTGTATCCCAGCGGCCCATTTCTCCGCATTAGCCATTGTGTTATACGGCAGCATCTCGTGATCCAGATGTGGGAAAATGGCAAAATCGACTAGACCCAGCGTTTCATCGCTGCCGTTGGGTGGGGTCCAGCCAACGAAGAATTCCCCGATGTTAGGTGCCATTACCATACTCCCTGCACTCATTCCCACATAAACTGCTTGCAGCGACGGCAAGAGGTCCGCCAGCCCGGATTGCCTCATCCAGTGGTTCAGGTAGAGGGCGTCACCACCAGAAACCAGCAGGACGTCCGTCTCTCGGATCAGTGGCACCCAGCGATCTTCGTCGATGCTTGGAAGTGCTGTAAGCTCCAGCACGCCGATGGACTTCCAGCCCAGTCCAACCATGGAATCGGATTTCCCGCTGATGAACTCCCAGGCTTTGACGCCGGGACCGACCCAAGGGTGGCCGTACATCGCAGTGGGGATGCAAAGTGCGCTAGACTCGGCGATCGGCTTGCCCAACATATCAACCAATGCGTCATGGATACTTTTGTTGTTGATACCTGCAGATGTCAGCAGAAATTTCATAAACTCAACTCCTCTTCTTTGTGTGGGTCTACTATTTATTGGACTTTTCAAATGCTTGGTATGCAGTTGCATGTTGTATCTTAATGTAAGCACCAGTTTGTAGCGAGAGTCAAGAGTAAAAATCAAATAGATATTATCTTGCGAAAAATCAAAAACGAAAAAAACCTTGAAACGTTGGTCAAACAACATTTCAAGGGTTTTATTTGCATTAAAATTCTTAATGCTCCTATTAACGAGAGTAGAACTCAACGATAAGAGCTTCGTTGATTTCAGCAGCAAGTTCGCTACGCTCTGGAAGACGTACGAAAGTACCGACTTTAGTGTCAGCGTTGAATGAAACGTACTCAGGAACATAGTTGTTCACTTCAAGAGCTTCGTTAACAACATCCAAGTTTTGAGATTTTTCACGAAGAGAGATCTCTTGACCAGGTTTCACGCTGTAAGATGGGATGTCAACGCGTTTTCCATCAACCAAGATATGGCCGTGGTTAACAAGTTGGCGAGCTGCACGACGAGTACGTGCAAGACCCATGCGGTATACTAGGTTGTCAAGGCGAGTTTCAAGAAGGATCATGAAGTTCTCACCGTGTTTACCTGGCATTTTACCAGCTTTGTTGAAAACAGTTTTAAATTGACGTTCGTTCACACCGAACATGAAACGAAGTTTTTGTTTTTCTTGTAATTGCAATCCGTATTCGGAAAGTTTTTTACGTTGTGTAGGACCGTGTTGTCCCGGTGCGTAAGGGCGTTTTTCGATTTCTTTTCCAGTTCCGCTTAGCGAAATGCCAAGACGACGGGAAAGTTTCCAAGATGGACCTGTATAACGAGCCATGAAAGACTCCTCCTCTGTATTGGTTTTATTTTGTTGTAAAATAAGAACCAGATGTATTCAATCCGTGTGCCATTCTATAATCTTGCATCCTCGCCTCAGCAGCCTCAAGGTTACACGATGCACCTTACTGAAAGGAATAGACTGGACAGCATGAATCATACAACTGCTGCAACTATTTTACACAAGGAACATCATAACAATTATTCGAATGTGAGTCAAGCTCTTTTCATTAGCCAACCAAAAACAGGAGAAGAACCGATGTAAAAACTATTAATAATAGGTTTTATGTATTAGAATGATAGTATAGGTACAAATTACGAGGGACATGAATGAGGGTGATGGCAAATGAACGATCATGAAATGACATTATATGAAGTGAAATGCGCCGTTTTTGATTTGTTGTCAAATCTGAATGATGAATATCCTTTGGAAGCCATGCTTGTGGAATTCAAGAAATTATTCATGGATCATTTCGATATTAGCGATGCAGACATACTTCTATACGATAATAATCGTTTTGCGCCACTTTCCAAAAAGGTGACATCTCGGAGCGATTGCGGACAAGTTGCGGAAGCGATTACAAAAAATCATCCAATTTTCAATGTGTCATTCATCTCGCATGCTTCCGATAGGGAATATGATTTTGCGGACGACTCGCTCATTTTAAGGGATGTCCATCTTGCTCCCCTTGCTGCTCTGCTATTTCAAGCGAGTGAAAAATGGCATGCATTTGCCCTGACACCTCATTTGAAAACACTGAAAAAAGTATTCGGCACGTTCATTGGCCAAGTCATTCAAATGCATCAAATCTCTGAAAAGGAAAAGACGTATAGACATCTATTCGAAGTGGCCGAACTTTTCAACTCAACGATGGAAAGCGATGTCATCCTTGAAGGGCTTATGGAGGCAGTAGCAGGGTCATTTCCAGCCTACGACGTCAACCTCCTCCTTTCAAATGAACAGATAGGAAAAACGAACGAGTACCGTTTGTTTGACTATGCGAATGAAAGGGCATCTGCTATTGATGCATTCCTATCTGGTGATTTGACAATCGAGAATGCCGTAGATATTGCAAGCAGCCTGATGAATGCGCCCATCCGCGGTAGACAGGGAATTTACGGCGTGTTGCAGATTACTGCGCCTAAAGGCACTGAATTCACGCTTGCGCAAAAGGGCTTTATTCGATCGATGGCGAATGGCGCTGGCAGTGCGCTTGAAAACGCCAGTCTTTACGAGCAATCCCATCGTTTGGTAGACGACTTGCGTTTAGTGAATGAAGCCTCAAGGGAATTGAACAGCAATTTGGATCTTGATGAAATGATCGCCTTTCTGAAAGATCAGTTCATGAATGCTTTCCGTCCGCATGAGATGGCATTTGTCTTTTATGAAGAAAAAGGCCAATTCTCCGTTTCGCCTTCGAGTACAACACTATTCAAAGAACATGCAGGAATGAAATATATAGAATCAGTTTCAGCCCGTTTTCGAAAAGGGGAAGAAACAGTATTCGACGTAAATGCAAGAAAACATGCAAACGATGACAAGGAATTTAAATCACTTGTCGCCCTTCCAATCAACAATGGCGGCGAAATGATCGGATTCGTGATCCTCATGCACCGGGAAGAATACTTTTTCTCATTTGACAGTTTTAAATTGATGCGCTCCCTTATCGGCCATTCTTCGCTGGCGATTTCGAATATTATGCTTCGCGATCAATTGCAGGAGCTTGTTAATAAAGACCATCTTACGAAATTATTCACCCGTTCCTATTTGGATGAAGTTGTTACATCAACGCTAGAAAACGAAGAGTTCGGCGTATTTCTCTTGATGGATGTAGATGATTTCAAATTTGTGAATGACACTTACGGACATGCGATAGGAGACTTAGTATTGCAACAAATCGCTGCCTATATCCTATCCATCGTTAAGGATTGGGGAATCGCTAGCCGGTGGGGAGGGGAGGAGATTGCAATCTTCATCCCATCCGCGACTATCGAGGATGGGATAGATTTGGCCCGAAAGCTTGTAGAAGGAATACCTGAAGCGACCGATCCGGGTGTAACCGTTTCAATCGGATTAAGCGGCTGGTCTTCTACTGATAGGAAATCGTATAAGGAGCTTTTCCAATCGACGGACCGGGCTTTATATCATGCGAAAAATTACGGAAAGAACAGATTCATCCTTCATGGAGCAGCTTCGGCGATAAAGTGTCGCTGAAGTTGCCCTTTTTCTTTTTCGGGAAAGAGGGTAAAATGAAATTAGGAAATGTAAGTGCTTACAATACCGAAGGGCGGAATGGAAATGAAAAAATCGACACTCCATAAAGACACGCTTGTCATCCATGAAGGCTATGATGATACAAAACATCATGGCAGCTTGGCGGTACCACTTTATCAAACTTCGACATATTCCTTTGAAACTGCGGTGCAAGGGGAAAAACGTTTTTCCGGTGAGGAGGCAGGCAATATTTACTCCAGGCTCGGCAATCCGACAGTCCGTATCCTTGAGGAAAGAATGGCAGCCCTTGAAAACGGGGCGGGCGCCCTTGCTTTCGGCTCTGGAATGGCGGCGGTCAGCTCCATACTTGTCCATTTGACGAAGGCCGGCGACCATATTATCTGCTCCAGAGGAATCTATGGCTGTACATTCGGTTTACTCGGAATCATGCAAGAGAAATATAATATTACCCATAGCCTGATCAGCATGAAGACTGAAGAAGAAGTCGAAAAGGCGATCACGCCGGAAACGGTATGCATTTATGTCGAAACACCTATCAACCCGACAATGGAATTAGTAGACTTGGAAATGGTCTGCAAAGTGGCTAGGAAGCATGGATTGGCTGTCGTTGTCGATAATACGTTCACATCCCCTTACTTACAAAACCCGATCGATTACGGCGCTGATTTTGTCTTGCATAGCGCAACGAAATATATCAACGGTCATGGCGATGTGATTGCTGGATTGCTCATAGGAAAAGATGCTGATGAAATGCAAAAGCTGAAGATGACCGTTCAGAAGGACTATGGCGCAATCATGTCCCCATTCGACGCATGGCTGCTCATCCGCGGATTGAAGACGCTGCCTGTCCGAATGGAAAGGCATACGGCGAATGCCGAAAAAATTCTAGATTATTTGAAAGGGCAGCAACTTGTCGAAGACATCTATTATCCTTTCGACCAAGGCAACCCGCAGTTTGAAATTGCGAAAAGCCAAATGAAAGCTGGTGGCGGCCTTATTTCATTTACAGTGAAAGGCGGCAAGGAAAGCGCCCAAGCATTCATCGACAGTCTTTCCTTGATCAAGATTGCAGTCAGTCTAGGAGATGCCGAGACGCTCATCCAACACCCGGCGACCATGACGCATTCAGGTGTGCCTGAAGCGGATCGCTTGCAGATGGGCATTACAGACTCTCTGCTCCGTCTCTCTGTCGGACTCGAACACGCAGACGACCTCATCGACGACTTGGATTCAGCCTTCATCGCACTGGCACAAAAACATTCGACTCATGCATGAAAAAATGAGGCTATCTAGAAAGTAAGTGAAAACTGTCTTTCAATGATAGCCCTTTTTCACTTGAAATAAATAAGCAGCATACTTTCGGATTCAGAGACACGGTTTCCGAGGGGGCGCATTGTCTATTTTGAAGAAGTAGCATAAAATCTAAGTGTAATTCGACTATATAACTGAACAATATCACGTTTTAAAGACGAAATCGAAACAGCTAAAAGGTTCTAGATAAATTAACAATTTGAACGGAGACATCATGGACAATAGACTATCAAAAATTTTGCAAGAACATATGAGGGATATGGCGAAAATAGGAACAATGGCAACAGAATATACCTCTGCTCTAGCAAGGATCGGTAACGCAGCAGCCGAACGCTATGCCAAATTGAATAAAGCTTTTCAACCATATTTGGACTTAACTCAATTTACCCAAAGTTTTGCCAATATACAGAGCGGAATTCTTAAGACAGAAGAGGATATCAAAGTCTTTAAAGTAGCGATTGTTGAATTGGGCTATCCACCCCATGATGGAATGGCTATAGGTAATATGAGAGCAATAGCAGAGCTATATTTAGATGATAAAAAAGAGTTAGAAGATAATATTGATGAGATCATGACACACCTATACAATGCCTCTGAATTGAAGGAGATACTGCTTTTTTGGGAAGAAACTAAGTTGGTAAAGAAACGCCTTCCTTTGTTGAGGAATGCAATTATGGCACACAATTTAGGCATGTATGACTTAGTTGTTCCTTCTATAATATCTCAAATGGAAGGATTATTAGTTGATACATTTCATGTTAAAGGTAGAGTGGATGGTACTATCCAAAAAGTCATGTTAAAAAACCTATTACTAAAAGATGAGTCCATAAGTTCATTTAGCTTTGATGAAACGATCCATGAATATTTCTCAGATAATGTATTAGCTAGTTTCGAACATGGTAAACAATTAGGAACCGATTTAAGCCGACATGCAATTTTACACGGTTCTGATACAGGGTTTGGGAAAAGGACGGTTTCATTAAAGGCGATTTTATTATTCGACTACTTAGTATCTGCTTCTATTAAGGTGAAGGACGATGTGATACAAGAGTGTAAAAGAGAGATAGCGGGAATTAGACGAAGGAAGCGGAAATACTGAGAGTAGACGGCACATGACAAGTAAAATTAAATATCATAATTAATAGCAAATATACCTTATTGGTGTTGTTGTTTTATTTTGTTCGTTAATGAGTGAACAATGTAATCAATAAATGAACTTCTATAAAACAAAGTAGTTGAAGATTAAAAGGGAGAAATACTTAGATGTAATAGTTATGAATTTAGAGAATGTAAACACTATGATAGAGTAACAAAAGCTAACACAGTGCATCACGCCAATCCACTGGAGACATATCTCTATTATTCTGATAGGCTTTGTCTAAATTCGAAAAGTATCGAAAGCATTACAAAGGAAAATAAGCATGAGTCAGTATTATCATAGGTGTTGAGTAAACTTAACAACTGATTATAAATACTTTGTTGAGGTAATGGAGTATGCAAATAGCATCTTAGAAATACGTCCCTCCAAGTAATAGTAAAGCCCTATGAGTGATCATTACTCCTGGTAAATAATAATATAAAGCCGTTTGATACAAAGAGACTACTCAGATAAGGGGCGTTCCCTTTTTTCAGTGCAGTCCACATTATTTGTTGATTATATTTCGAAATTGTTACTATAATTATTAAGTGAAATATTGGAATTTCGGATGAGTTATTTCCATTTTTAGGGTCCTGTGAGGGTGGAACACTAAGAAAATCGCCAGAAAAGGCGACACTCCTGCGGGAACAGCGTTGACCGAAGACCCCGCAGGAGCGCAGCGACGAGGAGGCTGAGGCGACGCCCGCGGAAAGGGAGCCGTTCTGGCGGTTTTCGTATTATCTGGTTAGTCTCTTTTTAAATATGCTTAACTAGCACTTCCACAAATTGCTCAAGTCCCTCTTGATCATCTTCAGTAAAACGATCATACTCCGGACTGTCGATGTCAAGAACTCCGATCATTTCACCATCTTTAATCAATGGAACGACAATCTCGGAACGAGATGCTGCATCACATGCGATATGCCCCGGGAACTGATTGACGTCCGGAACTAAAATGGTCTCTCTATTTTTTGCTGAAGTCCCGCAAACACCTTTCCCAAGCGGAATTCGTATGCATGCAGGCAATCCCTGGAATGGGCCGAGTACAAGTTCATCCTCGCCATCCATTAAATAGAAGCCGACCCAGTTGATTCGATCAAAAAATTGATTCAACAAAGCCGAGGCATTGCTCAAATTCGCATAGCGGTTGCTCTCTCCGGAAAGCAACGCATCAAGCTGTTTTGACAATTGTCCGTATTTCTCTTTTGGAATATCCGAGTAATCAGTTGCAGTAAACAAGAAAAGCACCCCCTGAATAGATTCCTCTTCAGTATACGTTCCTTCCTGATTTTCTACAAATTTCGAGGATTTCAGCGCGAAAAGCACCTTTTTCCCTATAATTCGTCCAAATTCATACGAAAATGCTTTAAACATGTTACTATATAAGATAATATTATTTTAACTAGTGGTTAAAAGTTCATATCAGTGACTTCGGAATAGGGGGATCACAATGGTGAAATATTTCATCATTCCAATTATTGTTCTACTTGTGCTTATCACGATCGCCTTTTTGTTCAGGCGTAAACATATTAGCGAAATCAATAAACTGGAACATGAAAAGATGCAAATTCAAAACAAGCCGATTTTTGAAGAGATGATGAAAGTCAAACAACTAAATATGACAGGCGAAACAGAAGAGAAATTCGAACGGTGGCGCAATGAGTGGACGGAAGTCGTCGACGTACATATGCCAAAAATCGATTCATTGCTCTTTGATGCGGAAGATCTGATCGATCGTTTCCGCTTCAAAAAAGCGACAGCGAAGGAAAAAGAAATCCAGGAAAAAATCCGCCAATGTGATAAAAGGAAAAACGATATATTGGCAGAGCTGAATGAATTGATCGGCAGCGAGGAAAAGAACAGAATCGAAATGGAAAACCTCCGCGAGCAATACCGATTGGCAAGGAAAACAATTTTGGCCCATCAGCATTCTTACGGAATGACAGTCGTTCCATTGGAGAAAGAACTTGAATCCTTCACTCCTAAATTTGAGGAGTATGATGAATTGACGGCAAATGGGAATTATTTGCTCGCACGTGAAATCGTCATCACTCTATCTGCAAAAGGGGAGAGGCTGTCGACGCTTATCCATGAAATTCCTTCATTGCTGACTGAGCTCCAACATAAGTTGCCGGCTTCCATCCGGGAATTGCGGAATGGTATCAAGGAAATGGAAGACCAGTCTTATAACTTGGCGCATCTTGATTTGACAAAGCAATTGGATGAAATTGAAGAAGGAATCGGAGTGCAATTGACGAATTTGGAAGAACTGGAAATTGATACAGTGCGACAAAACGTCATGGATATGAACGACCGCATCGATGCTTTCTATGATTCATTGGAAAATGAAGTGAATGCAAGGCATTATGTTGATTTTCATTTTGAGGACATCGAAGATACACTTAATGCCATTATAAAATTGACGAGGGAAACATCAGATGAAGCCGTCTATGTTCAGCAGAGCTATCGTCTCGATGAAAAAGAAGCTAAAGTGCCGCAAGCGAGCTTGAAAAAGCTGGAAGTGATTCAGAATCGCCATAATGCTTTAAAAATCATGATGGAGGAAGAAGAATCAGCCTATTCCTACTTACAAGCAGAGCTTAAAGGGATTTCCGATGAGCTCGAGGAAATTGCGGAGGAACAGGAAAGCCTTGCCAATCGGATGAAAAATCTACGCATAGATGAAAACAATGTCAGAAATAGACTTGCCGATCTCGCACGTGATCTGCAAAATGCGGATCGGAAGCTTCACAGGGGCAACATCCCCGGCATTCCAGACGAAATGGATGCACGTCTTGAGGAAGCAGAGGAACAGTTATTCCTCGTAAGCCAAAGTTTACAGGAAGTCCCATTGAATATGTCGGTTGCAGAAAGTTATTTGGCAAATGCGCAAACCGTTGTTAAAGAAGTGAATGAAAGAGTTGATGAGCTTCTTGAAAACGTCATGCTTGTCGAACGGATCATTCAATATGGAAATCGCTACCGCGTCTCCAATCCGGAAATGCATGAAAGACTGCTCGATGCAGAAGAATCATTCAGGCAATTCCGCTATGCAAAGGCGCTTGAAGAAGCGGCAACAGCTGTGGAAGCGGTCGAACCGGGCGCGATGAAGCGAATTGAAGAAATGTTGAAGGAACAAGTTTAAACTAATTAAGCGATTGATAGTGGGTTGACATGAACGAGCCACCGGCATACTAAGTGCATGCAGGTGGCTTTGTTGCGTCAAAAGTGAAAGAAGGGAAAATCCATATGATTTATTTTGATAACAGCTCAACGACGCGGCCTGATGAAACCGTACTTGAATCTTTCATAGCCGCCAATATGAAATATTACGCGAATCCCGCATCGCTGCATGTTTTTGGCAGAGAAGCTGAAATTTTACTGAATCGCTCAAAGGAACAAATGCTGTCGCTCGTCGGTAATGCAGAAGGAGAAGTCGTTCTGACATCCGGCGGAACTGAAGCGAATAACCTAGCCATTCTTGGTCTTGCTGAAGCCTATCGTGCAAGAGGAAAACATGTGATTACGACCCAAATCGAACATCCATCCATATTGAATGCATGTCGAAAATTGGAGGATATCGGATTTGAAGTGGATTATTTGAAGGTGGATGATCAAGGACTGCTCTCATTAGATGAATTGGAGAAGATGGTTAGAAAAGATACGATCCTTGTCAGCATCATGCACGTCAATAATGAAATCGGGACGATTCAACCGATTCGGCAGTGTGCTGAATTGATCAAAAAAAATAGCCGAGCCATTTTTCACTCGGATTGTGTTCAAAGTTTTGGGAAGCTGCCTGTCAACATGGACGAATTAGGTCTGGACGCCATCACAATCTCCGCGCATAAAGTGAACGGATTGAAGAACTCCGGCGCATTGCTTTTGAAAAAAGGCGTGATGCCGCATGCAATCAATTTCGGCGGTGGCCAGGAAAAAGGTTTAAGAAGTGGAACCGTTTCTGTGCCAAATGCTGTTGCCATGGCGAAGGCAATGAGAATCAGTACTGTTAAAGAAGAAAGGGCGGATTATAGGAATTGGCGGAATTTGCTTATAGAAGCATGCCGTCCGTACGAGAATATCCGAATCCTTTCGCCTGAAGCTGGTGCTCCGCATATATTGTCCATCGCATTCAAATCGATCAACGGCGAAGTGGCAGTGAATTACTTTCAGGAGCAAGGCATCATTATTTCAACATCCAGCGCATGCTCATCAAAAAATAAAAATGCAGGGCATGTAATAGAAGCAATCGGTTTGGAAAATAAGTTTAAAAACGGTGTCATTCGTGTCAGTTTCGGCAACACTAATACGAAAGACGAAATAGATGAATTCATCAGAGTGCTTAACAGCTTCATGGTATTGATTGAGAGGGGAATGTAAGAGATGAAATGGAAAGAAATTTTAATCCGCTATGGAGAACTTTCATTAAAAGGACGGAATCGGAACCACTTCGTCCGTAAATTGAGAACTAACATAAAGAATGCAATGGTCGATTTGAAATCTGTTCAACTGCGTGCTGAGCGGGACCGCATGTTTTTGATTGCGGATGACGAAGCGGATATGAAAGAGGCAATTGAACGGCTGCCGCATATTTTCGGCATCCAGTCATTCAGCCCAGTCGCAATGTGTGACGCCGATCTCGACGCGATCAAACAAAAAGCGCTCGAAGTGATCGGCACTGAAGAAACAGCAGGAAAAACATTCAAAGTGGAAATTAAGCGGGCGGATAAAACATTCCCATACGTGACAGGTGAATTGCAAAAAGCAATTGGCGGCCATGTCTTGCATCATTTCCCTGAACTTGTTGTTCAAATGAAAAAACCGGATATTATGCTGCTTGTCGATATCCGGAAAGAAGGCGCATTTCTGACGTCCAAAGTATATAAAGGTGCAGGCGGCATGCCTGTCGGTTCAAATGGCCATTCATTGCTTATGCTATCAGGAGGCATCGATAGCCCTGTCGCAGGATATCTTCTAATGAAACGCGGTGTCTCAATCGATGCAGTCCATTTTGCAAGCCCGCCTTATACGAGTGAATTGGCAAAACGAAAAGTGATGGACTTGACTGAAATGCTTTGCTCATTCGGTGCGTCTGTGCGTCTTCACGTCATTCCATTTACGGAACTCCAGCAAGCGATTGTCCAACAAGTGCCCGACAATTTGACGATGACATCTACAAGAAGAGTGATGCTGCAAATCGCTGATCTAGTGAGAGAAGAAATTGGCGCATTGGCACTTGTCACAGGAGAGAGTCTTGGCCAGGTTGCAAGTCAAACGCTTGAAAGCCTGACTGCCATCAATGAAGTGACTGCAACACCCATTCTCCGTCCTTTGATTGCGATGGATAAACTGGACATTATCGAGCTTTCACAGCAGATCGGGACATATGATATTTCAATTAGACCTTATGAGGATTGCTGTACGATCTTTACCCCAAGCAACCCGAAAACAAAACCGAAACTTGAAAGAGTCCTTCATTTCGAAAGCTTTTTTGATTTTCAGCCATTGATTGAAGAAGCTGTAAAAAATAGAGAAGTCATCGAAGTTTGGCAGCAGCAAGAGAAGGATAATTTCGAGGATTTGCTTTAATTTAAGGGTATTATTACCATTGTACCTCCTGCATGAATTTCCGGAAACGGTCCATTCTATATGCACAAGGAGGTGACAACGACATGGCTAACAACAACAGCGGCAACTCAAACCAACTCCTAGTTCCAGGGGTACAACAAGCTCTTGACCAAATGAAGAACGAAATCGCAGCTGAATTTGGTGTAAACCTTGGACCAGACTCCACATCGCGTGCCAACGGATCCGTCGGCGGAGAAATTACTAAGCGATTAGTGCGTCAAGCCCAACAACAAATGAAGGGTTACCAACAATAATGAGTATATAAAAGCTGTCCCGGATTTCCGGGGCAGTTTTTCATTTTTATTACTGCTGTTCCATTGCAACTCAGTCTACACTTCGAAGGTAGGGTTTATTCAAAAGGGCTGCAAGAAAAATGAATATGTTTTGAACTTTCTACAAGACGTTTGTATAATTGAATCATACGAAAAGGGGGAATTCAGATGAATCGTGAAGAATTGCTTGCACCTCAGAATTACAATCTCGTTTCTGAATTTGAAAAGTACGCTACAGGCGATGGTAAGCGCGCACTGATCTATGTCAATTCGAATGGACAGGAAAAAGAAATTACATACGATGAATTAATGGCGAAAGCGAATAGAGCAGCGAATGTATTTACAGAAAACGGCTTGCGAAAAGGGGATGTCATCCTTGTCATGGTTCCAAGGACAATCGATGCTTACGTTACATATATCGGGGCATTGAAAGCGGGCATCGTTGTCATTCCAAGCTCTGAAATGCTGCGTTCTTCCGATATCGAATATCGCTTGGAGCATAGTCAGGCGAAAGCGATTGTCGCCTTTGAATCATTCATGGATCAATTCGAATCGGTGAATAATTTACAAGGCGTCCAATTGTTCGTCATCGGGGAAGCAGGGGATGGCCAAAAATCATTGACCCAACTGATGGAATCAGCCTCCTCTGATTTTGAAGCTCCTCCTACGAAAGGAACCGATATGGCGTTTCTGTCGTATACGTCGGGCACGACAGGCAAGCCTAAAGGAGTCGTCCATACACATGCATGGGCTTACGCTCATTTACGGACAGCCGGACCGAACTGGCTTGGCATCGAGGAAGGGGACGTCGTTTGGGCGACCGCTGCGCCGGGCTGGCAGAAGTGGATCTGGTCTCCATTCGTATCCGTTTTGGGAAGCGGAGCGACAGGTCTTGTCTATGATGGAAAGTTCGATGTGAAAATTTATTTGGATTTAATAAAAACATATGAAGTGAACGTGCTATGCTGCACACCGACGGAATACAGATTCATGGCGAAAGCCGAGAATTTACAAGACTATGATCTTTCCTCCCTGCGTAGCGCGGTGTCCGCGGGCGAGCCGCTGAACCGGGAAGTGATCGATATTTTTGAAAGGACATTCAATCTTGCGGTTCGGGATGGATACGGCCAAACGGAAAATACGCTTCTTGTCGGTACGATGTTGGGAATGGAAGCGAGACCTGGATCGATGGGCAAACCGACGCCGGGGAACCGGGTGGACATTATCGATGATGAAGGTAAGCCGGTATCTGCCGGAGAAGTGGGCGACATCGCCGTCCATATTTCCACGCCTGCTCTGTTCAAAGAGTATTTGAATGATCCTGAGCGGACAAAAATGCAATTCCGTGGAGAATATTATGTCACCGGGGACCGTGCAAGGCTGGACGAGGATGGCTACTTCTGGTTTGAAGGACGCGGCGATGATATTATCATCAGTTCGGGCTATACGATCGGGCCATTCGAGGTCGAAGATGCATTGACAAAACATTCGGCGGTGCGTGAGTGTGCAGTCGTCGGCAGTCCTGATGAAGTGCGCGGAAATGTAGTCAAAGCATTTATCGTATTGCGCGATCCCGAAATGGAGCAAAATGAAAATCTCGTAAAAGATTTGCAGGAACACGTAAAAACGTTGACAGCTCCTTATAAATATCCAAGAAAGATTGAATTCGTGAAGGAATTGCCGAAGACGGCCTCCGGTAAAATCATGCGGGTCGAATTGAGGAAGCAAGAACAGAATAAATAATCGCTAAAACCGTCCAACGCCGAAATGGCATGGGCGGTTTTTCCTTAGCGGGTTTACGAACAGTATTGAAAGGACTATAATTGTCCTATTCGAAAGGAGGGTGCCTGAATGCAGTCTGAAAAGAGTGGTATCCTATGGGTCGTCGGAGCGTTTCTCTTTTGGGGAATCATGCCGATTTATTGGAAGCATCTTGAACATGTACAAAGTGATGAAATCTTAACGGGACGGATCGTGTGGGCATTCGTATCCACAGTCCTGGCTGTTTTGATTTTGAAAAATGGCAGACACCTGATCACTGACATCCGGGAGTTATGGAAAAGTCAATCGCAGTTTTGGAGCCTTTTCATCGCAACCGTGTTGATATCGGGAAATTGGTTCACCTACATATGGGCGGTCAATCATAATTATATTGTGCAAACGAGTCTGGGCTATTATTTTAATCCACTTGTTTCCGTTTTACTCGGCATCATCTTTCTGAAGGAGAGGCTTTCGTCATCGCAGAAGGTCGCTTTCCTGCTTGCCTTTACAGGCGTCATTATACTTACGGTTTCATACGGAAGAATTCCGTGGATCGCTTTATGTCTTGCGATTACATTTGCGATTTACGGCTTCATCAAGAAAAACATTAAATTGGATGCCCTTCGCGGTTTGGCGATCGAAACATTATTTATTACACCATTCGCAATCGGCTATTATGTCTACCTATTCATGAATGGCCAAGCCGTCTTTTTACACGGAGATATTAAAACGGATACCCTTCTTATCCTTACGGGGATTGCAACCGCACTTCCACTCGTCATGTACGCAAAAGGAGTACAGCTGATTCCGTTATATGTAGCGGGGTTCATTCAATATATCGCACCGACGTTGATGTTGTTCATAGGCGTAGTAGTCTATAAGGAATCATTCGGCGGGATCGAACTGTTGTCATTTTCTTTGATATGGGCGGCATTGATTCTTTTCACGGTTTCAAAGGTTTATGAATCAATTGCAACAAAAAAGGCTGCACATGGATCATCGAAGTAAAATGAAACATTTATAAGGTCTGAAACGTATACAATGGTGGAAGATAGAAGGGGGAATTACATAATGGCAATGAAACGATGGATTGCAATCATCGTCGCAGCGGTGCTTATCTTCATTTCGATAGGCATTAACTCACTTTCGTATTTGTTTACGAGGGACTTCAGCAGCTTCATGGAGGAAATAGCGGCGGGCAATGCGGGCTATAGCGAAGTGGTCATCGAACAAGGAAAAGGAAGAGATCGGATTGCTGTCCTCACATTGGACGGAGTCATTCAGGACGTTGGCAGTTCCCTATTCGCTTCAGGCGGATATAATCACCAATTATTCATGACACAGCTGAATGATATTTTGAACGATAAATCGATTAAAGGAGTCGTCCTGTCAGTGAATACGCCAGGCGGTGGAGTGCTAGAGTCATCAGATATTTATGATGCGATTCGAGCAATCCAAATCGATAGGGAAATTCCTATTTACGTAGCAATGGGCGGACTTGCCGCTTCTGGTGGTTATTATGTTTCAGCGCCCGCAGAAAAGATCTTTGTACATCCCGAAACGATTACTGGATCGATCGGGGTCATTATGGAAAGCGTCAATTATGCCAAGCTTGCGGAAAAGTATGGAATTGACTTCAATACGATTAAAACAGGCCCTTACAAAGATATCATGAGCGGATCCCGCGAAATGACTGCAGAAGAGCACAATATGCTTCAAGAAATGATCAATGATTCATACGAACGGTTTGTCGCAATCGTTGCGGAAGGCCGCAATATGACGACTGAGCAAGTGAAGAAAGTTGCTGACGGCCGCATCATGAACGGCAGACAGGCAATCGATTCGGGTCTTGCTGATGACTACGGAAAGATAGGCGATGTCATCGATGCAATGAAGGCGGACTACGAGCTCGAAAACGCAACTGTATTTGAATTTGCACCAATGGATAGCTTCGGGTCTCTCTTCGGAGTGAAGGTCGGCAATCTATTTGGGCGCAATCTGGAGTCCGAACTAATCGGCAAGTTGCTTTCCGATTATGACGCACCGCGGATGATGTACTTATATGGTGAGAAATAAGGAGGGGAAAAAGGCATGACGGATCATATTGAACATAATCAGTCGATAGGGAATATTCCCGAGCCGGAGAATCAGCCTACAATGGAAACTCCCCAGCCGAATCGCCTTCCAGCATATGAAATCATCAGAACGGAGCGATTCAGGCCGAAATATGCCGGCTTTTGGACGCGTTTCTGGGCATATGTCGTTGATCTGCTTATCGTTTCATCGATAAGCGGAATATTCATCAAACCGGTCTTCAGGGTCTTTGATATCAAAATATCCAATCCGTCATTTCTTTTATTCAGCCCATACAAAGTGACGCTTCTCATTCTGTTTCTCGGCTATTTCGCACTTATGACGAAAATTGCCGGGCAGACTGTAGGTAAAATGATTTTGGGAATCAAAGTCGTCAGGCAGGATGGCGGAAAATTGACTTGGGGAACAGTCCTTTTCAGGGAAGTGATCGGGCGCTTCATTTCAAAACTTCTTACGCTTCCCTATTTGCTCGTCGTCTTCATGCCGAAAAAGGAAGCATTGCACGACCTTTTCGCGGACACGTATGTCGTCCATGAGCAATCGTTTGAGAGGGAAGTCATTGAGACAAGGCAGGAGCGCAAGGGCGAAGAGTTGCATGCGGGAACAATTGTTTAGTAGAATGAACTGAAATGATAAGGAGGCGTCTTCATGGTAAATGTCACTTTTAAACAAAATCCGGTCACATTGCTCGGAAAAGAAGTAACAGTAGGCGATAAAGCTCCAGATTTCACAGTACTCTCAAACGATTTAAAACCGGTTACACTGAATGACTCGAAAGGGAAAATCCGGTTGATCAGCGTTGTTCCATCTATCGATACGGGTGTTTGTTCAGAACAGACGCGTAAATTCAGCCAAGAAGCTACTTCGCTTGGTGATGATGTGGAAGTGCTCACGATTTCCGTAGATCTTCCTTTTGCGCAAGCAAGATGGGGTGCAACGGAAGGCGTCAGCAACGTCCAAACATTATCTGACCATCGCGACCTTTCATTCGGGGAAGCATATGGCGTCGTCATGAAAGAGTTACGTCTCTTGGCGCGCTCCATTTTCGTCGTCGACAAAGATGATACAGTCACTTACGTTGAGTATGTAACTGAAGGTACGGATCACCCTGACTATGATAAGGCGATTGCAGCAGTGAACGAATTAACGAAATAAAAAATTGGCCCACTCGGCAACGGGTGGGCCACCTTACCGTTTTGAAGGTATATTTTGGATTAGAGGGATATTATATGGTGACAAATACTGAACAGATTTTTACATTTTTAAATGAATACGCAGAAGCTAATAAAGAGGAGCTCTATCTGGAGTCGGTGATTGAAGCTTGCAACGAATGGCTCTCAGGGGAAACGATGCCCCGGTTGACGCCTTCTGTGACAAAAGAGGAAATCCGCCGTGGAATCCAGCTAGCTGTTTTGAAAGGGATGAAAGAACAAGCGCAGCCAAACCATCAGATGACACCGGATGCACTCGGAATGCTCATCGGGCATTTCGCAACTAAACTGATGCAGCAAAAGGATCAAGTGACGATACTTGATCCGGCAGCAGGTACAGGCAATTTGCTGTTCACTGTGATGAATACAATCGGAGATAAAGGGACAGCGACATCTGTTGAAATCGATGAGTTATTGGTCAGATTATCCGCTGTAACCGCCGACTTACTGGAGCAGCCTGTACGCTTTTTCATCCAAGATGCATTGCGGCCGTTGCTCGTGGATCCTGTCGACTTGGTCATATGTGATCTTCCGGTCGGCTATTATCCCGACGATGAGAATGCCATCAATTTTGAAATGATGCCTGCAGAAGGACACGCTTTTTCCCATCATCTATTCATTGAGCAATCGATGAATCACTTGAAAGAAGGTGGCTATGCAATCTTCTTGACGCCTGTATCTCTTTTCGAATCAGATCAATCTGCAGAGCTTCACCGTTACTTGAAAAAGAATGCAGTCATTCGTGCTGTCCTCCAGTTGCCTGCTTCGTTGTTCCGCAGCGCAGCACACGAGAAAAGCATCTTGATCTTGCAGAAGCCGTATGCCGAGATGAAAGCCAAGCCGGATGTACTGCTGTCGAAGGTGCCGAGTATGTCGGATAAGCTGGCGATGTCACGATTCCTTGAGCAAATCGATGAGTGGGTCGCCGAATTATAAAAGAAGCTTTTATACATTAACCCGTTCCAATCTCAAAGTGGTTTGAAACGGGTTTTTTGCTTTGTATGAGCATTTTTCGATAAACCAAAAGTCCCGAAATGACGATAACTCTTGGGAAATGATCGATAACTTGCGGGAAATGACCGATAACTCTGTTGAAGTGACCGATAACTCAGAGGAAATGACCGATATCCGCCGGGAAATGATCGATAACTTTCTCGGCAGATATAAATCAAAGAAGGCGAAAAAGAACCTGCCCATCCACAGGGCAGGTTCTTTTCTACATACATATCAATCTTCTTCAGGAGTACGTACGACGAGCACGTCGCAAGCAGATGAGCGGACAATGTTTTCGGAGACGCTGCCGATCAGGAAGCGCTCGACTTTGTTCAAACCTGTCGCGCCACAGATGATAAGATCCGCGCCAAGCTTTTTAGACAGGTCGCGCGAAATCATCGTTTTCGGCGAACCGTATTCAACGACGATGTTTACATTGTGCAGTCCGGCGGCTTCCGCTTCCTGTTTATATTCAGTAAGTAGCTCCTCTGCAAATTTCTGAGCCCGTTCTGCGATGGAACGATCATACGCTTCGACTGCCGCATAGGAACGTGTATCGATGATGTTCACCAAGTTCAAGGTAGCATCATTTCGCTCCGCGATGCCCACCGCTTTTTTGAACGCCCATCTCGATTCCTTCGATCCGTCCACAGCTACGATAATTTGATCGTATTTTAATACCATTCCAATCACTCCATCCTGTAGATTTGTATTTACATTTACTACTTCGATAAAAATCGGAAAAAACCTTTCTTTTTACAAATGAATTCAATGAATAACCGTCGGAATTTGGCGGAACTGTGACAGTGTGTATTCATTTTATTCCCTTTCCATTCTATAAAAAACATGAAATGGGTATTGAAATCCTTCGATAGTAAAATTGTTTATTATCTTTCTAGAGCAAATTCTTATAATATCTGATAGAATTGTTAGTACATTGGTCTTGTCGAATTGTCGATTGGTGGCCAACTAACTTTCTTATTTATAGGAGGATCAGAAATGCGTATTGGGATTCCAAAAGAAGTAAAGAATAACGAAAATCGGGTGGCGATGACACCTGCAGGAGCTTTCAACCTAAAGTCTGCAGGCCATGAAGTACTGATTGAAACGGGTGCCGGTCTAGGTTCCAGCTTTACAGACGAGGACTATGTCGAAGCAGGCGCAACAATCGTAGCAACTGCGAAAGAAGCATGGGATGCGGATATGGTTATGAAAGTAAAGGAACCGCTTGCTTCCGAGTACGGCTATTTCCGTGAAGGGCTTATCCTATTCACCTATTTACACCTTGCTCCTGAATTGGAATTGACAAAAGCAATGCTTGACAGCAAAGTAGTAGGCATTGCCTATGAAACTGTTCAAGTGAATAATTCTTTACCTTTGCTTGCTCCGATGAGTGAAGTTGCAGGACGCATGGCGACACAAATCGGTGCGCAATATCTTGAAAAGATCAACGGTGGAAAAGGAATTCTTCTTTCGGGAGTCCCAGGTGTTTCGCGTGGACATGTCACTGTGATCGGTGGCGGACAGGCTGGAACGAACGCGGCGAAAATCGCAGTCGGCATGGGAGCGAAAGTGACAGTGCTTGATTTGTCTGTAGATCGTCTCCGCCAATTGGATGAAATGTTTGGCGACAGCATTCAAACGCTCGTTTCCAACCCGTTCAATATCGCTGAATCGGTCAAAGATTCCGATCTCGTTATCGGCTGTGTACTGATCCCTGGTGCGAAAGCGCCGAAATTGGTTTCCGAAGAGATGGTACAATCGATGAAGCCAGGCTCGGTACTTGTCGATATCGCAATCGACCAAGGCGGCATCTTCGAAACGTCCGATCGCGTGACGACTCATGATAATCCTACGTATGAGAAGCACGGAGTTGTCCACTATGCAGTTGCGAACATGCCAGGAGCTGTTCCGCGCACTTCGACAATGGCATTGACGAACGTTACAGTTCCATACGCATTGCAAATTGCAAACAAAGGCTACAAGCAAGCTTGCTTGGATAACGCTGCATTGCAAAAAGGCATCAACACATTGGAAGGCCATGTAACATATAAAGCTGTTGCAGACGCCCAAGGCTTGGAGTATGTTCCGGCTGAAACACTTTTAACTAAATAATGAAAACGCTGTCCGACTTATTCCGGACAGCGTTTTTTCAATTTCATGGCTTGATGATTTGCAGTTCTTTCGGGAATTTCGTAAGCACTTCCACACCGTCTGACGTGACAACAACGTCATCTTCGATTCGCACACCTGTAATTTCGGGATGATAAATGCCCGGTTCAACAGTGAATACCATTCCTTCTTCCATTTCCATATCATTCGTTCCCGTAATCGAAGGGAATTCATGGACGGAAATGCCGAGTCCATGTCCAAGGCGATGTGTGAAATAGTCGCCATAGCCTGCTTCCGTAATGACATCCCTTGCGGCTTTATCCAAATCGCGCGCTTTCACGCCAGGACGGATCATATCGATTGCCGTCTGTTCCGCTTTTTTGACCGTTTCATAAATTTCACGCTGTTTTTCTGATGGCTCGCCGAATGCGACAGTTCTAGTAATATCTGAACAATAGCCTTCGTAAACAACACCAAGGTCGAAGAGGATGAAATCACCTTTTTGGATTTTCCGGTCCCCAGGTGTACCGTGTGGAGAAGCTGTTTTCGGTCCGGATAGCACCATCGTGTCGAAGGACATTTTTTCAGCGCCCATTTTCTTCATTTCGAATTCGATTGCCATAAGAATCTCAAGCTCCGTTTTACCTTCCGCGATTTCTTTGCAGCCGATTTCGATGGCATGGTCAGCCAATGCTGCTGCCTTGCGCAATTTTTCAAGCTCTTCTTCGCTCTTGATGTTTCTCATTTTATTTAATTGTTCATCTAGGCGCTGGAATGACGCACCTTCAAAAAGTTGTTCCATTCTTTCGAGACGTTCCACTGTCAAATGGGATTTTTCGATTGCAATCGTTCGAAGAGGAACTCCTCTTTTCGCGGCTGCAACGGCTAGAACTTCCCATGCATCCTCTGTATCCTGGTGGCCGACCGGTTCGAACGTCCATCCGGACGCCTTCAAATCAGGCACTTCCATAAGAGGACAAATGACGAATGGTTCCGCCTCCTTGAAAATCATGACCCCTAATAGCCTTTCATGCGGTTCACTGCGGAAACCGGAAACGTAAAAAACATTGTCCGGAGTTGTAATGAATGCTGCATCTACATCGTTTTCCTGCAAGTAGCTTTTGATCTCATTAATTTTATCCAAACTTATCCCTCCTATATCAACAAACTTATCATAACAAAAAAGAGGGTTTTCCGGTTAGAATAACGAAGTAGTATGTATGAACAGATTTGGAGGGATTTGCAAATGAAGATTTCTTATCACGGACATTCTGTCGTGAAAATCGAAACTGAAGGCAAGACATTATTGATTGATCCGTTCATCACTGGAAATGAATTAACGGACTTGGATGCTTCAGTTCAGAATCCAGATGTGATCCTGCTGACACACGGGCATAACGATCATGTAGGGGATACGTTTGATATAGCAAAACGATGCAACCCGCTCATCGTCGCACCGAATGAACTGGCGGTCTATATTGGATGGCAAGATTTAAATGCCCACGGGATGAATATCGGGGGCTCGCATACATTCGATTTCGGGACTGTAAAATATACGCAGGCATTCCATAGCTCTTCCTATACAACCGATCAAAATGAAATCATCTATACAGGAATGCCGGCAGGAATTTTGTTCACCGCGGAAGGAAAAACAATTTACCATGCAGGGGATACGTCCCTTTTCGGCGACATGGAATTGATTGGCAAACGTCATTCGATCGATGTAGCATTTTTGCCGATCGGGGATAATTTCACGATGGGGCCCGAAGATGCTGCGGCTGCAGTAGAATTGCTGAATCCGAAGCTTGTCGTGCCTATCCATTACGATACATTCCCGCCAATTAGGCAAAACCCGCAAACATTCAAAGATCTTGTCACATCCCATGAAGTGAAGATCATGAAAGCTGGAGATTCATTCGAATTATAAAACCGCAACCGATCCGGACAACTAGTTTGCCGGATCGGTTTTTCATTCCGCAGAATGATTCATATGCCCGAGTCTTCCTGTAAACACTATTCTTGCCGATTTATGATAAAATAGGGGCAGGTAAAAAGAGAAAAAGGTGAAAAGATGTCGACAAAACATGAGCTGATATTACGTTATATCGAAGGGTTGGCAGTCGGCGAAAAGATTTCCGTACGCCAAGTTGCCAAGGCCTTATCCGTCAGTGAAGGAACGGCATACCGGGCAATAAAAGAAGCTGAAAACCAAAAGCTTGTCAATACGATTGAACGTGTTGGTACAATCCGTATTGAAAAGAAGAAAAAAGAGAATATCGAAAGGCTGACATTTGCCGAAGTCGTCAACATTGTAGATGGCGTCGTTCTCGGTGGACGGGACGGACTTCATAAAACATTGACTAAATTCGTCATCGGGGCGATGAAACTTGATGATATGAAACGGTACATAGATGCGGGGAGCTTATTGATTGTCGGAAATAGGCTAAAGGCTCACGAACTTGCGTTAAGTGCAGGGGCGGCAGTTCTTGTCACCGGGGGCTTCGATGTCGCCGATGAAGCGAAAAAATTGGCGAATGAATTGAATTTGCCGATCATTTCATCCAGTTATGACACATTTACGGTAGCAACGATGTTGAACCGGGCGATTTATGACCAGTTGATTGAAAAGGAAATTCTACTCGTGGAAGATATTTTGACGCCGCTTTCTGAAACGATAACTTTTTCACCGAAGGACAGTGTGGATTATTTCAATGAGGTGAATCGTGAAACGGCGCATTCGGGATATCCGGTCATTGATCGGAAAGGCAAATTGATCGGAATTGTCACTTCGCGCGACGCAGTCGGGAAGCAAAAGACAGAACTGATCGAGAAGGTGATGACCCAGCATCCCATCACTGTGAATGGCAAAACGAGCGTCGCATCCGCAGGCCATAGTATGATTTGGGAGGGCATTGATTTAATGCCTGTGGTGAGCGATAGTGGGACTTTGGAAGGGATTATCAGCCGCCAAGATGTCCTAAAAGCATTCCAGATGACACAAAGGCAGCCGCAGCAAGGGGAAAAAATCGATGATATCGTTAAAAATCAAATGAAAGCCGTGCCCGATCAACCGCAAAATGTTGAATTCACTGTCGTTCCACAAATGACAAACCAATTGGGTTCACTTTCATACGGTGCGCTGACGACGTTGCTGACCGACGTTGGAAACCGTGCAATCAAAATGCGGAAGAGGGGAGAAAGTATTCCCGAAAACATGACGATCTATTTCATCAAGCACGTCCAGCTCGGGAATACAGTCACCGTCGAGCCGCGCATCCTCCATATGAGCAGGCGATTCGTCAAAGTGGACTTCGACCTTTTCTCGGATTCGGAACTTATTGCCAAAGCGATGGTCATGTACCAGCTTTTCGAAAGATAAATTAGGAAAACAAAAAACTGATGCGGCGGCCGCATCAGTTTTCATTCAGCTTTGTTTCTTCATCGATAAATTGTTTGTAATGCTTTGACGCTTTCGTATTAAAGAGAATAATATAGGCGCCGAACACGATGAAAAGTCCGGAAACGGCATATGTTGCAAACCCATCGAACAGAATAAGCTGGTTAATTCCGAAAAAGAAAAGAAGCCCGCCTAGAAATGCCCCGGCCTTGCTTGCGAAGTATTTCTTCCGGATCGGGAACACTTGACTTGTTCTGAACTGACGAGTTTTAAAATAAAAATAATAGACCCCTGATGCAATAATCAAAAAGACCAGTAAGAAATTGAGAGTTTTCATAAAAGAGCCTCCATCAAATAACTTCTTTTATTGTAGCGGCTTTTTTCGAGGAATGCGAATAGAAATCATTCATAACCGGAGGAATTGCAAATTGAAACGACAAATCATCGACACAATTGAACAATATGAAACAATCATCATACATCGCCACGTCCGTCCCGATCCGGATGCGTACGGCTCTCAAGTCGGCTTGAAGGAATTAATTAAAGCCAACTATCCCGACAAAAAAGTGTATGCAGCCGGGACACATGATGACATGCTCACTTATTTGGCTGTTCAAGATGAAATTGGGCCAGACGATTATGAAAGTGCACTTGTCATCATCACCGATACAGGAAATACAGAACGGATTGACGCGACGTCCTATGAAAACGCCGCTTTTATTATAAAAATTGACCACCATCCGAATGTTGATCCATATGGGGATATGCGGTGGGTGGATACCGATGCAAGTTCCACGTCGGAAATGATTTACCTGCTCTTTGAGGAAGGGGAAGAACATTATGGCTGGAAAATGTCAGATGAATGCGCGCGCCTGCTCTTTGCGGGAATCGTGGGTGACACGGGCCGATTCCTTTTCCCAAGCGCAACTGTGAGAACGTTCGAGATTGCAAGCGGTTTGATCAAATACGACTTCGATCGGACGAAGCTATTCGCGGAGATGTACGAAGAGGACCGTCGTTTGCTCCATTTGAAAGGCTTTATGTATCAACAGTTCACAATTGATGAAAACGGCGCGGCTTTCATTAAAATCGACAAATCGATTTTAGAACAATTTAATGTGACAGCGAGTGAAACGTCACAACTTGTCGGGTCCCTCGGTGATGTGAAAGGGATTTGTGCATGGGTTATTTTTGTTGAGGAAGACGATCAAATCCGCGTCCGGTTCCGTTCAAAGGGACCGATTATCAATCAACTTGCAGCGGAATACAACGGCGGGGGCCACCCGCTTGCTTCCGGGGCTTCCATTTATTCGTGGGATAAATCCGACGAGATCATTGCGAAATTGAAACAATTATGTGCGGTGAAGTAACGGTTCGGAGGGATTTTCATTGGTACTTGTCTATCCACAAATTGTGACCGGCGCCGATCTGCTGCGCGGCATTATAAAACTGGATCATCTGGCCCCGCTTCTGCAAAGGAGAGGGGCTAAATCTGTCGGCATCGTTAATTCGAAGATGTATGGCATCCGTTCATTTTGCAAAGTGATGGAAAAGTACGGCATCCATCCCGTCGTCGGATTATCCATCCGGTTGGAGATGGATGACGGTGCTGATATGTTGCTATATGCTTACGCGAAAGACGACAAAGGCTACGGCAACCTTCTTAAAATAAGCAGTGCGATGTCAACAAGGGAACCGGAAACACTTCCTTTGAAATGGCTGCCGGCATATAGCGAAGGTTGTGTGTTCATTTGCCCGATGACAGATCGTTCGTGGGATGCTAAACGAGGAACAGACACAATCGAGGCAATCCGAAAAGCGTGTCGTACGGTCTTTATCGGTATTTCCAGACCAGGCGGCATAAAACACCAAGTCGAGGATGAAATCTTGCGTATAGCTGAAGAGACGGAAACAGCTGTTACCGCCTTTCACGAATCAAGATATATTGCCGAAGAGGATGCCTTCGCTTTTGAGGTGGCCACAGCAATCCGATCCGGATATAAACTGAATGATCCTTCACGGCCGAAAATGGAAATATATGATGCCTACGTGCCTGAAGAGCAAGAGCTGCGGCAATGGTTTTCCGATCATCCCGAATGGATTGACACAATGGCCGAAATCATGTTGTCGTGCAATGCCGAGCTGCCTCCAAGCCAGACGTTAATGCCTGCTTTTCCGGTTCCCGAAGGATACACGTCGGCTTCTTTACTGAAAAAGAATTGCGAAGAAGGCTTGATTCGTCGTCTTGGAACCGTTAGCCGGATTTATTACGAACGGCTCGGGGCAGAGCTGGCCGTAATTGAAAACATGGGTTTCTCCGATTATTTCCTCATCGTGGAGGATTTCATGCGTTTTTCAAAGGAGAATGGCATTCTGACCGGCCCAGGGCGGGGCTCCTCAGCGGGTTCCCTTGTCGCCTTCTCCCTTGGCATCACCGATGTCGATCCGATCAAATATGGACTTATCTTTGAGCGTTTCCTCAATCCCGGCAGAATTACAATGCCGGATATCGACATCGATTTCGCGGACAACCGGCGCTCGGAAGTGATTGAATATGTAGCGAGAAAATATGGCAAAGCGCATGTTGCGCAAATTATTACGTTCGGCACACTTTCATCCAAGTCTGTCGCACGGAATGTTGCAAGGGTGTTCGACTTCTCTAATGAGGAGATGTCTTTCCTATCCAAGCAGATCCAGGAAGGGCATAGTAAAAGGCTGGAAGAGTCCGTTAACAAGTCAAAAGCCCTTCAAGACTGGATTGCGATGGATCCAGTACGAGCAAAATGGTTTCAAGCTGCAAAAACACTGGAGGGCTTGCCTAGGAATGCATCGACCCATGCTGCAGGTGTCATCCTGTCCCCGATGCCGTTAGTCGAAACGGTTCCGCTTCAATCCGGCGGAGACGATATTTACTTGACGCAATGGGCGATGGGGGACGTTGAGGAAATCGGCTTATTGAAAATGGATTTCCTCGGATTGCGCAATTTGACGTTTATGGATCGAATTCAATCAATGGTTCAGCATGATACGGGGAAGGAATTGCACTTTGAAAATATTCCATTGAATGATGCGAAGACATTCGATCTGTTCAAGAAAGGGGATATGACGGGGATTTTCCAATTCGAATCGGACGGCATGAGGGATGCTTTACGGCTCATCAAACCTGATGAATTTAGTGATCTTTATGCCATCAACGCTTTATACCGTCCAGGACCGATGGAAAATATCCCGCTGTATAGCCGAAGGAAAAACAACAAGGAAAAAATCGATTATTTACATCCACAACTGGAGCCGATCCTACGGGAAACAGAAGGCATCATTGTATACCAGGAGCAAATCATGCAAATTGCTGTACAGATTGCGGGATTCACGATGTCGGAAGCCGATTTACTTCGAAGGGCTGTCAGCAAAAAGAAGCGTGACGTGCTCCGGCAGGAAAGGGAGCATTTTGTTAAAAGTGCCGTACAAAATAATTTCCCCGAACGTTCAGCTAGCGAGATCTATGATTTAATCGTCAAATTCGCAGATTATGGATTCCCGAAGAGCCACGCGGTTGCTTATTCATTGATCTCCTATCAGTTGGCCTATGTCAAAGCGAACGCGCCTGCCTATTTTTATGCTGCGCTGTTGTCGATGGCGACTGGAAATCAGGAAAAGACGATGGAATACATCCATGAAATCAGAGGGAAAGGAATAAATATTCTTCCTCCTTCCCTTCAAAAGAGCAAGTACTCCCATATCGTTGAAAACGGTTCGATCCGAATCGGACTAGGGGCAATTAAAGGGGTTACCCCATCATTTTATAACATCGTCAAAGAAGCCCGGACGCCCAAAGGTTGGAAAACGCTCTTCGACTTCTCGGCGGCAATCGGTGGAACGAACTTTACCGAAAAAACGATCATTCCTCTCATTAAGGCGGGAGCACTTGATGAATTTGGGGAAGATCGATCCGTCCTTCTTGCGTCAATTGAAGCAGCCCGCAATCATGCCAAGTTCGTCAGCCCCGAAGGAGACGACTTGCTTCACGAAATCATTTATTCGGTAGCAAAGCCGAAATACTCACCGGGCGGGTCGATGCCAAGATTTGCAATGCTCGAATATGAACGTGAAGTACTCGGCTTTTATTTATCCGAACATCCGGCATTGGAAATGAAAAAGACGCTTGACGAAAAAATGGTCGACCTCGTACTTGTACCTGACGCCAAAGAACGATCCATGCTGAAAGTAGCCGGCATGATCCGTGAAATCAAACGGATCCGTACAAAAAAAGGCGAAGCGATGGCCTTCCTAATGCTCCAAGACGAAACAGGAGAATTATCATGCACCATTTTCCCAAGACAGTATGCCGCAAGTAACATCCATCTACAAGAACTTGCAATGGTGCAGATTGCCGGAACGATGGAAAAACGCAACGGCCAAACACAACTGATCGTCCAGCAGATTAACAAGGTTTAGAATAATAAATGTAAATTGACTGACCTATGCGAAGTAATGTACATCCTATTTATTGAGGCCACCGAAAAGTCCTTTAAAGTTAGGAGTCACATGGAAAACGTTGATTTACGCTTCAGGCGGACGCTTTCCGCGGGGGCGGCATCCGTTTTGGCATTCCTGCTCGCAAAGCTGCGCTTGTGCTCGCAAACGCCGTTCTTCGTAACGGCGTTCGCTCCAATCAACGAAACCTTATCATTAAGTACCAAGATTCAATTGAAGGAAATATTAGACAGTAGATATATATATATATCTATATATTGTCCGAATACATCTATTTCTCTAATGCAACAACCTGTAGAAAACATGAATTCAAAAATGGGTGTTTTACTTGGAAATCGTTGGATTGCCTAGACGGCTCTTTTTTCATTTTGAACTAACGGAGTTTAGGGGAAGAATAATTTAAAGATGTCAGGGGAAAATACTCATTAATTAAATCTATATTAGAGGAGTATTCGATGAAGAAATTCCTGGCAATATTATCTTTTGTCCTTCTTAGTATCCATATTAATAACCATCAAGTGGTTGCTGAAAAACCCCAAAATGAGGAAATATACAAGGATGCTTTTTTAACATTAATTTCAGGGAATCAGGAGGCCCAAAGAGAACAGCCTGATTATAAGCTTATTTATGATACTTTGATTACATCGCTATTCCCCTCCGTAAGTAAAGAAATTATTAATTATTATGGTTATCCCAAACAATATGAGGATGTTAAAATTCTGAGGATTACAAGAGAACATGAAGGCAGTTTTGATTTTAATGTAGAAGTACAAGTCACAACATTTGAACATGCACATGACCCTCCTTATGGTAAGGAAACAATGACTTTTAATATAAGTCCATTTGGGGTTAAAACCATTAGCTTTCAGCATGAGGGCGATAAATTCGAAAAGGATATAAATGAATTTTATAAAGCAACACTTTCAGATATAAAACAGTCTTTTAATTTGAATTTAGAGTCTTACTCTACTTACACATTCAATCAATTGCAATACCAAGCAGAAATAAATAAAGAATTTAAATCTCTGTATAATATTGCAGAAGAAATAGTAATTAACATTTTGCTTCCTGAAAGAAAGATACCCTACAAAAATGTTATTGACCCTGTAACCATTATAAAAGGCAATACAGGTTATATACTCTTTAAAAAGTCTGATGGTACAAATGTGAATTATCAAGTTCAAAAGAAAGATGGTAATTGGATAGTAATAGATAAAAATAGTAAACAAGGTAAGAAAATGGATTATAAATTACCATGGTATGTATGGGAGAAAAATTAAGCCTACTGATTAATTCAGTAACGGGTTCGGTTGATGGGGAGAAAACTGTAAAAAACACAGTGTTTGGGGCTCAATTCACATATGAATTGGTGTCCCCTTTTTTGTTGTAATATCAACATTTAAACGTTTTATACGGACAAATTAGCACCCCAATTGACACCTGAATTAACAACACCGCATGAATTTATGTGGTGTTGATAATTAGCGTGCTAAAACACCTGCTAATTCGATATTAGAAAGAAAAATATGGAAGGATGACGAGAAATCCATGTTAAAATATATTAAAGATTGTGAAATAATGATCTTCAACTAACGGAGCAGTTTAGTTGAAGAACAAGTTGGTTTGGGGAATGCGCAAAATACTAATCGAGAGGTGATTTGTTGGAAAGGAAATATAATCTGTGGTCTTTCATTTTATGTTTGTTATTAGTAGCGCTTTCATTACAAGCTTTGTATGCGGCATATAACCGAACTTGGCAATTGGCACCACCTGCTTTGACTTTATGGTTACTCGCTGTTATTGCTCTCGTTACGGGTATTATTGGATTTAAAGACAAAAGTAGTAGGCGAGCGAGATGGAGAAGTTGGCTGACGGTGCTAATTACTATTCCACTTTCGGCAATTTTTCTATTAGGGGTAGGGGTAAATACATTTGCGAGAGAGCACATTGAAACGACACAATCGCCTGATTCTAAAATCACCATCGACTTTTATACATTAAACGGTGGAGCAGCTACCTCAATGAGTGTGGAAGGAATTGTAAATGGTCCCCTTTGGTTTAAAAAGAGGATTTATTACGAAGACCCTATGCATAAGGTTGATGTGGAATGGATAAATAACCATATTGTCACGATTAACAATCATACTTTGAACTTGAATAAAGGGGAAACCTTTTCGAATTAGTAATGTTTTTTACGAAACGGGTGCTTTACTTGAAGGTCGTTGAGCTGCTTAGACGGCTCTTTCTTCTTATTCAACTAAAGAAGTAGTTTAGTTTGACAAGAAGGTCTTCTAATGATACGAGGGGGGGAGAAAATGAGGAAGAATTTATTTGTCTTAGCAGTAATTTCGTTACTCTTGTTAGTTGGTTGTTCACAACAAGAAACATTGCCAAAGGCAGAAGATAATAATAACAGTGAAATAGAGATGGATGTCTTTATACCGACCAGGGAAAGTATTTTAGCAAATGGCCGTTATCCAATAAATGATAATGGGCAAACTTATGGTCCAAATATGGGAGACGCGACAATCACTCTCGGAGAACCGGATTTACTGTCGGCAAAAGGTGAAAACGGAAAAATAGGTTATGTAAAAAAAGTAGATTTGGAAGGTCCACAGCCTAGAACTCCTGCAGAAGCAGTAAGACTCACAAAAGAAGCTAAACCAAGAGAAATTCCTTTGTATGATGTTGATGGAGAGACTATTATTGGTAAGTTTATTGTAGGTCGATAAAGCTGTTCGTTTATTGAACAACTTTATAGTAAAGAGAAAATGCTATTAAAGTAACGGTTACTTTCTTGAAGGTTGTTGAGCTACTTAGTACCTTTCTGATCGATTCTAATTTATATATTTATTTTACTGTTGAAATCGATGCTGATTAACCTCTTATTTATATTGTTTATTGCATTTTTCTTCACATCAATCGAACCCATTGCGATATTCGTTTTCTGGAAGACACCATTGATTGAAGCGGAGGGCGGCGACTCCTGGGGGATCAGCGTAGCGTGAAGACCCCGCAGGAGCGAAGCGACGAGGAGGCTGAGGGCAAGCCCCGGAAAGCGTCCGCCCAAGCGGAAATCAACTTTTCAAACAGTGCTAGAGACGTAGATTCATGTCTCTTTTTGTCTTTTCATTATTAATTCCTAGATATCCCTTTACGATGGGATCACTTTTCTGTATGCTATAAAAAGAAGTGGTCAGACCACTCGGATTACGACATTCCAAGAGGGGCGGCCGTATGCAAAATACAAAACCATCATCTAAGATGTTTCTGGATATCGTCGGTGAACTCAGGCTGATGATCAAGGCAGAAGGCATCAAAGCAGGTGACAAATTACCGTCCGAACGTGTATTGGCGGAACGTCTGCAAGTCGGAAGATCGACAGTCCGCGAAGCATTGAGAAGCCTCGAGCTGCTCGGTCTCATTGAAACCCGCCGCGGAGAAGGGACATACCTTGCCGATTTCAAAAAGCACCAACTCGTCGAAGTGCTGTCGACATTCATTATGCAGCAGCCTAAATCGGCATTGGATGTGACAGACACACGCGCCATCCATGAAAAAGCGGCCATCCAAACGATTTGTGAGGATGAACAAAAGCGCAGCCTTCCTGTCTGGGAAGGGTTGCTCATGAAGCTTGATGAAGATGGCGGGATTTTCCGAGAAGATGTTATTCGGGAAATGATCATTGCGACTGATAACCGATTATCCTTAAAAATTTGGTTTATACTGAAACGATATAGCAAGGTTCCATTCGAGCAGATGACAGATGGAACAGAAAATGACATAGTAAGAGCTTTGCTCATGCATTTGATGGACGGGAGCGTTACGGAAGCGTTAAATGCTTATGACCGGTGGATTGAACATATCAAGGGGGAAAACGAAGAATGATCCGTGAATTTTTTACAAAAAAGAAGCAGGCAATAACGATACCTTCGGCCGATGCGAAAAATGACGTGCCGGAAGGGATCATGACGAAATGTCCTGATTGCAAACAGATCATCTTGACGAAGGATCTGATGAAAACGGCAAAAGTTTGTCCGAAATGCGATCATCATTTTAAAATGACGGCATGGGAGCGTGTAGAATGTCTTTTTGATGAAGACACATTCAAATCGATGGACGACCATTTAAAGTCGGAAAACCCATTGAAATTCCCTTCCTATACAGAGAAAATCGCGTCGGACTCAAAGAAGACCGGATTAAATGAAGCGGTTCTTACCGGAATTGGAAAAATCGGTGGAAATGAAGTTGCAGTCGCCATCATGGATTCCCATTTCCGCATGGGCTCAATGGGGTCCGTTGTAGGCGAGAAGATCACGCGTGCGGTTGAAGCCGCCACAGAAAGAGGAATTCCTGTCATCATCTTTTCCGCGAGCGGTGGAGCACGTATGCAGGAAGGTGTCTTATCGTTAATGCAGATGGCGAAAACGAGTGTTGCATTGCAGCGCCATGCTGACAAAGGGCTTCTGTACATCTCCGTTATGACCTATCCGACAACTGGAGGCGTATCCGCAAGCTTCGCGTCCGTTGGTGATATCAATCTAGCTGAACCTAAGGCACTGATCGGGTTTGCAGGTAGACGGGTGATCGAGCAGACGGTAAGGGAAAAGCTGCCTGACAATTTCCAGACAGCCGAATTCCTTTTGGAACATGGACAACTCGATGCAGTCATCGATCGCCGTAATTTGACGGAGACCCTTGCTAAACTGGTCGGGCTGCATGTACGGGAGGGTAAATAAGATGAGTAAGACGTTAGCATTCGAAGAACCGATTGTGAAACTTCGGGAGAAAATCAATGAACTTGAAGAATTCACTTCAACGAACGAAGTCGATCTAACTGACGAAATCGGGAAATTGAAAACAAGATTAAGCAATCTGGAAACGGAAATCTATAGCAATATGGAACCGTGGGATCGCGTACAAGTTGCGAGACACCCTGAACGTCCGACGACGAGGGATTATGTCACTGAGCTATTTGAAGATTTCATGGAGCTGCATGGGGATCGTTCATTTGGGGATGATGCTGCAATCATTGGCGGAATCGGATCGTTCGAATCGATGCCCGTGACGGTGATCGGACATCAGCGCGGGAAGGACACGAAGGAAAACGTGAAGCGGAACTTCGGAATGCCGCACCCGGAAGGTTACCGGAAAGCATTGCGGTTAATGAAGCAGGCGGAAAAATTCGGCCGTCCGATCATCTGCTTCATCGATACGAAAGGCGCTTATCCAGGGAAAGCTGCTGAAGAACGAGGTCAAAGCGAAGCGATTGCCCGCAATCTAATTGAAATGGCAGGATTGAAAGTTCCAGTCATTTCAATCGTTATCGGAGAAGGCGGGAGTGGAGGAGCACTCGCATTAGGCGTTGCCAATCACATTCACATGCTCGAGCATTCGACGTATTCCGTTATTTCACCTGAAGGTGCGGCTTCAATTCTTTGGAAAGATGCGAGCCTCTCCAAACAGGCGGCTGAAGCGATGAAGATTACTGCACCTCATTTGAAGGAAATGGGGATTATTGATGAAATCATCCCTGAAGTGCTCGGCGGAGCGCATAGGGATCCGAAAGCCCAAGCAACGGAAATGAGGAAAGTGTTAAGAGCTTCATTGGACTCGCTTTGTAAAATGGATGCAACTGCAATTATAGAAGACCGGTATAATAAGTTTCGAAATATCGGCGTATTTTCAGAATAAGGTGCGGGCTTTCCCCGCATCTTTTCGTTGCGTCTAGACTCCGGGCGCCAGAGGTTCGGGGTCATAAGTCAAAGTTGCTCTGTGGCAAAAGGCGCCACGCCGCATCTTTGCCTTATGCCCGTCACCTCTAGTCAGGCGCCATGCGCTTTTGTTCTGTTATATGATAGTTAATACATAGTGAACTACATAAAAGGGGTGGTCCATTTGAAGAAAATCGGCGTTTTGACAAGTGGGGGCGACGCGCCTGGCATGAATGCGGCTGTACGTGCGGTGGTACGGAAGGCGATTTATGAAGGGTTTGAAGTTGCGGGTGTTTTCAATGGCTATCAAGGACTCATCCAAGGGAAAATCGAGCTGTTGCAGCTCGGATCGGTCGGTGATATCATCCAGCGTGGCGGGACGATGTTAAGATCCGCCCGTTCTCCTGAATTCATGACGGAAGAAGGCCGAAAAGAAGCACTTCGCCAGATGAAAGCACATCAAATCGATGGGCTTGTCGTCATCGGCGGTGATGGATCGTTCAGAGGTGCGTTCGAATTGGTGAAAATGGGGATTCCGTGTGTTTGTGTTCCTGCGACAATCGACAATGACATTAATGGTACTGAATTCACAATCGGCTTTGATTCTGCACTGAACACGGTCATAGATGCCATCGATAAGATCAGAGATACGGCCACCTCGCATGAACGCACTTTCATCATCGAAGTGATGGGCCGGGATGCAGGGGATTTGGCTCTTTGGGCTGGCCTGGCAGGAGGGGCGGAAACAATCCTCATACCTGAAGAGGGTTATGATATGGACGAAATCATCAACCGATTGCAAAGTGGTACGGGCCGTGGGAAAAAACATAGTATCATTGTCGTTGCGGAAGGTGTCATGTCCGGTTCGGCTTTGGCTGATCTGTTGAAAGAGAAAGCTGGGATTGAGACACGCGTTTCCGTCCTGGGGCATATCCAGCGCGGAGGCTCACCGTCAGCACGGGATCGGGTCATTGCGAGCCAATATGGCGCAAGGGCGGTTGAAGTGTTGGGAGAAGGACGTGGCGGAGTCGCCATTGGTATGCAAAACCATAAGGTGGTAGACTATGACTTAGAAGTGGTATTTGCACCAAAAGACCATACTTTGGATATGGGGCTGTACAAGTTATCCAAAGAATTGTCGATCTGATCTAACTATTACATTTGATGAGTACAATACGAAGGGGCGTTTTGTGATGATGAGAAAGACAAAAATTGTGTGCACAATCGGGCCGGCCAGCGAATCACCGGAGCTGCTTGAACAGTTGATGGAGGCAGGCATGAATGTAGCACGGCTTAACTTTTCACATGGTTCACATGAAGAGCACAAAGCCCGAATCCAATCCATCAGGGAAGCGTCAAAGAAGACTGGTAAAGTCGTCGGAATCCTGCTTGACACGAAAGGCCCTGAAATCCGGACGCATTCCATGAAGAACGGACAAGTCGAATTGATCACAGGTCATCATATCGATATTTCGATGACTGAAGTGGAAGGCGACGACAATGTTTTTTCGGTTACATATGAAAAACTGATTGAGGATGTGGATAAAGGGTCTGTCATTCTATTGGATGACGGTCTGATTCAGTTGGAAGTTGTCGGAAAAGATCCAGATAAAGGTCTGATCCATACGATTGTTGTCAATTCCGGTACATTGAAAAACAAAAAAGGGGTTAATGTACCAGGCGTTTCGGTCCAACTTCCCGGAATTACTGAAAAGGACAAAGAGGATATTCTATTCGGAATCCGTGAAGGCGTCGATTTCATCGCAGCCTCTTTTGTGCGAAGAGCTTCAGACGTAATGGAAATCCGGGAATTGCTGGAGAGAAACGATGGTGGCCATATCCATATCATCCCAAAGATCGAGAACGGAGAAGGTGTCGACAATTTGGATGACATCTTGCTGGTATCCGACGGGTTGATGGTCGCACGGGGCGACTTAGGAGTAGAAATCCCAGCAGAAGAAGTCCCGCTCGTCCAAAAGAAAATGATTGAGAAGTGCAATCAGGTTGGAAAACCGGTCATCACAGCAACACAAATGCTTGACTCGATGCAAAGGAATCCACGCCCTACACGAGCTGAAGCAAGTGACGTTGCGAACGCTATTTTGGATGGTTCGGATGCGATTATGCTTTCAGGGGAAACAGCGGCGGGACTCTATCCGGTTGAATCCGTCCGCACGATGGATCGGATCGCAAAAACGGCTGAAGATGCCGTCGATTACCGTTCTGTCGTTTCCACACGCCGCCGTGAAAAACATGGCAATATGACGGAAGCGATTGGTCAAGCCGCAGCTTATACGGCTATCAATTTAAAAGTGAAAGCAGTGCTTGCCCCTACTGAAAGCGGCCATACCGCCAAAATGATCGCAAAATATCGCCCTGGTTGCCCGGTTATTGCCATTACCGCTTCGGACGAATGCTCGAGGAAACTGTCACTTGTTTGGGGAATCTATCCGATCATAGGTGAAAGAGTGCATTCCATCGATGAAATTTTGCAGGAATCCGTCGAGGAAAGTGTGAAGCACCAATACGTCACCCATGGCGATGTCGTCATCATCACTGCAGGCGTGCCGGTCGGCGAAGCAGGAACGACGAACTTGATGAAAATCCATGTCATTGGCGATATGCTTGCCAAAGGGCAGGGAATCGGAAAGTCGGTCGCGTTTGGCCAAGCGGTTGTCGCTCACAACGCGCAGGAGGCAATGGCGCATGATATGAAGGGGAAGATCCTTGTCACATATTCCTCCGACCGTGATATGATGCCTGCCATCGAGGAATGTGCCGGATTAATAACGGAAGAGGGCGGATTGACAAGTCATGCGGCAGTCGTCGGCCTCAGCTTGGGAATCCCTGTTATCGTCGGAGTGGAAAAAGCAACTGAAATTATAGTGAATGGCAAAGATATAACAATGGATGCAGAATCCGGAGTCATTTATAACGGACACGCAAGAGTACTATAAAAAATAACGCTATGAGGCTGTCTTCCGACTTGTTGCGGAAGCAGCCTTTTTAGGATTGGAGATGTAGTGGAATGAAATGGCTATTGCTGTTATTTATTCTCGTACCAGCCGCGGAAATCATGCTCCTGCTCTATTCAGGCAACACAATCGGAATCATGCCGACCCTCCTGCTTATTCTCATCAGCGGAATTGGAGGGGCTTACCTTGCAAAAAGGCAAGGATTTAAGGCTTTGATTGATCTGCGAAACAGGATGGGGTCAATGGAAGCCCCGGGAAATGCCGTAATCGATGGTGTCTGCATTTTCTTTGGTGCTGTTTTATTGATCATGCCAGGCTTCATTACTGATGTTGCTGGGCTGTTACTTTTATTTAAAGGGCCAAGAAATATCATTCGACCGTTTATCGTCAGTTGGATATACAAGAAAATGAAACAAGGTCGAATTGTCATCCGGTGAAAACCGGATGCTTTTTTATTTTTAATGCCGCAAAAAGGATAAATGGGGTTAACAGAATGCCAGGCAACCCGAATAAGTAGAGTGAACAAACCGTGATGAAAAATGCATGGATCGGCTTTACGCGAAATGCGGAAGCCCACATATATGATTCTGCCAATTGCCTGGTCATCATGACAAAAATATAGAGCAGTGCGAGCGACACACCGACGAATAATTGGTTGGAGTAAAGGAAAAAAGCCGACATGGGTATGAGAAATAGCCCGATGCCCAACAAAGGCAGACTGTCGGCGACCGAAACAAGAAATGCGCTGCCAATCGGCGACTCGAACCCGAGCAGAGAAAATGCAATGCTAATCATGATGAACGTCAATAAAAACAATCGTGCTTCTACGAAGATGAAGGTACCGAACAATTCACCGGATTTTGTGAATATACGTTTGGCGGACTGACGCATGCGAACAGGAAAATAGACGAGAAACCAAAACTTGTTTTTTCCTGATTCCCGAAGGGCAAAGAAATAGGCGACGATGAAGATGAACAGGCTGAAAATACGTTGGAAAAAAGTTGCGGTGAAGGAAATGGCATATTCCAGGAGCGCATGTCCATATTCAATAATCTTTTCTTCAAGGAATGAAAGGATTTTTCCTGTCAAATCCGTTTTGCCTGTAAATGTGGAAAGATGTTTTTCCAGAAGTGGAACTGTATCCATCAATCCATGCAGTGCGATGAAACTGAACGTGCTGAAAATGAATAAAATTGAAAGCATGACGAACAAGGTGGCGATTGTTAGGGGCAGTTTGGTCATCGCCCGGAACGCTAGTAAAATAGGAGCGGTAAAATAGGCGACGATGATTGCAATGCCGACTGGTGGAACGAAAAATATGAAAATCCCTGCCAAAATTGCAGGAACCCATTGCATGGCCAAAGAGTGGAGAGTTTGCTGTTTTATATGACTTTTTAGCAAGCTTTCATCCTTTTTTTCTATTATTTACTGAAGAAAACAAGCGTTTCCATTCACAAAACTGTACTATTTGCTTATAATGGGTTTGTAAGCGTTTCAGACAGTACTAAATAAAAAGTAGATTTGCCGGTATTTGCAAGATTTTGTAGATATCTAGGCAATATTGACTGAAGGAGCGATTTAAATGACAGCATCAAAAGGATTGGAAGGAATCGTAGCGACACAGTCCGCCATCAGTTCTATTATTGATGACACTCTTACATACGTCGGTTACGATATCGATGATCTTGCGGTAAATGCAAGTTTTGAAGAAGTTGTTTATCTTTTATGGCATCAACGTCTGCCGAAAGCGGACGAGCTTGCGGAATTGAAACAGCAACTTGCGGATAATATGTCGGTTCCACAGCCTGTACTCGATCATTTTAAGACTTATCCGATTGGCGAAGTACACCCGATGGCAGCATTGCGCACAGCAATTTCCCTCCTCGGATTATACGATGAAAACGCCGAAGATATGTCTGATGAAGCCAATTATGAAAAAGCAATCAAGCTTCAAGCGAAAGTGGCAACGATCGTTACTGCTTTCTCTCGCATCCGTAAAGGTCAAGAACCAGTTGCACCAAAACAGGAACTTGGCTATGCAGCAAACTTTTTGTATATGTTGACAGGCGAAGAGCCTGAAGAAATCGCAATCGAAGCATTCAATAAAGCATTAGTGCTACACGCTGATCATGAATTAAACGCTTCCACTTTCACTGCACGTGTTTGTGTGGCAACACTTTCCGATATGTATTCCGGCATAACAGCTGCAATCGGAGCGCTTAAAGGCCCACTTCACGGAGGTGCGAATGAGCAGGTCATGAAGATGCTCATGGAAATCGGCGACGAAGATAAAGTGGAGTCTTACATTAGAGAAAAACTTGACAATAAAGAGAAAATCATGGGCTTCGGCCACCGTGTGTACCGCAAAGGCGATCCGCGTGCGAAGCATCTCCGTGAAATGTCCAAAAAGTTGACAGAACTTCGCGGAGAAGAGAAATGGTATAATATGTCCCTTCAAATCGAATCGATCGTGACAGGCGAGAAAAACCTGCCGCCGAACGTTGATTTCTATTCAGCTTCGGTATATCATTCACTTGGTATTGATCATGATTTATTCACACCTATTTTTGCGGTGTCGCGATTCTCGGGCTGGACGGCGCATATTTTGGAGCAATATTCCAACAATAGACTTATCCGTCCGCGTGCAGAATATATCGGACCGGATATGCAAAAATACGTGCCTATCAACGAAAGATAACTTGTACCCGGTTGCTACAGCTGGATCCACAAGTAATACACCGGGGCGGTAGAATCACTATCGGCCCCCTCATTTCGAAATGGAGGAATAGAAAAATGGCAAAAATCACAGTAACTGACGGCGTTTTAAACGTTCCAAATCATGCAACAATCCCATTCATCATTGGAGACGGAACTGGCCCTGATATTTGGCACGCAGCTTCACGTGTACTCGAAGCCGCTGTTGAAAAAGCATATAATGGTGAAAAGAAAATTGAATGGAAAGAAGTTCTTGCTGGGGAAAAGGCATTCAATGAAACTGGAGAATGGCTGCCACAAGAAACACTTGACACAATTGATGAATACCTTATCGCTATTAAAGGTCCATTGACGACTCCGATCGGCGGCGGTTTCCGTTCCTTGAACGTTGCACTTCGCCAAGAGTTGGACCTTTACACTTGCTTGCGTCCTGTCCGTTATTTCGAAGGGGTGCCATCTCCTGTTAAACGTCCGGAAGACTGCGATATGGTCATCTTCCGTGAAAACACTGAAGATATTTACGCAGGTATTGAATACCAAGAAGGCTCAGATGAAGTGAAGAAATTGATTTCATTCCTTCAAAACGAAATGGGAGTAAATAAAATCCGCTTCCCAGAAACTTCAGGCATCGGTATCAAACCGGTTTCCGAGGAAGGGACAAAACGCCTTGTCCGCGGTGCCATCAACTATGCACTTAAAGAAGGCCGCAAATCTGTAACGCTTGTCCACAAAGGAAACATCATGAAATTCACTGAAGGTGCTTTCAAAAACTGGGGTTACGAAGTGGCTGAGCAAGAGTTCGGCGATAAAGTATTCACATGGAACGAATATGATAAAATCAAAGAAGCTGAAGGTACAGATGCTGCAAACAAAGCACAAGCTGACGCAGAAGCTACTGGAAAAATCATCGTTAAAGATGCAATTGCCGATATCTTCCTACAACAAATCTTGACTCGTCCGAAAGAGTTCGACGTTGTTGCAACGATGAACTTGAACGGAGACTACATCTCCGACGCACTTGCTGCACAAGTCGGCGGAATCGGTATCGCACCGGGCGCTAATATCAACTATGTGACTGGACATGCAATCTTCGAAGCAACACACGGTACAGCACCGAAATACGCTGGTCTTGACAAAGTGAACCCTTCTTCCGTACTTCTTTCAGGCGTTATGATGCTTGAGCATATGGGATGGAACGAAGCTGCAAACATGATCACTGCTTCTATCGAGAAAACGATCGCTTCTAAAGTCGTAACTTACGACTTCGCTCGTTTGATGGATGGAGCTACTGAAGTGAAAACTTCCGAGTTTGCTGACGAATTGATCAAAAACCTATAAGTTAACGTTTACCGGGAAGCTCCGTTGCTTCCCGGTTTTTTATTGCCAACCAAGTCGCTTCTCTTTTGGAGTGAAAATTGATACACTTTCTATAACAATAATTCCGTGCAGGAAATTGAAGGGGGAAGCAAGTTGATATTAGGCAAAAAAAGGCGGATTGGAAGGGAAATCGACAAGATCGTTGAAGGAGAAAAGTTGAAGCTCACTGAAAAGATCGAGGACAAGGATTTACTTCTCTACCTAGGTTTGACAAATGATTCAAATCCGCTGTACATCCAGCATGATTATGCATCGCAAACCGAATTTGACAAGCCGATTGTGCCGACGATCATGTTGAATGGAATTGTAACCTCAGCCATTTCGAAATATTTGCCTGGCCCAGGGTCGCATGTGACGGAGCAACACTTGCTATTCCCGACTCATGTGCATCATTATGAAACAATTGAATTCCTATTTGAAGTCATCCGAGTGGAAAAAGAAAAAGACTCGATCGTTATTATGGTCGAGGCGACGAATGAGGAAGGTAAAACCGTCATTTCGGGAACTGTGACAGTCATTCCGCCATCCGTCAGGGAAAACCTGACGTCGGATGCTATGGAGAATTTTTGATTCCCATTCATTGAATAACAAAAGAAAAGGCATCTAAGGGGGATTTGGGAAATCATGCAAAAGATTTTAATCGTTGATGATGAACAGCCGATCCGCACGTTATTGGATTATAATCTGAAACAATCCAATTTCGAAACGATCATGGCTGCAGATGGCGAGCAGGCGGTTGAAAAAGTGGAAAATGAAAATCCGGATTTGATCCTGCTCGATCTAATGCTGCCGAAAATGGATGGCATAGAAGTATGCAAAATCCTGAGGCAACGGAATATTAATACGCCTATCATCATGCTGACAGCTAAAGGCGAGGAAACCGATAAAGTCCTTGGTTTGGAAATCGGTGCCGATGATTATATGACGAAACCATTCAGTCCGCGTGAAGTGATTGCGAGAGTGAAGGCGGTCTTGCGACGCAGCGGAGAGCGGACCGGCATCGATGAAGAGGAGGGGCAGGCACTTCGTACAGGTTCACTTACCGTACATCCAGAGCAGTACGAGGCGTACTTGAATGATGAAGCATTGGAATTCACCCCGAAGGAATTCGAACTGCTCGTCTATTTCATGCAAAATAAAAATCGTGTTCTTACCCGCGATCAGCTATTAAGCGCGGTTTGGAATTATGATTTTGCGGGAGATACCCGGATCGTTGATGTGCATGTCAGCCATTTACGGGAAAAGATAGAGGAAAATACAAGAAAACCAATTTTCATTAAAACGGTTAGAGGGATTGGATATAAATTTGAGGAGCAGAAATTGAAATGAATGGTCTCTACTCTAGACTGTTAATCGCTTTTGCCGTCATATTCTTGATTCTGTTGACTGGTCTTGGTGTCGTCCTTGGCCAGTTTTTTCATATGATCGATCACGGAATAACATTGCAAGTTCAGCGTAAATATTGGATTTTCCTCATCATCATTTTGACAATAGCTTATTTTCTTGCCCTTATGCTGTGTGCTCGTATTATCAGGCACTATGCGAAACCGATTGATCTGGTGACGGAAACTGCTGAGAAAATTGCACGCGGCGATTATTTGGCAAGGACACCGATCGATGATTTAGGGAGTGATCATGAACTAGGCATCGCAGTGAACCAGGTTGCAAGGAATTTGCAGGAAACATCGATATTGCGGGCGATGGAGAAGGAACGTCTGAAAACATTGATTGAAAGCATGGGCAATGGACTGCTCATGTTCGGAAGAGAAGGATCGGTCAATTTAGTGAATGGCGTATTTGAAAAGACGTTTGGATACAACCGGGATGAATTGATAGGAAAAACGTTCATGGAGATCGGGCTGCCCCAGGGCATTGAAAGTCTGATTGAGGATGTGTTTTTGACAGAGCAAGTGCATGAAAGACAAATCCGGAACGGTCAATCCCATTTCAATGTGTACGGTGCACCCGTAATCGGACGCCATGGCAATTGGCTCGGCATCATTGTCGTGACACATGATATAACGAAGCTTGTAAAACTGGAGGAAATCCGCAAAGACTTCGTTGCCAACGTTTCACACGAGCTGAGGACCCCAATCACATCCATCAAAGGCTTTACGGAAACGTTATTGGATGGAGCAATGAAAGACCCGGTAGCCTCAAAGGATTTCCTGGAAATCATCCAAAAAGAGAGCGACCGATTGCATTTATTGATTAACGATCTTTTGGAGCTGTCAGGCATCGAGCGGGAAGGATTCCAACTTCAAATAAGCAATGTGCTCATTTCGGATGTCATTGAAAAGTCGATGAAGATCATTAGTGGACTGCTTGAAAAGAAGAATATGGTTATTGTAAAAGACATCCAATCGAACATTTCAGTTGAAGCGGATGCCGACAGACTTATTCAAGTATTGGTCAACTTGCTCACAAACGCCATCAATTACTCGAAAGAGAACACGACAATTTCGATACATGCTTCTGAGACTGCAGATGAGGCGATCATTGAAGTAAAAGATGAAGGAATGGGAATCGCCAAGACAGAGCTGCCAAGATTATTCGAGCGTTTTTATCGGGTGGATCGCGCCCGGAGCAGGGACTCTGGCGGAACGGGGCTAGGGTTGGCAATCGTCAAGCATCTCATCGAGGCGCATGGCGGAAAGGTTACCGTTGATAGTGAATTGGGAGTAGGGTCTATATTTACTATACATTTACCAAAGAAATCCGCTTAACGCGGATTTTTTTTGAAACCAAATTCGCTCTTCGACCGTAAGTACAGTAGATACATAGATAAAGGGGGAATTCAAATGAGCACACGCCGAGCTTCGGTGGCAGCGGGTCTTGTAATATCTGGAGTGTTATTGCTCATCATTGCATTTTCGACATGGTATACAGTGGACGAATCAGAACAGGCCGTTGTGATCACTTTTGGAAAAGCAGGTAGTCCAGTGACAGATTCTGGCTTGCATTTTAAAATGCCTTGGCCGATCCAGCAAGTTGAAAAACTTTCAAAAGAGACATTTAGTCTTCAGTTCGGATATAAGCAAGATCCTAACGGAGAACTCGTTTCATTTGATAAAGAAACAAAAATGATTACTGGGGATGAATATATTGTTCTCGCGGATTTAGTAGTCCAATGGAAAATTACAGATCCTGAAAAGTATTTATTCAACTCGCAAAACCCACAGGAAATCCTACATGATGCAACGTCTTCTTCCATCAGATCAGTGATCGGAAGTTCAACGATTGATGCTGCATTGACAGATGGAAAAGCGGAAATTGAAGCAAAGACACGTGAATTATTGACAACACTTATGACGAATTATGATATAGGCATTTCGATTCAAGGTGTCAAATTGCAGGATGTTGAGCTTCCAAATGCGGAAGTCCGTGCCGCATTCACTGCCGTTACAGATGCCCGTGAAACGAAAAGCACCAAAATCAATGAAGCCGAAAAATACAAGAATCAGCGGGAAAGTGAAGCAATCGGGGAACGGGATGCAATTAAGTCCCGTGCGCTCGGACAAAAGACTGCACGTATTGAGCAAGCACGTGGAGATGTCGCTCTATTCAACGATCTGCACGCAGAATACAGTAAAAACAAGGCGATCACACGTCAGCGTCTGATCATTGAAACGTTGGAACAAGTATTACCTCAAGCGAAAATCTATATTATGAATGATAATGGCGAAACGTTGAAATACTTGCCGTTGCAGCAATTGGAAAGCCAAACACCACCACCGGCTGAACAGAAAACGGAAGGGGGCGGGAACTGATGTCGAACGATAACAATCCATTCAAAAGTATTGAAGATAAATTCAAAGAAATGCAACGTACACAAAAGAAAAAGCCGTCTGGAACGGAAAAGGTTGTCACTTCCAAAAAGCCGTTTAACACAAGAAAGTTCGTAAAGACAGCAATTACTTTGACGGTTATATTTGCAATTGCGGTCATTCTACTCGCGAATGTATTCATAGTAAAAGAAGGAGAATATCGGGTAGTACGCCAATTCGGTGAAATTACGAGAATTATTGACGAACCAGGATTGAACATGAAAATACCATTCATTCAATCAGTGACAAGCTTGCCTAAAAATCAAATGAATTATAATGTTTTAGAAGCAGAAATCAGCACAAAAGATAAAAAACGGATTATCATTGATAATTATGCTGTGTGGAAAATTACGGATGCTAGGAAGATGATTTCCAATGCGCGAAATATCATCAATGCGGAAGCACGCATGGAGGAATTCATCTATTCCGTCATTCGAAACGAGATGGGTAAGTTGGATTACGTAGATGTCGTCAATGAAGAAAATTCAAAACGAGGCAACTTGAATGACCTAGTCACTCAGAAAGTGAACGAGTTTCTTGATGAAGGTAATTTTGGCATTGAAGTGATTGACGTCCGGATGAAAAGAATTGATCTTCCAGAGGAAAACGAACATTCCATTTACACACGGATGATTTCCGAACGTGAATCGACTGCCCAAAGATATCTCTCAGAGGGAGATGCGGAAAAGAAGATAATTATGGCCGAAACGGATCGGGGAGTACAAGAGATGCTTGCGACAGCGAAGAAAGACGCAGCCATCATCCATGCTGAAGGGGAAGCGGAAGCTGCTAAAATCTATAATAACGCATTCTCGAAAGATCCAGAGTTCTACAATCTCTACCGTACGCTGCAGTCCTATTCACGGACAATCGGCGAAGACACAGTAATCATCATGCCAGCTGATTCGCCATACGCGAAAATACTGACAGGATACTTGGAATAATAGAGAGTGGAAAAGGGAGTATTAGTTGATTTTCGCTCCAAGCGGACGCTTTTCGCGGGCGGATAGCAAATAGGGACACAATTCACACTCGAATTGGCGTCCCTATTTTTGTTGGTATGATGAGGTGCATGGACCCGTTTACAATCTTACTAGAGCCAACTTGTTTTGATATCGGGTCGATATAATTGAAAGAAAAGGGAGGGATGTACAACTCGTGTATTTGGGTAATCTTCAAATGGGATTAACAAACTTATTTCGATAATAAGTTCAGATGCACTGCTAGTTTTAATGCAAAATATGATTACTGGTATGATGTTTGGAACTTTTATAGGGAATGAAACGTATCATTGTTAATCAGAAAATACTAAATGGAGGTAATTTCTTGATAAAGGAAATGCGCATCAACCAAAAACACATGTATGAGTGGGCACTTCAATCTAATAAGTGCAAGCGAACAATACTCGAGCGTTATGGCAAGTAAACAAATTAAAAGGGTGGGTGTTCCAATGTTTCAGCCTACAGCATTTTTCCGTGCTGGTTTAAAGATTATCGGTGTGTTAACAATCATTTGGAGTTTGAATCACGCTGTCACCGTTGTTTTTGCATTCAACTCTATCTACAATCTCTCAGAGCTGATGAATCATAGTGATTTGATGAATTATCGTCTTTCGCTTATTTTCCAAGCAGTATATCCTGTTTTGCTTTTGGCATTTGGGGTTTACTTGTTAAAAAGCGGTGAGACAATCATCCTATTTGCTTTTCGAGGTTCTGTTGAGGAACTGAAAGACAAAGCAGGGGAGTTGTTCATGCTCTTTATGAAATTAGCCGGGTTAGGTTTGATTATTTTTTCAATCCCAAAGGCGTTTCAATTAGTGGCTAATATCATGTTTGTTTCATCTGCAACATTAATCAATACAAGTGCTCAAATGGAATTCATACTTCAAAACCTTATTATGACTATTGTTCAGTTATTGCTTGGCGTCTATTTACTTAGGAGCGGGAAAGTCTTCTATAAAATCGGGTTTAAAAACTCATCTGAGTGATTTTGTGGAAACGTACTCAGTCTGTTGCGAAACTAACTTATGTCTTTTATCGGCGTAATAGAAAAGGCCGGCGATCACCATCTCTTTTTTATTTGGCCAGTGCAATCCTCGTAGCACGCACGGAAAGTGGGGGCGCTATTCAAGCATAAGGATTAGTGTTCTATCTTAATAGAAAGAACAGAGTATGGAGAAAGAATTCATTAGGAACATTTCAGAAATGTATTTTGCACAATTAATTTAAAGGAGTGCTGTCTTAATGCTTTTTTGTGGGGAAAGAATTCGATTAAGAAAAATGGCTATGGAGGACGTTCCTATCTACCACGAGTGGAGAAATGATATAGAGGTCATGCAATATACCAGTCCATCTTTAGATGTTTATACATATACCGATACAGAAAACTTCGTCAAAAATATAACCGGATCCCATAATTCAAAGGGCTATATAATCGAAGAAATTAGTACTGGTAAACCTATTGGTGTCACATCACTTATTAACATCGATTATAGAAACCGTAACGCCGAGTGTATAATTGATATCGGCGAGAAAAATTATTGGAGTAAAGGTTTTGGACGGGAGGCTTTTCAGCTACTTTTGGAATTTGCCTTCAAGGAGTTAAATTTGCATAAAGTGTTTTTGAGAGTTTTTTCTTACAATGAACGAGCAATAAGATTATATCAAAAACTTGGTTTTAATGAAGAAGGAAATTTAAAAGAGCAACTTTATCGGAATGGCTCTTGGCATGGTGTTGTTTTTATGGGGCTTCTAAAAAGCAATTACATGCATCACAAATAATGTTCCAGAAAAGGGTGCGATTCTTGAAAATGAATCTGCGTCCATTCTGCAATAGGGCCATTTTGTCGGATTTAATTCGTACAACAATAGAGGTGAAATGCATGAAGATCTGGAACCACATATTTTTGAAAAGAGGTCTTTCTTTGCTGCTCCTAACATTTTTTATCTTGGCTGCCTGTACTAATCCTGGTGAAGAGGTTAAAGGCGAGTATGATGTTAAGGGAAACATTGTTGATATAGATAGCGCAGAAAATAGTATCTTAGTTGAGGGTGAAAATAAAGGATTGACATGGGTAGCACTGCCTGAAAATGGAGATATCAAAAAATATGAAGAAGGGCAAGAAGTAGTCATTTGGGTAGATGGGGGAATAGACACTTCTTCACCAGCGTATACAAAGGCTTTGAACATTGAAATACTAAACAAATAATAACTATTTCTACAATCGGGCGCTTTTGTTGCAAAGACATACCAGGACAGGACATTCTACCGCTGTTAAGAAGCGCGCTGTCTTCTCCAAGAAAGGTGGAAGTAAAAAAATGAAATCAACACTCGAAATACCCACAATCCCTATAGCGAACCTGAACGAAGAGCTGAAATATGCGAATCCAGTTTCAATTGCAATCGGCCATGATAACGATCTATTCGTCCTGCTGGCGGAAGAGCGGCCACCTTTAATTAATGGCTGTTTCCCCGCAACGGTTACGGAAGAAAGCTATAGTTATCATGTCGTCCATGTGAAGGACGGGCAGAAGACAGTTGTGCATTTGCCGAAAGAGAAATGGAATTATCATTATATACAGCCGATCGATGATGGACATATATTACTTGTCGGTGCGCGATCGTATTACCACGATGCGCAGAATATTGAGGAAAACGCAAGGGTGTATGATAAAAATGGGCGTTTGATCCGATCGTTTTGTCTAGGCGATGGGATTCAGCACGTGTACGTTACAAAGAACCAGGAAATTTGGACAGGGTACTTTGATGAAGGGGTTTTCGGCAATTATGGCTGGGAGGAACCAATCGGTCGTAGCGGTCTGGTTGGCTGGGATGCGTCAGGTCATAAGATCGATTCAATGGAAGAGGACAAGGAGTATTCCATTTTTGAGTGTTTAGCGCTTACCGGTGATGCTGAAGACAAGATTTGGTTTTTCTTCAGTATTGATTCGAAGATTGGAGTACGAAAAAATGGACGGACAGTGTATTATTCGCCCGAAGGTCAGGGTTTCCAGTCGTTTGCGGTGAACGGGGATACCATCATTGCGTATCGAGGAAGATGGGGTCAGTTACTTTTTGAGATGCAGCGTGAAGGTGATGAATGTAAGGTTGTTCATGAAATTGAGCTGATTAAGCCGGCTGGTACGCCTGTCAAACCGGAATTGGTGAGCAACCGGGAGAACCGAATACTGTTTTTGGACGGAGATGAGTTGTACATGTTTGAGGCGAAATCGGGCGCGTGTTGAAAAGCCACTGGCTAAGATTTTGAGGTTTATTTTTATATAAAACTACTAGGCAAGTTTAGAAAAAACCACAATTCTACTATAATGCTTTGTTTACGCTCGCCAAACGGTCCATTTAGCCATAGATCCAGGAGGAAGTTAAACATGAAGAAAATTATTGTTGTTATGTTGATGCTCATTTCAGTTTTGGCTGCTTGCTCCTCAACAGTAACCAACTTAACAGAGGTTGAGGATGTACCGGAATTTGTACAGGATTCTATACAGCTCAATGTTCAATTGCAGCTAAAAGAAGAAAACAAAAACAGTTACTATATCACTCTTCAATCGGATGGGGATGCGAATTTTTTTATTATGTAAAAGGTGACATAGTGGAGATGAAATTTGATGTATCTAACTTCGACACAGGAACGAAAAAACAAAATGTATATCACCTAACGACAGATAAAGATATTGATACTATTGAGGTATATATCAATAGGGAACGAAGCGGTTTTGACGTAATCTCATTCTCATAAGACATACGCTAAATATTTAATCAAACTGGCGCAATTCTTGATTAAGGAACTGCATCCTGTATTGCAGAAATGGACCAGATTTCGAATGGATAAAAGTGAGGTGTATGTTTGATGAAAAGAAATGCGAGACTGCTTTCAGTTATTAGTATCGCGTTTGTATCAGTTTATATTGTCTTATTTTTATCAACTGGTTTAAACAAGATAGCGATGTATAATCAGTGGTACGCATTTTTATTATGTGTTTTCCTATCGGTGGGGGGATTTACTCTATCAATTTTTTCGATTTTCGGAGAAAGAACCCGTATCTCTCCTTATTTTACAGTAGCATTCTCATTTTTATTAATTCTATTTACCATTTTTGTGTTTCTTCTACCTGAAGCAGGAATACCACCTGCTATACCATTAATTTTTGATTGACTAAGAGCTTGTTCAGTCGTTTTTATTTCATAGCACACTCCAAGTTGATTGGAGTGGAAGACGGCGACTCTGGGAGGATTAGCGAACGCCGTTACGAAGAACGGCGTTTGCGAGCAAAAGCAAAGCGTTGCGAGCAGGAATGGCAAATAGGCTGCCTTAATTTCTGCAAAGGACACAGAAATACGGCAAATCGAACCCTGCGCTGTTCGTTTGGCTCAAGCCACGCCCTCCGGAAAGCGTCCGTCTGGAACGGAAATCAACGGTTGTACACGGTCTAGAGGATTGGGCGCTTTAACGGTATAAGGGCGCGTTCGTGGTACAGAGAAAATGCTCAGGCATAAAAGCCTGGGCTTTTTTCTGCTTTTTCTGCTGTCAATTCGACTACGGATCCACGCTATTTTAGTTTTTCTAAATGAAAAAGTGGCTCCTTACGAAAAATTCGAAGGTGATAATTATTTATATAGATAGCGTTATTGGTAGTCACACTTGCCCACGTGGTAAGATAAATGAAGATGACGTCTTTTATTGGATGAACGAACAAGGGAGTGGAGTCATGTGACAAAGAAGAAAATAGTGCTATTAGATGGTAACAGCTTGGCGTATCGAGCGTTTTTCGCATTACCGTTATTGACGAACGATACAGGCATCCATACAAACGCTGTGTACGGCTTCACGATGATGTTGCAAAACATACTGGCAGATGAAAAGCCGACGCATATGCTCGTTGCCTGGGATGCAGGGAAGACGACCTTCAGGCATTCAACATTCAGCGAATATAAAGGTGGAAGGCAAAAGACGCCGCCTGAGCTATCGGAGCAGTTCCCTTACTTGCGGAAATTGCTGGACGCCTACCAAATTACGCAATACGAACTCGATCAGTATGAAGCGGATGACATCATCGGTACATTAAGCAAATCCGGGGACGAAGAAGGCGTAGAAGTCGTCATCATTTCAGGTGACAAGGACTTGACGCAGCTTGCAAGTGACCATACGACGGTGTGCATTACGCGAAAAGGGATTACAGACCTTGAAAAGTACACACCTGAACATGTAATGGAGAAATACGGCATCACACCGCCACAGATTATCGATATGAAAGGTCTTATGGGAGATGCATCCGACAATATTCCTGGCGTCCCGGGTGTCGGTGAGAAGACTGCGCTTAAACTGTTAAAAGAATATGGCACGGTCGAAAAGGTATATGAATCATTGGACTCCGTTTCAGGGAAGAAATTGAAGGAAAACTTGACGGAAAATGAAGAGCTGGCTTATCTGAGCAAGAAGCTTGCGACAATAGAAGTGGATGCCCCGATTACCATTTCGATAGATGACTTAGCTTATCCGGGACCGGATGAAGAAAACGTCAAAACGATTTATGAGGAACTGAAGTTCAAATCATTGCTCGATAAAATGGAATCTCCAACTGAAAATGGCCCTATAGCAGAAATCGACGTTCAAATTGTCGCGAATCCTGAAGCAATTGATCTTGCTGATGAGATGGCGATCCATGTGGAAATGATGGATGAAAATTACTTGTCTACGGAAGTTACAGGCGTCAGCATGACAGATGACGAGCAAACAGTTTTCATTCCAATCGGGGTCTTGCAACAATCGGACCGTTTAAAAGAATGGTTTAGCGATGAAGCGAAAAAGAAGTATGCAACCGATTCAAAAGCGGCTTATGCTTCATTATTGCGCTACGGCGTTGAAGTGAACGGCTTCGAATTCGATTTATTGCTGGCCACATATATTGCAAATCCATCCTCTTCATACACAGATGTCGCTTCCGTAGCTAAGGAATTCAACTATTCGGATGTGCAGCCCGACGAAGCGGTTTATGGAAAAGGTGCGAAAAAAGCATTGCCGGAAGAAAAGGTGCTTGCAGACCATGCCGGCAGGAAGGCACAGGCCGTCTGGAAGCTGAGGCCAGTGCTTGAGGAGAAATTGCGTGAAAACGATCAGTTCGAATTATATCATGAGCTCGAAATGCCACTCGCAAATATTCTTGGCAAGATGGAATCTACTGGTGTGAAGACGGATTTGGGAATCCTCCAACAAATCGGCCTTCAGTTATCCACAAGATTGACCGAGCTCGAATCGATCATCTATGAAATGGCTGGACAACCATTCAATATCAATTCGCCGAAGCAGTTAGGTGAAATCCTGTTCGAAAAGATTGGATTGACGCCAATCAAAAAGACGAAAACAGGCTATTCGACTGCAGCTGACGTATTGGAAAAGCTTGAAAGCGAGCATGAAATCATCAGTTTCATTTTGACATACCGTCAGCTCGGAAAGCTGAATTCCACATACATTGAGGGGCTTTCGAAGGAAATCCACGAAGACGGGAAAATCCATACCCGGTTCCAGCAGGCATTGACGCAAACGGGTCGATTAAGTTCAATCAACCCGAACTTGCAAAACATCCCGATCCGTCTTGAGGAAGGTCGGAAAATCCGTGCGGCATTTGTTCCTTCAGAACCTGGCTGGCTCATGTTCGCTGCCGACTATTCACAGATTGAACTGCGTGTCCTTGCCCATATGTCCCAGGACGAAAAAATGATTTCGGCTTTCCGGGAAGGGGAGGACATCCATACGAAGACAGCGATGGACGTATTCGGTGTCGATAAAGATGGCGTCTCGTCAGACATGAGACGGACTGCAAAGGCGGTCAACTTTGGTATCGTCTACGGCATCAGTGATTATGGCCTGTCCCAAAGCTTGAATATTACCCGAAAAGAAGCAGGTAAATTCATCGATACGTATCTCAAGACATTTCCAGGCGTGAAGCAATATATGGAGGACATCGTCTCGGAGGCGAAAATGAAAGGCTATGTCGTCACGATGATGAATAGACGAAGATACTTGCCTGATATTACGAGTTCGAATTTCAATTTACGCAGTTTTGCGGAAAGAACCGCAATGAATACACCGATACAAGGGACAGCTGCAGATATCATTAAAAAGGCGATGATCGATATGGATGCAAGATTGAAGGATGAGAACATGCAAACACGGATGCTCCTTCAAGTGCATGATGAATTGATCTTTGAAGCGCCTGAGGAAGAAATCGAAAAACTGAAGAAAATCGTGCCAGAAGTGATGGAATCGGCTTTGTCACTCGATGTACCTTTAAAGGCAGAGTGGGCGTATGGCCACTCCTGGTACGAAACGAAGTGAGGAATAGAAATGCCAGAACTGCCTGAAGTGGAAGGTGTCGTCCGCGAATTATCGTCCGTCTCCATCGGGCGCACAATTTCTGAAGTGCAAGTTTCCGATGTCATTAGGAAATCAAAGGAGTTGGGCAAGGAAGCGATTGTCAAAGGGAGAACCCTTGAAGATTTCGTCGATGAACTTGCTGCAATGACGATAGTGGACATCACGAGGAGAAGTAAATATATTTATTTTCATTTGGAAAAGGATGGCCTGCCATTCTTGCTTGTGAGCCATCTTGGGATGTCGGGTGCATGGTTCGTTGTCGACAAGTTGGATGACATTACGGAACAGAAGTTCAGGAACCATGTCCATGTCATTTTGAACATGGCCGATGGCGGATTGCTCATCTATTCGGACATCCGGCGTTTCGGTGAATTGCGTCTGCTGCAAAAGGAAGAGGATTATTTGCCATTGCTGAAAATGGCACCCGAACCTTTTGACGCAGTCGCCGCCGACCATTTTCTCGCCATGGCTTCAACGCCAAAATATGCGCGTAGGCCGATCAAAGAAGTGATTATGGATGGCCACGTCATATCAGGTTGCGGCAATATCTATGCAACGGAAGCGCTGTTTAGAATGAAGATCCACCCCGGCAGAGCGACGGAGCGGATCAGTGAAAAAAGGAAGCGGGAACTGTTCCGAGAGATCGTCGACGTTCTGCAAGAGAGCATCGATGCGGGAGGCAGCTCCATCTCGGATTATCGGAATATAAACGGGGAGGCGGGAACGATGCAGACCCGTCTGAAGATGTATGGGAAGAAAGTGTGCGGCACATGCGGCAAAGAGACGAAAAGCATGAAAATCGCCGGGAGGACTTCTGTCTATTGCCCGCAATGCCAAAGGTGAGGAAAGGATGATTGCAATGATCATCGGATTGACAGGAAGCATCGCGACCGGCAAAAGCACTGTGTCACGGATGCTGAAACAAAAAGGATACCCGATTGTTGACGCGGATGAGATTTCAAGGCTTGTCGTGGAACCGGGAAGTCCTGTGCTTGATCAAATTGCCCAAGCTTTTGGCGCCGACGTACTCCTGTCGGACGGTTCGCTGAATCGAGAAAAGCTTGGAAACCTCATTTTTAATGATGGGGCAATGCGGGAAAAGCTGAACGGAATCATTCATCCTGCTGTCCGGGCAGAAATGATTCGGCAAAAGGAAGAATGGTTGGAAAAAGGGGCAAACACCATCATCATGGACATTCCGCTCCTTTTCGAAAGCAAGCTTCAGTCGTATGTGGATAAAATCATTGTCGTTTCGGCTACCCCTGTCATCCAAAGGGAGCGCTTGATCGCCCGAAACGGCTATGCTGCGGAAGAAGCCGATGCACGCATCAATTCCCAGCTGCCGATTATGGAGAAGGAAAAAGGCGCAGATGCAGTCATTAATAATGATGGAACACTTGATGAGACGGAAAAACAGCTGAACCAGATTTTATTGAAATGGGACGCTAAACTATGATTTTATTCTCTGAAAAGTGGAACATTGTTATTTTGTTCACAAACTCTTTGCACGTGGTTAAAATGTGCTATACTAATTAACGGATAAACGATAATAAGTATATAACATTACGCAGGAGGATTTTTTCATGACTACTTCGATAGCGATAAACGGTTTCGGGCGGATTGGCCGCATGGTGTTCCGCCAAATTATCACGAAGGATGACGTGGATGTAGTAGCGGTAAATGCATCTTATCCGGCAGAGACTTTAGCACATTTGATTAAGTATGACACAAATCATGGAGTTTTTGACGGGGAAGTCGTTGTGGAGGAAAATGCTCTTGTTGTTAACGGAAAGCGTGTCCAATTAATAGCTGAGCGCGATCCGTCCAAGTTACCTTGGAAAGAGCTTGGTGTAGATGTCGTCATTGAAGCTACGGGAGTATTCAATGAACGTAGTAAAGCTGCCCTTCATTTGGATGCAGGTGCGAAGAAAGTCATTTTGACAGCTCCGGGGAAAAATGAAGACGTAACAGTCGTTCTCGGTGTGAACGATGATAAACTAGATATCGAAAAACATGATGTCATTTCCAATGCAAGCTGCACGACGAACTGTCTTGCACCGGTTGCAAAAGTGTTGAATGATACTTTCGGCATTGAAAACGGATTGATGACAACTGTTCATGCTTATACAAACGATCAGAAGAACTTGGATAATCCGCATAAGGACCTTCGTCGTGCACGTGCATGTGCACAGTCGATCATCCCGACTTCTACTGGTGCGGCAAAAGCGTTATCGCTCGTATTGCCAGAGCTTGAAGGGAAAATCCACGGCATGGCGCTTCGGGTACCAACGCCGAACGTATCACTTGTCGACCTCGTTGTTGACGTGAAAAAAGATGTAACAGTGGAAGAAGTGAATGAGGCATTCATCAAAGCAGCAGAAGGCCCGCTTGCAGGAATCCTTCGTTTTACTACTGAACCACTTGTATCGATTGACTTCAACACAACAACAGAATCCGCGACGATTGACGGTCTCTCAACGATCGTCATGGGCGACCGTAAAGTGAAAGTCCTCGCATGGTATGATAATGAGTGGGGTTACTCGGCCCGGGTTGTTGAATTGGCTATAAAAGTAGGAAATGCATTGAAATCCAAAGTGAATTCTTAATCTGCAAATGAAAATCGTCCAGGTCGATCACTCGGCTTGGACGATTTTGTCTTCTCTTTCTATATTTTTGTCGAACTTCTGTTATAATCGATATACTATACGGAATTGCGGAGGATGCAAAAATGATATGTCCAGCTTGTCATTATAATGGCACCCGGGTCATCGATTCCAGACCTGCTGAAGAGAATCGATCCATCCGAAGACGGCGTGAATGCGAGAAATGCGCTTTCCGTTTCACAACATTCGAGAAAGTGGAAGAGATGCCTCTCATCGTCGTGAAAAAGGATGGCACGCGGGAAGAATTCAGCGGAGAAAAATTGTTAAGAGGATTAATCCGGGCATGTGAAAAACGACCGGTTGATCTTGAGGCGGTTAAAAACATCGTTTATTTGATAGAAAAAGAATTGAGAAGCTCGGGAACCGTTGAAATCGATTCCAAGGATGTCGGCGAAATGGTCATGGAAAAATTGGCCGATGTTGATGAAGTCGCCTATGTCCGGTTCGCTTCTGTTTACCGTCAATATAAGGACATTAACGTTTTTATCGAAGAGCTGCAAAACTTGCAGAAGAAAAATGATGAAAACTGACTTTGAATAAAGGAAGGAAGAGGGGTTCCGACAGTATGCTTTACCAGGAATTACAACCAGTCGATACATTTACAATCAAGTTGTCACACCCGTTCTCGGATTATGACCGGCAACTCCTCACATTGTTCTACCAACCATTGATCGGCCCTGACGCCATGAGTCTATTCATGTCTCTTTGGGCTGACGCAGAACGTGAAAAAGAAATTGAATTTAATCATTACTATTTAATGAATTTATTGACCATGCCTTTAGTAAAAGTGTTCGAAGCAAGGATTTCCCTTGAAGCAATCGGCTTGTTACGTACATATTGCAAACAAGAGGATCAGGATCGCGCTTTCTGCTATGAATTGTTGCAGCCGATGGATGCGAAGTCGTTTTTCGAAGACCCGCTATTATCCACTTTTCTGTTCAGCAAAATCGGAGAGCAAGCTTACCGCAGCCTGAGGGCCCGCTTTGCGGTCGATGATCCGTTGGATGAGCAATACAAAGAAATCTCTCGGACCTTTTTGGATGTGTTCAAGCCTATCCGTTACAATGCATCAGAAGGGATGGAGGAAGGCGGTCAATTGAAGGGGCGCAACGAATCAACAGGTATCCCGTTCGCTTATTCCGACTTCGACTTCAATTTGTTCCGGGCAGGGCTTTCCGAGCAGATGGTGCCAAAATCCGCGCTCGCCACTGTTTCGAATGAATTGATTGAGAAATTGGCCTTCCTTTATTCATTGACTCCACTTGATATGCAAAAAGTTGTCATGATGGCGCTGGATGGAAACACGATGAAGATTCAGGAAGACAGATTGCGAAAGGCGGCTGTGGATTATTATAAGATGAATATTTCACAAACCGCTCCATCCATCGAAAAAGTCTTTACAAAACAACCGGCTATACCAATCGAAGAACCTAAATCGAGGGAAGATAAGTTCATTTTCTATATGGAAAATACTACGCCCCGGGAGATGCTGAAAGACTATACTGGAAATGAACCGCTTCCTGTAGACGTTCAACTTGCGGAAAGACTTGTAACTGTCCATGGCTTCCCAGTTGGCGTGGTGAATGTACTGCTGCATTATATAATTATTCGCAATGACGGTAAAATCACCAAAAACTATGCAGAAAGAATCGCCTCGCATTGGGCGAATAATAAAATTGCGACGGCAAAACAAGCAATGGAAATATCACGCAAAGAACATGACCAATATATTAAATGGCAAAATGAAGGAAGTAAGAAGAAACCGGCATCCCGAAAGCCGACGAGAGTGGAAAAGGTGCCCGAATGGTTTTATAAAACGGATGATGAAAAGGAGCAGCAGCCATCAGCTGATCTTGAACCACCGATTGACGAAGAACGCAAGCGACTGCTACAGGAAAAACTTAATGCAATATCAAGCGGGGTGAAATAAAGTTGGAGAGAATCGGAAATGCAATGAAGCGAGTGTTCAACGCTTCGGACTTAACAGCAAGATATGAACAGTTAAGGAATGAAGTGATGGAGTCCCCAGGCGTCCAACAGTTCATCACCGATCATTCGAATGAAATCGATAGGACGATCGTCAACAAAAGTTTAGGGAAGTTATATGAATATACAACTGCTTCCCATCATTGCGATAAATGCCCTAATATCGAAGGGTGTGTCAATGTGATGAAAGGCTTCGAGCCGAAACTTGTCATGAGTCAAGGATACATCGATCTCGACTATATAAAATGTCCGAATAAACTTGTCGATGATGAGCGCCGAAATATATCCGGCATGATCGATAGCATGTATATGCCGAAGGATGTTATGGAAGCACGTCTGAATAATGTGGATCTCGAACACGATAAAAGCAGGATTATTGTTGCCGAGGCCGCAGCCCAATTCTTTAGTGAAATAAGCGAAAAAGGAAAGTTGCCTGAAAGAGGTCTTTACATTCACGGTCCTTTCGGAACAGGAAAGTCCTTTATATTAGGCGCAATCGCAAATGAGCTTGCCAATCTTCGCATACGGACCGTTGTTGTATATCTCCCTGAATTTCTAAGGGAAATGAAACAATCTATCCAGAATCAGACGTTAAATGAAAAAATCGACTTCGTGAAAAAAGCAGAAGTCCTTATGTTAGACGATTTTGGTGCAGAGTCCATGTCTGCATGGGCCCGTGATGAAGTGATCGGAACGATTCTTCAATACCGCATGGCGGAAAAATTACCGACATTCTTCACATCCAATTTCAACTACGATGAACTACAACATCATTTGACGTACACGCAGCGTGGCGAGCAGGAAGAGGTCAAAGCGGCACGAATTATGGAACGCATTAAAACAGTTGCAAAACCCATCCAGTTGAAAGGGAAAAACCGAAGAGAAATGTAGTTGGATATATCCACTTGCAATTTTCTGAGACATTCCCTATACTAATAACTATTATATTTTAAAATGTATTGAAGAGGACATGGATCGGTTCATCCACTTTACAGAGATCGGGGCCATTTGGCTGGAAGCCCTGAAGTGCAGAGGATCGATTTACCACCTTGGAGCAGCATCGGCGAACTCGTTTGACTAACCGATGACGGACCCGGCCCGTTAGCCGTTTCGAGCTTCATCTTTCCGGTTGCATGACCGGATAGAAGGAAGAAGGGTGGAACCACGAGCAACAGCCTCGTCCCTTTATTGGGATGGGGCTTTTTTTGTTCGAAAAAATAAGTGAGGAGTGTAAAAAAATGGCAGAAAATATTCAATTGAAATTTCCGGATGACGCGATAAAAGAGTTTCCGAAAGGCACTACAACAGAAGAAGTGGCAGGCTCCATCAGCCCAGGACTTCGAAAAAGCGCACTCGCCGGTAAAATCGGCGACCAGCTCATCGACTTGAAAACACCGATCGAAAATGACGGAGAAATTGCAATCATCACACCACAATCACCAGAAGCACTTGAAATCCTACGTCATAGTACAGCCCATTTGCTTGCGCAGGCAGTAAAACGTAAATTCCCGGACGCCAAACTAGGAATCGGCCCGGTCATCGACAACGGATTCTACTATGATATCGATTCACCGACTCCGATCACAGCTGAAGATCTTCCAGAACTTGAGAAGGAAATGAAACGGATCATCGGTGAAAACCTTCCGATCACACGAATTGACGTGTCCCGTGAAGAAGCCGAAAAGCGTTTCAAGGAAATCGAAGATCCGTATAAACTTGAACTGTTGGAAGCAATTCCAGAAGGCGAACAAGTATCCATCTATGAGCAAGGCGAATTCTTCGACCTTTGCCGAGGCATCCATGTACCTTCGACAGGCAAACTGAAAGAATTCAAATTACTAAGCATCGCAGGCGCATATTGGCGCGGCGACTCTAAAAACAAAATGCTTCAACGGATTTACGGTACAGCATTCTTTAAAAAGGACGAGCTTCAGGAACACCTCCGGATGCTCGAAGAGGCGAAGGAACGCGATCACCGTAAAATCGGGAAAGAGCTGAACTTGTTCATAAACTCCCAAAAAGTCGGTCAAGGTCTTCCGCTTTGGTTGCCGAAAGGTGCGACAATCCGCCGCATCATCGAACGCTACATCGTCGATAAAGAAGTGAAGCTCGGTTATGAGCACGTCTATACACCGGTCCTTGGAAGCGTTGAACTTTACAAGACATCAGGTCACTGGGGGCATTACCAGGACGGCATGTTCCCAGTCATGAGCATGGACAATGAAGATCTCGTTCTCCGTCCGATGAACTGCCCGCACCATATGATGATCTATAAAAACGGCATCCACTCTTACCGGAACTTGCCGATCCGCATAGCGGAACTCGGAACGATGCACCGCTATGAAATGTCAGGTGCTTTATCCGGTCTACAGCGTGTCCGCGGGATGACGTTGAATGACGCCCATATCTTCGTCCGCCCGGATCAAATCAAGGAAGAATTCAAGCGTGTCGTACAACTCGTCATTGATGTCTATAAAGACTTCAACATTGAAGACTACTCATTCCGTCTTTCGTATCGCGATCCGGAAGATACTGAAAAATACTTTGACGATGACGAAATGTGGGAACGCGCACAAAGCATGTTGAAAGAGACGATGGACGAAATGGGACTTCCTTACGTCGAAGCGGACGGCGAAGCTGCATTCTACGGTCCGAAACTCGACGTACAAGTGAAAACGGCAATCGGCATGGAAGAGACACTTTCAACAGTCCAGCTCGACTTCTTGCTTCCTGAACGTTTCGATCTCACATATGTAGGGGAAGACGGTAAGCACCATCGCCCAGTCGTCATCCACCGCGGAGTCGTCTCCACAATGGAACGCTTCGTCGCATTCCTGATCGAAGAATACAAAGGCGCATTCCCGACATGGCTTGCACCGGTCCAAGTCGAAGTGATCCCAGTTTCACCAGAAGCCCATTTCGACTATGCAAATGAAATCAAGGAAAAACTTGTAGCAGAAGGATTCCGAATCGACCTGGACAGCCGCGACGAAAAAATCGGCTACAAAATCCGTGAAGCCCAAGTCCAAAAAATCCCGTACATGCTAGTACTTGGCGATAAAGAAGTCGAATCCGGAGAAGTAAACGTAAGAAAATACGGCGAACAAAAATCCGAAAGCATGCCATTCGACGATTTCTTGAAATTATTAAAAACTGACGTATCACATGACAATTAATAATTATGAGTGCATAATGATTAATGTTGATTAATAGGAATATCCGTTGATTGAAGCGTAGGGCGGCGACTCCTACGGGAAAAGCGTCAGCAGAAGACCCCGCAACGAAAGCCGTAACGAAGAACGGCTTTTGCGAGCAAAAGCGTAGTGTTGCGAGCACAACTATGGGATGCCTTAATTTCTGCAAAGAACGCAGAAATACGGCAAATCGAACCCTTCGCTGTTCGATTGGCTGAAGCGACGCCCGTTGAAAGCGTCCGCCTGAAGCGGAAATCAACAGTTATATTTTTTATGTTGACAATGAAAGTTCAAGATGATAGACTTATTAAGGTTAATGAATACAGTTTGTGGTATAAGAAGGAGCTGCCCGCTTCTCACCTGATCGACGCATACCGTTGTTGACAGGTCAGCACATGAGTGAACGTGCCGTGCATTTATTTGCACGTACACATAAGCGGGTAGACAAAAGTTGCTTTTGTCTACTTTTTTTATTGTCCGGCTCTTACTGAACGAATGAACTCTGGGACCGTCAGAACGATGGACGGTATACCCAAACCGTGTATTCGCGATACAACATTCGGAGGTGGATTACTATTAGCAAAGACATGTACGTAAACGAGGGCATCCGTGCCCGCGAGCTTCGCCTCATTGACCACAACGGCGACCAGCTTGGAATCAAATCACGCAACGAGGCACTTGAAATTGCAGCACGCGCGAATTTGGATCTTGTCCTCGTCGCTCCAACAGCAAAGCCACCGGTAGCCCGTGTAATGGACTACGGTAAATTCAAGTTTGAACAGCAAAAGAAAGAACGTGAAGCAAGAAAGAACCAGAAAGTCATCAACCTCAAAGAAGTGCGTTTAAGCCCTACAATTGACGAGCATGATTTTCAAACAAAGCTTCGCAACGGCATCAAATTCCTGCAAGCAGGGGACAAAGTGAAAGCGTCGATCCGTTTCCGTGGTCGTGCAATTACGCACAAGGAAATCGGACAACGTGTTTTGGACCGCTTCGCGGAAGAGTGCAAAGAATTTTCTACGGTTGAAGTTAAACCGAAAATGGAAGGCCGGAGCATGTTCCTAATACTTGCCCCGACTGCCGAAAAAAAGTAACACGAACGATTTAGGAGGAACAGATCATGCCAAAAATGAAAACTCACCGCGGATCCGCAAAACGTTTCAAGAAAACTGCAACTGGTAAAGTGAAACGCGGCCGTGCATACACAAGTCACCTTTTTGCCAACAAGTCTACAAAAGCGAAACGCCACTTGCGTAAAGCTGCACTTGTTTCTTCAGGCGACTACAAACGTATCCGTGAAATGATCACATACATGAAATAATCTTTGAACTATTACAACATTCTTTAGGAATAGCAGGAGGTAATGAACTATGCCACGCGTAAAAGGTGGAACAGTGACGCGCAAGCGCCGTAATCGAGTATTGAAATTAGCTAAAGGCTATTTTGGATCAAAACATAGACTTTATAAAGTAGCAAACCAACAGGTCATGAAATCATTCAACTATGCATACCGTGACCGCCGTCAGAAAAAACGTGATTTCCGTAAACTATGGATCACACGTATCAACGCAGCAGCTCGTATGAACGGTCTTTCATACAGCACATTGATGCACGGTCTTAAAGTGGCTGGCATCGAAGTGAACCGCAAAATGCTTGCTGACCTTGCAGTAACAGATGCACAAGCATTTGCACAACTTGCAGAAACAGCGAAAAAATCAGTTGCAAAATAATTGATTGATCAATAAAGATCCTCGCGCCGTCAACCGGCAGCGGGGATTTTTGTTTCGGTTGAAAAATAGTAAAGAAAATTAATGAACTTAATATAGTTCTTCTTCCTAAGTACAATCAATAAAGTGTAGAATAGGAGATAGGGAGTTGACTATATGAATGGACTAATTATCACATGGATCATATTTATATCAATCTGGTCCTTCATCATGATGGGATACGATAAGAAGCAATCGAAGAAGCGGAGACGCAGAGTACCAGAGAAAACATTATGGTTATTTGCCATCGCAGGCGGCGGGATCGGTTCGTATTTAGGCATGATGGCATTCAGCCATAAAACACGCCATACCGAATTCCGGATCGGCTTTCTACTGCTTGCGTTAATCTACATAGGAGTCATCATCTATCTGTTAGGCATCGATCCATTCGGCGTGAATAGAGCATAAATGAAAATAAGAAAAGCCCGCTATATTAACGGGCTTTCATTAACGCTTCAATCGGATTTTTCCAACTGATTTCAGCTTTAGGATAATTTGAAGTGATCTCGGAAGACAAGAAATGAAAATCATCTTTCGTAAATCCTTGAAGCTTTGTCTCATCTTTCACCCATACGAAAATGGACACAACATCAAAGGAGTCTTCCGTAGTTCCTAAATACTTTTCACCTTCAAAGAGGGCACCTTTATATGTGATGAAAAAATTCTTCCTTACATTTTTCACATCATCATAAAAGTAATATTGCTCTTGTTCATACGCCTCGTCCAATTTCCGTTTCGGATCCAATAAATAACGGATACCGCGATAAAATAAATAGACGATGAAAGCAATGATGACAAAGCGGATCAACAATCCCATAACAGCATCCCCTCACAAAAATAGATATAGTCTTCTACTTATACGGATGAGATTCGGTTTGGTTTCAAGATATTCACGATTTTGGAGGTTTTTTAATGGATTTGACAACTTTATTCACGATGCAACGGGAATTGGACACATACATCCAAAAGAATCAGCTTGTTGCCAAAGACGTTTTCAAGGAAAAAGGGTTGGCCCTTCTCGTTGAACTTTCTGAATTAGCCAATGAGACAAGATGTTTTAAATTTTGGAGTACTAAAGGACCATCGGAGCGAGATGTTATTTTGGAAGAATATGTGGACTCCATCCACTTTCTTTTGTCGCTTGGAATTGAAAAACGTTTGGACACATTGAAAGTTTGGCCAACAGGCGAAGTGGAAGGGAATTTGACGGAAGTCTTTCTACAAACGTTCAATGCGATCCACGATTTTATTGCAAGAAAAGATATGGAAAGCTATGAAAACGTTTGGATACACTATGGGACAATAGCGAAAAGGCTCGAAGTTTCCTATATTGAAATAATTGAAGCTTATGTTGAAAAAAATGAAGAGAATTATAAGCGCCAGCAGACGGGTTACTGATAATTTGATAGAAAAATAAATTAGGATTGACAGAAGGAAATAAGAAAAATAATATAGAGATAAGTAAATAGGAGGAGGCATCACCGTGAACGATTGGAGTAAAGAGGATTTCGGAGTAAGACTAAAGACCTTAAGAGAGCAAAGAGGCCTATCAATGATGGCGTTTGGAGCAGCAATCGGTACATCCGCCAGCAGAATCAAAGATTGGGAGAAAGGTAAGAATGCCCCTTCCGCAGCATGGATTGCAAAAATATCCGAGAGATTCAACGTTTCAACTGACGAATTGATTTTAGGGGACCCTAAAACTTCAAAAGCATTCACTGCAAGCAGTTCATCGAACGTGGATATGCTCTATGAGCGGCTTCGTGAAAATTTGCTCATCGCAAAAGAAACCGATGAGCAAGAAGGAAAATTGGTCGAACTATATAACTCCATTGATGCGGAAAATAAAGAACGTTACCGTAGCGGCCGAGGAAGAAGGCTGGCGGAGCGTGAACTGCTTTCCATTTTGACGGAATTGCCAAAGAAGGACGTACTCGAATTATTGGAGCTTGCAAAAATAAAGAAACGTTGGCTATAAGCTGAATGTCTGTGCAAAAACGTAAGAAACGAAAAGGCATCATTCTGTTCTTCATTCTACTATTGCTACTTGGTCTTTATATTTATAAGGAGAATAGGACAATTGGAGTGACCTTCGTTGAAATCCAGGCTTCCGTTCTTCCGGAAAGCTTTGATCACTATCGGATTGTCCAACTTTCAGATATTCATGATTCGGAGTTTGGCGATAACAATTTGGAATTAGTGAATAAAGTGAAAGTCCTGTCACCGGACGCCATTTTCATTACCGGCGATTTCGTAGACCGGAATCGATATGATCTGGAGCAGAGCTTGAAAATCATCAAGCAATTGCACGATGTTGCACCGTTTTATTACGTGACTGGCAATCATGAAATATCAACGAATGACGATGACCATATTAAAACAGAGCTGGAGCGCTTAGGAGTTCATGTACTGATAAATGAATCTGTTGCAATTGAAAAAGGGCAAGGTGAACAAATTGCCATCGGAGGCATCGAGGACCCGCTGTCGAGCAATCTGGATGAAAAGGAATATGTCGAACAAGCGATAGATAAAACATTCAAAGATGTACCTGATGATATGTTCAAAATTCTTTTATCACACCGGCCCGAACAGTTCAACGTATACGTGGAACGTCAAATCGATCTCGTTTTCAGCGGGCATGCCCATGGAGGCCAAATTAGGATTCCAGGCATTGGAGGATTAGTCGCCCCCGGCCAAGGGTGGTTTCCGAAATACACTTCCGGCATCCATAAAGCGGATAAGACGTCTATGATCATTAGCCGCGGCTTAGGAAACAGCATAGTTCCAATAAGGGTGTTCAATCGCCCCGAAGTGGTTGTTGTAACCTTGAGATCCTCAACTGAATAGATACTTATAAAACGCAAAGAGGATTCTTCTTTGCGTTTTTTCGTCTAGACTCCGGGCGCTTGAAGGATGCCTTAATTTCTGCATAAACCGCAGAAATACGGCAAATCGAACCCTTCGCTGTTCGATTTGCTCGGGTCATAAGTCAGCTCAGCTACACGGAAAAAGACGCCGTTTCGCTGAGCCGCCTTATGCCTGTCGCAGCCAAAGTTGTAACGAAGTACAGCTTTTGCGAGTAAAAGCGTAGCGTTACGAGCAGTGATGACGAGCGCCCTGCGCTTTTGTTTTTATTATCAATATGAAAACAATTGGCGGATGTTGTATGATAGAATAGTATACAATTCATAGAATATTGTAAACGGGGGTTGTTGAGTGAAGGCGCTCATTCATGTAAATGGTCAATTGAAAATCGGTGAGATGGAAGAGCCAATTGCTCGCAATGGTGAAGTCGTCGTTGCACTACATGCCGCGGGGATGAATCGGAGAGACATTTATATACCGAATCGCCGGGGAGAAGTGGAAGACCCTTTGATTCTCGGTTCCGATGGGGCCGGCGTCATCGAATCCATCGGCGAAGGGGTGGAAGGCTGGCCAATCGGTGATGAAGTGATCATTAATCCATCGCTGCGATGGTTCGCTCAAAGTGCTGCTCCACCTGAAGGTTTTGATATATTAGGGATGCCGGATCATGGAACTTTCGCAGAGAAAATAGCCATTTCAGCCGAGCAGATCGAGAAGAAACCTGCCAATCTGTCAATGGATGAAGCATCCGTACTAGCATTGGCTTCATTGACAGGCTATCGGGCATTATTCACGCAAGGCGGATTGAAAAAAGGCGATACGGTCTTTATTCCCGGTGCAGGGAGTGGTGTTGCGACCTATATGATCCAGTTTGCGAAAAATGTCGGAGCCCGTGTCATCGTCAGTTCACGTGTAGAGGAGAAGCGACAGAAGGCAATGAAGCTCGGAGCCGACTTGGCGATAGATACGCACAGCGATTGGACAGTGGAGCTCGCGGATGAAAAAATCGACCTCGTGATCGAAAGTGTAGGGAGAGCAACATTCAACCGTTCATTGGATGTTTTGAAACAGGGAGGAAGAATCGTTGTATTTGGCGCTACGACAGAGGATGTCATCGAGCTGGATCTACGTAAATTCTTCTACGGTCAATACCAACTGTTCGGTTCTACGATGGGGAGCAGGGAAGAGCTCCGTGAGATGCTGAAGCATGTCCAAGAATTTGGAATAAAACCTGTCATTGACAAAGTGTACCGACTAGAGGATGGGTTGGAGGCATTTAAGCATTTGGAGGATAGCGAGCAGTTTGGTAAACTTGTATTGCGTATTGTCAATGAATAATGTGTTGTAGATAGGATAAATCAATCTTTGACTAAAGGACTCGAGAAGGGTGGAACCCGTTTTGACAGAAAAAGCAAAACCATTAACGGATTTAGCGATTGCTTCTTCTGCAGTCATGCAGCCGATAGCGGATATCGCAAGAAATGCAGGAATTCCTGAAGAGGCAGTTGAACCATATGGCCGATATAAAGCGAAGATCGACGTATCTAAATTGCCTGTTGCAAAAGGGTATGGAAAAGTAGTGCTTGTCACTGCTACGAGTCCAACGCCAGCGGGTGAAGGTAAATCAACAGTAACGGTTGGACTTGCGGATGCTTTGGCTAGATTAGGTGAAAATTCGATGATCGCATTACGCGAGCCATCCCTTGGACCGGTCATGGGAGTCAAGGGAGGTGCAGCAGGCGGAGGATATGCACAAGTCTTGCCGATGGAAGAGATCAATTTACATTTCAATGGCGATATCCATGCAATTACGACTGCGAATAATGCACTGAGTGCAATGATCGATAATCATATTCATCAAGGTAACGTTCTCCGAATCGATCCAAGGAGAATTACTTGGAAACGCGCCATGGATATGAATGACCGGTCTTTGCGTCATATTACAATCGGACTAGGGGGTCCCGGACAAGGTGTACCACGGGAAGATGGCTTCGATATTACGGTCGCTTCCGAAATAATGGCTGTGTTTTGTTTGGCGACCAGCTTGAATGATTTGAAAGAACGCCTTTCCCAGATGGTAATCGGTTATACGTATGAGAAGGAAGCTGTCACAGTTAGGGATTTAGGTGTTGAAGGCGCTTTGACCTTATTGTTGAAGGAAGCATTCAAGCCGAATCTTGTCCAGACGATCGAAGGAACGCCTGCATTGATTCATGGTGGACCTTTCGCAAACATTGCACATGGCTGCAACTCTTTGATGGCAACGAATACGGCTAGACGTTTGGCCGATATCGTCGTGACAGAGGCTGGGTTCGGTTCCGACCTAGGTGCAGAGAAATTCATGGATATTAAAGCGCGTAAAGGCGGATTTGCCCCGGATGCCGTCGTGCTAGTGACGACAATCCGTGCATTGAAAATGCATGGCGGAGTCGCAAAGACGGATTTGGGAAGGGAAAATGTCCAAGCTGTCATGGATGGAATTGTCAACCTTGAAAAGCATATAGAAACGGTACGTTCCTTCGGTGTACAGCCCGTCGTCGCATTGAACCGCTTCATTACCGATTCTGCATCTGAGCTTGACTACATTATCAAATGGTGTGCAGGGAAAGGCGTACGTGCGGCCATAACTGACGTTTGGGGACAAGGCGGGGCGGGCGGTCTGGACCTGGCGAAACAAGTCCTCGAGTTGTTGGAGGAACCGAATGACTTTGCACCACTATATGATGTGGAGCAGCCTGTCATTGATAAAATAACCGCGATCGTCCAGAAAGCATATGGGGGAAGCGGAGTTGTCCTGACAGATAAGGCGAGGAAGGATTTGCTGCAGATTGAACAGAATGGCTGGGATATCCTGCCGATCTGTATGGCGAAAACGCAATACTCTTTCTCGGATGATCCCAAGAAGTTCGGAAGACCGACAGATTTCACAATCACTATCCGTGAAATCATACCGAAGCTTGGCGCAGGATTCCTAGTCTGTCTGACTGGTGACATTATGACGATGCCAGGTTTGCCGAAAAAACCGGCGGCTCTTCAAATGGATATTGATGAAAAAGGAAATGCAATCGGGTTGATGTAATCCGAAAGAAAAGGGCTGCCGATGACGGCAGCCCTTCAACCATTATAATGCTTTATCGTCGACTGAATTCAACCAAGTTTCAATCGTTCCGACAACTGATTCGACACACCCATCCTCAAACGGTGAAATCAAATTCGCTTCGCTCACCAACTCCGTGAACGGTTTCGACCCGCCGAGCTTACATAGATGCAAATAATCCTTCCAAGCAGCATCTCGATCCTCAAACGAACGCTTCCAAAATTGGAACGCGCAAATTTGTGCCAATGTATAATCGATATAGTAGAATGGGACTTCATAAATATGCGATTGGCGCTGCCAAATCGATCCCGCTTCCAAATAAGGATTTCCATCGTAATCACGCATCGGCAAGTATGTCTTTTCAATCCGTTTCCATTCTGCTTTGCGCTCAGCAGGCGTCATTTCCGGATTTTCATAAACGGCATGTTGGAATTCATCTACAGCGACACCATACGGTAGAAACAGCAAACCGCTGCTCAAATGAGCGAATTTATATTTCTCCGTATCCTCTTTAAAGAACAGCTCCATCCAAGGCCAAGTGAAGAATTCCATACTCATGGAATGGATTTCAGCACCTTCATGTGTCGGCCAGACGTATTCAGGAATGCCGATATTGCGGCTGGAGTACACTTGAAAAGCATGGCCTGCCTCGTGTGTGAGCACATCGATATCGCCTGATGTGCCATTGAAGTTCGAGAAGATGAAAGGCGAATCGTAATTATCGATGAATGTGCAATAGCCTCCCGTTTCCTTCCCTTTTTTCGCTTCGAGATCAAGAAGATGTTTGTCTGTCATGTATTTGAAAAACTCATTTGTTTCAGGTGAAAGTTCTTCGTACATCTTTTTCCCGTTTTCAATGATCCACTCAGGCGACCCTTTCGGCGTTGCATTCCCGCTCAGGAAGTTTAGGGACTGATCGTAGAATTTCAATTCATCGACACCGATGCGCTCTGCTTGCCGCTCATACAACTTCGTTGCAAGCGGCACAATATAGTCACGCACTTGGTCACGGAAGTTTTTCACCATTGCAGCGTCGTAGCCGATTCGGTTCATGCGCGCATAGCCAAGCTCCACAAAGTTCTTGAAACCTAATTTCGTTGCGATTTCATGTCTCACTTTTACAAGATCATCATAGATGCGGTCAAAAGCTTCTCCGTTTTCCGCATAGAACGAATAGGAAGCCTCCATTGCAGACTTCCTGACACCTCTGTCAGTCGACTCGGCGTATGGTCCTAGTTGCGCGAGAGTCAATGTTTTCCCGTCAAACTCGATTTGAGCGGATGCAACGAGTTTTGCATATTCGGAAGTAAGCTTATTCTCTTGTTGGAGAAGCGGGAGGACTTCCGGAGAGAAGGATTTGATTGCATTGTCAGCAAGGGCGAATAGCTGCGTGCCCCATTTCTCTTCCAGTTCCTTACGATAAGGAGTCTTCACCAACTCCTTGTAGAAGGCGGTCCCGAGCTCTTGGAATTCAGGTCCGATTTCGTCGAAATATTCCCGTTCTTTCTGATAGAATTCATCGTTCGTATCAATGGATGAACGGATGTACATCAAGTTGGATTGTGTTGAATAATTGCTTCCGATGGCATTCAGCTTCTCGATGACGCCATTTTGCTCTTCGAACGACTCCGCATTGCGGAATTGTTCAAGCAGAACATTGAACTCTTGTTTTATGCTGTCCATGTCGGGTCTTTTATACTCGAATTCTTCGAAAGTAAGCATTTTCATTCCCCCCGTAATCTATTAGTGTGAATACAATTCACTATCTTCATTGTTAACTAACCATTGCGAAAATGCAAAAGAAAAATTACGGTATGGAATGGATATTTTTACGGAAGTGAAAACGTGACCATGTATGCCGTTTGCTGTAAGATGGGAGTGGAAAAACATAATGTGAGGATGAGACTACGTGGAAATTATTGAATATAGCATGATCGAACTGATTGACCCGACAGGAATTTTGTCAGGTAACCGATACGAATTTCGCGTATACGTAAAATTCGATGAGGATGATGAATTGTATAACGAGAAGGGGACAGGCATACGGGTCATTTACACGGTGGATGAGGATAAAGGGAAAGTCGCCTCCTATCATCTTTTCGACCGTGCAACAGATGAAGTCCTCGACTTTGACCTAGAGGATGAGGAAGTGGCCGAATTGGCAGCATTTTGTGAGGAACAATTAGAAGAAGAGTAAGCGAAGAAAAAATCGTTGAAACGGCTTCCTGTGCATGGGGATCCTGTTTCAACGATTTTTACTATTAAAATGTAAATCGGTTCACTTCTTTTTGAAGGTTCTCGGCTAGTCCTGCAAGCGTTTGTGAGCTTGTTGATATCTCTTCATTGACCGCCAATTGCTCTTCCGTCGCTGCGCTCGTCTCCTGTGCTGTAAATGCAGTCTATTCAGCCAGTTTTTTCACTTCCCTCGATGAAAGGGCAATCGTGTCCGTCATCGATCTGATTTGCTTAATCGCTTCAGTAACAATCGATACATTCTCATTTACTGCATTGACGGAATGCTCGATTTCAGTAAATGTATTCAATGAGTGGTGGGTGGCAGTCAAGCCGTCCTTCACGCTGTTGCTGCCGGAATTGATCGCTTCAACCGCTTTTTTTGTCGCCGCCTGAATCGAGTCGATCATTGCGCCGATATCAGCTGCAGACGATTTGGACTGCTCTGCAAGGTTGCGCACTTCCTCGGCAACGACCGCAAAACCTTTTCCATGCTCCCCGGCACGAGCCGCTTCAATTGCCGCATTCAATGCCAATAAATTCGTCTGATCGGAAATCGCGGTAATCAAAGACGTGACTTGTTGAATTTCTGCAGACTGTTTTGCCATCGATTGAATTATAGAAGCTGCTTCATGAATGATCGTGTCTGTAGCCGACATTTGCCCCGATAGGCTCTCGATCATCGAGGAACCGGCTTCCACATGGGAGATTACAGTTTTCATCGCTTCAAGCATCGACGAGTTGCTGGCAGAGATCTGATTGACATCAACCGTCAGTCGACTGACAGACTCGACAGTCTCATTCACCAAGTCGGACTGATTTTCACTATCCTTCATATTCTTCTCCGAAGCAGAAGCTACCATCTCGGAAGAGGCAAGGCTTTGTTCGGAACTTGCCGATAATTGCTCAGCCTGTGCTGCAAGCTGGTGTGACGAAAAACGGATCTGTTCCATGAGATTTTTTAAATCATCAGTCATTTTATTAAATGCGTTCGCCATCAATCCGATTTCATCTTTATTCCTAATATTGACGTGTTCCACCGATAAATCGCCCATAGCAATCCGTTCAAATGCCGAAGTCATCTGTTTGACCGGCTTTCCGATACTACGGCTGATCATATAACCTACGACTAATGAAATGAGGACAGCCAGTCCAATGAAAATAAATGTGAGTACATGGATAAAGCTCGTCATTTGCACTAAATCATCTCGGGAGTTTTGCATTTCTAGCTTTTGGTTCTCTTTCAAAGCGATTGCTTTCTCCATGATTTGCAAGTTGACATTATTGGCTTCACGTAAAAGATTCCGGTTCTGCGTCTCATTCGCCCGCATTAGACTATAACTGATCTCATCGACCATATCGCTGAATTGCATATGTAATTGTTTGATCTCCTCTACGATCACACTACCATTCGTATAAGCGAAAGCTTCGCCCATCTCGTTGATCAATCCGGTCGCATTTGCCGTCGACTCATCCCGCTGGCTGACGAATTCCTGCGTTTTAAATAGTACATAACTGCTGATTGCAATATATCTTTCTTTCTGCGCGCTGATCAATTCGTCGGATAAATTCACTTTATGCGAACGGTCATCGATCAGTTTTGCAAACTCGTCATTCATCTTCTTCGTTGCGAAGTAAGATGCACCCCCCATGACCAGCATAATGGCAAGAAGAACAGTAAACCCTGCCCAAATCTTTTTTGACACTGATACATTCATGAAATTAGTCCCCCTGAAAAAATCTCTCTATACAGTACATACATACTATTATACTTATTTGAGAAAATAATACTATATACAAAATTGAAAATATTGAGCGTATATACAAATGCATGATTGTGAAAAAAACTGTCCGTGCCAAGTCAAATTATGTGTTTTTTATTGAAAAATAATAGATAATGTGTAGAGTAGATATGTAGGGGATACTGATAAAACGGATTTTTCATACATCCATTCAAATTCAAAGTACATTGGAGTGTTTATAGATGAGCAATGAGATTGTCGATATTACAATTATTGGTGGGGGACCAACAGGACTATTTGCTTCGTTCTATGCGGGCATGCGGGAAATGTCGGTTAAAATCATCGACAGCTTGCCACAACTTGGCGGGCAATTGATTGAGCTATATCCGGATAAATTTATATATGATGTTGGAGGCTTTCCAAAAATCCTTGCGAAAGATCTCGTAGCAAACCTCGTTACACAAGCACATTATTCAAAACCTGAAATTCATCTAGGCGAAACTGCGCTCTCCGTGACGCGCGATGGGGATCATTTCATCCTTCAGACGGATAAAGGTGTCCATTTGACACGCACAATTCTTTTGACTGCTGGCATCGGAGCATTCCAGCCACGTAAAATCGGGTTGGCTGAGGAAGCTTCGTTCGAAGGGAAGACTTTGCATTACGGAATCAAAGACCTATCCATGTTCAAAGGAAAAGACGTGCTCGTATGCGGCGGAGGGGACTCCGCTGTGGACTGGGCAATGATGCTTGAGGATATTGCATCGAATGTATCGCTTGTCCACCGACGTGAACGTTTTACTGCGCATGAAACGAGCGTGAACCAATTGATGTCTTCGAAAGTGAATGTACTCACTTCACGTGCGGTCAAATCGATTGTAGGGGAGGACGGCATCGTCAATGAAGTTGTCATCGCCCAGAAGGACGGCACAGAGGAATCCTTGCATGTGGATCACGTCATCGTCAACTATGGAAATATTTCATCCCTCGGAGCAATCAAGGAGTGGGGGCTTGAAATGGATCGGAACTCAATTGTAGTCAATTCCAGAATGGAAACAAATATAGAAGGCATCTATGCGGCAGGGGACGTCACGACATATGACGGGAAAGTGAAGCTGATTGCGGTCGGTTTAGGGGAAGCCCCGACAGCCGTGAACCACGCAAAAGCATTCATCGATCCGAAAGCAAGACTGCAACCGTTGCACAGTACAAGTGTCTTCAACTAAAAAACCGGCAAATGCCGGTTTTTTTTACAATAAAAATGAAATTGCCAATATGATGATCAATGGACCGAGAATAATAAAATAGCCGATCGGATTCCCGAAATTCAGCGTCCAACCGACCCCGAACCTCTTCTCTACAAAGATGGAAGGGTCGTTTTTATTTACATAAAATACGCCTGCTTTCCAATAATCGTCATCGTCGTAGTCTGTCACACCATCGATTGGTTCCTCGTCCATTTCCAGTTGGACACGGGAGCCGCCTTGACCTACTTTGAATGCATACACTGCAGTTGCCAATAAGATTATGAAAAGAAATCCTAATGGCATCACCATCATGAGGATCGGGCCGCCTAAATCGCCATGGATGGTTGTCAGCTGCAGGAAGCCGAACAAGACCGTCATTGAAATTGATGTTAGGAAGAGCAGCCAGCTTGTGTATTTCCTGAATGATAACTGTTGAAAGCGTGATGTGCTTCTTCTTGCCGCGTTCAGTTTTACTCCGGACTTTTTTGTGGAAGCATTGATTGCAAGCATCATCCCTTGAATGATAAGGAGGATGAGCAGTGAAGCGATAATCGAAAAGGGATTTTTCTTGGTGAATGCATCCGGTTGTCCATTCGGTCCCCAGTGGGTCGGTATCATTTCCGGCATAGCTCCGTATTGGGTCGCCGAATATCCGATTAAACCGAGTGTAATCACCATAGGCAATGCGAACATAAGGTTAGGCAACATTTCATCATTAGAGCGGCTCGTCAAATCCGCGACGCGCACTCTTTTAAGGGTTTCTCCCCATTTATGTTCGCGTTTTCTTTTCATTGTCTTAATATGAAAATACAAGTAGAGTCCCATACTGATCAGAAGAATCCCGAACTGAAGGATCAAGCCAGTGAAGACAATTTGGTTCTCTTGCAATTGATTCCCGAGTCCCCAAATGAGATAAGCGAGCAGCCCTGCTATACCGATTAGGAAGATTGTTGCCGAATACGTTTTCTTGTATGTTGCGAGCGTTCTGTCATCAGTATGCCCTTCAGGTATCGTCACACCGAAAACAATTGTCTTCTTCAAAAGGTAAGGGATTGCTGCCTGCATTACCGTTAAAAATAGTATGATCACCAAAAATAAAGTGAGTACCATTATTCATCCCTCCGTTATTTCTGAAATGATTGATGAGGTGATTGATAATATTTGTTCTTCGTCCATGCCGTAAACGATTGATTCTGCAATGAGTGGTTTCATGTAAAATTTAATGAGATCCATTTGCATATCATTTGGCCCGTTTGCGGATATCGAATTGATGATGGCGCCGGATTTTGGTATGATTTCAATTATGTTTTTCTTTTCCAATTCATGGTATGCCTTGTTCACCGTATGCATGTTGACACCGAGGTCCGCTGCAAGGGACCGCACGGAAGGCAATGCTTCGTTTGGCTTCAATGTCCCTGTTGCAACCAATTCAATCAATTGATTCGCTAATTGGGTATAGATCGGTACTTCTGAGGTAGGTTCGATTTGAATGAACATCTCATACCCTCCATTCTGTTCTAATACCATTATAACAGCGAACGCTATTAATTTATACCCTGGATATAGAAAAACCCTGGACAAGAGTTGTTCAGGGTGTTGACTCTTCCAAATCCTTGACAGTAACAAATTCATAGCCTTCATTCTCCAAGTATGTGAGAACGGCATCGAGTCCATCGGCTGTCGATTGGTGGATGTCATGCATTAATATGATGCTTCCATCTTTCACATTCTCTTTCACTTTTTGAACAAGCCTTGCGGGGTCGCGGTACTTCCAATCTAGCGTATCCACATCCCATAAGACGATAGGCAATCCGGTCATATTATGGACCGCTTTATTGACGGCTCCGTAGGGCGGCCTGAAAGCCTCAACTTTTTGCCCGGTCACTTGTTCGATAATCGCGGAAGTCTTATCAATTTCTTTCGCGATTCGCTCGGGTGCGAGTTTTGTCAAGTCTGCGTGGTTCCAAGTATGGTTGCCTAATTCATGTCCCGCTTCCTTCACTTCATTCACGATGTCAGGATAATATTCGACTCGGCTGCCAAGCATGAAGAAGGTTGCTTTTGCATCGTGCTTATGAAGGGTTTCCAAGATTTGTCTTGTCACTTTCGGATCGGGTCCATCATCGAACGTTAATGCCACTTTTTTACGGACAGTGTCAGCAGGAGGAGAAACTTCAGCTTCTTCTTCTTTTTCTACAACTGCTTCTCCATCTTCTTCTACATCCTGTTCTGACGATTCATCAACGGAATTGTCCGAGCCACTTTCTTCGATTGCTTCTTCTGTTGAATCCTTATCTGCAGTTTCGCCTGTATCTTCCTTTATCTCTAGCTTGAACGAGGAGGCAAAGTATTCTTTAACGTTATCGATGGGCAGAGAGACGATAGGGGGTCCTGCCAAGCTCTCTGCTATTGTGTTTTCGTCGAAATAGATGATAAGTGCATCGTCTGTAATGGCGAAGTTCCTGTAGTTCATCCACACCGGTTCGGTATATTTTTCCAATTCATTTTCAATAAGGTGTCCCTTTAACGATACATCTTTTAGGATTGCAGTACGTACTAGTGAAGCTAGTGTTTCTAGTCGATTGGCATCTGCGGCAAATAAATCTCTTATCGAAAAGCTTTCACCTGTCTCCGAATTCAAGTGAAACGAACGGATTTCCATTTTGCCAGATTCCATGTCACTGAAACTACTGCTATTCACTAGAACAAACGAATAGTTTCCCGATGAATGCGGCAGCGTCTCATAAGAGATATTCAATTCACCTGTCGTTGTTTCACCAAGTCTTTTTTTCTCTATCATCGTTTCAAGATAGCTGGCTTCGACTTCATCGATATACTTTTTGACTTCGGTATTAAAAGTGTTATGTATGGTTTGCGGGTACTGGATAGCAAAAGGAGCATTTTTATCGTTTGATGTCTTTGTGATGATTTTGATCCCTGGGTAGTTTGAATCTATTTCTTCCGTTTCGATTGGGGCCGTCGGAGCACCCGAAGATTCCTTTTTATCGGGCTGTGAAGCAGTTTGGCCAGTTTCTGTCATGAAAACGAGAAAGATGGCGCTCAGTGTCAAGAGGATGATGGCTAGGGAAAAAGTGATATCGATCCATACAGAACGTGCTTTGTGACGCTTTCTTATCATGTTGCGCGGCTCCTTTTTTCTTTTGTGTATCAGAATTCTATCAAACTTCCTGATTTTTCTTCCTGTAAAGTTAGACGGAGCGACTCTATAGATAGTTTCGGATAATCGGGAAAAATGTCGATTCTTTTCTACTAGTAGTATACAACACTTATACCCATGTATGGGATGGGTAAATCAGGGCATTTGAAAAGAAATTCTGCCTAAAAAGAATGAAGAAAAGTTCTTTTTTGCAGTACGATTTTATGATATACTGTCTGATGCCCGCATCTTGCAAATACGGGTGAGCAGTGAGTGTTTACAATCGAATATTGTTAAACCGATCAAGCTGTTATTTCTACTGCAAAGAAAACAAACAGAAGGTGGTCGAAGAAATGGAAACTGGAGCATATCGGGTATTGTTGTACTATAAGTACGTACACATCGAAGACCCGGAAACATTTGCTGCCGAACATTTGGCATTTTGTAAGGAATTAGGATTGAAAGGCCGTATACTTATCGGCGAGGAAGGCATCAACGGTACATGTTCCGGAACTGTTGAACAGACGGACGCATATATGGACATGATGCATAGCGATGAGCGTTTTAAAGATCTTTGGTTTAAAATCGACGAGACAGATGGACATGCATTCAAGAAAATGCACGTACGTTATAGAAAAGAAATCGTAAATTTAAGCCTTGAAGAGGATATCAATCCATTGGAATTGACTGGCCAATATTTGAAACCGGAAGAATTCTTGAAAGCTATGCAAGACGAAAACACTGTTGTGTTTGACACAAGAAATGATTACGAATACGATCTTGGACATTTCAGAGGGGCGATTCGTCCGGATATTGAGAATTTCCGCGACCTTCCGGAATGGGTCCGTGAAAATAAAGAACTATTTGAAGGTAAAAAAGTCCTTGCTTATTGTACAGGCGGTATCAGATGTGAGAAATTCACAGGATGGATGAAACGTGAAGGGTTTGAAGACGTTGCTCATCTTGAAGGTGGAATTGTTACGTATGGTAAGGATCCTGTAGCGAAAGGCCAACTATGGGACGGTCAATGCTATGTATTCGACGAAAGGATTGCGGTTCCGATCAATCAAGTCGAGCATGTTGTCGTCGGTCGCGATCATTTTGACGGTACACCATGCGAGCGATATGTGAACTGTGCCAACCCTGAGTGTAATGCGAAAATCTTATGCTCTGAAGAAAATGAGCATTTCTATATGCGCAGCTGTTCGGACGAATGCCGTACACATCCGCGCAACCGTTATTTCGTCGAACAGAATTTGACAGTCGATGAATTCAACAAACGGATCGAAGCGATTGCGAATAAACGCAGCGAGGAAACTGCTACTATCTAATAAATCTATTCATGCCCGGGTGTTTGTCTGACGCCTGGGCATTTTTTTGTGCCCTTTTCACCTTCAAGTCCCAGATTAATGGGAAAACGGACTTCGATAGATTCATTTTTTGAACGAAAGGGAACTAAATCGGTTGCTTACCGTATAGGTATCATCATTGAATCAAGGGGGTCGCTAAAATGAGACAAATCTTTTTATCGATTTTCTTTGGTATCACCATTCTCCTGACAGGCTGTGTTAAAGATAGCGAGCCATCAACGGCCGAAGAAGACTTGGGGTCAACTAGCAAAGTTAGCGCCGGAAGTCATACGGAATCAAAGAACCTTACAGAACTGTCTTCTATCAATGTAGCTGAATCTACGGAAGACATGGCTTCATTGCCTCCGGGACATTTAACGAAAGATTTCACTGTCGATCAAGAAGTATCGATATGGTCCAAATCAGAAGTGCCGGAAGAAATCCGTGAATCATTTCTTGAAGAAATGAAATCGGTGACGGAAAGCACGAAAGATCCGAGGCAGATCCATAGTGCCTTCATTAAATTGCTTGGAAGCCCTCTATATAGTGAATTTGTCGGTCCTTTGGCTGTATTCCACCCTTCTTTCGCAGTGCCGATTCTTCCTGAGCCACATGAGTTGACGGAAGAAGGAGCGGCTGTAGACCTGCCTTCAAACGCCCTGATTTTATTGGATGCCAGTTCCAGCATGCTTCTTCAGGCAGATGGCCGTTTGAAAATGGACACGGCAAAAACTGCTGTGAAAAGCTTTGCTGCGACAATCGGACAAAACAGTGAAGTTTCTTTATATGTATATGGCCACGCAGGCACCCAAAGCAAATCCGATAAAGAATTGTCATGTGGAACGATCGATGAAGTGTATCCATTGGGAAGTTATGATGAGAAGAAATTTAATGAATCTGTAGACGGCGTCAATGCAAGCGGATGGACCCCGTTGGCTCAAGCGATCAAGCAAGCGCGGCTCGACCATGAAAACACGAAAGAGGATATTACTGTTTATATTGTAAGTGATGGGGCAGAAACATGTGGCGGTGACCCTGTTGCAGAAGCGCAAGCTTTCTCTGATTTAGCAAAAGCTCGACACGTCAACGTCATCGGCTTCCAAGTCGATCAAAAGGCTGAGAGCCAATTGAAGGCAGTCGCGGAAGCCGGAAATGGCACATATTTGGCTGCCGATACATTAGATGAAATGACTGCTGGAATTTCGAAGCTTTGGTTGCCGTCAGATTTGGATTTAGCGACATTAGTCTATAAAAAGCCGATAGGATGGCCACAAGCGACGGCATTGAGGACTGTTTCTAATTATGCGGATAAAACGAAAAATGCTATACGGGTCGAAAATGAACGATTTATCGGAGCAGCAAGATTGTTGGAAGAGGAAGGCTTAATTGATGAAACAGTCAAAGACGAACTTATTGAGTTAATTAACAATCAAAAAGAGCAATATATGCGCCTGATCATAGAGCTTGATGAGGAGAAGAGACAGCTCATAAACGATGAAGTGGACAGGATCAGTAAGAAAGTCGACGACTACCATGAAAGAATGAAAGCACTGAAAGAAAAGCAAAATAAATAAGAAGAGCAAAGGATCGGTTTAGACTGACCTAGCCATATGAGACACATATAAAACACCTTGATTAGGCTGCCATTACACCATATTTTGCAGGTGTCAGGTAGCCTAATTTTTCTTGGATACGTT
>NZ_JBHSNP010000027.1:0-320692 GCF_042655825.1 Sporosarcina koreensis | reverse complement strand
TGGCGGAAACAACGGTGGCGGAAACAACGGTGGCGGAAACAACGGTGGCGGAAACAACGGTGGCGGAAACAACGGTGGCGGAAACAACGGTGGCGGAAACAACGGAAATAATAATAGTGTCATTGCGAGCATGACTTTGTACGAATTGAAATCAATGAGCCCCAATGCAATTAAACTACTTACTGGTGGCATACTAGCCGGGGGATCTAAAGACTTTACCGTCGAATTTGAATTCGTTGACAATGGTGAAAACCAAAATGAATTACAAGGTGCATCCTTGGAGCTAAAATGGGTATTTGAAGCGAAACAGACTGCTGGATCTTCTAAATAATATATACTTTGGAGAAGAACCCATCTCCACCCTCATTTATTGGGTTGAGGTATCTGTGTGAAGCGACTAAGCTAATTCATAATAGGTACCAGGCACTCGAACGATCTGGAATATTACATCCGGGCTGTAACGGTGCCTGGGCAACAAATAATTCAGTTTATTAACTATAATTGTAGAAGGAGAAGTCAGCCTAAATGGCTGACTTTTCTTTGTATATTCATGTGTGTAGGTGAATTGTCATAAATGTGTGTAGCACAGACACCCCTAATCCGTTTATGCAGGAATTTCGGAATTTATGCGTATTTCGTGAGATTTCTGAGCGGATTTCGAAAATTATGCGGTAGAATCAAGAATTATGTGCGTTTGGAACAATTTATGCTGGATTGTGGCATTGGGGAGAGGTATCTGGACGCGATTGAAAGAAAAACGGGTTTAAATCACAAGGGCTGTTCAGAAAAGCAGTGAACACTGAGCTTCTAAATGTTTGCTGCACAGGCACCGAAACAATTCAGTTTATTAACTACAACTGTACAGTAGAGAAATGGGAAGTCAGTCATATTGGTAAAAGGCTGACTTTTTGTTGTATATTCACTCTTCAAATTGAATTGTCATAACTGTACCGTACACAGGTACCATCCTTATTTAATGTAATAACTTTAGTTAAATTGAACTAAAACAAACCATTGACAAACAAGTAAATATACCCATTCTATTTTTCTGTAACTCCATCCTGTATACTATTATTGAAATTATTATGGAAAGGAGTTGGAAGTATGAAGTTTTGTAAGAACTGCGGACAGCAAAGTAATGAAGGGGCTGCATTTTGTACGAATTGCGGAGTGACTTTTCAAGCGGAAGCGGACACAAAGCCGGAAAGACAAACGCAATCGGTTTCGGAGGCACCTTCTATAGAAGAAAACTCTTCACAAACTATTAAAGCTGAAACAAAGCCAGCACCGCCGCCGGTTCCTCGTAAGCCGATGGGCAAAATGCAGAAGGCTCTTTTATCATTTATAGGAATTTTCGTACTGGCCTGCATTATTGCCCACTTGGTCGTTTCCAATCTGTACGACCCTGTCAAGAAGATTGAGGCGATGAACACTGCATACAACGACAAGGATAAAGAAGCATTTTTCAATGCTTTTCATTTTAATGAGGGGACGGTTGCAAACGCAAAAGACTTCTATGCGACAGTCAATGAATACGGATGGACGCGACTGCGTAACAATCTCTCCGAAGAAATCGGGAAAATTAAAAACAAGGAACATATGGACATCATTTATAATGACGAAGGCGAATTTATTTCCATACATAAGAAACCGATTTTCTTTGGCTTGTATAATGACATACAGTTCAATGTAATCCCTATTGAAGTGAAGGTGTGGGCCCCGTACGAAAATATGACATTCCGTTTCGGCGACAAAGAAGTCGTCAGCAAGGAGAAGGATGAGGAGATTGTGATCGGTAATTTCATCCCCGGCACTTATGAATGGTCGTACGCGTACGATGGAATCATGCCTTTATCCGGTAAAGGAACCTACTCACCGTATTATAATTCCGAGAACATCGCTTTCATCAACGTAGACTGGGATTTCACGAGTATCACTATCGATTCCGATTTAGCTGACGCGATTGTCTATGTCGGTGGAAAGTCCACGGGCAAGAAGGTGAGCGAATTGGAATCCCTTTATCCGGCGCAGGTGAATCCGGCAATCGAGGTATTTGCGATGGCGAAGGATAAGGATGGCAATGAAGTGAAATCGGAAGTCATTGCATTGGATGATGAATATATCTATCTGCCTTTTGAATATTTCCGGCAAGAACAAAGGTTAGCCGAACAAGAACAGGAAATCCGTGATACCTATAAAAGATTCCGTTCTGATTATGAAACTGCTATTTACTATGCAAATTTCAATTATATAGAAGACTATTTCAAGGACGGCAGTAAAATAAAGAAAGATTATGCGAAATTCGTTACGGATCATCATGAAATTGCTGGCTATTATTATGAATTCATCCTAAATGATATTACTGATTTCAAGGTGATTTCAGATAACGAATTCGAACTTCAGACATTCGAGACATTTAATTTCTCTTCTGAAGCAGACGGTAATCTTCATTATGAACGGAAAAAGAAATATAGCTTCTCCTATATCGACGATGAAATCTACATTGACGAAATAGTAGATTTGGATACGAAAAAGACAAAAAAATAATGTAAGGAGTGTCAGGAATGAAAACTTGTTCAACATGTGGACATGTGCAGAATGACGGGAATTTCTGCGGAAAATGTGGAGGGAAGCTTGCATCACAGGTAGAGGGACAGACAGCAGCTGCACGCCAACCAGAGCAACCTGTTCAACAAAATAGTGAGCAACTAGAGAAAATCAAAGAACAATCAAAAATGTATCTCGGTTATTTCGTTAAGCAACTAAAATCCCCATCTGGCCAATCAGACATGAAAAACAGCCTGATTAGCATAGCATTATACATCTTGCTAACAGTCATTGCGGTTTACACGTTACTTAAAAATGTATTGAGCAACTCATGGGTTGGTTACATGGGACCGTCATTTTTCCAGATTCTCATCTATGCAACGATTTTCTTTGTTGTCTTAATTGGAATCAGCGCGACAGCGGTCTTTCTCACATCGAAGTTATTCTCGGAAGACGTGAAGTATACGGAGGTAATCAATAAATTCGGGGGCTACTATGTAATCCCGATCATTCTTACGGCCTTTGGAATTGTGTTGTCTCTAATAAAGTCATATACAATCGCCGGAATGAGCATATACATTGGATTGATCATTGCATTCGGGTTGATTCCTGTATTTGTGATGATCAGGCAGCTTAGCTTGAAATCGAAAGGGATCGACAGCTTTTATGCTTATCTGTTTTATTTACTGCTCAATGTAATCTTCGGCGTTATCATCGGGCTATTCATCGCAGACTCCGCGATTGGTGAAATGATTGATTACTTCTAAACCGGTGCCTGTGCAGCATGCTATTCAGTTTATTCAATGCAATTGTATATTGTTTAATGGAAAAGTCAGCTATTCAAAAGAGTAGCTGACTTTTCTTTGGGTTTTTATAACCAGAAATCATTAGTCATAAATGTTTGCTGCACAGGCAGTGTACTTATCTCTTGCTTATAGACTATCGTTTACTTGCATAATAGTTTCAATTAAATTGTTAATCGTTTGAGTCTTAATTTTTTCAGGAGCAGATTCACCAGTAGGATTAAACCATGTAAATTTTTTAGTGGATTCATCATACGTAAATTCGTTGTCGATCAAGTATTGTTTTAATGAATCAGGCATTTCGCTTGTTCCTGTTACTTGTTCCCAATAAGGTGTTGTATAGACATACAGCTCCACGTCATCAAGGCTGGATGAAATCACTAACATATCTGTTGGTGTTTTAATTATCCAAGTACCTTTAGAATTGATTCCAAGTTGCAGACCTTCTACTGAAGAAATGCCATCAAGATTCACTCCAAAGATCTGATTGATTAAAACTCGGTGTTCAGAGCCAGTTAAGGCATAGTCATGAGCTTTAAGATAGGCATCCATAACTTTTACTTTTGGCAATTTCATGATTTCCGCATCAGTCAGTTTTTTAGAATCACGAAGGGTTTTCATAATAGCAGGGTCATAACTATTTAACTTGTTTCCGTAATTGTGTAAAGAAACGTAGTCTAAATCAATGTCAAATACAGCAAGAACAGCTTTCCGAACTTCATTGCCTTTTACTTTTTCGCTAAACGATTTAAGGTATGTATCCATTATGTCTATTTTTCTCATAGTTTTAATTGGGCTCTCCGTTTCAGTAGAGTATTTATCAACGCCTAAACTTACATGAACTGATTAGATCACTTTTTTTGGATATTTCGTTGGTTGCTTGGTTATTTGCATGAATATATGCTGTTGTTCAATATGAAAATGGATAATCACTTGCATTTCCCCCTCGTTTCTAGTGCTTAAGATTGCTCCACGATGCGATATTAGAACTATATTAAGATTATCATAATTTAAATAAAAATGGATTGCTACTTGTGAATTTATAAAAATAAAGAGGCGACATCAAAGTTCTTCAATTGTGCTTACTATTTCTTGTTACAAATAGGGCTTGCCCACTTATAAGCTCTTAATAATGGTTGTCCTTTTGGTTAAATATTTCAATTGGTAATCGGTATTGTATGCAATAGATTAGGAACTAAAATATATAAATCTAAAATTAGATTTGGTTGTATTTTGGGATGGTTGGCTTGTTGGTTAGGAGAAGTTTGGGGCATGATATAAGCATACTAAATCAGATGAAGAAAACAAAGTGCTTTTCTTCATCTGTTTTTGTTTAGTGCTAAATCGATAAGTATAGAAACACATGAATTTTCAATTTCATCTGCTTGGTTGAACTTGTATTTGTACTTCTATCTGAAATCCTTAACTAAGGAAGTTTCGAGCGCTTATGCTAAATGAAGTTTATCATCGACAGAAATTTCCTGGCTTTAATCGTACTAAATGGTAATTACTAATAACTTATTGTTTTTCTAATCGATTCTGGGTATTGTTGTCCTTTTATCCAAACCCAATCTTCTTCTTTTAGATGGAAAAACTCACTTTCTTCATCTGGATTGTACTTATTTATGAACTTTTTATTTGAAAAATATTTATGAAACGAACTTTCAGTCATCTTAGGGGAATTTGTTCTTATTAAATGAATTACTCTTACATCATAAGAAGTGTTTACCCCTCCGAAAACTTCCATTGCACGCTTGAAAGGATCTCTTCCAGTAGATCCTATTTTTGTAGTTCCATCTGGAGTCTTAATAAAGTAAACATATCCAAGCCCATTTTTCTGTAAAATTTGTTGGTATGAAGGGTAAATCTCTTTTCTATGACGACTTGATTTTAACATCTCGTTCATTTTTTCAATCATATCTTTTGTTAATACTAACGTCCGGTCTTGCTGTAGTTGGTACCAACGGTTAAAATTAGCTGCTTCTTGATCAATAACGCTTGGACTATTCATTATGGGAATTGAATTAGTTTGTGTTGATTTTCGTGCCGGAGTTGTTAAGTATTGTAGGCAAAGGAATAATATAAATATAAGGACTATACAAAAACTAATTGGTAGGAAGTATGGAGAAATCCATGTAATGATATTAGATAAAAATTCAAGTAGCCAGTTCCAAACCCCTAAGAGTATTGCTTGTATTATTTTGTATACAATGAAAGATATAAGAATGAAAAGAACCAAATTCTCTAATGCTTTAATATTATGTGTCCCCCCTATAGTATTTTATTCACATCAATTCACGGATATGAACTATAAAAATACAATTACAAATGTATGGGGTAGAAATATACGGAATATGAAAGAGATATTATTAGGAGATATAGTATCTTTCTTTAGTAATTTGGATATTTTTGGATGAATCGAAGGGGTTTAATGTTCAAGGTATTGGGAGTATTATAACACCCCATCCTTTAGGTGGGGGATACTGCGTGTCAAAGAATACGAAGCAGCTGTTGCCTTGCGCTTGAGAAGGTCTTGAACGCGAAGTTGATTTGACGTATAAATAACACAAAAAGTTAGTAAAATAAATTTTATGATAAGCTAATGGGTTTGTTATTTATACTGGAATTAGGAGTTTTTCCACATATTCTTTCATAATATTTTCCAATTGACCAAGTGCTATTATTATTTCCTCTTTTTCTTTGGCTTGTAACTCTAATAAATTTTCATTTAAGCTTTCATAAAAAGCCTGGTATTTTTTCATGACGTCATTGTAAATCTTTTCTTTATCGTAAACTAGTTTTATTTTGTGAGCAAAGTCTTCAATGTATGTTTTTTGTTTTTCCAGTTCCATTTGTTTGAATTGAGTATCTACCTTTTCAATATCCTCTTTGATTTTTTCTATTTGATAATTGAATAGGCTCCATTTCTTTTGAATCTCTTTTATTGTTGATTGTAATTCTTTGTCAAATTCAAGGCTCATATCCTTTTTTGGCCTTTTTGGAGTTTTAATCTGTACAGTAGTATCCGGCTCGATTTCAGTCCCGGGCTCACATTTAACCAGTATGAAATTATCGATAGAAAGACATTGATGAAATCCTATATTTGCAAGTTGATATGCATCATTGAACATTACTTTTGCTTCTTCAAATTCTTTCGAAGGAATTTTATTAGTAGCATTTATCGGTCTGAAATTTTGCAAACCTTATCCTCCCTATTTCGTTTTTACATACATATTAAATAGGAGTGTTGTCCTAGTACTAAATTTTTTTAGATGAATAGTACAAAGTGACTGGAAAACAGTCTACGACCAGTAATTTTGGTATTTACATAAAAGTATTTAGTAGGCTCTTAATGGTATTCTTCTATCTTCATGAGTGTCTTTAAAAAGTGCGATGCTATGGCCACTGAAAGAAAACACTAAAATTCCGATTTCGTAATTAAATATTTGGGCATCATCCTGATAGCGCTTTTAAATTTTTTGTTTTCCTTAACGTAGAGAGAGTTTAGGTGTCTACGCCACGGACAGTAGAAGAGTACAACGATGCAGTGTGTACAAAAGCAACCCACCGCAACACTACCAAACCCGCTCGCAATGCAACGAACAGCACTCGCCTCGCAACACAACCAAACCTCGTCGCAACGTTACATACACCGCTCGCAAGACAACGAACACTGCTCGCAACACAATCAAACCTAATCGCAAGGCAACGAACACCACTCGCAATACAATCAAACCCGATCGCAAGGCAACGAACCCCGATCGTAACAAAACCAAACCCGCTCGTAAGGTAACAAACAAACCATCGCAACACAACCAAACCCGATCGCAAGGCAACGAACCCCACTCGCAACACAACCAAATCCGTTTGCAAACGTGGAAAGGGTGCCTGTGCAGCACATTATTCAGATAATATACTACAATTGCATGAGTGAAAATAAGGAAGCCAATCAAACCGAGATTTGGTTAGCTTCCTTCTGTATTTACATATGTGTTATTGAATTGTCATAAATGTGTGGTGCACATGGGCACATGCACTCTATCAATTATTTTCGTTGAACACTTCGCCGGCGATGGACATGGCTTGGACAGCTTTCGGGAATCCGACGTAGTCGGCGCAGTGGAAGTGATTTCTTTTTTCGAAAGTCCGCTATTCAAGGCTGCCTGCAAGTGGACTTTGAGCTGTCCGAAAGCCCCTTGTGTGATGAATGTTATCAGCGTGATAATTTCCCGTTGTGCAAGGGATAGTGTTTCCCGGGCATAGAGGTCTCCGAAGCCGAATGAGACAATCATGTTCCAGAAGTCGGGTGATATTTTTTGATTTCTTCCATGCCTGTGCGGACTTCTTGTGAAAAAAGCTCCTCCATGACATCTGTGCCAGCTTCGTAGCGTTTGTTGTTTTCCTTTTTCATTGTCTCCCCATCGTAGGTGGAATTTCGTTTTCGTCAACTAAAGCTTCGATGACGATTGGTTTGTTTGTATCTTTTATGAGTTGAAGAGCTTCTTCGATGCGGTAGCTCAATTCAAAAGGGGTCAGGCATGTAAAAGCCTGGGCGCCCATTGATTCTGCGAAAAGTTTGGCATCGAGCGGCGTTTCGTAAATGCCCCCGATGGATGTGCCGATCATTTTACGCATCCCTTTTTCCACCATATCCAATCGTCCGTTATTGACCACGATAAAGAGGACGGGCGCGTCATAGTTGTAGGCTGTCGACACTTCTGTGCCGTGCATGAACATGCAGCCATCCCCGACTAAGCAGACGATGGTTTTCTCTGGAGCAGCGAGTTGCGCACCGATGGCAAAGCCGATTCCGTTGCCCATCGCGCCGAAAATATCGTCGAAGTAGAACGTGCCTGGCTTATAAATGTCAAAGTGTTTTATTCCATAGAAAGAGTGGCTTCCGTCGTCCCCGAATATAATCGCGTCTTCCGGCAACGTGTTGCGCATTGCATGCAATACTTGGACCGCTGACATTCGTTCGCCTGGTACGTTCTCCTCAAGCGGCATCGGCTCCGAAGTTGATCGGAACGCTTCGCTGTTTGTTGCCGGCATTCCTTTAAGCATTGTCTTCAAGTTCGTTTTGATATCGCCAAGTACAGGTGTTGTTGGAACGTCGACCGACTTTCCGATGAAGGTCGGATTATAGTCGAAATGGATGACGTGCTCTGGATACATGGTTTCGGTTAAACCGGCGGTGGACATATCACTCAGACTGGAGCCGACGACCAATAAAAGATCCACTTTCTCCTGGAAAAATGCCATCGCTTCCGGCGTACCGCCGAGTCCGAACGCGCCTAACGAGAGCGAATGGTTTGACGGGAATGCGCCTTTGCCTCCTGGTGTGGTGACGACCGGAATTTCCCATAGCTCCGCAAGATGTTGCACTTCTTCATAGGCTTTGCTGGAATGAACGCCTTTCCCGATGAAAAGGAGTGGCCGGGTTGCTTCATTTAATTTATTGACCACATCCGTCAAATTCGGCGAAATCATTTCATATGGCGTCGGAAGGTCCAGAGTGAAGGGTTCGATTTCCTCCAATAACACATCAAATGGAATGGACAGATGTACAGGACCCCTTACTCCCGAAAGCGCTTGTTCGAGGGCGTGTTGCAAAAATGGCTTCAACATATCACCACGCTCGACCCGTGCGCTGAACTTTGTCACATGGCGGAACATGTTCGTCAAATCGGTGCCGAATGCGCTGGAGTCTTGTCCCAAAGACTTGCCGGTATCCTTCATGGAAGGGTGTCCCGTGATGATCAATAGCGGCAAATTCGAGGCCGCTGCCTGTCCGGCTGCCGTGATGAGATTTGTCCCGCCAGGCCCTGATGTACCGATTGCCACGCCGATTTTTCCATTCATTAAGGCGTAGCCGGCCGCCTCAAATCCGGCTGCCGCTTCGTGCTTGGTCAATACAAACTCGATTTCTTCCGTTAAAAGCTCAAAAAGAATAGGGGAGATCGCTTTTCCAGGAATACCGAAAATATGTTGGAGTCCCCAATGTTTAAAGTTCTTTGCTAACACAGAAGCTGCTATTCTCATTTTGTATTCTCTCTTTTCTCATTAGGATTACCGTTCAAATAGGATCTTTCAAGTTCATCTACCGGAAGGGGCTTGCTGAAATGGAACCCTTGGACTAAGTCGCACTGTTGATTGATCAGAAAATCGAGCTGTTCCTCCGTTTCAACCCCTTCAGCAATCACTTGCATCTGCAGGTTATGGGCGAGCGTGATGATCGCTTTCACGATATAGGCGCTTGGTTGGTCGTTGATGATTTCAAAGACGAATGATTTATCGATTTTAATGTAATCGATCGGAAAATTATTTAAATACGCGAGCGAGCTATACCCGGTCCCGAAGTCATCAATACTGATCCCGATCCCGATTTCTTTGAGCTTTTTCAACACTTTCAAGGAATACTCATATTCCATTGCCATATACTCAGTGATCTCGACGACAAGGTATTGCGAATCCAGCCCCGTTTTTTCAAGCGTATTTTCCATGTACGTGACGAGATCACTCGTCAGGAATTGTTGTGTGGATAGGTTGACGGATACTTTGAGCGGTGGGTACCCGGCATCTTGCCATCTTTTATTCTGGGCGCAAGCCTCTTTTATGACCCACTTGCCAATTGGGTTGATCAACCCGTTATCTTCAGCCAACTTGATGAATTTGTCGGGTGGCAGAAGACCGAGCGTCGGATGCTGCCAACGGATTAACGCTTCCACGCCGATGATTTTGCCGGTACGGGGATTGATCTGCGGTTGGTAATGAAGGACGAATTCCTCTTGCTCCACAGCCTTTCGCAAATCGGTCTCAAGCCTGTACTCATCCTTGGCCCCTTCTAAGAGATCTGATGTGTAGACGCTGTAACGGTTTTTCCCTTGATTCTTTGCCTCGTACATGGCATTATCTGCAAAAACCATCAGTTTTTCCATTGTAATCGGGTAGTCCGGATAGATGGCGATGCCTACGCTCGCCGTCGTATGCAATTCGTGATGTTCAATGTGGAATGGTTCGTCAAACGCTTGTAAAACTTCTTCGGCCTTCTTTGTGACATAGTCGGAGTCCTTAAAATCCTTCAGCAGAAAAATGAATTCATCTCCCCCGGTCCGGGCGAGTATATCATTTTCCCCAAGACATTCAGAAAGTCGTCCGCTTACTTTTTTCAGCAGCATATCTCCCGACGCGTGGCTGAAATTATCGTTTATTGCTTTGAACCTGTCCAGGTCGATGAAGAGAAGAGCCAAGGTCCGCTTGTGGCCGGTTTTGATTTCTTCGATAATCTTTTCGATTTCCTCATAAATGAATCTGCGGTTCGGAAGGTCTGTCAGGTCGTCGTGGTAAGCAAGATAATTATATTTTTCCTGCATGAAATGCCGATCCGATATGTCCCGGAACTGTCCGAAAGCGCCAATCATCTTGCCATCTTCATGGATCGGCTGCGCATCGAACAGGCAGACGACAGGTTTCCCATCCTGGTTGATGAATTGGATCTCCTCATCTATAAAGATTTTCTCTTGTTCCAGAACTTCTTTGAAATAGTCCCCGGTTATTGGAGATTCGCGAATATCTCTCCCAATTACCGCCTCTCTGCTCGTCTTCGAAAGTTGTTGGGCGAAATCGTTGAATTCAGTCGTAATGCCATTTTCATCTGTAAGGACAATGGCATTGTTTGTCCTGCTCAACATGATTTGATTCAGAATGTTGAGCTTTCGATTCTGTTTCCGCAATAGAAGCTCCCGTTCAATCGAATCAACCGCTTGTGAGAGCATCGTAAGGAAAAGTGGGTTCTCGAACTGAATGGGCATCATGATGGATATACTGCCAAGCAGGTTATTATCGTCTGTATAGCGGAATGCAGTTCCGTAGCAAGCGATCTCATGGAGGAATGTATGATAATGCTGCTTCCCGATAATGCTGATCGGATGCTTTTGTTGCAAAGCCAGACTGACGACATTCGTTCCCGTATCTTCACGGACGAACAAGCTGCCAAGCTGAATGCCGAATTGCTGAATTGTCTCCTTAATGTTTTCGTCACCTTCAATTTCCAGAAGATAACCGTTCGCATCCGAAACAACAACGAGAATCGGCGTACCTTTCAACGAATCCAACAATTTATTGGAAAAGTAACTAACAACTGATAAAATTTCACTATAGGAACCCCTCAACTCGGCGAGCTCCTGCACTGATAAAAACCGTTTTGGCCTGGAGACAACATACGGATCCATGCCAGCCTCCTCACAAAAACGATTCGACTCTACTATGTAAAAAGCGTCTTGATTCTTCATATGTCCCTCCGAATCTATCATTCAATGATGCAAGTACTTTACAACCAAGACGAAAGAAGCAATTTAACTACATGCTATAATTATAAAGTTCTTGGCAGAATAATACAACGCTTTAACACCTTTTTAGGTGCCTGTGCATCACGCTATTCAGTTTATTAACTACAATTGTATATTTGGAAAAGGTGAAGATGACAAACAAGGTGTTTGATTGATTTATGGATGTATTTTTATACTAATTATTGAATTGTCATAAATGTTTGATGCACAGGCACCGGCACAATTCAGTTTATTCACTACAATTGTATATTTGTGAAGTGAAAAGTCAGCCGTTTGAGCAAACGGCTGACTTTTCGTTGAATTTTTATAACTGAAGGTGAATTGTCATAAATGCACCTTGCACAGGCACCGCATTAAGGCACCGCATTAAGGCATTAAAAAACCAATTCCTCCAAAGAACTAGGATACTCGGTGATCAGCTCTGTACCTTCATTCGTTAAAATGACCGTGTCTGAATGCCTGAAGCCGCCGATGTCCGGGACGTAGATGCCTGGTTCAACGCAGAAGACCATGCCTTCTTTTAAAACTAATTCGTTGTCGAATCGGAGGGAAGGTTCTTCGTGCAGCCCGATTCCGATGCCATGTCCTGTCCGGTGGTTCATGTATTTTTCCAAGCCGGCGTCGGCGATGATGAGCCTTGCGATTTCATTGACATCACTAGCCCGCATGCCGACTTTGATTTGTTTCAGGACTTCGGCTTGGGCTTCAACGGCAATGTTGAACACCTTTGCCTGTTCACTCGTCGGTTCACCGATGAAGAATGTGCGTTCGCATTCCGCCCGGTATCCGTTGAAGCCGACTTGTCTGCTATGGATGATGATGTCGTTCGTCTCCAATGCCCTTGTATTAGAGAATACGTGAGGCATATTTGTCCTTTTCACGCCTGAAGGGGACATGACGAAAAAGTCTAGTGTTGAGTTTGGATGCTTTTTTGCGACTTCTTGGAACAGCGCTTTGTTCCCGAACTGATCCAATTCGATTTCGGTAATTCCTGCTTTCGCGTTTTCCAAGGAGTTTTTCAAGGCGATGCTGACGAGGCTGCCTGCTTCTCGGATGAGTTTCAGCTCTTCCTCGTCTTTTACAAATCTCATTTCCGCGATATGTTTATCCAAATTCACGAGAGTAAACCCTTTTTCAGTGAGCATATTTCCAAGGATGACGGGGAGTGATGAGAACTCGATGCCGATTCGTCCGTTTTCCGGGAAATGATCCAGCAGTTTACTAAAGTAATCCAGGTAGGATTCCCCTTCAAAAGAGCGCAGCTTCGTTTCATGGTAGACATACAGGTTTTCAATCGTCGTCTTGTCTTTCGCATGTTCTTCCTCCAAAGAAGGAATGATCAAATGGGTCGTTTCACTGTCGATTCCCAATACAATTGGACGAGAATAGGTGATGGCTTTTAATCCAGAAAAGTAGAATTGGTTTTCGAAGTTTAAAATGATTGCCGCGTCGATTCCCAACGTCGAAAAATCGGTTCGTAGCTTGTTGATCCTTTGATTAAACATCGAATCATCCTTTCCATATTAGTTTGTAGTTGGTTGTACGTTATTCCTTGAAGCAATTGTTACTATGATCAATGTTAGAATCGCGATCGGAATGGAAATCAAGGCACTATTGACGCCAAATGGATTGCCCATGAATTCCCAAGCCAACGTCGAGATGACTCCAAGTATCATTGAAGCAATTCCGGCTTGTTTCGTCACGCTTGGCCAAATGAACACTGCGAGTAATGCAGGAGTGATGCCTGCGCCATATACAGTGTAGGAGTACATTTGAATGGCCAATATGGAAGGGAAGAATGTCGTTAATAAAAAGGCGATAAGACCGAGTACGGGTATTAATATTTTCGTAAAGATTAATTTTTGTTTATCCGTCGCATTGCGATTGATGTATTTTCCGTAAATATCATACGTTACGTTTGTAGAAGCGGATAGCAGATAGGAATTCCCGGTCGTTACGATGAAGGCAGTCACTGCCGCGATCAACAAACCGCCGATGACTGTCGGGATGACTAATGTCGTCGCAATCAATGCCATTCCAGGATCGATGTCGGGAAAAATCGCCCTCGCACTGAATGCGATAATCGCTACAATTGGTGTCGATATGAGCATGCCGAAGATCCATCCAATTGTTCCAATCTTAGTTGTCCTGTCGCTTTTGGATGCGGAAATCCTTTGATACATATTTTGATCGCCAAGCAGAAGGAAGAGGACTGGGATATAGAAGCCCAAGAACTGCAATGGCGTCAGGCTGCCTAATAAATTCATGTGCTCGCTGGGAACTGCAGCGGTGATTTCATTCCAACCGCCCCCAACCGAAATGACTAATGGAACCGCAACAATGAGTCCGATTAAAATCAAGAATGCGCTGAACGCATCGGTAGGCGCAACAGACATTAATCCACCGATTGTTGCTAAAAAGATAATGATGACTGCCCCGATGATCGTTCCCGTTTCGACGGACACGCCCGTGGAAACATGCAAGATGAATCCGATCCCCTTGAACTGATACGATACGATTCCGACGTAAGCAAGAATGATAATGATTGCCGCAGCGATACTCGCAAATTTTCCGTACTTCACTTCCAGAATTTCAGAAATCGTATACTTTCCATAGTTTCTTATTTTGGAAGCAATCAGCATCAATACGATGATGCCGATTAACGATGGGAGTACATAACCGACGGCAGGCCACAGTCCATATGAAAATGCCAATGAGTTCGGTCCCCCGGTAACGGTTCCGCTTCCTACCCATGTTGCCAGCAACGTACCCATCAGGACGATCGGGCCAAGTGATTTGCCGGCTAATATAAAGTCATCACTCGTAGAAACTTTTTTGGAATAGAATATCCCCAAGATAATCATGAAAACGCCATACCCGATGACATACCATAACAAGTTCGGATTAAATTCGATGCCCATCCGTATTGCCCCCTTTTGTAGTCGTTTACATTTACTGTAAAGTTGAGCGACTATTCTTGAAAATCAGTATAAGTTATAATGATATATATTGCTAATTCGATTTTTATTATCTATTAATACGAAAAATGACTTAATGGAGGCTTTATGGAAATCCGTCAGTTTATGTATTTCATTGCGGTAGCAGAAGAATTGCATTTTGGAAAAGCGGCAAAGAAACTGGGGATGACGCAACCGCCGCTCAGTCAACAAATTATGAATCTAGAGGAAGCGCTGAATGTAAAGCTTTTTCATCGAACGAAGCGAAAAGTGTCTCTGACCGAGGCTGGCCAATATTTCTATCGTGAAGTGACGAAAATCCAAGAGAAATTGAATTCGGTTATTCAGAATGCCAAATTGATCGATAAAGGCATGCTGGGTATGTTGAAAATAGGATTTGGTCCGGATTATGGAACGTTGACGAAAATACTGAAAATCTATGAACAGGAGTATCCGAATGTCCAGATCCAATTAGAGCAAATGCCGACATCCGAGCAACTGATGGCATTGGATAAAAAGGAGATTCAGATCGGACTTCTCCCGGGGCCAATCGAAAGGAAAAACATTGAATCGAGGGTAGTGGCGGAATATCCATTCAAAGTGGTGCTCCCAGTTGATCATCCATTGGCGAAAGAGGGTGGCGGCATTGATTTGATTGACTTGAAGGAAGAGAATTTCATCATGACACCGCGTGAAATCGGCTCCGCCTATTACGATTCCATCATCAATATTTGCAACAAAGCCGGCTTCAGCCCGCGCATACGGAAAAAAACGCATGAACTGCAAACAGTTATCCCCCTCGTCTCGGCAAACATGGGGGTAGCGATTCTTCCGGAAATGCTAGGCTATTTCAAAAGGGAAGAAGTCGTTTTCTTGCCGATCAATAACTGTGATGTCACCTTGAAGAATTGCATTGCTTGGAATAAGGAAGCGAGATCGCCGTTGATTGACTTGTTTTTGGAGATAGTGGAGGGGATATGAGTGGGGGAAGCGCTCGTAAATTGGAGTCCGCGCTCGTAAATTCCGATTTGCGCTCGTAAATCGGAATCTGGGCTCGTAAAATTCGGTTTGCGCTCGTAAATCGGAATCCACGCTCATAAAGTCGATCCTCGCGCTCGTAAATCAGAATCCGCGCTCATAAATCCACCAATCCAAATTAAAAAAGAGGTGCTGGAATGCTATCAGCATTTTAGCACCTCTATAGTCACTTACTTCACAATCACTTCAATCGTCTCTCCAACAATATTCCACTCCGTTCCAAGCATCGTAAACGTATGTTTGACAAACACTTGGGCGGTTCCTGGTGAGACAGCTTCGATCGTGTTGCCGTTCAGCTTGACGACGCCATTGTCCTCAACGACGAAGAGTTCTGAGGCGATGTTCTCCTTTTTCGCTGTACGGTAATTGACGAATGCTTTTGCCTGTACTGTGGATGTTTTGCCTGGCTTCAGGTTGATTTTCTTGATCGGTGTTTCGAGTCTGATCGGTGAATCGGTCAGCCATTGCATGTAGTCGGTGATGGGTCCGACGAGTCCTTCGGCGAGTTTATCGCGGAATGGCTCTTCGCCGCGGAATGTCCAGTGCATCGTCAGCATGCCGCGTTGGCGCATATACGTGATGAATTCCTGGTACGTGCTTCCGTAGCTTGCATTCAATGTGACGTTATTCGAAGTTCCGTAGTCAATCATCTTTTGCGCATTTTTAATCTTTGCTTCCGTTGTTGCTGGAACTGCGGCGGAATATAGATAGCCGACAGGAATTTCAGGTTTCAGTTCAAAGGAATCGATCATGCTGCCGAGGTCGAAGCTTTGTAGGACGACTTGGTCGACCATTCCTTCTTCTTCGATTTCCCTGATCACCTGCTCCTCAATGCCCACGCCTTTCAATTCAACGAGAAGGATGACGTCTTTCCCTTTGAATTCCTGAAGGAACTCTTTGAATGTCGGCACTTTCTCACCCGCGAATTCTTCGCTGTATTTGATGCCTGCGTCGAGTTGACGGATTTCATCGAATGTCAGATCGCTGACTGCACCCGTTCCATTCGTCGTCCGGTTTACCGTCAGGTCATGCATGATGATGAGGTGGCCGTCTTTCGTCAATTGCAGATCCGTTTCGATTTGGTCTGCGCCAAGCTCGTAAGCGAGTCGGTACCCTGCCATTGTGTTTTCAGGGGCAAGGGACGGCACTCCGCGGTGGGCGGCGACAATCGGTCGTTTGACGATAGTGTTTTCAGGATATTTTCCAAGCGCTTCGATGGAAGCGGCAGGGTTATTCGTAATGATGCCATCTGCTCCTGTATGGATGAGCGCGTGCGCACTGCCTTCATCTTCCGCACCGATTCCCCATACGGCCACCATTCTTGTATGCAAGTAGTGGACATTTTCCGCATCAAGCAGTTTTTCCGGAATCAACGCAACTTTTGCATTGCTTGCATGGACGGTCCGGATTAATTCGTTAATGTCATGCTTGTTGAAGGAATTCTTCGTGTAGATGATCCCCCCTCTTGCAGTTGGCATCAGGTTTGTAATTGACTTCACGATGTCCGGATTGGACGAGACGATATGCACGTCAGTCGTCAGGGCAGCATCCAGACTGTCGATGATGGCTCCTTCAATGCCTTTCGTTTCGATGTGCAAGATAGGAATGCGCTTGTTTTGTACGTTGGCGAGCGCTTCAGTCAACGGCACACCATTCGTCACCAACTCACCCGCGCCATTCCGTTCAACTTTCAAGAGCACAGATGCCGTATTTGATGATTCCGCTGCAGACAAGGTTTGTCCAATCAGCGTAGGCGCGTTTATGATGTTCGTTTCAGGCTCTTGAGGTAGGAAAGCGCCCGCATTTTCAACTGGCGGCAATGCCTGTTCGAAAGATGAGACTTTCACATTATCGAACAGGACGGTGGATCCATTCGCTTGGAAACCGATGTCTCCGTTTAACAGACCGGATGCTTGATCGGTATTGATGACAAGCTTGTTATTGATGAACTGCTGGACACGATTATTGCTTGCGATAATCTTGATGCGGTAAGGCTTGTTGTACTCGAACTTTTCCGTGAAGAAAGTCGCTTCAGGCACGACCCATTTGTTCTGGGCATTCCGCTCTGCGAACTCGGCCCCGTTCAGCGCATTCGTGCCTCTCCGGATCGCGAATTGATAGTATGGGTAATCTCCCGATTGCACGCGGAACATCATCGATGCCCATCGAGTATCTTCGACAGCGGAAACGAACGTCATATCCGCCTCGAAAACGATATTTCCATTCTTGTCGGGGAGCGGTATAAGCACTCTTGCCGGTGAAGCTGATGAAGGCGAAGTCAACTTCAACGCTCCATTTTCAACGGATGCTTGGCCTTGAATGACGCTCCACCCTTCAGGCATCACGCCTTCCAACAGGTCAAAGTCCTCTTCGACGAGCACAGTCTGTTCCGCGCTCGCCATCTTGCCCGCGCCGAACAAATAGACGACACCCGCCATCAGCGCGACAACCCCAATGATGCCCCATTTCATGAATCTGTTGCTCTTCATCCCAATTCCTCCTTTCGAATTAGATCGCCAATCTAGCAACCTAGGCAGCAATCGGTTAGAAGTATACATGATTCATAATTATTTGAAAGTTAAAATATCCAAAACTAGCCAAAAACAATTCTTTTCTACTGGAAACCCTGCCCCATCTACTTCCTCCGTACTATTTTTCCTGCTAGGGTGACAGTCGCAAAACTGAAGTTAATGAATGAATTATGAAAATAGTGTTTATAAAAAATCTAAATACTATTGCAATTGCAAGAATCTACTGTATACTATGGGTAGTTGAATATAGGCAGAGACGATGAGATGAAAGCCTAAAAATGAAAGCCCTTTCTGGAAAAGGGGTTCATTTGGCGTTCCTCTCATTTTTATTGCCTAAAAAAATATTAGGGGGATTTTCATGAAAAGATTTGGTGGATTAGCAGCTAGCATCCTGTTGGCAACAGGATTGCTGGCCGGTTGTGCAGGGGGAGCTTCGGAAGGCGGAGGAGATGGCAAAGGGGGCAGGATCACTCTTTATTCACCGGAAACACCTGATTTCACGAAGGAATTGGCGCAGAAGTATGAGGAGCTGCATGGCGATAAAGTCGATGTGCACTACGCTGGGACGAATATCCTTGTCAATCAGATGATGGCCGAGAAGGATAACCCGAAAGCGGACGTCTGGTACGGCGGCGGAGGCATTCTTCCGTTTGAGGCTGCAGTGGATCGCGGAATCCTGGCGTCCTATATCCCGGATTTCGCCGCGGATTGGGATGTCGTGGAAAATGGCATTAAATTAAAGCACCAAGACGGCAAATATGTCGGTGTTGAACTTTTCGTTTTAGGATTTTCTTATAATACGGATTTAGTTTCTGAAGAAGAAGCGCCGAAAACATGGGCAGATCTGCTGGACCCGAAATGGGAAGGGAAAATTCAATTCCCGAACCCGGCAGCATCTGGTACAGCCACTCTAATGGTTATGGACCAAATGATGCAGCAAGGTGAAGACAAAGCATGGGAGTACTTCGAAAAGCTTGTAAAGCAGGCGAACTCGATTCCTGACTCCGGTTCAGCTCCAACAAAAGCTGTAGCGATGGGTGAAGCGCATATCGGTGTCGGGTTCGACTTCATGGCTTATGAGCAAAAAGCAAAAGGTGAAACTGTCGACTTTATCGTTCCTGATAAGACACCGGTACTCGTTAACCCTGCAACATTGATTGAAGGTGGACCGAATGCTGAAGGCGGTAAGAAGTTCATGGATTTCCTTCTTTCCAAGGAAGCCCAGCAAATCATGGCGGATTGGTACCACATTCCTATCAACCCGGACGTGGAGTCGAAAACACCTTTGACACTTGAAAAGGTGAAAGAACATGCCGTGGATCTGGATATTGATTGGGTGAATGACAACTACGACCGCGTTCGTAATGAATGGAAAGACAAATTTCAATAATTAAGGGTGAATATGTATGGGGTCAGTAAAAATTGAAAATATGACAAAGACATTTGGGGACTTTACTGCTCTTCACGACATTAACCTTGACATCAAGGAGGGCGAATTTTTCGCTCTTCTTGGTCCTTCGGGATGTGGGAAAACGACAACGATGAGATGTATCGCCGGATTTGAAAATCCTACGTCGGGATCCATTTACATAGGAGATCGTGAAGTGGAAAAGATTCCGGCAAACAGACGGAATTGCGGGATGGTCTTTCAGAGCTATGCTTTATTTCCACATATGAATGTGTTTGAAAACGTTGCCTACAGCTTGAACATCAAGCAATTGAATGCAAGCAACCCGGCTAAACAGTTGGGGATCTATGCGCGTCTGTTGACGAAGCGATTCGGAAAATATCCGGTCGATCTGAAAAATAAAGTGATGGAAATATTGAAGTATGTTGAATTGGAACATCTTGCGGAACGGTTGACGAGCGAATTATCAGGCGGACAGCAGCAGCGTGTGGCCCTGGCAAGAGCATTGGTCATGGAGCCAGCGGTACTGCTTATGGATGAACCTTTGTCCAACTTGGACCAGAAATTGCGGCATTCGATGCGGAACACGATCCGGACGATTCAACAGGATTTGGGTATTACGACGATTTTCGTCACGCATGACCAAGAAGAGGCGATGAGCATGGCGGACCGTGTCGCGGTCATGGATAAAGGCCATATCGTCCAAATCGGAACGCCGACAGACTTATACAGTAATCCATCGACGCCGTTCATCGCGAATTTCGTAGGAACTTCAAACATCTTGAAAGGCGATGTCCAAGGCGAAGAGAATGGACTGACTGTCGTCAAAGGGGAAGGGTTTTTACTTCGTTCATCAAACAAGGCGAAGAAAAAGGAAGTGGATGTCATCATCCGTCCGGAGCATGTAAAAGTGGAGGCGGCGGACAGCGCAATCGATCATACGAAGACGAATGTAATAGAAGGAACTGTTATCATGTCCACCTATTTAGGGTCGATTGTCAGGTACGACGTCCAAGTCGGATCCTATCAATTGATTGTCGATACAACGTATTCCTCAGGCGCCAATATTTTTGAGGAAGGGAAGAAAGTCAAGTTAACTGTGGATCACGAGAGGGTGCTGTTAATATGAACCGTCTTAAAAACAGCTTCAATGGATTAACGGTCGTAAAAGTACTCATTTATGTATTCTTCGGCTTGTTCATGTTACTGCCGCTTCTCTCTGTTTTCGTTGTCAGCTTTACCGGTGAACCGACAAATCTATTGGGTTCTTTGACGGATCCGGGGATTTTCAATTCAACGGTTGAAAAGTTCAAGAATATCTCGTTGGACAATTATAAGAGGATCTTCTCGGGGAAAGGTTATTTCTCTGCACTGAAAAACAGCCTTATGTTGGCGTTTACCGTTACCATCATCATTATCCTCGTTTGTATTCCCCTTGCTTATGGGATTGCAAGGACGAAAATGCCTTTTAAAAAGACGATATCCGCATTATGCATGATTCCTTTGATTGTCCCGACGTTCATTTCTGCATATGCGTTTATCATCATGTTCGGACGGGCTGGATGGGTGACGCAAATCTATAACATGCTAGGCGGGGAAGGCATGCTGTTGAACCCCTATTCGATGGCGGGGGTTGTTGCCGTGCAAGTTTTCTTCTTCTTCCCTTATGCATTATGGCCGTTAGTGGCGGCGTTCAAAGTGAGTGATATCAGTTTGGAAGAAGCCTCTCAAAATCTTGGGGCGAAAAACTGGTTCACCTTCATCTTTGTGACGTTTCCGCTTGCATTACCGGGCGTCATCTCGAGCGCATTGCTCATCTTTACGGTGAGCTTCTCGGATTTCGGAAGTCCGATTGTCCTTGCGCCAAAAGAATTGAACTTGCTCGTCGTTGAAGCGTATCGGGAAATCTCCGGATTCTTCAACTGGGGCGGGGCGGCTATCCTGACAGTTGTCATGGTCATTGTGGCGGCATTCTTCTTCTACCTCCAACATTTGTATACGAAAGGGAAGAACTATGGCTCCGTTTCCGGAAAGCCGAAGCAACAGAAATTGATTGAGAATAAATTATTGACGCGCGTACTATCCGGCTATTCCCTCTTTGTCGTATTGGTCCCGCTATTGGCGATGCTTTCAGTGGCTCTTCAATCCGTTGCAACGACATGGGGGAAGGATTTATTGCCGAGCGGTTATACATTGAAACACTATAAAACGATCTTTTCAACGTCGATGGGCAATATCCAGAACAGCATTATGCTTGCGACGGGCGCATTGGTGTTAAGTGTTATCGTCGCCACGTTTGTATCATACTTTGTCGTCAGACAGAACTCGGCGAAGCTGGATTTCATCGCTTCCATTCCGTTAGTCGTGCCGGGCATCGCTTTCGGGATTGCGCTGATCCAGACGTTCAATACGGCGCCTCTGCAATTGACGGGGACTGCTGTGTTGTTGATCATCGCTTATACGATTCGACGGCTTCCTTATATGGTCCGTTCAACTATGGGATCCATGCGGGCAATCAAACAGGATATCGAAGAAGCAGCGGTGAACCTGGGGGCTACCCCGCTGACCGCGGCAATTACTATCGTAGGACCGTTAATGTTGCCGGGAATTGCAGCCGGATCCGTACTTGTTTTCATTACGGTCATTAAAGAGGCAAGTGTTTCAATCTTGCTTGCACCGCCTGAATGGGCACCGATGAGTTTGGCGATCTTCCAAAACATCCTTCGGGCGGAGTATTATTCAGCGGCAGCGATGTCTGTTATCTTAGTTGCTTTGGTTCTGATCTTACAGGCTGTAGCCAATCTGATCGGGAAAAAACAACGGCTTTGATTGGAACAATTGAAGGGCAAGTGCGAGCTTGTAGACAAATCATGTTTTAGGCATAAATGACTTGGAGTGAGGATGTTGAAAGGGTTTATCTTTGATCTGGACGGAACGATTTATCTGGACGACCATATTATCGATGGGGCGCCGGAAGTGATAAAAGCGTTGAAAGCGCGCGGGGATAAAGTGGTGTTCCTCACGAATAAATCGATAGCGAGTCGTAAAGAGTACGTCGAGAAGTTGAATCATATGGGGATTGCAGTTGAACTTGGCGAGGTCATTAATTCGAATTATATAACTGCTCATTATTTGAAAACGGTCATGAAAGCTAAGGATTCAGTATACGTGATTGGTGAAGAACCTTTATTCGAAGAACTGGCCAATGAAGATATAAAGCTGGCGGACATTCCCGCCAGCGCATCTCATGTCGTATTAGGTTGGGATCGGCAATTCACGTATGACAAACTGAATGATGCCTTCCAAGCCTGGCGGAATGGGGCCGAAATCATTGCGACCAACCCGGATCGGACGTGTCCGGTCAAGGATGGGGAAATTCCGGATTGCGGAGCGATGATCGGGGCGCTTGAAGGCGCGACGGGCGAGCCGGTGAAGATGATCACTGGTAAGCCTTCGTCGTTGATGGCCAAATACGTTTTGGATAATGTGTTGGGCATGGAAGCCGATCAATGCTTTATGGTAGGGGATCGATTGGAAACGGATATTAAAATGGCGAACGACGCCGGCATCCATTCCGTCCTTGTCCTGTCCGGCATTACGACGGAGGAAATGGTAGCAGGTTCCGAGCATCTACCCGAACTCATATTGAATAGCGTCAAGGATCTTATCACATTATAAGTCGAAATTCCACATGGATGGATCGCCTGAAGAGACGGCTAAGGCGCCTGCTTCAAGTGCTGCATGGACCTCTGAAATATCAGAGATAAGCCCTCCGGCAATGATCGGGTAATCAAGCTCCCGTGATAGCTGGTCGATGATTTTAGGGATGATGCCAGGCAGGATCTCTACAGCATCCGGCTTGCAGGATTTAACCATCTCGATCCCTTTATTAATTGCAGCCCAATCCAGCAGGAAAATCCGCTGAATCGTTTGTAAGCCAACTTCATTGGCCATTTTGACAATATGGCTTTTCGTTGTGATGATACCTGTCGGATTCCAGTATTCGGCGACGTAGTTGAGCGCATTTTTGGAATTGGAAAGCCCGTCTATAAAGTCGAGATGGAGAAATACATGCTTGTCGGCCGCGCGCAACTGTTGAATATAGTCCGCAATGGTCATAAGATTCCCGGTGAGAAGAAAGACGATGTTGGAATTGGAAGTAAGAGCGTGTTGTAAGTCCTCCTCACTTTTTACGGAGGCAATCATTTGGGATTCGACCATGTCAACTAGACTCAAGTTTATTCATCCTTTCAAAAATAAAAAATATACTATTATAATACCATAGCCTATAGCAAGTAAAAGGAAAATTTAATAAGGTCGGAGATTATGAGAGAAGGCCATTACAATCCCTGCATGGAGCAGGGCTATTGTAATGGCCTTTTTCAATGATAGGAGCGTTTTACAGATGAAATCATTTTCATTTACCGGAAGACGGGAACTGCTCGGCAGGATTGAAAACGAGCAATATGATGTCATTATTATCGGCGGCGGAATAACCGGAACGGGCATCGCCCTTGACTGTGTGACGAGAGGATTGAAAACCCTTCTGATCGAAATGCAGGATTTTGCTGCAGGGACGTCAAGCCGGTCCACGAAGCTAGTCCACGGGGGATTGCGCTATTTGAAGCAATTTGAAGTCGGCATGGTTGCGGAAGTCGGGAAGGAAAGGGAAGTCGTCTATCGGAATGCCCCTCATGTCACGCACCCGGAATGGATGCTTTTGCCGATTTACCGCGAAGGGACGTTTGGCAAGTATTCCACGTCGCTAGGGCTGAAAGTGTATGACTTCCTGGCAGGCGTGAAGAAGAAAGAGCGACGTAGAATGTTGTCGGTGCAAGAAGCGTTACGAAAGGAGCCTTTATTAAATAGGAAAGGATTGCTTGGCGCAGGATATTATGTGGAATATCGGACGGACGATGCAAGATTGACAATTGAAGTGGCGAAAAGTGCTTTTGAGAATGGGGCGGATCTGCTTAATTATGCGAAGGCGGAAACGTTCACGTATGATGCGGACGGAAAGGTGTCGGGATTGTATGTGAAAGAGTTGTTCAGCGGCGAACGATATCTTGTGCGTGGGGGTAAGATCATAAACGCAACGGGTCCGTGGGTTGAAGATGTCATCGGGATGGATAGGAGTATCGAAGGGAAGAGTTTGTTCCATTCGAAAGGCGTCCATATCGTCATCGACGGTGGCAAGTTCCCGTTGCATCAGGCTGTCTATTTCGACACGCCGGACGGCCGGATGGTTTTTGCCATCCCGCGTAACGGCAAAACGTATGTCGGCACAACAGATACCGAGTATCACAGCGATTTGCTCCATCCCGAAATAACGGAAGAGGATAAGCAATACTTATTGGCGAGCATCGCATTCATGTTCCCGGAAGTGCAGCTGGGGTTGGATGACATCGAATCCTCCTGGGCAGGAGTCCGTCCGCTCATCCGGCAGGAAGGGAAAGGGCCGTCCGAAATTTCGAGGAAAGACGAGATTTGGACGTCGGACACTGGGTTGATTACAATCGCCGGGGGGAAATTGACGGGATACCGGAAAATGGCGGAGACGGTGACGGATATGGTTTGCGAACAGCTTGGAAAGCAAAGTGCAAAATCTGTAACGAAGCGTTTGAAGTTATCGGGCGGGGATTTCGGGCAGCCTGAAGATTATAAGCGTTTCATACATGAAAGGGCCGAAGACATTGCGAAGATGGGGGTGTCATTAGTTGATGCCAGGAGCATCCTTGCGACGTATGGGACCAATGCGGATTCTGTCATTCGATACGCAGACCAAGTGCTGGATGAAACTGATTTGCCGCTTTCCATCAAACTGACCCTTCACTACGCGATCAATGAGGAAATGGCCCTCACCCCTGCCGACTACTTCATACGACGGACAGGTGCGGTCTTGTTCGACATCGATTGGGTGAATAAATGGAAACACGAAGTCGTCGAATACATGGCCGGCCTCATGGGCTGGTCGCCTGAAGAAAAAGAAAAGCATTGGGGCGAATTGGAAGCTAGGATTTGGGAGGCTGTGGAGAGTAAATAAAATGGGTGCCTGTGCAGGACACTATTCAGTTTATTAACTACAATTGTATATTGTTGAAACGGAAAGTCAGCCGTCTAGCTAAATGGCTGGCTTTTTTTGGATATTTATGTTGCAAGGTGAATTGTCATAAATGTGTGGTGCACAGGCACCGACACAATTCAGATTATTAGCTACAATTGTATATTTGGAAATTTGAAAGCCAATTAATCAGTAGATTAATTGGCTTTTGAATGTATTTTTATTCCCATTTTCGAATTACCATAATTGTATCTTGCACAGGCACTGACACAACGTAACGAAATGAAATTGAAGTGCAACACAAAGAAATTGGAGAGAAAAGAAATAAAAATTGCATGTAACATAAAAAAAATCTTTCGCAACACAAAGAAACTAGCTGGCATAAGTGCTATTTGCATGATTGAAGTATCGATATATACTTACAAAAAATATTTCATATTGTATAGAAGTGAAATAAAAAATTCATAAGAGGTGGAAAGAATGACGCAAAGTAGAGTAGTGTCGGGAATCGAAGAGTATCGTAAAAAAACACCTGCTTCCTTTGAGTTTTCAAAGGTGTCCCGCAACGTCATGCCGGGAGGAGTCACTGCCAACATCAAGTTTTTCGAGCCTTACCCTGTGATTATGAAGAAGGGGAAAGGTGCATATTTGACGGACTTGGACGGGAATGAATATGTCGATTACCTCCTTTCTTACGGGGCATTGATGACCGGACACGGCCATCCAAAGGTGATGGAAGCCATTCGGAATCAAATGGAGGAAGAAGGAACCCTGCTATTTGGAACGCCACACCACTTGGAAGTGGAAATGGGTAAGAAAATCCAACAACTGTATCCTGGGATGGAAAGATTGCGTTATACAAATTCAGGAACGGAAGCGACATTGCTATCGATCAGGATGGCTTACGCATTCACGGAAAAATATAAGATTGCAAAATTTGAAGGCCATTACCACGGTGGCTATAATCAAGTGCTTCTCAGTGTCAATCCGCCATTGAATGAGGCCGGCCCTGCAAAAAATCCGAACTCGATTGTGGAATCGAAAGGCGTTGAACCATACAACATTGAACATACAATCATTTTGCCGTTTAACGATTTGGAAGCAACTACCGAAATTTTAACGAAACATAAAGATGAAATCGCAGCCGTCATTCTTGAGCCTGTTCAAGGAGGATTTATTCCAGCTGAACAGGATTTCATGGAAGGTCTACGGGCAGTGACGAAAAAGTTAGGAATTCTACTCATTTTCGATGAAGTGAAGACGGGCTTCCGCCTTGGTTTGGGTGGAGCGCAAAAAGTTTACGGCGTTACGCCTGATATCACAGCGTTGGGGAAAGTCGTGGGTGGAGGATTCCCAGTAGGCATCGTCGGGGGCAGCAAGGAAATCATGGACATTAGTGCACCGACCGCAGCGTCGGATGTATTTGATAATAGTCAAAGCAAACGTTCAGGTGCAAAAGATGTACTGTTCCACAGTGGAACATACAATGGGCATCCGACGATTCTTGCCGCTGGATTGGCGACAATCGAAGTTCTGGAGCAAGAAATCGACAACGTTTTTGAAACGGCCAATCAATTAAAGTCGGGTATTCGCGAATTGTTCCTTCAAAAAGGGATCAATGTCCAAACAATAGGCATGGGCTCCATTTTCAATTTCATCATCACGGAAAAAGAAAAAATTCAGAGCTACCGCGATTTGCAGGAATCCGAATTTGGCTTAAGGAAAGACATTGATTATCATTTGTTGGCACGCGGCATATACAATAAACCACTCAACCGTTACAGCCTAGCAACTGTCCATGGCGAAAAAGAAGTGGATCGAACATTGAATGCCCTCAAAAAGACGCTTAACTCACTATTTTAAGCGGGTGCCTGTGCAACACGCAATTCAGTTTATTAACTACAATTGCATATTGTTGAAACGAAAAGTCAGCCATTTAGATGAATGGCTGACTTTTCTTTGGATATTTATGCTTTGAGTTGAATTGTCATAAATGTTTGGTGCATAGGCACCGACACAATTTGTATAGTTCACTCAGCTAGTTGACTGACTAATCTATAAGGCTCATGCTCATTTGTTTAATAATTCTATATTACCATATCTGATATGTAACGAAAATTAAATATATAGTGGATTTTAATATTAAGGTGAATTGATGGAGTAAAATGCGTTTTATGTGTGACTTTTTATGTGTTTTCCAATGGAGTCGTAATTCCTTGGAGAGCGATGAATGAATTGATTCAGGAGTCAATAAATAGAAAGGATGAGCCTATGAATCGAAAAACTAAAAGCCACTGTTATTGGTAGTGCGATATCGACTTTTTTACAGAAACCGACCGATTTCATTCTCCGGGTGAGACTATAATAGGGAATGAATTTTATCAATTTCACTGAGGGAAGGCGGCCAATCATGAGCTGGGGCACAAACGGGTATGCCAAGGGGGACAGAAGTAGATCGGTTTTTAAAAATGAATAACGGATTATCGAAATGAAGTGCGAAGGGGTTCGCGCTTCATTTTTTATGGTTTTAGCATTACTGACCTTCAGTAAGTAGTTAAAAATTATATTAAAAAAACAATCGTAATAGTTAGAATACCATTGAAATTTGATTATTCTTGTGTTAAATTTATGTTCAGATATTGGAATGCTATTCCATCCAGTGGAATGGCAGATATGAAAGCGCTTTAATAAGATGATGATTGAAAGGTGTGTTGGTAATGGTTTATTGGAGAAATGTAAATGATGTCGAGGCTTATTCGCCGCCAGCCCATGGAGGGACATTTAATCGCAGGTTGGTTGGGCCATCTGACGGAATTGAGCATATGGAAGTGATTATCGGGGAGATGGAGCCCGGGGGAGATGCAGATCCACATTTCCATGAGGATCTTGAGCAAGTGATGTATATTCTGACAGGCGAAATGTACGTGAAAATTGAAGGGGAAGAGGCAGTGTTAGGAGAGGGAGACGTTGTCATCATTCCTAAGAAGGCGATGCATGAAGTGAAAAATGTGGGTTCCACTAATCTGCGTTTTGTTCTTATGTACTCTCCGCCAAAAGTGGCAATGGAATCATAATCTTATTAAATGGGAGATGGAGAGAAATGAAAAGACTTAAGAAAAGTTTACTAATGGGGATTTGTGCGGTTGTGCTCTTGGCACTTGCTGCATGCGGAAATGGGGCAGCTTCGGGGAATGGGGATGGTACTATCAAATTGAAAGTGGCTGACTCTTTCCCAACAACGAACTATCTATCGACTGAAGGCATTTCATTTTTTATGGACCGTGTCAAGGAATTGACGGATGGCAAGGTTGAGTTTGAATATTACCCAGCCGAACAGATTGGAAAGGCTAGCAGCTATTTGGATTTAACACTATCCAAGACGGTTGATATCGGGTATACGTCTTACGCAACGGATCGTTTACCACTTTCAGAAGTTGCAACATTGCCGGGAGCTTATAATACGGCAGAAGAAGGTTCGGAAATCATCTGGACTTTAATGAAAGATATGCTAATGGAAGAAGAGTATTTAAAAAATGGCGTAAGGCCTCTATACGCAGTTGCTATTCCCCAATATCAATTGGCTACGGCTAAGAAGAAGATTACAAGCTTACAGGACATTAAAGGTCTGAAAACACGTGTAACCGGTACGATGGAGCTTGCTTTCGATAGTTTGGGCGCATCGCCGGTATTCATGCCTGCAACTGAAGCGTACACGGCAATGGAACGGGGAACGGTTGACGGAGTAACATTCCCATTCACAAGCTTCGCCCCTTACCAAATTGAGTCGATTTCAAAATACTCAACGAAAAATGCTAATCTTGGAAGCTTCACCGTTATTTATTCTATCAATGAAGAAGTTTACAAGAACCTTCCTGACGATGTGAAAAAAGCATTTGAGCAAGCAGGGGATGAAACAGTAGAGCATCTATCGAAATTCTTGGATGAAAAGAATGACGAACTCATTGAACAGTTTGAATCTCAAGTTGAAATGTACGAGCTATCAGAAGAGGAAGTAGCGGAGTGGGATAAAGCCTTGGAACCTACTTGGGACCGTTGGGCTGCTGGTCTCGATAAACGCGGATTTAAAGGGTCGGAAGTGGTAGAGAAATACCGGGCGCTTCGTGAAGAATTAAAGAAATAAAACCGTGTCTTACAGGAAGGTGAGAATATGAACGCTGCTCGCAAATACTTCGATAAGCTGGAAGTCATCTTGCTTAGGTTTTCACAACTGGCGCTATTAGTAATGATGGTCTTGACGAGCCTTGATGCGTTAAGCCGCTACTTTTTTAGCCATTCGATTACAGGCGCTTATGAAATCACTGAGCGTTATCTCATGATCATTTTAGTATTCCTCAGTATGAGCTATGTCTTAAAGGTGAATGGACATATTCGTTTGGATATACTTTTTGAGAGATTTTCCCAAAAGGTGAGGAATGTGCTGAATATCATCTTTTATATAATGATTGCGGTATTCGCGTTTTTCATGGGCTATGAAGGCCTGTTGATTACGGTAAATGCCTTGAAAAACAATTTGATCATGTCGGGGTTAATAGACTTTCCGTTATGGCTCTCCTATATTTGGATCCCAATCGGTTCTATCGTATTGATGATCAGGCTCGTGTTGAATATTATTTTGTTACTTGTTTATAAAGAAGATTTGCATGAGGCGGAAGAGGTGGAAATGCCATGACAATTTTAATACCGTTACTTTGTTTACTTGTATTGTTGGCAGTGGGCATGCCAATCGCCTTCTCCTTGGGGATTGCAGGCTCGATCGGACTTCTCATGTTTAGCGGGTGGGACGCATTTCTAGGAATCATGCAAACTACTCCGTATGAAAGTGTTAAAAGTTTCCTGTTAAGTGCCATTCCGATGTTCATTTTAATGGCTTCCTTCATGACAGTCAGCGGAATTATGAAAGACCTTTTCAATTCCGCTTATAAATGGCTCGGAAATCTTCCGGGAGGTCTTGGAATTGCAACCGTTTTCGCAGGGGCGATGATGGGTGCAGTTTCCGGATCAAGTCAGGCTTCGGCAGCTGCGATGGCCAAGGCGGCTGCCCCGGAAATGCGGAAGTATAAATATAGCACACCTTTTACGATGGGTGTCATCAGTATGTCCGGTACACTGGCAGTTATGATTCCGCCAAGCATCATTCTCATTTTATACGGGATTTTGACTGAGACGGGCGTAGGTTCGCTGTTGATTGCAGGAATTGTCCCGGGTATTTTAACCGCACTTGGTTATATTGTTGTCATTTTCATTTGGGTGAAACTGAAGCCGGAAATCGCTCCGAAAATCCCGGAGAGGGCCTCATTGAGTGAAAAAGTGTCTTCATTGAAAAATATTTGGCCGATGCTATTGATCATTATCGCTGTTATGGGCGGAATTTACGGCGGTGTCGTAACCGCTACTGAAGCAGGGGCGCTTGGCGCATTTATTACACTAATTATCGTAGTGCTAATGAAGAGAATGAACTTCAGTAAATTGGAAACGGCATTCAACGATACGATCAAGTCGACAACCATGATTTTGACGATCATCGTCGGTGCGCATATATTCAGCTATTTCCTGACAATGACGCAGGTGACACAAAAATTAGTCATGTTTGTTCAAGGTTTGGAAATTTCAAAGTACTGGATTCTCTTTATTATTATTGCAATCTATCTTGTCCTCGGATTTTTCATGGACCAGATTGCAATCCTCATTTTAACATTGCCGTTGACGTTCCCAATCATTATGTCACTCGGGTTTAATCCGATTTGGTTTGGAATTATCGTAACGAAAACGGTGGAAATCGGACTTGTATCACCCCCGGTCGGTATGAATGTTTTTGTAGCAACAGGCGCGGCGGGAGTGAAAACAAGTGAAGGATTTAAAGGGGTAACTTGGTTTGTTCTTATGGACCTACTTATCTTGCTCATAATCATTGCACTTCCGTTTATAACTTTATGGTTGCCGGAAATGATGATTAAAAGGTAACTTGTAAGAAGAATGGACGGAAGGAAGATGGACTTGAAACAAAATCTCATTTCAAAAACATTTCATTTATTGAGGGCGTTTACGGATCACCAAGGCGAGTGGGGTGTCAATGAACTATCGCGTTTTTTGGACATGCCCGTGAGCAGTGTGCATCGAATGATTACAACATTGAAAGACGAAAACATTCTTGAGTATTCGGAACAGACCGGGAAATATAAAATTGGCGGGGATATGATCCGCATGGCATCTATCATCTCAACGAATGTCGACATACAAAAAGTGGCTCGGCCTTTTTTGGAAGAGCTTGTCGATGCGGTTCATCATTCTGTTTATCTGGCACTTTATTACCCTCAATATAAGAAACTGGCTTTCATTGATAGTGTTAAGAGTTCATTCGCATTGCAATATGTACTCGAAATCGGGGTCTTGCAATCGGTCCATGTGGCAGCAAGCGGGAAAAATATTCTAGCTCATTTACCTGAAACAGAGATTAAAGACGTTTTAGATATGGAAATCAATAGTGAGGGTGAAAAACGACAACTTTTGGATGAACTGCGAAGGATAAAAGAGCAAGGGTATGCGAAAACAGCAAACGAAAGAAAGGAAGGCGCGTTGAGCATTGGTGCACCAGTGTTCGATGCTTCCCAGAAAGTGATAGGAAGTGTCATTTGCGTCATTCCGATCGGAGACTTTAATGAAGTGCAGGAACAATCTTTTATTGACAATGTCATGAAAAGTGCTGCTGGCATTTCCTACTTGCTCGGACATAACCAGCCGGAAAGGGGAATTCTGATTGAATAGATACCGATCGCTTTTATTTGTGCCGGGGAATAAACCGCTTTGGTTCAAGAAAGTTCCCGGGTATGAGACGGATGCAGTCATATTGGATTTGGAGGATAGTGTTCCCCCGGAGGTGAAGGAGCAGGCACGACTAGATGTCGCGAATGCTATTTCAGAAATCGCCTCTTCAGGAACAAAAGTGTTTGTCCGCATAAATAAAGGTCTGCAAGGATTCGACTTGGAGGATGTCAAAGCTACGTTATCCGTGGATCTTGAAGGATTTGTTTTACCGAAAGTGGAAGGTCCGGAAGAAATCGAAGAATTGTCAAAGAAGCTGGCGGAGATAGAGTCAGCGAAAGGAATCCAGGAAGGCACAGTGAAACTTTTGCCAATCTTGGAGACTGCCCGTTCGATGTATTTTGCTTATGAAATCGCCATTTGCAGCCGTGTTATCGGAATTACCGGATTGAGTGCGAAAAACGGAGACGTGGAGCGCGCACTCGGAACGCAGTGGACGGCAGATGGGTTGGAAACTCTATACATGCGGTCAAAAGTTGTCATGGCTGCCCGTGCAGCAAATGTAACACCAATCGGGGGCCTATGGCAAGATGTACATAATCTTGAAGGATTGAAGAAAAGTTCCTCATTCAATAGGCAGCTGGGATTTGATGGAGAACTGCTACTTCATCCATCGAATGTGAGTATCGTTAATGCTATTTATTCACCAACGGAGGAGGAAATCGCATTTTATGAAGGGATGGTACAAGCTTTCAGGAATGCGGAAGAACAGGGAATCAGCGCCATCATGTACGAAGGGGATCATATTGACTACGCACATGTGAAAACTGCGGAAACAATCCTTTCCTATGCAAAGTCGTTGAATCGATAAGGGGGAATTTGAATGGCATCCGGAAAGTATTTTGAAGAGCTGTCGATCGGTGACGTCTTTCCGCATAGTTTGAGAAGAACCGTGACAGAGACGGATAACTTGTTGTTTACAACGTTGACGCATAATACACAGCCGTTGCATCTAGACGAAGAGTTTTCAAAAAAGACGATTCACGGAAGCAGAATTGTCAATAGTTTATACACACTGTCATTAGTCGTTGGGGTTAGTGTCAATGACCTGACGGAAGGCACAACTTTGGGCAACTTGGGTTTTGACGAAACGGTTTTTCCGGCAGCGGTCCGTATTGGGGACACGTTGCGATGTGAAACCGAAGTCGTCGGAAAACGCGAGTCCAAGTCAAGGACGGATTCGGGCATCGTCTGGTTTGAACACCGGGCTTACAATCAAAATGATGTAGTTGTCGTTAAAACGAAGCGTGCAGCTTTGATGCTCAGGAAGACGGACGGCAACGAATAAAAGGGAGGACGAACAGATGAAAGGACCTCTTGATGGTATACGAGTACTTGACTTGACGTCTGTTGTCATGGGACCTTATTGTACACTCCAGCTAGCCGATATGGGAGCAGATGTCATCAAGGTGGAAAGTGCAACCGGGGATACGACCCGCTATCTTGGACCTTCACGCAACAAGGGAATGGGCAGCATTTTTCTTCATTTGAACCGGAACAAACGGAGCGTCGTTTTGGATTTGAAAAGTGATGAAGGAAAGGGCAAGCTCCTTGAATTAGTTAAAACAAGTGATGTATTCGTCCATTCGATGCGTCCGCAATCCATGGAAAGATTGGGATTGACGTATCGGAACCTTGTCGAGGTAAATGATAAAATCATTTATTGCGGAATGTATGGTTTTAGCAAGGAAGGTCCTTATGGAGAAAGGCCGGCCTATGATGATATTATCCAGGGAGCGGCCGGAGTGGCGGCTGCACAAGGGCAAATGACGGGGAGTCCACAATATCTTTCTTCGCTCATGGCCGACAAAACAGCCGGCTTGATTGGTGTGAACGCAATCGTGGCGGCACTTTTCTCCCGCGAGCGAACAGGTAATGGACAGGAAATAGAAGTACCGATGTTTGAAACGATCATTTCATACAACATGATTGAACATATGTATGGAGAAACATTCACCCCAGCAATCGGGTCATCGTTTTATGCAAGGGCAACATCGCCTTTTAGAAAACCTTATAAGACGAAGGATGGCCATATTGGCGTATTGATTTATAACGACAAACAATGGGAAGCTTTCTTTGGTGTTTCCGGACATGAGGAATTGAGAAATGACACCCGCTTTTCCGATATAAGCGAAAGGGCGGCAAACATTGATTTTGTCTATGAAACTGTGGAACGAATTATGATGGAAAGAACTACGGATGAGTGGCTTGAAATATTCGAAACAGCCGATATTCCTTGCACACGAATCAACAATCCCGAAGATCTGTTTACAGACCCTCATTTACGCGCGACTGGATTTTTTAAGATGGTTGAACACCCGACAGAAGGAGAAATCCGCACAATGAAACATCCAGTAAACTTTTCAGGCACACCAGTCGCCATAAGAAGCCACGCCCCTCGCCTAGGCGAACATAATACTGAGATTCTTCGTTAAGTACCTATAATTTCTTTGATGCGACTTATTTGGTGCCTGCTCAACACAATATTCAGTTTATTAACTACAATTGCATATTTGGAAAGTAGGAAGCCAATCAATCAGGCGGTTGATTGGCTTTTGGTTGTATTTTAATACTGATTGTTGAATACCATAAATGTATTTTGCACAGGAACCGGAACTAGGCACCGGAACTATTCAGTTTATTAACTACAATTGTATATCTGAAAAACGAAAAGTCAGCCGTTTAAGCGAATAGCTGATTTTTTGTTGTATTTTCATGCTTTCGGTTGAATTGTCATAAATGTGTCTTGCACAGGCACTGCTTAAAAGTCGCCAATTAAATCTCTAAAACTATTTTAAATTTCATGTTGACATCAAATTATTATTGTCTTACAATAAAAACTAATTAATAGAATATTCAAAAGGGGTGAGGTATTGTAATGGTTTCGAAAATGAGGGATGTCCACTCAGGTATTTTCCTTCTGTTTGTAAGCGTTATCATGTTTTCGGCGACGTTAAGTTTTAAAAAGTTGACTACTTCGCAGATTGGACCTGCTTTTATGCCGCAAGTGATTTCGTTTCTGATTGCTGTCGTCAGCATAGTGATTATTATTCAAGGTTTAAAAAAGGTGAAGGCGAGTAGAGAGGAAAGTACATCTTCCACTGCTGAGGTTGAGGAGAATGTAAGTGAAGAAGTTACGTACAAGCCGGTCATTCTGTCATTTATTTCGATGGCTGTCTATGTAGTTGTGATGCCTATCGTCGGTTTTCTAATTACGACAGCAGTGTATATGTTTTTTCAAATGATGATTCTATCGTCAAAGCCAGAGCGTAGATGGCTACTATTCCTTGTGGTTTCGGTAGTTTCCTCAGGCGTTATCTATTATGTTTTCCGCAATGTCTTCTATATCATGCTGCCAAACGGATTTCTATAAGGGGGGTGGGCAAATGATTGATCTACTGCTAAGTGGTTTCGCATCTATTCTTACATTAAAAGGTGTCCTGCTCATCATGGGAGGGGTCATCCTAGGTTTGATCTTCGGGTCTATTCCTGGACTAACGGCAACGATGGCGATTGCCATCTGTTTGCCTATCACATTCGGTATGCATCCGATCGATGGAATGGCGCTCTTAATGGGCCTTTATATCGGCGGGGTCTCAGGTGGTCTTATTCCGGCAATTTTATTGAAGCTCCCGGGGACTCCATCGTCTATCGCAACTACATTCGATGGCTATCCGATGGCAAGGAAAGGGGAGGCGGGCAAGGCATTCAACTTTGCGATTGTCGCTTCCTTCATGGGCGGTCTGTTAAGCATTCTTGTTCTGATTTTGATAGCTCCACCACTTGGAAAAGTGGCGCTTCAGTTCGGACCGTTCGAGTACTTTGCAATCATCATTTTTGCCCTGTCTCTGATTTCGAGCTTGTCCGGTGATTCATTGCCGAAAGGGATGATGGCAGGGTTGCTGGGAATTGGATTTGCAATGGTCGGGTCCGCTCCGATTGATGCGTTTCCTCGATTTACATTTGGAATGTCATCTCTCAACGCCGGATTTTCTTTATTGCCAGTTCTGATTGGATTGTTCGCAATTTCGGAGATTCTAATTAATGCCGAGAAGAAGGTTAAGGACAACCTTAGGGTTAACATGAAGAAAATCAGCTACAAGGTGAGTCTTAAAGAATATCTATCTCAAGGCTGGAACTGGTTGCGGTCAAGTTTGATTGGGATAGGGATCGGTATCTTGCCGGGAATCGGGGGCGGAACATCGAATCTTGTCGCCTATGCGGCTGCGAAAAATTCTTCCAAAAATCCTGAGAAGTTCGGTACTGGTGTTCCGGACGGCGTCGTGGCATCTGAATCGTCGAACAATGCGGCTATCGGAGGAGCGCTTGTTCCACTAATATCACTTGGAATTCCAGGAGATACGGTTACTGCACTTCTTTTGGGCGGGCTTGTTCTTCACGGCCTGCAGCCTGGACCGCTGCTCATCCAGAATAATGGAGATATCGTTTACGCTATCTTCGCCGCTCTGCTTGTAGCCAATCTATTCATGATTTTATTCTTGTTCCTTGGAATGAGAGGGTTTGTAAAAATGCTAAGCATTCCGCAGAACATTCTAATGCCAGTTATTCTTGGGCTCTGTGTGGTGGGAGCATACGGAGAGAATGGTCGTGTATTCGATATTGGAGCTCTGTTCTTCTTCGGTCTTCTTGGCTACCTGATGGTCAAGTACGGTTTTCCATTGACGCCGCTTGTTTTAGGATTCATCCTCGGACCGTTGCTTGAAACAAACTTACGTCGAGGACTCATGCTGTCTCAAGGGGATTTTATGCCATTCCTGACTTCGCCGATAGCGGCAGCCTTCCTCATCTTTACCTTTGCATCTGTCGGGTTAAAGATCTACAGCAACTGGAAGAAGAAGCGTAGCAACAGCACTCAATCATTTGATGTATTAAAAGGGGAACACTGAATCACCAAATAACACTAAATTGAAAGCAGGGGGATATGCACATGAAGGGAATTTGGAAGAAACTTACGTTTGGAGCTGCTGCCATCGTGATTGCGGCAGGACTTGGAGCTTGTTCGGAAGAGGCATCAGGTGACACGAAAGCAGGGGGCTACCCTGAAAAGCCAATTGAAGTTGTTGTACCTGCAGGAGCTGGCGGTGATACGGACTTGAATACGCGGATCATGGCGAAGGCGATGGAGAAAGAAATCGGCAAGCCGCTTGTTGTCACGAACGTTACGGGTGCAGGGGGAACGACAGGGACACAAAAGGTGAAAGAGGCAAAGGCTGATGGTTATACAGTACTAGCATTCCACAATTCAATGATTCTGAACAAGGTCTACGGACTCGCAGACTATACCTACTCTGACATGAAAGTGGCGGGTGTGGGCGTCCTTGACCAATCCAACACGTTCCTTGTATCCAAAGATTCGAAGTTTAAGACAGTTGAAGAGCTGATTGAATATGCAAAAGCCAACCCGAAGAAAGTTACTGTTGCAACGGAAATCGGTTCGATGACGTACATGCAGATTGTCCAATTCCAAGAGCAAGCAGGGGTTGAATTTAACATCGCAGATGTCGGTGGTGCCTCTGACAAAATCACGGCACTTCTTGGCGGACGGGTGGATATCGTACCGACTTCTCTCGGACTTGTAAAAGGCTATATTGAGTCAGGAGACTTTGTAGCCCTTGGCGTCATGGCGGAGGATCGTCTTCAAGATCTTCCAGAAATCAAGACATTCAAAGAGCAAGGCATAGATTTGGTGGTCGACAAAGTTTTCTTGTGGGCATTCCCGAAAGATACTCCAGACGAAGTCGTGGCTGTCTTCACTGAGGCGATGAGCAAGGCGGTCGAAAGTGATGAGTATCAAGAGGAAATCAAGAAATCCTGGTTGAATCCAGTCTATCTGAATCCTGAAGAAGCGAGCAAGAAACTTTCCGAGATTGAGGCGGAATATGTGGAGCTTCACAAATTGACCGAGGGCAAGTAAAAAGTCTGTAGCACTGGATAATAGAAAGGCGGCCCGGGTACAGTCGATTTCAGATTGGTCCCGGGCTTCATTTATGGAATTGGGGGAGACGATGATGATGCATGTTTCGGTAACGGTAAACAGTGCTGATTTGACCGATCTGGATCTCAAGCAGATGGCACAGCTTGGTATTGACTATGTGGATTTTGGGAATGGGCAGTCGTTCAAAGGTGTTACGGAACAGGGCTATCCGGATCTCGATGAGCTGTTGAAGCTGAAAAAGCGTGTCCGTTCATTTGGACTTGACATCAATCGGGTCACACTGCCGAACATCTCGCGCCGTTTCATTGATGGCGAGGAGGGCGGCGAACAGGAGCTAGAAAACTCGCTCAATGCAGTTCGTGTATTCGGAGAGGCTGGAATCAAAATTGTCCGCCAACGTTTTGAGGGCGATGTCTTTATAGGGCGCGGTTTAAGTTATGAAGCGATACAGCGCGGGGGCGCTGTTGCCCGCGGTGAGAGTATCGGGCTCTTAAAGGAGAAAACCGAGACGCCGGGGCAGGAAGAGTTACAGAACTGGTGGGCATCTTTCCAACGTGCTTACAGAGAAATTGTTCCGCTAGCACAGGATTACGATGTGAAAGTGGCAATGCACCCATCAGACACGCCACATCCAGATTCACCGTTCGGCGGGATTGGTCTGAACCGGATCATCGATGACTTCCCACACAAGAATGTCGGGTTTGTATATTGCATTGGCACGCGCGCAGAGGCGGGCGGCTCTTCCCTAGTCATGGATGAAATCAATCATTTCGGGCGAAAAGGGCGTATATTCCTCGTCCATTTCCGGAATGTTCGGGGAAGCCTTCCGACAGCTGGAGCGTTTGAAGAAGCACTTCTTGAAGATGGAGATATGAATATGTTCAAAATTCTCTTGGAGTTGCGCAAAGTCGGCTACGAAGGCTGTTTGAATCCTGATCATGTCCCTACGTTTGCAGGGGATGTCGCGGATTTTCACGACAGCTGGAAGTATTCGAATATAGGATGGAAGCCATCAAGCCTTGGTTTCGCCTATTCAATCGGCTATATCAAGGCGCTTCTGAATGCGCTGAATGAATTTGAAGGTCGGTGAATGGAGGAGGAAATGATGACTGAACACGGGATAAGCATCAAGCCGCTCTTTATCAAGATGAATGACCGGGATAATGTTGCTGTCATTGCAAATGATGGAGGTTTGCCTGCGGGAACTACTCTTCAGGATGGCGTGGAGTTGACTCGGAGAATCCCGCAAGGACATAAGGTCGCATTAAAAGACTTTGCGGAAGGTGACGCGGTCTACCGCTATGGAGAGGTGATCGGGTATGCCGACCGGGAAATCCTAAAAGGGAGCTGGGTCCGTGAAACGATGCTGCGTATGCCGGAACCGCCGACGCTGTCCGAATTACAGATCGGTGGAAAAGTAGAACCGCTCGTTCCATTTGAAGAAACACATACATTCTTGGGCTATCCGAATCCGGATGGTTCCTTCGGCACGAAAAATTTGCTTGGCATAACTACAAGTGTACAGTGCGTAACTGGCGTTTTGGAATTTGCCGTGGAGAAGATCAGAAAGGAACTGCTGCCTAATTATCCGAACGTCGATGATGTGGTGGCGATTAACCATGCATACGGGTGCGGTGTCGCGATAGATGGGCTGGGTTCCGAAATTCCGATTCGTACGATCCGGAACTTGGCAAACCATCCGAACTTCGGAGGGGAAATGCTCATCATCGGGCTTGGCTGCGAGAAGCTGACACTTGACCGACTGAATGCCGGGGAAAGTGAATCCGACGTTCTGTTTCTACAGGATCGATCAGGTTTTTCTGAAATGGTTTCATCCATCATGGAGATGGCGAAACAGCGATTGGAACGACTAAACCGACGCAAGCGGGTCGAGGCCCCGCTGTCTAATCTGACAGTCGGACTGCAATGCGGTGGCAGTGATGCGCTATCCGGCGTGACTGCGAATCCAGCTGTCGGCCATGCTGCGGATCTTCTCGTACGTGCAGGTGCCGCTGTCATGTTCTCGGAAGTGACCGAGGTCCGTGACGGGGTCCATTTATTGGCGAAAAGGGTTGTGACGGAAGAGGTCGGCCAGGCGCTGATCCGGGAGATGCAATGGTACGATGCCTATTTGTCAAGAGGGCTTGCGGACAGGAGCGCCAATACGACTCCCGGCAATAAAAAAGGCGGCTTGTCCAATATTGTGGAAAAATCACTCGGTTCCATCGTGAAATCCGGCAGCGCTCCAATCGTGGACGTTCTCGCACCTGGTGAAAAAGTGAGAAAGACCGGGTTAACTTTCGCTGCGACACCAGCGGGAGATTTTGTATGCGGAACCCTACAGTTGGCTTCCGGGATGCATATTGAGGTCTTCACTACAGGCAGAGGCACGCCGTACAATCTGTCTATCGCACCGGTGATCAAAGTCTCTACAAGAACAGGGCTTGCCGAGCAATGGCATGATCTGATTGATATTGATGCAGGGAAGATTGCAGATGGGAAAGCGACGATTGAAGGCGTAGGAGAAGAAATATTCAAAGCCATCATCGACGTGGCGAGCGGGCGCCGAGAGACATGGGCGGACCACTGGGGCATCCGCAACGATCTTGTTTTATTCAACCCTGCACCGATAACGTAAAATGATTGTTGACAGAATTATTTTATTGTCTTACAATAATACAAAATCAATAGAAGGGTGGAAGATAAAAATGGGTAAACAACGACATTGCCCGACCGGCATTTTGGGTTTCCCGGTCGCGCCACTTAAAGAAAACGGGGAGTTGGATCTGAAGGGGCTTGAAGCGAACATTGAATTTCTGTTGGAAAACGGTCTTCAATCCGTCTTCGTCGCTTGTGGAGCTGGGGAATTGCATGCATTGAACAAGGATGAATATAAATCGATGGTTGAAACGGCAATCAAGCAAGTAGATGGCCGCGTACCTGTATACACGGGCGTGGGAGGCAACATCCAACATGCATTGGAGCAGGCCGAAATTTCGACTGACCTTGGTGCTGATGGTTATTTGATACTTCCTCCGTACTTGATTGATCCATCTCAAGACGGCTTGTTTAACTACTTGAAGGCCATCATTGAAAGCACGGATTTGAATGCGATCGTCTATCAGCGTGACAATTGCATCCTAACTAAAGAAACATTGCTAGCTCTCTGTGAGCTGCCGCAACTAGTTGGATTCAAGGACGGTATCGGCAACATGGAATTCAACACAGAAGCAGTTCAATTGATTGGCGACCGCTTGGAGTGGATCAATGGCATGCCTTTGGCGGAAGTCACAATGGCAACTTATTACAACCTCGGATATCGGACATATTCATCAGCCATTTCGAATTATATCCCGCATATCTCAGCTAAGTATTTCGAAGCTCTTAAGCAAGGGGATCTTAAGACGGTCCATGATTTGCATACAGATGTCATCCTGCCGATCCATTCAATCCGGAAGCGCAAAAAAGGCTATGCCGTATCACTTATCAAGGCGGGCATGAACATCGTAGGGCTACCGGTCGGCACAACCGTCCGACCGCCAATTGCTCCGGTTGAACAAGCGCATTATGATGAACTGAAAGAAATTCTGACTGCTGCAAACGAGAAATATCCGTCAGAAAAGGCAGCACAAGTGGAGGTGTCCTGAATGACGACGAATATAGACACGGCGGTTCAAACCGTCCTCAACTACATCGATGGACAGTGGGTTGGATCTAGCGGCGGCAAAACAGCGGAAAGCCGCAACCCGGCGAATGTAGATGACATAGTCGGTCGCTACCAGCTCTCTTCAGTGGAAGACTTGAACGAAGCTGTTGAGGCGGCTAGCGTTGCCCAGAAGGCATGGCGAAAGCTTTCGGGAAGTGCACGGGGCGATCTTCTTTTCAAGGCTGCCGACATTATGGAAAAACGAATTGATGACATCGCTCAGACGATGACACGTGAGATGGGCAAGACCTTGGCTGAGGCGAAAGGCGAAACTGCACGCGGAATTGCCATCCTCCGCTATTACGCAGGGGAAGGCATGCGACCGATCGGAGATGTCATACCGTCGACGGACAGGGATGCACTTATGTTCACGACACGGACGCCGCTCGGAGTTGTCGGTGTCATCACTCCGTGGAATTTCCCGGTTGCGATTCCAATTTGGAAGGCGGCGCCGGCACTGGTTTACGGAAATTCAGTTGTCATCAAGCCTGCAAGCGAAGCGGCGGTCACATGCGCAAAAGTGATTGACTGTTTGCATGAGGCTGGCATTCCGGCGGGTGTCATCAATATGGTCACCGGCTCCGGGTCGGTAATCGGCCAAGGGCTTGCCGAACACCCGAAAGTGAACGGAATCACTTTCACCGGTTCCAATGCAGTCGGGAAACAAATCGGCCAGGCAGCCCTTGCACGTGGCATCAAATACCAGCTTGAGATGGGTGGCAAAAATCCAGTCATCGTTGCGGAAGACGCAGATCTGGATCTGGCAGTGGAAGCAACGATTAGCGGCGGCCTAAAGTCGACCGGCCAGAAGTGCACGGCGACGAGTCGTGTAATTGTCCATGAGGAAGTTTACGAGGAGTTCCGCAAGAAGCTCGTGGAAAAAGTTGCGGAAATCACGGTCGGCGACGGACTGGAAGACGGGAGCTGGATGGGACCTTCCGTCAGTGAAAGTCAGCTAAATACGGTCCTTTCCTATATCGAAAAAGGCAAAGAAGAGGGGGCGAAGCTACTCTACGGAGGAAGGCGTTCTGAAGCAGGGGCAAATGCCAATGGCTACTTCGTTGAACCGGCAGTTTTTGATGAAGTGACTCCGGATATGGCGATTGCCCGTGAAGAGATTTTCGGACCGGTCCTAGCCCTTATGAAAGTTTCATCCTTTGAAGAGGCACTAGAACTAGCAAACGATTCCGATTATGGACTCAGTGCATCTGTATTCACAACCAATATTTCGAAGGCTCTCGCATTTATCAATGAAATGGATGCCGGCCTCGTCCGCATCAATGCGGAAAGTGCTGGTGTAGAGCTTCAGGCACCATTCGGCGGGATGAAGCAGTCGAGCTCTCACTCCCGGGAACAGGGACGTGCAGCGATTGAGTTCTTTACCTCGATCAAGACCGTTTTTGTAAAGTGATGGGACAGAAGGGCCGGACAGGAGTCCGGCTCTTCTTTTCGCTACTAACCGGAAGGCATTTTGGGGATGGAAGGAAGTTGTGGCATGGGCGCTTTTATTGCAATGAGAAAGCAGCGTAGGATGCAGGTGCGGCATGGTGTTTTGCTGATGCTATTCTTCTTTTCCGCTGTCAGCTTTTCGGAACGTTCAATCCTTTCGATTGCAGGGGCTCCCATTGCGGCAGATTTAGGTATTGGGGATGTGGCCATGGGCTTCCTATTCTCGGCGTTTGGCTGGGCGTACGTGATCGGGCAAGTGCCGGGAGGGCTGATTCTGGACCGTTACGGGTCGGGAAAGGTCTATGGAACGGTGATTATCACTTGGACCGTAATCATTTGTTTACATGCCTTTGCAGGTTTCATGGCACCACTTGCCGCTTATATCAGCCTGTTCTTGTTACGGATTTTGTGCGGATTCATCTCCGCACCGGTGTTTCCTGCAAACGCACGGATTGTCGGCGAATGGTTCCCTCCGTCTGAAAGGGGAAGGGCCTCCTCGGTATTTAGTTCGGCGCAATATTTCGCGATTGTCCTATTCGGACCGGTGATTGGCTGGATCGCCCAAGAATTCGGCTGGGTGAATGTGTTTGTCGTATTCGGAATAATCGGCGTGGCCTGTGCGGTTCTATGGGTGAATCTTTATAAAGATCCTTTTCCTAAAGAAGCGAAGAAAAAGGAGAATGCAGCGGAAAAGTCGAAACAAATAAAGGAAAGAATCAATGCTCGGAAACTTCCATGGAAACAGCGGCCAATCATCCTGCTTTTAACGAACAGAATGACACTAGGCATTTACATTGGACAATATTGTGTCACAGCGATTACTTATTTCTTCATGACGTGGTTTCCCGTCTATCTTGTCAGTGAGAAAGGCTTGTCTGTACTGCAAGTCGGACTTGTATCGACGATTCCGGCCCTGGCAGCCTTTATTGGGCAACTTTGGGGCGGCAGGTTTTCTGACGGTTTAGTGGGAAGAGGTATGCCCCTCTCAAAGGCTAGGAAATTACCGATCATCATCGGGATGCTTTGCTCAATGACAATCATCTTTGCAGAACAGGCTGAGTCGACCATCCTTCTGGTCGCCATTATGTCCTTCGCTTTTTTCGGACGGGGATTCGGGGGCATGGGATGGGCGATAGTCGCCGAGACGTCTAATCCGACGAATGCTGGACTGAATGGCGGGCTCTTCAATATGTTCGGCAATTCGGCCGGAATTATCACACCTGTTATTATCGGATACCTTGTACATTGGTCAGGGTCGTTCGGACTGGCCCTCCTGTATGTAGGCATCCATGCAGTGCTTGCCATCATTTGCTATATGTTTTTCGTAGGGGAAATTAAACAAATACCAATGAAACAGGAGGAAACGATATGAGAACTGCAATGGAGGAAGCAAAGAAGACGGTTACGCCTGTGATTACTAAAGTGACGGTTATTCCTGTTGCAGGCCGGGACAGCATGCTGCTGAATTTAAGCGGCGCACACGCTCCGTTTTTCACACGTAACATCGTATTGCTTGAGGACAGCAGCGGTAATACCGGAGCAGGCGAAGTGCCGGGCGGGGAAGCAATCCGCCGGACGCTGGAAGAGGCAACCCCATTTATCGAAGGGCAGTCCATTGGGAGATATAACCACGCCCTTAACCAGGTCCGTTTGGCGTTCGCCCATAGAGACGCAGGAGGACGCGGTAATCAGACATTCGATTTGCGCACGACAATTCATGCGGTGACTGCTCTGGAGGCAGCATTCCTAGATCTTCTGGGGCAGCATTTGAATGTGCCGGTTGCGGAACTACTTGGGGAAGGTCAACAGCGAGACAAGGTGAAGATGCTTGGCTATCTGTTTTACGTCGGTGACCGGAAAAGGACCGATCTCCCTTACAATGCTGGAACTGATGAACGGGATGGCTGGGAAAGAATCCGGCATGAGGAAGCACTGACACCGGAAGCCATCGTCCGTCTAGCAGAAGCGGCATATGACAAGTATGGTTTTGAGGACTTTAAGTTGAAAGGCGGCGTCCTGCCGGGGGAGCAGGAGATCGAAGCAGTGACAGCACTCGCAAAGCGTTTTCCGGATGCTCGGATTACACTTGATCCGAATGGCGGATGGCTGTTAAAGGATGCAATCTGTCTGTGCAAAGGAATGGAGGGAGTCCTTGCCTATGCCGAAGATCCATGCGGACCGGAAGACGGTTATTCCGGACGTGAGACGATGGCGGAATTTCGCCGGGCAACTGGGCTCCCAACTGCAACGAACATGATTGCTACGGACTGGCGTCAGATAGGCCATGCCATCCAATTGCATGCCATTGATATCCCGCTTGCAGATCCTCACTTCTGGACGATGCAGGGGTCGGTTCGGGTGGCGCAGATGTGCCATGATTGGGGACTTACATGGGGCTCGCATTCTAATAATCACTTTGACATTTCACTAGCAATGTTTACCCACGTGGCGGCGGCTGCACCGGGGAATATTACGGCAATTGATACACATTGGATTTGGCAGGACGGACAGCGTTTGACGAAAGAACCTTTTCAGATCAAAGGCGGAGAAGTGGATGTGCCACAATCGGCGGGTCTCGGCATAGAAATCGATATGGATGAAATTGAAAAAGCACATAAGTTGTATACAGACATGAAGCTTGGTACCCGTGACGATTCGATCGGGATGCAATACTTGATTCCAGGATGGAAATTCGATGCGAAAAAACCTTGCTTAGTCCGTTGACTTGATTAAGGTAAAGAGTTTGTTCAGCAGTGTTGCCAGTCTTACGTTTTTTGTCTGAAGATAGTATAATTAAGTACGGTTAATTTGTCGTATTGTAAGTCAATATTAATAAGAGAAAGGGGGAACCACTTTGCAACCCTATCAGGTCGATACAGTGAAACGCAACACTCTTGCCCAGCAGGTAATGGAGCAGATTATCACCCTTTTAATCAGCGGTCAGTTGAAGCCGGGCGACAGGCTTCCACCCGAAATGGACCTCATGGAACAAATGGATGTCAGCCGCCCGGTTGTCCGCGAAGCACTTAGTTCGCTAGAAACGCTGGAAATCATTACAAGAAAGCCCCGTGGCGGAACATTTGTCAATGATAAAGTCGGGAGTAGTCCGTTCCGGGCAATGCTTGCTATATCTATCAACAATTTGCCTGCTGTTATTGAAGCTCGTATGACACTTGAACTCGGACTTGTTACAATCGCCGCCGAGAAAATCACAGATGCAGAGCTGGCAGAACTGGCGGAGACGATTGAAAACATCCGGCTTAATGACGAAGACTACGGCCTGTATGACAAGATGTTCCACCGGATTATCGCCTACAGCGCGAAAAATCCAATTGTGGAAGGAATGATTGATTCCCTTCTCATTGCACATGAAAAGACCGACTCCCTCATTAAGTTTCGGGAACCGGAACTGACAATCCAGTATCATACTGCGATTTACGAGGCTCTAAAAAAACGGGATCCCGTGGAAGCATACATAAAGATGTATGACCATCTAAAGTATGTGCGGGATAAAATTCTGAAGGACCAACAATAATTCTTCATTTAAAACAGGACGGGAAAAGATGACTTCCCGTCCTGTTTTCTAATATGGATGAAAGGATGATTTCGGATGGGGGAAAAAGTGTTAGTATACAGTCCGATTTCCGAGGAAGGGGCTAGAAAACTGGAAGAGCGATTCACCGTTGTCATGGCGACTCCGGATAGCCCGGAATTCATGAAAGAGCTTTCCTCGGCAACGGGGCTAATCGGTACAGGATTAAAAATAGACTTGGCGCTTCTTGAACGGGCACCATTATTAAAAGTCGTCTCAAACATTTCGGTTGGGTATGACAATTTTGATGTTGAGGAACTTACAAGGCGGGGGATTCTGGCAACGAACACCCCGGATGTCTTGACGGAAACGACAGCCGACGCCATTTTTGGCCTGTTAATCGCGACAGCTAGAAGAATACCCGAACTCGACAAGTATGTGAAAGAAGGACATTGGAATGCAAGATTAAGTCCTTCGTTCTTCGGTGTCGACGTACATGGGAAAAAACTTGGCATCATTGGAATGGGGAAGATCGGACAAGCGATTGCGCAGCGGGCGCGATTCGGCTTCAAGATGGATATCCTTTATCACAACCGGTCAAGGAACCTGGAGGCTGAAGAAGAGTTCGGTGCAACGTACTTGGAAATGGACGACCTTTTACGGCAAGCGGACTTTGTCTGCCTAATGGCACCGCAAACCCCGGAAACTATTGGCCTGATCAGTCGCCGTGAGTTTAAGTTAATGAAAAAGAGCACCATTTTCATTAATGGATCAAGAGGCGGCTTGGTGAACGAGGATGATTTGGCGGCTGCCTTGAAGGAGGGTTACATCCTTGCAGCAGGATTGGATGTGTATGTACAGGAGCCCATAGCCGAGAATCATCCATTCCTTAGCCTGCCGAATCTGGTCACGCTCCCACATATCGGATCTGCGACTTCGGAGACTCGGGAGAAGATGGAAAAGATGGCTTGTCGGGATTTGATTGCCACGCTGACGGGTGAGAGGCCTGGGGCTTTAATTAATGAAGAGGTTATGGCTGGTAGGGTTTAATGAAGTTTAATTATTCGATGAGACATTAGAGATAGTTCGCACGAACGAAATCGTAAAGTGAATTGTAAGGTGCCTGTGCAGCACACTATTCAGTTTATTAACCACAAATGTATATTCGGAAAGTGGAAAGCCAATCAATCAGGCGATTGATTGGCTTTCTGCCGTATTTATATACTTTTTGTTGAATTACCATAATTGTACCTTACACAGGCATCCAAACAAGCGGTGAAAACCGACTTTCCGTGACAGCCCTTTCTGATTTACTGAGAGGATAGATTCAATCAGTTAGTCGCGGTAAAGGATCGAGAAGCTCCCAAGAAAGCGATAGACTATTTCAAAATGCTTGCATAAAATAAACAGATTGCTCTTATGTTTAGTTATAATCAAAAAGTTGTGGGGGGAGTTACTCAGTCATGCAGCGAATGAAGTTGATGTTCATGCAGTTTCTAAAAGAGCCTTTATGGTTTAAAATGCTAATCTCTACAACCTTGTTTATTTCGATTGTTTTTAGTAGTTCACTATTCTCGGATAATGCTATCTTTCAAGTCTATTCAAAATTAGCTGCAGTGATCTTTTTTTGTGCTTATGGTATAAAATTCAGGAGTAATCTTAAAATCTCTCTCATCTTCTTCACTTTAGCGGGTATATGTATTCTTCTTTCCATTCTGGCATGATAATAGTATTGATCAAAGGGGTATTGGTACGAGATGATGCAGTCAACAGATTATTTGTTGGCTTTTTCTTATGTCGCAATTGGACCAAGCTGTGTAGAAGGCGGAGCTTCTTAAAACTCTTCCCAGTAGTAATGAAGGGCTGTCCAGAAACCCGGCATAAACCGACTTTTTCATGACAGCCCTTAGTCTTTATCCCATATCAATAAACTTTATTTCGCATTCTCATCAGGTTGATGGATGCCAAATACATTGCCTTCCGTGTCGATATAATAGCCTTGCCACGCCATGCCTGGAAGAGCGTATTTTGGCATGGCGACCGTGCCGCCATTCGCCATAATTTTCTCATGCGTTTCATCGTAATTCTCGATGCCCATTGTGCAGGTAAATCCGTTCATAGCTTGTCCTGCTTCTGGCGGAGCACTTTGTCGCTGCATCAATGCGCCGTTGATTCCTAGTTCACTGTCATCCCCCGTGACAGCCCCAAAGTAAGGCAATCCAGCAAAATCACTCCAATCCTGGAATGACCAATTGAATACTTCCCCGTAAAACTTCTTTGCCCGATCCATGTCATCCACATGGATTTCGAAATGAACGATTCTTCCCATGATTTCCTCCCGATTTTCTCATTTTGGTTAAGAATATTGTGATTCGTTAGATTATACCATCTTCTGGGCAGTTTAGTAAATGATCTTTAGATGGTAATAAATCAGTAGTTTCCAGGAATAGCTTTTGGAGAACAAATGCAATGGTTGCAATTACGCTGGACGCAAAAATGGTTAGGAGACCAAGCATTATGACACCTGTGATGTCTTCCTTCCCTTGAAATAGAGCTATGCATGCAATGATTCCTACTGCCATTAAGATACTAATCGAGATGGCACAGTGCTTTATGATCTTCAAAGTCCGGACAGACATCCTTGAGAAAGCTTCGCCATTATGAATGAATGTTAAAAGTTTAAAGGCTTGATATAGTGCAATGAAAAATGGAATGCACAATGCATACGCATATAGTAAGAAGGGATATTGCAAGTAAGCAGTCTCTGGATGCACTATTGCATCTCTACTTGCGGCTCCGGGCAGCCAAAATATGCATAAAGCAAGAACTGGAATGCCGATAAGTAAAACAACTAACTTCAAGAAGAGGATTGAGCCTTGTTTACGTTTCATAAAAGCACCTCGCGATCTATTATAGTTATATTATATGCAGGTATTTATCGATTATCAATAAAAAAATATTGATATTGGATAAGCATGAAGAGAAAGGGCATTGATCCGGCTTGGATCAATGCCCTTGATGTCAATACTATTTACGATTTTTATCTTTTAAATTACTTGCCGTTAATCATTTGCTTAGCAGTATAGAAAATATCATATATATCTTTATCCTCTTTACTAAGTTTAGCTGGATTTGCCTTAACGGTAAGTTTACTAAATCGAGCCTCAAAGCGTCTGGTTATTTCAGTGAGTTCTCCAAGTCGCTTATACACTGAATCAATGTCTTTCCAATAATAAGGTTGTTGAAAATTGTCAGGGTTGGGGTTGTTATTTGTTCCTCCATTGTCATGGCTCCCGCCTGGAATTCCTGCTTCATCTCCAGTTGGAGACTTTGGTCCGTTCTTTTTTCCTCCTGAGGAAAATCCACTATTATTTCCTTTAGCCATCGGTTCTTTGCCGCCAAAATCACCTTGTTTAGGTTCTGGTTCCTTATCTTTTTCTTTGCTATTTGGTTCATTTTCCATATCTCTCATTATTTGATCCAGATTTTTTTTGATTGCATAAATCCCGTTTTGCAAATCATTATCAATCTCTTTCAATAAAAGAAATATTGATTTTCTTAGCTCATTAGCAAGTAAAGGGGTTGTAGATGCCATTGAACTTCTATCTGATGTAAGTTGGATTGCCTGGCAATTAATGAAACCATGAAGTATCTGGCTTGACGACGCCCCTCCATCCCCGACCCGTGGTAGCCAATCATTAATATTCTGAAGAGGGATATAGTCTTTGGAAAGATATACACCGTATCTGTCCATTACACGGTATGTGTAGGTGCTTCGATTCTTTCCAGTGCGTTTGATGCAAGGGTTATAAGATTTTTTGACCTCGTCACCCTCGAAGTATATGACATATTCGTATTCCGCTGTTATCTCATTTTGTTCTTCATCGTGGATGGTGACGGTTCTTTTCCCAACCCATTTTTGCACGGCATGCTTGAAGAAATACTTCTTTTTCTCTCGAACGACCTCCATTAAATTAGGCGTTAGAACTGGAAAATGATGACCGATTGGACAAGCCTCATATTCCATCTCAAACAAAGTAGGTATTGCAGGCATGTCGTCATGAATCCCTTTTAGAAAAACAGTGAAGTCTCGCGGCTGGTAGCCAAGTTCTTTCTCGAATGTCCCTACCTTAGTGAACCAGCAGATATAATCTTTCATCTTATCATGTGAAAAATCGATCGAAACGTTTTGATTAAAGCCAATCAATGTGATTTCCGTTCCTGTTTTCCCATTGTTGTTTTCTAGCTCTTCTATCGAGAAGCTGAACAAATTGCCTTTTGACAGTTCTGAAAGAGGGTGGCTTGCTTGTGAGCGATAGGAGCCAGTTGCATGGTATGTATCGATGATAATTTGCTCGGAACGCAAATAAATCAGTGTGCCGTGACTCTTATAGCCAATAGTCTCTTTTGAACCTTCTTCTTTATCACTGTAGCCTAGTCCCCAAAAATTTCTGATTAGGGTTTCGGTATCCATACCCGAGCCGTCGTCAATAAACTTTAGCACAAGTTTACCAGCCTCATTTTTATATGCATTGATATGCAGAGAGGTTGCTCCCGCATCATATGCATTAGAAATGGCTTCCCTGACAACTTCAAGTGGTTCAGAGAAATTGCACGACACCTCGTACATTTCCTTGATGGTATTCACCTGTGGTGTGTATCGATTAATCATCTTGTTCAATTGAATTCCCTCCTGTTTCTAATGTATGACTAGTAATAGGGTAGCAGAAGCGTATAGGTCTATATAGTAATATTGATTGGAGTTATCACCATAAATGGTACTGATCATTGATACATTCGCGAAATTCGCAGAATAAGACGATTCTATATAATATCTTAATTGATTAAAGAATGTAATTAGAGAGCCCGAAGCTTTTATTTATGAAAGGAAAATTAAAAAGCACTTGATTTCATATTGTTAAAAAAGGATTTTATCTGTTTAATATCGAAGTTGTTTTAATTAGTAATGTTTTTATTTGCTCTTATTAAAGAAATCAGCTTCACATAAGACGTCACGGGGGGAATTTTAATGAAGGTTCTTATATTAGGGGGCACTCGATTTTTAGGAAGGGCTTTGGTGGAGGAAGCGCTGAAACGAGGGCATGAGGTCACGTTGTTTAATCGGGGAACGAATCCGGAAGTGTTTCCGGGTGTAGAGCAACTGATCGGCGATCGAAATGGCGATGTGTCCCAGCTGGAAAATCGGAAATGGGATGTTGTGATGGACACATGCGGGATTTCCCCGCATCAAATTGAAAAGACTGCAGTTGCACTTGGGGACAACGTCGAGCATATGACCTATATTTCGAGCATCTCCGTTTATCCGGATTGGATTCCACTCCATATTGCGGAGGATTATCATGTCCATTCGATCCCGCCGGAAAATGTGTTGAAAGACATAGAGGAGGGGACCGTATCTCCTTACGAGTATTACGGTGGCATGAAAGTGGCGTGCGAGGCGGAAGCGGAGAAGCATTGGCCAGGCCGGGTTTTGCAAGTGAGAGCAGGGTTGCTCGTCGGGTCGTTTGATTATACAGACCGGCTTCCGTACTGGGTTCATCGCGTAGCGCAAGGCGGAACTGTGTTGGTGCCGGGGCGACCGGAGCGGGCTGTCCAATTCATTGACGTCAAAGATCTGGCCGTCTGGGCGCTCACTATGGCGGAAAACAGGAAAGCGGGTACGTACAATGTAACAGGACCGGGAACTGAATTGACGATGGAAAAGTTCTTGAATACGTGCAAAGCCGTCACGGGAAGCGACGCCGAATTCGTATGGGCGGATGAACAATTCATGCTTGAACAAAAGGTGCAGCCGTGGACGGAAATGCCGTTATGGATTCCCGAAGAGTTTGCGTTGGAAGGAGCCTCAGAACCGTGGAAAGGCAGTTCCTTCATTAGTATAGAGAAGGCGGTCACCGATGGCCTGTCCTTCCGACCACTTGAGGATACAATTTCCGATATTTATCAATGTGTAAAAGCAAAGGATACAGAATGGAAAGCGGGAATCCCACGGGAACGGGAGCAGGAGCTGCTGGACTTGTACTCCAAAGAGATAATCTAGAACAATATACCTCTTTACATGAGAAAGACAACCTGGCAGTGATGTAATACTGTCGGGTTGTCTTCCTTTCTGTTCTTATCCAATTCGCATAAGTTGCAAACTAGCCATTTTATAACTGCAATGTTCTTGTAATTCAGCGATCAGTTGGATGACATCGCCTTCCTGTAAGGAAACGAGTTGGGTGTTTGTCAATGTCGTGGAAATCAAGGATTCCGTTACGGATGAATGGACATGAACGTTGTCATTTATTTTCACCCGAAATGTTGAAGGGGTGCAGCTGATGACCTTCGATTCGAGAATGACGGTATAGCTAAGTTGAAAAATTCCATCCTTTAAGACTTGTAATCCATTGCGAACGACTTTGATGTCTTGTAACGGTCCAGCAATTTGGAAATTGACAATGCCTGATGTCGAGCTTTTTGTTGTTGTATAGGCATATCCGTATGTCGTATCAAACGTCCCGGCTGGCCCGCGTTCTCCTTGCGGTCCTTGAAGTCCCCGTTCACCCCGTTCCCCTTTCTGTCCAGGCTCGCCATCCAGTCCTTGATAACCCCGGGGGCCCCGATCTCCTTTTGGACCAGGTGGACCTTGTTCCCCTTTCGGTCCAGGACGTCCTGGTTCTCCTTTTGGTCCTTGATAGCCGCGCGGTCCTCTTCGTCCTCTGCTTTCACTGCATTTACAAAAGACATCTTCATTGCATTTTGAACACCGCTCCATTTATTTTCCTCCTTTCCACTGAAATGTTCCGGGCATTCATCTGCGGATGGTAATTGGCGCGGAGAGAAGTGTGCCGCCCGAGCTGGATTGAATGGAGATTGCCCTCGTTTCGTCAGGCTGTATGGTAGCTTCCTCGACGCGATATTCCCATTCGCCAAGTGTGTTGACCAGCACTTGGGCAAGAAGGACGCCTGCTGCTTCATTTCCGATGAAGATTGAAATGGCTGCACCACTGCCGATTACATCCGATGTTCCAGTCATTCGCCATTCTGCATCCCGAGTCCGGAATTCCGCCCGGGTGACCGTTAAATTACCTGTGGGTGTTGGAGCGGATTCGATCACATGAATGTGCACTTGATCGGTAGACGTATTCTCTTCACCAGTGACGGATAATTGAAAGCCTAACGTTTCTGCAGTGTTCGGGGCATTGAAGGAGGGGGTTAATGTATCTTCGTTTAGTAATTCAACGGGTGTACCTGTCAGCTGGGTCCAGTTAAATGAGATGATTTTTCCGCTCGATCCGGAACCATTCAGTGTCACCCTTTCATCGAAAAGTACTGTCGCATCCTCACCGGCGTTTGCTATAACTGTCGTCGGTGAAGTTGGAGAACCACTCACGGTTACCGGGATTGTTCGGCTTCCACCGGCAGTTGAGCGAACTGTCACAGCAGCGGGGGCGAATTGAAGATTCATGGAAAGAATCCCGGTCGATGGGATGACCAGTTCACCACGTCCAAATTCTTCTGCAGATAATGTCGGCGTTCCGATTGCATCACTGGAAACTGCTTCGATCGTAAGGGTCTGCGAATCTATATCGTAGTTGGCGGCGGCGGTAATAAAGTCGATGGGTGCCACATCTATACGGCTATCCGGCTCATCGCTCAAATTTGTAACAGTAATCGAACTTGGAGGACGGTCACCGGTAAATTGGACTCTGGCAAAATACTGTCCATTGCTTCCCGATAATAGAGTAGGGACAATCCCTGTGCCCGTCACTTGTATCGATTGATCCATATCGTCAGAGGCAGCAAACACATCGATCACCTGAAGATCAGCATTTTGGGTGTACGTCGCCCTTGGGACATCGACACCGGAGATTGTGGAGATTTTACCTAACAGACTGAAGTTTCTCGTCTCAATACAGTGGTCCGGGTCAAACCCCGGTGTAGTGGAACGGTCCGGCGAGCCGATTCCGATGCCAGGCCCTTCAATTCGGAAATAGTTTTGTGGTTGCCCGGACTGATCTACGAATTGACTTCCGATAATGGGATGAGGTACAGCCGGATCACCGATATATCCCGCGGGAGCGGCTGGTGCTGCAGCTGGATCCCATTGTAAAAAAGGTTGGACACGGCTATTCAATACAATGTCAAAGTCACCGCCGTTCATTCCTCCAAAGTCTTCTGTAAAATTGATCTCCCCGACAGTTGGATTACGGGGGGCCGCTTCTGCAATAAATGTGTCAATTCCATACGGGTGCGTGACGGTGTATTGTGCATTGGCTTGTAAGCCGGCAACTCGCACGCGGACCCTTGCAAACACGATTTGTTCATTCATTTTTGGCACTTCATTCACAAATGCAGCCTCCAGTGCCAACACGAGCCTTGCCCTTTCACCTGCACCAGTTGTCATTTCCGCTTCGGCCAGTTGATAAAAACCTTCATCCGGATAGTTGTCGGGAAATGATACGGGTTGTGTAGGGGCGGGTAAATCGGTAGATGCAATGCAGGAAAATGGATCGGTCGGGTCTATGTTCAATTGGAGGCGTAAGCCATTTTCATCCTTATACCAAATCGGAAAACCATCGAACGGATTGATGGGACCAACTCTCATAACATCTCTCCTACTAAAATGATTACTGAGGGACGCCAATTGATCCCCTAAATCTACTATATGCCCAAGGCTTTTGTTGAGGGGGGACAATTGAATCAGATCCCCGTCTTTTATTGGGTCAATTCACTAGGACTAGTTTCATTTGGAAACAAATCACCATAGCGTAAGAAGAGGTGAGGTCTTGGATATGCCCATTTGGCTGTTCATCTATGTGGATAGTTGCTTGTTTCTCATCTTTTATTTGTATGTGCGGAAAATAAAAAAGCGGATCGGTTTTCAATTGGGGATGAACATAAGCATCGTTATGGGCGGAATGATGGCAATGCTGTCAGGCGTTCTGTTCATTCTTCAATTTCCTTTCCATTTTACGTCTATTACAATGCTCTCCGCCCTGATCGGCATGGGATCGGGGGCGATGTACGGCAAACTTTTTGATTATCAGACGTTTGTGGCGGGCCTGACGAATGGGGCCATTGTCGGTTTAATGGCACCGATGATCGGGACCGTTGTTGAGATGCCCGGGAAGTTCGTTTGGGGCCTTCATATTTTATTCGCGATTTGCATGGTGGTAATTTTGAGTTCTGTCATAAGGTCGTGAGACACCATGTTGCTCATCCTCGTTTTACTCTTGTGGAATGTCGGCGAGATCATTTATATTTACGGCGTATTCCGGAAGAAGCAAACCCTTTTTGACGATCGGTACACAAAGACGATGTGCATGGCGCTGTCCTCGATTTCTTCGTTCGTCCTCGCCCTTTATTTAACATTGCTTCTCCCGCTTAACCCCTTAACGTATTTTCTTCCTTCACTCGCAGGACTTTGGATCGGTTGGAAATTCGGTTCATTCATGAAAGCTCCTGCCTCTTTGAACGGCATGTATAATGGTGCTCTCGGCGGCATAATGGGCATGATGTTTGGCGCTGTCCTTCAAAACCCGGCGATTTGCAACATCCCGATTGAAACGGAAGCATCATTCACCTCTAATCTTGTGAGCCTCGTCATTTTTTGTGCCGCGCTCCATACGCTTGTCCACCATTTCATACGTAATTCGCTGACAAACTAACGGAAGGATGAAGTTGCTGAAAATCGTATGGAGTATCATTGTCCTCACTCTAGGGTTCGTTGCGTTCTACTTGTTTTGGCCTCGCGCGCTTGACCTCCCACAAATCGGAACCGTGAAAGAATGGCCATTTACCGAGGTGAATGGAAAAGAGGTGTCACATCAGGATAAGCCGAAGCTCGTTACCTTTTTCTTTACCAATTGTCCGGATGTTTGCCCGATGACCTTTATTGAATTAAAAGAACTCCAGGAGGCGATGCAGAAAAAAGGGATTGCGGACGACGCGTACAGCATCCTGGCTGTTACGCTGGACCCCGAATTTGATACGGAGGAAAGAATACGTCAATACGCGGAAAATATGGGAATAGCGAAATCTAATTGGTTGTTTTTAAGAGGTACGGAAGAGGAGACGATGCAATTTACGCAAAGCTTTCATTTCACCTATACCAAAAATGCCGAGGGGTTTGTCACCCATTCCACTTCCATGTATATCGTCGATCCAAAAGACCGTATCCGTTCGCTTCATAATATGTCGGTTGGGACGAGACGGGTGAATATCGAGGAAATTGCCGACCAGTTGGAGCAATTCATCAATTAACGGAAGGGGGGCTAAGCATGTCCAAAGAGTTCAATCGGTTTGTGACAGGCAAGCCGGACTCTCCACCATACACATCGCAGACAAGCGCAGTTTCAGCGGAGGAAACCCGGATTCTCACAGAATATATCCAGCAGAAAAATCTGTTTCATGTGATCAACCGAGACGAATCCCGCCGAAAAACCCTTCTGCTAAAACAGTTTTTTAAAATGAAGCGGCATCAGCAAGTCACTATCATTTCAGCAATCAAACATGATGAAACAATCGCTACCGTGGGAAAGGTTGCCACAATCGGAAGGGATTTTGTTATGGTGAGCGACTTGAAAAAGAGGATTTGGATTCCTTATGAAGCCATCGAATCCGCTTCCATCCCCTTTGGTTTTCCTACCTATTCAACCCCGCATCAACACCATATCTATGACAATCAATTACAGCAAAAGCTCGTATTGCGTTTCGGGGAGACCGTAGCTGCAAAAGATGCATTGGTTCGCCAATTTTTTGAGGAAACGCTCCATACGAATCTCTCGACTTGGAAGGGCGTCTGGGTGGAGGTCGTCACAGTGGAATGTTCATTTTTCGGGAAACTGAAAAGCGCTTCCAAAACGGAATGCGTTTTACAACGAATGGGCAGTGAACAACGAATCCCGTTAAACGAAATACGATCCATTACAACAATCGGCATAGCTTCTTTATGGAAGAGGTTCGGGAATCAAGTAGTCACTGCCTTTAGCCAAAGATTAAAGGGATGGAGGGCTTCGTGAATGGGACTTAAAGAAGAAGACTTGCATGGGAAGTTAGAATTGTTGAAAGGGGAAGAGCTGCTCGTCATTACGAAAGCGACACAATTGAATTTATTAGGTCAAGTGTTCCGGCCTATTTTTGCAGGGACGGTGTCGGATGTCCAACCAGGCCATCTAACGTTATCACCCGTCATTATTAAAATGGTGAATGCCCCGTTTTATCGGTTTCCTTTTCCGTTAAGCATTCCCCTTGAGCAGATCGTCTCATATTCAACTGATGTGCCAAGTGATCTGGCATTTCCACTAACATAAGCGAGGAGGGTTAACAATTGGTTAAATCATTCAATGATAAAAAAGAGGAAGCAATCATCCATTTTTTTCGAAAGAATATGGGGCGCAGAGTCTTTATGTTAACCGAAGCATTTCCTTTTATGTTTATTGGGAAAATCAAGTCGATTGTGGAAGACATGGTCGTTTTGGATGTGGAGACGACATCCGTCCCCGCATTGGAGGGAAAGGAATGGACGGTGCATCTTCATTCCATTGAAGTCTTTTATATTGAAACAGGGACCGGTGCCAAAATTCCTCGTCTGAAAGACAGCTAGAAAAGAGGGGGTTGTCAATGCTCAGAAAGTATCACGTCGTGGCTATTCCGATTCGGATCGTCTTGAACACGTTTGGCGACCATAATCCGAACGGAATGATGTATGTGCTGAAAGAGAACGAAGAAAAAGTGAAGCGGTTGGTCAAGGAAAATCCCTTCATGCCAGTAGATCTCGTACAGCCCCTCATTATTCGGGCGAATGAAGGGGATACGGTGGAAATCTTGCTTGAGAATAAATTGCCGTTTCACGCAGGGCTTCATTTCCAGCAAGCTGAATATGATGTCCGGACCGCGGATGGCGCCAATGTCGGGTTGAATGAAGATAGTACGGTGCCGCCTGGCGGATCCCATCTGTATCGGATCAACGCTGTGAAAGAAGGGATCTATTTCTTTTCGGATCTGGGCCACCCTTCGAGCAGCGAAAACGGCTCAAATGGAAATGGATTATTTGGAGCTCTGTTTGTTCAAAAGCGTTTTTCATGGTGGACAGATCCTGAGACGGGGAAGCCGATGAATAGCGGGGTGTTCGCGGATATCCACCATCCTATTTTGCCGTCGTTCCGCGAGTATGCATGGGTTTTCCATGATGAAATGGAAGTGGATGATCTGACCGGGAATCGGCCGATCCATCATTTGACCAACCAAGAGGAAAGTTCGTTCCACGGTGCCAATTATCGGTTTGAACCGATTAACCGGCGACAGCAGTTGATTGCCGAAGGGGTGGTCTGCCCCAATTGTGAAGGGGAGGAAGTCCATCATGATTCGTGGGTGTATGGAGACCCTTCGACCCCTATATTACGCGGTTATGTCGGTGATCCCGCAAAAGTCCGGGTCGTTCACGGGGGTGTCAAGGAAACGCATGTTTTTCACTACCATGTCCATCAATGGCTAAGTGATCCGGATGATTTGGAATCCGAGATCATTGACGCCCAATCGATCAGTCCCCAAACCCATTATACAGTGGAACCGCTTTACGGATTAGGCAGCTTGCAAGGATCTTTCGGCGATTCAATCATTCATTGCCACTTATACCCGCATTTTGCGGCGGGCATGTGGGGGTTGAACCGGGTTTTTGATACGCTTCAAGACGGAAGTCAGTGCTATCCGAATGGCGTTCCGATCAAGCCGCTGCACCCATTGCCTGACCGGGAAGCGCCGCCCAAGCCGACAGCCGAAAGGCCGGGGTTCCCGAATTTCATTCCCGGCAAGGTGGGCTATAAAGCACCCCGTCCACCGCTTGGCATCGTAGGAGGGCGGGGATTGACAGAATTGGAGCGGCATGCTGCGATTGAGAATCCGAGACCGGGCGCCGTCTTTACGGATCCTTGCCCCGAAGAGGCCCCCATCCGGGAATTTAACATCTCGTTGATCGAACTGCCCATTACGTACAATAAGCAAGGATGGCATGATCCTAAAGGAAGAATATATGTGCTTGATGAAGATTTGAAAGATATTTGCGCAGGGCGGAAAGAGCCGGAGCCACTTGTCATCCATACGCCTGCCCATACGTCCTTTCGAATAAATTATACGAATCGTTTGCCGCATATTTTGGATGGGGATGCGTTTCAGCTAGTCACCCGAGCATATGAAACCGGTTTTCATATCCATTTTGTCAAATTCGATGTGTTGGTGAACGATGGGGCGAATGTGGGCTGGAATTATGATTCCTCCGTATTGCCGGGTGAAACGATCCAGTACTGCTATTATGCGGAGGCCGAATTGAAAGCATGGTTCTTCCATGATCATCTCTATCCGAATGCCCATCAACAGCATGGCGTTTTCGGCTCTGGCGTGGTCCACCCCCGTTTTACGGAATTCCTTGACCCGCGAACAGGAGAGCCTGTCGTGCATGGAGCGCAAATCACGTCAAAGAATCCATTGATTCCGGATTACCGGGACTTTGCATTATTTGTACAGGACTTCACGTTATTGTTTGATAAAAACGGAAAACCGCTGCAACCGCCAAAGTATCCGAGCTCTGATGACGATCCGGGTTTATTCGGCGTGAATTATAAGAATGAACCGTTGCAGTTCCGGTTAAGGAAAGATGGTGATCCCGCTTATTCGTTCAGCTCTTATCAAAATGGGGACCCCGTCACGCCGATTTTGAGGGCCTATGAAGGGGATCCGATCCGGATTCGGCTGCTGCAAGGCTCGCAAGAAGAATCCCATAGCTTCAACGTGCACGGGCTGAGATGGCATAAGGAGCGGGGCAGTCTGAACTCGTCATTGAAAGAACAGCAGCATATCGGAATTTCGGAATCCTTTACGATGGAAACGTATATCGAAAGAGCGGGGGATTACTTGTGGGCGTTTGAAACGGAGGAGGATTTATGGAACGGGCTATGGGGGTTGATTCGGGCGTATGATGAGAAAGTTCCGGATTTAATCCCATTATCTGACCGACCCGAGCCGTTAAAGCGTTCCAAACCGTTGCCGGAATACACGGGTGACAAGCCGCCGCAAGCAGAAGATCCAACTGTCCTTCCTGTGGAAGGGCCGATCCGCTATTTTGACGTTGTCGCTTTCCAAACTAAGCTGACATATAACGACTTTGGGGACCATGATCCGCATGGGATCATATTCGCCTTGCGAGAAGATCAAGCAGCCATTTTAAATGGAACGAAAAAGCCGGAGCCTCTTATTATCCGGGCCAATGTAGGGGATACCGTAGAAGTGACGTTAACGAGCGAGTTGGAGTTGGAGAAGTTTCCGTTTCCGGATGGGATCTATCCATATCCTATCGTAAAAGAACAAGCATATTATCCGCCTTCTTTACGCATTTCCTTGCATCCTCAATTAATTCAATACGACGTCAAGACGTCTGCCGGGGAAACCGTAGGATTCAATGGTGACCAAACGGTGGGGCCAGGGGAGAAACGAACGTATCGTTGGGTGGTGGATGCCCAAGTAGGCGCTTGTGGGTTATGGGATATGGCGGATATCCGGAACCATAAATCACATGGGGCGTTTGGGGCATTCATCGCGGAGCCTAGAGGAACGGAGTATCTCGATCCGTATACTCTACAATCCGTTGAATCGGGAGCGAATGTTGTGCTGCGTAATCCTTTTTTGGCCGATATTCGGGAGTTTGTCATCATACTGCATGATGGGGTGCGGCTGTACGATAAGCAAGGGCAGGTCATCTTTGATCCGGTTGACGGAATTCTGGTCCCGCCTCCAGAAATGGACGAAGATTTACTGGATACGTACGACCAAGGTTCCCGAGGGATCAATTATAGGAGTGAACGGTTGATTAACCGTTATCGAAAACATCCGAAGCTGCATGAGCTGTTCAGTTCCAAAGTGTTCGGAGATCCGGCGACTCCCGTTTTTGAATGTTATGCAGGAGATCCTGTGAACGTCCGGCTCGTGACGCCGGCTGATAGAAGAAGAGCGCATTCTTTCCATTTGCATGGACATCGTTGGCGGTTTGATACGAAAGACATCGAATCGAGGACAGAAGCCTTTGTCGGATTCCATGTCGCGGGAGCGGTGAAGAACTTGGAGTTGCTTGGAGGAGCGGGGGCGTATGGGAAGTTCCCGGGTGACTATCTGTACCGATCAGGGAATATCCGCTGGGATATCGAACAAGGCATGTGGGGCATTTTGCGCGTCCACGATAAACTGATTGCCGAACTGCCGCCTTTGGAGCATTAGGGAGAGGAGGGTTGCAAATGAAAAATGAAGAAAATCGGAAGGAATGTCCTGAAACCTTCCCGAACCCTCAACTCCCTTCCCCAACGGATAACCTGCCTCCTGAACTGCTTGAAAAAATCCATGATGCGAATGAGTTATTGCTCGATTTGGCTCTATCGGATGATCGATCGGCCAATGAAACGTATCAAAAAGTGTTCGATGGATTAATTGGCTTGTCCGTTGAAGTTCCCATTCGGGCAGGGAAGCCTGTCGTGGGTAAAGTGACACTCGCAGGTTTCGATTTTGTGGTGCTCCAAGCGGCGGATGAAACTTTCATTTTACCGTATGGGCAAATCGAAAAAATCAAGCCTGCAGGCCGATTTGCTGAACCTTTTCCCGACCCGAAACTGAAGGATGCCTCCCGGGACTGTCAGCAAGCACTGACCTTTCGTTTCGGAGAGAAGGTATCTTCCTCGCCTGAATTGATCCACCTGTTTTTTAGAATGCGGTTGGACGTCTATTTACTGACACTGGAGTCACGTTCCCTTCAGGTCGTTGCGGATGATTCAACATTCATCGGTACTTTACAACAGGTAAACAGGGAAACTATCCGTCTTTTCACGAAGGGAAAGGAAATCGAAATCCCGATTAGCGGGATCTGTCTTATCCATGTGTAATTAATAGAAAGAAGTCAGCTAGTTCTACACGGCTGACTTCTTTTTGATTGGATTGTTACTGACTGGGTCAGTGCGGCTTCTCATTGGAAACTTCCACATGCGCGATTTTATCGATTGAAAAAATCCAAGTCCGTCCGATCGGATGCTCCCGCTTGTCGGTTGACGACTCTTCTTCGATATCCACTTCTTTTCCTTCCCGATCCAGGGCAAGGGTTGTCTCATTTTCTTGTGAATTGGTATCTGCTAGTAGAACTTCAACAAAATTTGACCCAACCGAGACGATGGTCCCTTTTACTTCAGTGCCATCCTCGAGCTTGAACTGTGCTTCACTCCACAACAATCGGTGCAGCCTGGAAAGAAGTCCGTCTTGCAATCCAGCCAATCGGATACTGAAGTGATGGCAACCGCTGCTCCGACAACAACCACAATGATGGTGGAAGTGCCCACAACAGTCGAAGTGGCAGCACGCGGAACATTTATGCGAACAGCAACAATGATGTGAACTCATACGATAACCTCCCTACGGCTTCACCCTTACTATATGTGGAAAAATGGGAGGTCCTTGGTTGGTCAACCTATAGGCAACTACAACAAAAGGCGTTCATCCACATTGGATCAACGCCCTTGGAGCTATTGTTTAACATCTTACATATTTGCGTTTGAAGCCGATTTTCCCACGATCGATTTCCTTTTGGATGTTTTCGTATGCGTTGAGGATGGCGGGTTTTTTATTGTCCCGTTTCATTTCGACGGGGCCTACTGCCTTTGCAGTTTCGACTGCCAGTTCATGGAGCGGCAAATAGGAAAAGCCGACTGTGTACATGAAGTTATTCATGGCTGACTTTGTTCGTTCCGGCGCCTCGTGAATCGTGTTTTTCACAATTTCCAGCATGCCGGCCAGCTTGTCCGCGGAGAATTCAGCGTCTGGGCGGTTCCCTAGCAACCAGCAATAGCAGCTCCAGCCGGCTGACATCCTCAATTCCTCACCGCTCGCAATCCATTTATCGGCAACTTCTTGTGCAATATCCGCTTCCGCCAATGTGACGGCCACGACGTAATCGGACAGCATGTAAAAATACGCGGAATCTATCCACCGGTCATAGTCCGCCTCAGACATTCCGTTCGGATCTGCGATAATGCCTGCGAAGTACATGGCGTCGTAGTTACCTGTTGCGTAAAGCTCTTCCGCGAGGGATTGGTCAATTCCGATTTTCTTAGCGATCGGCTTCATAGCGCCTGTCGCCACGCCGAACAGCGGCTCATGTGCCCCGTTGGAGATGTATATTTTCTTGGTGCGTTCTTTGCCTAGAGCTTCTAGGTCTTGCATGACTGTTTCGAAATCCATTGTTTTAGCACTTCCTCTTAGAGTTCATCTTTCAAACCATTATACTGCTCGTATCACAATGAACCAAGTTCGTAACAAAATCAAATTCATTCGTAAGACAATCAAGTTCACTCGCATCGAAATAAGTCCTGCTCGTACCGCAAGAAAACGCCATCGCAACGAAACCAAAACAGGTTGCAACACAATCAATTAGTTACCAAGAAGCGAAAGGAGTATTTTGGGGACAGGTAAATAGCAAAGAATCGTGATGTTTTTACAACGTTCTTTTATAATTAAAGTGAGTACAAGTGAAATGAGGAATGAACTTATGAAAACACCGATTATTATCGATACAGATCCCGGAATTGATGACGTCATCGCCATTACGGCTGCATTATTTGCGAAAGAACTTGATGTGAAATTAATCACGACGGTCGGTGGCAATGTTGGGATTGAAAATACTACGACTAATGCCGTGAATTTGGTGAATTTTTTAGGTAAAGATACGCCCGTTGCGAGAGGTGCGGATCAACCGTTGCTGAAAAAATTGGTGTCAGCTGCAAAAGTACATGGGGAAAGTGGAGTCGGCGGCTATCATTTCGAAGCGAAAGAGAATCGTACGCTGCTTTCAACTAAACATGCAGTTGAGGAATTAAGGGATGCCATTCTTTATTCAAACGAGCCGATTACACTTGTGCCGATTGGGCCGCTTACGAATATCGCGTTGTTACTTAAAACGTACCCTGAAGTCAAAAGCAATATTAAAGAGATTGTCTTGATGGGCGGCGCGGCTAAAGGAGGCAACGTGACGCCGGTTGCAGAATTTAATATGTTCGTGGATCCGCATGCTGCGAAGATTGTTTTTGACGAGCAAATCAGCATCGTCATGTGCGGATTGGATGTGACGCTGCAGACCCGGATTTCGACCGATGATATAAAGGAAATCGCAGGCCACGGCAAAGTGGGAGAGATGGTCAGCCAGATGCTTAGTTACTACGACAGCCCTTCATCCACGGAAACAGAGATGTCAATTCACGATCTGAGCACGATTTTTTATTTGACGAGACCTGAATTGTTTACACTGAAACGGGCGACGGTCAATGTCGTCACGGAAGGTGAAGCATCAGGGTGTACCATTACGCATTATAATGAAGAAGGAAATGTGCAGGTAGGCTTGGATGTTGATGTTGAGGAATTCAGACGTGAATTCATAGCGACGTTTATGAAAGTGTATGGGATGTTAGGGGAATAAAGAATTCGAAAGAAGTGATGAAAATGATAACAGTCATCGGTAGTATGAACATGGATTTGGTCGTCGACACAGTGAGAATTCCGGAGAATGGAGAGACGATCTTAGGGAAGGATTTTTATACGTTTCCGGGCGGCAAAGGGGCGAATCAAGCGGTTGCGGCTGCACGGTTAGGCGGAAACGTCCACATGATCGCATGTGTCGGGAATGATGTATTTGGAACCGAATTGACCCGAAATTTATTCGATGAAGGAGTGAATACTGCCAACGTATCCTTCTCTTCGGAAAAATCCACGGGAATCGCCAACATCATCCTATCCGAAAATGATAATCGGATTATCGTCGTGCCCGGTGCAAATTATGAATTAACACCGCAAACGATCGAGGACTTAAGAGACGTCATCAAAACGAGCGATGTTGTTGTAATGCAACTGGAAATCCTGCCTGACACGGTGAAAGCAGTTTTGAAAATATGTGATGAGCTGGAGATTCCAGTCGTCATGGATCCGGCGCCGGCACAATACTTCGAGAGGGAAATGATTTCGAGCATTCGATACATAACGCCAAATCAATATGAATGCGAGCAGCTATTCGGCGTTGAGCTGGATGAAGCACTGGAGATGTACCCAAACAAGTTGATCGTAACATTGGGCAAAGACGGCGTCCGCTATTTTGACGGGGAGAAGCATATTCATGTCGAAGCCATTCAGACAAATGCAGTGGATACAACAGGCGCTGGGGACACGTTTAACGGCGCGTTGGCATTTGCGATCAGTCATCAATATGCATTACATGATGCGGTGAAATTTGCAAATGCAGCATCCTCCTTATCTGTTGAGAAGTTAGGTGCACAGACAGGCATGCCGACGAAGGAAGCGGTAGAAGAGCGCCTTGCTCGGTGAGGTGCTCTTTTTGTGGTGCCTGTGCAGCACACGATTCAGATAATGCACTACAATTGCATAATCGAAAAACGCGAAAGCCAATCAACTCGACTGTTGATTGGCTTATCGTTGTATTTATATTTACTGCGTTGAATTGTCATAAATGCACCGTGCACAGGCACCGACACAATTAGACGCCGGTAAATATAGGATCAACTATTCTCGTGAAAATTTAATTGAAGTGTATCGTCAACACGGATTTTCTCTTTTTTCACTGTGCCAAGGGGGAGAATAAGTGTTGAGTATGCATTTTTTACAGGAGGTACGACTCGCCAAGGTCTACGATAAGACATTGTTTTAAGGACACGATTTGATTTGTTTAGAAAGATGACGTCAATTGGATGCCTTATAAAAAACATACGGAGAGAATTGCAGGGTGTAAGTAGAAGACCTTTATTGACAAGCTGGCCTTTGTAACCTAAACGGCCTTTGAATCTGGCCCAGATCGTATCGGCGCGATTAATTTGGAATGGTAGAAGAATAGTTTTAGAAATGACCATCAAGCCTCCTTTTTAACTCATCTTATTCCTCGTGGATTGTAAAGATGCATGCATTGAAGAGGTGAAGTTTTCCGAATCTTTTTGGTGCCTGTGCAGCACATTATTCAGTTTATTAGCTACAATTGAATTCATAAAAAAAGAAATCCCATGACATCAATGTGTCATGGGATTATTTGTGGATATTCATACGTAAATATGAATCATCATAATTGAAGCTTGCACAGGCACCGGCACAATTCAGTTTATTTACTACAATTGAATATTGGCGAAATGAAGAGTCAGTCATAATAACAATAGAACGACTTTTGATTGTATTTAAATGCCTTTTGTTGAATTGTCATAAATGTGCCATGCACAGGCACCAGATCAGGCACCAGATCAGGTTCTCGTACAATGCTGGCTATTTACAAGTTGGAGAATTAGTATAGAGGTAAGTTAAATTTCTATAAAGTTGAGGTGTTTCCATGAAAGCATATATTGTAAAACTGGCGTTTGAAGATATCAGCCCCCTGATTTGGAGAAGGGTTGTTTTGCCTGCGGGGGCGACCTTTAATCGATTGCATGAGATGATTCAAAACGTGACGAACTTTCAAAGCAAGTATATTGATGAGCCATATCATTATTTCGATATAGAGGTTGATGGGCTTTTCATTACGAATAATCCTTTGATACATGAAGAATATGGGAAACAGTTTAATGGATTGACGCTTAAACGTCCTTCCCATCTAAAATTCGATAAGTATTTGGAGGCGGAGGGCCAATTTTTGTATCGTTATGATTCCGGGGATGATTGGCGTATTACTGTGGATCTTGAGGAGATTGTAGAAGATTACTATTTCGGTTTCCCGACCGTTCTTATGGGGGAGGGTACAGCGCCTCCCGAAGATGTTGGGGGACCGCCCGGATATGCTCATTTTATGAGTGTATATCACGATGCAACACACCCCGATTATTTGGAGATGCATGCATGGGCGGAAGGACAGTATTATAAACCCTTTGATATAGACGCTATCAACAAATCGATAAAATATATGAAGTACAAGAAAACGGAGTGGGACCGAATTGACCATGAAAATTATTATGTGAAATCGGATAAATATCGTGGTCCGAAGCAGTAGAGCAGGTGAATTGTCCATATAAATAGGAAGTCGATCAATTCAACTTTTTGATCGACTTCCCTTCGTATTTATATGTGTTTTGTCCTTGCACAGAAAAGGCGGTTTGACTTTATTTCCTGTTCCACCCCTTCTGGTCTAAACGGTAAATAATAGCGGCCATTTGTGCTCTTGTTATCGAATCACTGGGGCCAAAACGTCCATTTCCATATCCCGTCATAATTCCTTCTAGCTTGATTGTTTCAATTGCTGCATATGCCCAATGGGCTTCCTGTACATCTCTAAATGAAGTTGTACCAGTATTAACTGGTTGAGTATAAAAACCGGCATTGTAAAATATTTGAGCCATTTGTGCTCTCGTTAAGTTTGTATTGGGTGAGAAGCGTTCACGGCTTGTCCCATTCATTAATTTGTGTTGCGCAACTAATGTGATTGCATGGTGTCCCCAAAATGTTTTAGGTACGTCAGTAAAATAAACCGGTTGGGGCGTTACGGTTAGTCCTAGAAAATTGCTAATGATTTTGGCTGTTTCCGCTCTGGTTAACGTAGCATTCGGTTTAAAGGTTCCATCATTATATCCGTTTATCCAACCGTTGTCCTTTAAGAATTCAATTTCTTTTTGAGCCCAATGTCCGTTTACGTCTTTGAATGTTTTCTCATCGAGTTTATACAAGTCCCATTCTGTCATCACATTGCAGACTATGTTTCGGTAATAGTCGCCACCCAAGTGGTTGTACCCAGCAACTGCGATTTCATATATGTATTGTTTAGACGCTTGCTCGTAACTCCATCCTTTTTTTAGATTGTTTTCGTAATTTGTTTTTGCGAAACCGTATCTTTGATTGAGGAGAAATGTTCCTGCTAAGTAATCGACTGCATCTTTGTAGTCAGCAAACATACGATACCAATTATCGACTCTTTTGGACTCGTCATAGATTAATCGATCTTTGCCGTAATTAGCCAAAATAGGGACCGTTCCATTGTTTTCGTCAGGTTGACCTTTCAGTTGCCAGCCTCCGCTCGGGTTGTTCGCCCACACTTTTATTCCAAATATATTATTTGCATTTGTTGCAATTCTTGTTGTTCCATATCCACTTTCGATTATAGCCATTCCGATGATCGCACTGGCCGGAATGCCCCATTTCGCATTTGCCTCTTTTGCATAGACCGAAATCTCTTCAATGAAACTTTTCTTCAAATCCATGGACGGACTGAATGTCGGTAAATAAGCGTTACTGTTTCTTCCTGCCTCATTGTCTTCGAAAGGTAAAAAGTTTTTTGCACTTGCGCTTACAATCACTGTGTTCAGTGACAATAGTAAGATGACAACGAGCAACAGTATGATTCTTTTTGGTGTTGACATGATGTTTCTCCTTTACTAGTAATCTCGGAAAAAGTAAGCAAAACAAGTTGAATATGTTTTGTTCCGGAGAATACTATTATAAAGGATATAGTTTTCATAAAAATTGTTAAATTGCACCATCCATGGGTGGGTGTGGAGTTAAAGATTAAAAAGAAAACTACAGACAATCTCAATCAATTTGAAGGCAGGTATCTGCGCGAACCGGAATAATTCTTCTTATATAATGGCGTGTCAATTGAAATGATTTCGATACTACGGGAAGAGTTCGGGGCATGGATCATCTTCCCTTCGCCAATGTATATCGATACGTGATACACCGCTCCCTTTCCGCCATTGTGTGCAAAAAACATAAGATCTCCGGGTTGCAGCTGACTGCGGCTAACTGCTTTTCCGTGAGTCGCCTGAACGAAGGAATCACGTGGTATAAGGATTCCGTGGTTTTTATAGACGGAATAGATGAGGCCTGAGCAGTCAAAGCCATAGGCGGAAGTTCCGGCCCATACATAGGGAAGTCCTACATACTGTTTGGCGCTAGCGATAATGTCTTTTGCAGTCGGTTTTGGAATAGCGGCGTAATTCTCGTGTACTTTGGCGTCCCGCTTCAACATGAATTTTGTATCGCCTTCCACTGTTAATACTTCTAGAAACTGCCCATGATCTGCAACGACTGGCAAGATAGTCGTGTAACTAACATCCATCCATTTCTGATTGTCATCCCATTTCGCCATGTTGTAGAGCGTGGCTATCTTTGCATCCACAACAGCAATGGGGCAGTTCGTGTTATTGATAGTGGAGGCGGCGACGTGCGATTTAGGAATCCAACCTTCATAGCCGTTCTTATGTCCGGTTTTCGCTTGATCTTTTATGGCGATATAATGCCAGTTCCCACTCGATCTTATAATCTCGACTGGATCCCCATATAACGCCTGTGTGTCCGTTTTTCCTATAAGCCAATGCTTTTGGGGGATTGTCAATTGGGAGGACCATTTCTTCATATCCGGTTTTGCTTGGATTGAAATCTCATCTATAGGACGCGTCTTGCCGGGCACATGCCATACGTTCGTTACGGGCACACTTATTGCGTAAGATTTTTTGCTTTCCTTTGAATAGCAGGCAGGACGCTGTCTGAATTCCGGGTTCAGGATTCTAGCTAAAAAAGTGCTGAAATGCCCTTTTGTCAATGAAGCGGTCGGCTTGAAAGTTCCATCCGTATACCCGAAAGTAATTTCATTTTCTACAAGAATACCGATTGCATCACTCGCCCAATAGGATGCAGGGACATCGTGGAATAGTTTTTGTGAATTACCTTCTAACTTGAATGCGGCAACCAAGATGGACGCGGCTTGTGCCCGAGTCAACTGAGCTTTGGGCATGAACTCCTGGTTTGCATTTCCGATCATGAATCCCGCGGTTGCTGCCGCCTGGATGATCGCATAAAATTCATCCTCCGGGTTAACATCAATGAAATCGACATCGGGTAACCCTTCCGTCTCCAGCCCTAACGCCTTTACAATCATTTCAGCCGCTTCAATGCGCGAAATCGTATTGTTTACGCCGAATGATGGTGCTTCTGTCAGAATCCCATTGCCGACAAGGTATTCAATTTCCTTGCTTGCGGAATGGGTGAGGGGGACATCTGGATATGTAGGGGCAGCGGCATGAACAGAAACGCTTGCCAAGAACAAACAAACCGCCAAAAATAGGCCAACCATCGTTTTTTTCAAAGCGCAGTCTCCTTTTCTCGTTGATAGTAGTTGCACCAAAGGATTATCAGGTAGGTATACTGTGAAAAAACAGGGAGTTTTTCAGTTGTCGTATTTCTTTTATATTGGGAAGAGTTTGAAAGTTATTTAGTTACAGTCTACCATAAAGTGGTACCCACTTTCGATACAATCCTGCATTCAAACAGGTGCCTGTGCAGTATACTATTCAGTTAATTCACTACAATTGCATAATCGGGAAAAGGAAAGCCGTTCATTTAGTCATTTCATTGGCTTGCGTTTGAATTTGTATACATAATATTGAATAGTCATAAATGCGTCCTGCACAGGCACCGGGACAATTCAGTTTATTAACTACAATTGTATATAAGAAAAGAGGAAGCCGATGACAGCAACAAGTCATTGGCTTCCTCGCGTATTTTTACCCGGAATGATGAATTGTCATAATTGAACCATGCACAGGCACCTTTTACATAGCGACCCAATGTCCCTTTGATACTTCTACTAATTGAGCGTTGTGGAGGTTGTATCGGTCGCTTGTTGTTGCGCCTTCTTCAGGGAGGCGGCGCTGTTTGTTTGCTTCGACGCGTGGGTCGGGAATCGGGATGGCGGAGAGCAAGGATTTTGTGTATGGGTGCAGTGGATTGCTGTACAGTTCCTCGCTTTCCGCTAGTTCGACGATTTTGCCGGCGTACATGACGGCGACCCGGTCGCTTATATGTTTCACCATCGACAGGTCGTGGGCGATGAATAAGTAAGTGAGGCCTAGCCGGTGTTGCAAGTCCTCTAATAGCTCGACGATTTGTGTTTGGATTGAAACATCGAGTGCGGATAATGGTTCGTCGCAGACGATGAAATCTGGTTCTACTGCCAAGGCGCGGGCGATGCCGATTCGTTGGCGCTGGCCCCCTGAAAATTCGTGGGGGTACCGCATGGCGTGCTCCGGTTTGAGGCCGACCATTTCGAGCAGTTCTTCCACTCTCTTTTTCCGTTGCGCCTTCGTTTGACTTAGCTTATGGATATCAAGCGCCTGCCCGATAATGTCGAGCACTTTGAAGCGCGGGTTCAGAGATGAATATGGGTCTTGGAAGATCATTTGCATATGGCGGCGCATTGTTTTCATTTCATTTTTCGATAACCGGTTAACAGCGATCCCTTGGTAGAGGACGTCGCCTGATGTCGGTTCATTTAGCCGTAGGATGGCGCGGCCCGTCGTCGATTTGCCCGATCCGGATTCGCCGACAAGTCCTAACGTTTCCCCGGGGCGGATATAGAAGCTAATATCATCGACCGCTTTCAAAACCTCACCTTTTCCGCTGTCGAAATGCTGCCGCAATGAATCCACTTGCACGAGTGGAATCGTCGTGTCCACGCCTGCCTTTATATGTGGAGGAAGTTTCGGTTTCTTCTTTTCATCAAGGCGGGGCAATGCGTTTAATAGTTTTTTCGTATACGGGTGCTGTGGGTTTTCGAATATGTCGATCGTCGTCCCCGCCTCGACAATTTCCCCGTCTTTCATGACCGCGACACGGTCGCACATCCCCGCCACGACACCGAAGTCATGCGTGATCAGGATGATGGACGTGCCGAAGCGCTGCTGCATGTTCTTCATCAAATCCAAAATCTGCGCTTGAATTGTCACGTCCAGTGCTGTCGTCGGCTCATCTGCAATGAGGAGGGACGGCCTGCACGCGAGCGCGATGGCAATCATCACCCGCTGGCGCATACCGCCCGAAAATTCGTGAGGATACTGGGTAAAGCGCTTTTCACTGTTTTTAATTCCGACAAGCTTCAGCAGCTCGATCGCTTCATTCTTCGCATCTCCTTTCGATAACCCCCTATGCTTCACTAGGCTTTCCGCAATTTGTTTTCCTACCCGTATAGTCGGATTAAGAGAAGTCATCGGGTCTTGGAAAATCATGCCCATCTCTTTTCCGCGAATGCTTTCCATCTCTTTTTCCGTCTTCAAAGAGAGGTCTTCTCCTTGGAATTCGATTGTTCCTTGCTTCATATAGGATGGAGGGGAAGGGAGCAGCCGCATGATGGACCGCGCAGTGACGCTCTTTCCGCTGCCTGATTCCCCGACAATACCTAACGTTTCCCCTTTCTTCACTTCAAAACTTACGCCGCGGACAGCATCGAAATCCTCTTCCCTTCCGGCGAATGAAACATGCAGATCCGTCACGCGCAACACTGTATCCGACATTCAAAATCCCCCTATCGGTCATCAAAATGAAAATTCTTAAATTGACAACATCTTTTTGTTTGAATATAGTATAGTATACCGATAGGAATTATACAATATAGGGGAGGAGGGGACTACGGATGAAAATTGGCGTTTCTGCCTTGCTCAAGAGAACGGTCCTTGAGGCGCATAAAAGGGCATTGTATCGGTTCCTGCTCTATTTGACAGGGTTGCCTCTCCATTTACTTGTTTATCTCTTTTATTTATTGAAGAGGAAAGACGATACATACGAAGCAACAATAGCAGAAGTAGAGCGGGAGCTTTCTGATGGCAGACGCAACGAATATATAAAAGAGTACGAGGGCCAACTGCTGCGAAAAGCGGCATTCTTCCAAGAAAAGAGAAGCCGTGAGGAGATTCGCAGAGAGGCTGAAAAGCTTGCGGACGAACGGCTCAAGGATGAGGTTATACTCAGGACCGATGAACGGCTTGCGCAAATCGGTACAAAAAAGGAGACATATTCCGCATACTTCCTGTCTCTCCTTGAACGGCCGCTATTCCTCGTCGCCTCGCTAGTGCCGGGCGTCGTCATGTATGTTTGGCTCTTGCTGATCAGCAATCCGTTTTTGAAATACATTATGGAACGGCTCGTACAAAGCGTGTTCGTAATCATCGGGGTAGGGATACTTGTTTTTTCCATTCTTTATATTTCGCCTTTTGACCCCGCTTCCAACATCCTCGGTGAGTCGGCGACACCGGAGCAGATTGCCGCGTTCAATCGAATCCATGGTCTGGACCTGCCGTATTTGCAGCAACTATGGAATGCATTGAAAGGGATTGCGTCGTTCGATCTCGGCTCATCGTTTGCGGGAAGTGAGGATGTGGCGTCGAGCATTGCAAATAAATTCCCGATTACGTTTACGATTGCAATGTTCTCCGTCCTCATGGCAATCGTCATCGCCATTCCGGTCGGCATTTTGTCTGCGACAAGGCCGAATTCGTTTTTGGATACGACGTTCATGTTCATCGCGCTGATCGGCTTGTCGATTCCGAATTTCTGGCAAGGGCTTATCTTCATCTTGAATTTCTCGATCAAGCTCAATTGGCTGCCTGCTACTTATAGCCCGGGAAATGCTTTGTCGATGATCATGCCGGTTGTCGTGCTAGGAACGGCGCTCACTGCTTCGATTGCAAGGATGATGCGGTCGTCATTACTGGAAATCATTCATGAGGATTACATTATTACGGCGCGTGCAAAAGGGCTGACAAAAAGCCAGATGCTTTGGAAGCATGCGGTCGGGAATGCGATGATTCCGGTCATTACCGTCATCGGTCTGTTGTTTGGCGGCATGCTTGGCGGGGCCGCTGTGACGGAGAAGGTGTTCAATATTAAAGGGATCGGAAGTTATATCGTGGATAAGCAATTTATTCCAGATATCCCCGCCATTATGGGGGGCGTTGTCTATATCGCGATTACGATTTCGCTCGTGAACTTGCTGATCGATATTTTATACGCATTTCTCGATCCGCGTATCCGTTCGAAGATGAAACAATCATAAAGCAGGTGTAAAGATGGAAGATAAGCTTAACAATCGGCATGCATTGGTTTTATCAAAGGAATACCCGCAAGCGAATTTCACATGGATCATTTCATTGATCATCTCGGCGGTCTTCTTGGTGAACAGTTTCTCGTTCAAAACCGGGGAAATGAATACGTTTGTGTTTGCCTTGTTCATGGCCTATTTGGCAACAAGTCTTTGGCAGGTATTCATGACGCGGAGGATGAAGGAGGATTTGCTGCACCATGGCGCGATTCAACAAAAGACCCGAAGGCTTGGGTATGTGCAATTGCTTAGTTTATTGACGGGGAACGTCTTCGCAGTTGCGTTCGCGTTCACGATCATCAATAAACGAAAGACGCCGGAATACACATTTGCCGTGTATATGTTTTTGACGCAACTGTTCGTCATCGCGATTTCGGCAATGAATATTTTCAAACCATATGTAACGGATACGTTTCCTTTTGCGATGGTCGTGTTGCTTGCTATTGCCGTTTTCGATATTGCGGTTTTGATTATCGTGGCAAGGTCGGTGGGGGATTTGGAAGCTCCGAAATCGATGGCGATTGTTGGGGGCATCGTCCTTCTCACTGCAGTGACGGGCAATCTTTTCGCGCTCGTTTTAGGATGGAGCTTGTTGTTGAAATCAATGAGCAATGATCGTTCGCGGATTTTGAAATGGAATGTGATGTGGGAGAAGATTACGCGAAATTCGACAGCGGTTTTGGGCATGTTTTTCATTATCCTCATGCTGACGATTTCAGTTGTGAGCCGGTTCACGTTCGATTATGATCTAGCAGTCGAAAATGATTATGGGAACATTTTGCAACAGCCAAGCTTGGCCTATCCGTTCGGTACGGATAATTTCGGGCGAGATGTATTTTCGCGAATTGTTTTCGGCGCACGGATTTCGTTGATCGTCGGATTTGCATCGACGGTAATTCCAGCGGTTATCGGTGGATTCCTTGGTGGGATTGCCGGTTATTACAGCACCCGGACGGATAATGTGATCATGCGATTGCTCGATGTGCTGTACGCGATTCCGGGGATTTTGCTTGCGATTGCGATTATCGCGGCTTTTGGTGCCAACACGGTGAACTTGATCATCGCGCTCAGCGTCGGGTCGATTCCGACATATGCCCGGACGATGCGGGCGAATGTGTTGATGGTGTCGAATTATGATTTCGTCGATTCGGCTCGCGCGCTTGGCACTTCTGATTTATCGATCATCTTCAGGCAAGTTGTGCCGAATTCAATGGCACCGATGATCGTCAAGTCGACGTTGACGATTGGCGGGGCCGTCATTGCGACGAGCAGTTTGAGCTATTTAGGGCTTGGCGTGGAGCCGCATATTCCGGAGTGGGGGAATATTTTGCGGGTCGGAAGCACGTATTTGGAATCCCATTCGTATTTGGCGGTTTTCCCGGGGCTTGCCATCATCTTGCTCGTCCTTTCCTTTAACTTTTTAGGGGATGGGTTGAGAGATGCGCTTGACCCGCGGCTTGATTGAAAGTAGTTCTGGTTTTCGTTTTGGTGGAATGAACATAGATAGAAGGAAAAGGAGATTTGATTATGGGAAAAAGATTATTGGCCGTATTACTTGCACTTGTTGTCGTGTTGGCAGGCTGTGTGAAAACGAAGTCGGATGTTTCCGGTGAAAAGGATGGCGGAGAGACAAAAGGCGGCGGTGGTTCAGATAAAGTGACGATTGAGTTGCTTGGAACGAGCGCTGGCGAGGAAGATATGAATATTGTCCGGGATCAGCTCATTAAAAATGGGTTTGACGTGAAATTGAATATCCAGCCTGATTATGGCAGCTTCAAGGCGCAGCGCGATGCTGGGAATTACGATATTGCGCTATCGAGCTGGACGACTGTGACGGGGAATCCGGATTACGCGGTCCGTTCTTTATTCAAATCGGACGGTGATAATAGCAATATTAATGATTCTGTGGTGGATGAATTGATTGAGAAAGCGAGCACGGAGACGCCTGATGAATTCAAGGAGACGTATAAGCAGCTTGAACAGCAGATTGTCGGAGAGAAAGCGTATATTGCGCCGCTTTATATTTCATTCAAAGCGCAAGGGGTCAATAAGGATGTGTTGAACCCGGATACGGTCCGCCTTGCAAAATCGAGAGCGATCGCATGGGAGACAATTGATTTCAAGGATGCATCAAAGCGCGATGCGGACGCATTAATTACCCAACAGGCGATCGGTTCGTTGACGTCCCTTGACCCGATCAAAGGGAATGACGGCTCGATCAATACGTTGAATACGAATATGTACGTGCGCCTCGTCAATTTGACGGATGACGATCAAGTCGTATCGGAAGGTTCGCTTTCTTATAATTACGCAATTGGCGAAGGGAATAAGGATTATTACTTCATTCTCCGCGATGACATCAATTTTGCGAAAGTGGCGGATGGAAAAGCAGTTGATACAGGAGAGCGCGTCGGTGCGGATGATGTCGTATTTTCATTGAACCGCGCGAAAGATAGGGATTCCGTGCCGGATCACCGGACGTACAGCTTGCATGAGAGCATGAAGAATATCGAAGTTGTGACGGATCTTGCGGAGCTTGAAGACGCAAAGCTGTCTAGCGGCGAAGGGTCGGTTCTTGAGGCTCTTGGGGAAGGGCTTGAATCCGATATTACGGAGCTTGTTGGAGATAAAACTGCAGCGGACAGCAGTGCAGGGAAATACCAAGTTGTAAAAGTGACGACGAACGAGCCGTTCCCGCAAGTGCTGAACTATTTGGCGCACCAATCTGCCGGGATTGTGTCGAAAAAGCAAGTGGAGAGCATTAATACGTACGATGTGGCGGCGTTTGATGTGAATAAGGATATTCCGTACGGTGATCAGCGCACAGTGACGGAAGGCGCGAGCTATGACAACCATCTGTATGCGAGCGGTCCATATATTCTTTTAAAGAAAAACGATTACCAAGCAGACTTCGTGAAAAATCCGGCCTACCGTGCCGGCAGCGAATTCGAACCGAAAATTAGCAGCGTTACCGTTCGTTTCATTGAAGATGCGGACAGCGCGTTATCCGCATTGCGCAACGGGGAAATCCATCTCTTCAACGGCGTACCGGAAACGAAATATGAGTTAGTGGAGAATGACGATAAACTCGTCTTGCAAAAGAACGATAGCAACGCGGTCACTTACTTGCTCTTCAACGCATCCGACCGTGACGTTGCGAAAAGCGAAAACTTACGGAAAGCCGTTCTCTACTCCATCAACCAAGACGAGTTCTTGAATTATTACCAAGGGAATAAGAAAAAAGCCTATTCCACAGTAAGCCCATTAGTCGACACAGGCAACGAATTAGTGGCCGATCCGGCCAAAGTGAAACAATTCCTAGCGGATTATCAAGCGGAATAAACTTTCCAAACGGTGCCTTCAAACGGTGCCTGTGCAAGACACTATTCAGTTTATTAACTACAATTGTATTATGCAGAAATGAAAAGCCGATCAGTTAGTCATTTGATCGGCTTTTCTTTGCATGTGTATACGTACTGTTGAATTGTCATAAATGTTTCTTGCACAGTCACCGGAACAATTCAGTTTATTAACTACAATTGTATAATGCGGAAAAGGGAAGTCGCCAGATCAGGTTTTGGTTGACTTCCCTATGTGTTTTTATACTTGAAGGCGAATAGTCATAAATTCACCTCGCACAGGCACTGACACAATTTGGTTGGGAATGTTTACCTTTTTGACATTTGGGTACGTGTAAAGGAGATGGGGTGTTTTGAAATAAATGGATGGTTTCAAAGGAGGTGACTTATGTGAGATGGGTATTTATCTGCGCGAGCCTCTTGTTTTGCTTGTTTGTTGCTCCAGCTGCTGTCGCTTATGCCGAGGATGGCGGGGATGGAAACGGTCCTATGTCTGGCGTGTTGAAGAAGGTTGAATCGACGGTGACAGAGACGACGGAATCGGTTGGTAATGTCATCGGCTCGGAAACGGTTGAATTTGTCGAGGGAACGTTGGAGAATGTCGTGACGGTTGTTGAGAAAACAACGGCGGAGACGGTACAAGCTTCATCTTCGGCGGTGACGGGGATCGTGGAGAAGTTGCCTGAGATTCCTGTTGCTGCGCCAGTATTGGATGAAGTGAGTCAGGTCGTCAATAAGACAACTGAGAAGGTGAGTGAATCCGTTGAAAGTGTCGGAGTTGAAGAGACGGTTGATGCAATCGAAAAGATCGCCGAGACTCCAAGACTTCCGCGAACGGATGCGCCGGATATCGATGTTCAACCTGACGAAGTGATTGAGCCTCCAGTCAATGAGACCCGACAAGGCGTAGAAAATGATGAGTCGACTTCTATGATTGAGTCTCCTGAAATTCCTGAACCCACTGATCCGATGGTGGATGAAGAAACGATTTTCATTTCAAATGAAGTGTCTCAACAAACTGCCGTTCATCCCGTGAATCAAGTATCTGAAGATGCAAAAATGAAAGCACCGGCTGAACAGGGTCCACCATTGATTCCTATCCAATCCGATACGCAATGGGACAGGTTTCCGGTTGCCATCACTACGGGAACAACATCGGTCATTTCTCCTTTGGTAACCCATGGCGGGAGTGCTGATGTTGTACCGGGAATCGTTGATGGTTTTACAATGGTGCACAATCTATCAGGCAGGCCGTGGGTTCATTCCGACGAGCATATGAGGATCCAATGGGTTCACGCACCACCCGGCCAACCGCCACAATCTAATCCTTTTTTACAAGCAAAAAAGTAAAAAAGGAGAGGAAACGAAATGCAAACTAAATTGATGAATATGGGTGTCCTAGCGGTTGGTCTAACTGTGGCGCTTGTTTTTTCGCCTTCGAATGCCGCCGCGTCCGAAGACGATTCGATTGTTGACGTGAGTGTGTTTAGCCAAGAGGACGGAAAGTCATCGGTGCTTGATGTGGAAATGCTGGATGGTCCGATTGTCGGCGATGTTAGCGTGACGATTCCATCGGAGTCAGATGAGGAGCCTGTCGCATTGGACACTGTTGAGATAAGTGACGGTGTTTTGGATGATTTGGATGTAACGGTGCTGGAGAAAAACGACTCCAAAGCATCTGTGGCGACAGTCAAGGTGGAATCGACATTGACGGATGATGCGACGGTTGACGTTGTTTCCGGAGAAAGGACGCCGGAAACTGAGGTTTCAAATGCATTGGCCACTATAGAGTTAAAAGACGGCGATATGGATGATTTGGATGTAACGGTGCTGGAGAAAGCCGACTCTAAAGCTTCTGGGGCGACGGTCGAAACGGAGTTGACATTGACGGGCGATGTATCGGTCGACGTTTTATCGGGCGAAAAGACTGCGAACACATTTGTAGGCGGAGTGGTTGAAGCGAATGTGGAAGACCTGTCGGTGCTCGGCGGGACGCATGTCGGGGTGTTGGATGAACACGTGACTGCTGATGAGGAGGGACAGTCCTTTTCATCAGGTTTGATTCAAGCCGATCTCAATGCAGGTCTGCTGGATGATGCCTCCGTCGATGTGTTGTCGGCGGAATATGCGGCAGATGAGTCGGCAGAGCTTGAACTGTCCACTGTTGTTGATATTTCCATCGATGGCGATGAGGCGGTTGTGGATAATCTGGGCGTTTCTGTTTTGAAGAGTGAAGAATCTGAAACTGGAGCGAAATCTTCACTTGCTTCCGTCGTATTGGAAACCCCGGTGACGGATGATTTGATTGTGGACGTGGCTTCGCGTGATAGAACGGACGGCTCATTCGACGGCGGTCTTGCCGAAGTGAATGGGGAAGACGTGCCGTTGCTTGGCGAAACGCATGTCGGTGTGTTGGATAGGCATTTGGAAGCCGATGAGGAGGGGGAATCCCTTTCCGCCGGCTTGATTCAAACAGATCTAAATGAAGGTTTGCTTGAAGATGCGTCTGTCGGTGTGCTTGTTCAGAGGATGGCAGCGACTGAGGACGGCCAATGGGTGACTGAAAGCGGTGCTAGATTGGCTGTAGGATTGCCGTCGACGAATAATACGATTTCTGGAGATGTGTTGACAAGGGAGCGGCAGTTCACGATTCAGATGGATGGCAGCGTAACTGCTCCTGGGGAGGATAGCGGTATGGAGGTTCCAGGAAGTGCTGATGAAGCGGGTTCAAATGAGAGTGGGCATGATCAAGGAACAGCCACGCCCCCTGCAAACGAGGGGAATTCCGGAGACAGTTTCGGCAATGAAGACGATGGGACAACGAATAATAATGCTGGTGGGAATGATGCCATGGATGAAGCAGAGCAGGAATCTATCGCAGGGAATGGCTTGTCAGGTGATGTTGATGCGGATTTCGGCTCCAGAACAGGTGACTTAAGTGGAATTGCCGATGCATCTGCACTTCTTGGTAAAGGCCAATCCAGTTTCATGAATAGCCTTGCGATGAATGGTGCGGATTCACGTTCTTCATTGCCAAAAACAGGCGGATTTTGGGATGGAAAACGGTTGGCATTCCTTGCGCTGATTCTCATGGTGACGGGGTTTGCAATGCGGCGAATGGGAAAGTTGAAGATGTCGGCAGCGTGAAAGCGGTGGTTGACAGATGAAGCGGATATTGAACTGGCTTGGAACGCTGCTCATCGTTGCCGGTCTTGTGCTGTTCGTTTGGCTCATGAACGGCAAGGCAGAAAGTGAAGAGCACCAGCAAGAATTGATGGATGCATTCCGTTCCGTGCAAGTCATGGAGGAGACGGTCGAGTTGCTTGAAAAGGAAACCGATGCCACCAAACTTGATGGAATGGAAGGCATCTTATCAATCCCGGCAATTGACCTGGAAGCGCCGGTCATGCACGGCGCGGATGCAGAGACGCTTAACCGATCCCTCGGGGCCATCGAAAATATGGACCTGCCCGGCGAAATGGGCGGAAGCTATGCCATTGCCGGGCACCAGGCCCATGTTTTCGGCAAGTATTTCAATCGGCTGCATGAAATGAAGGTAGGCACGGAGTTCACATTCCAAACAGGTGAAGGAGAGATGGTCTTTAAAGTCTTCGACATTAAAATTGTAAAGCCTCACGAAGTCGATGTACTTGAACCAAAGGAAGGTATGGCGCTTATATCTCTCATCACCTGCTACCCCGCGCATTCCAACGAATATAGACTCGTCGTGCAAGGGGAGAGGATTGATTGAGAATTGTTTGAGAATTGTGTGGGTGCCTGCGCGGCACACTATTCAGTTTATTAACTACAATTGTATATTACTGAAAAGGGAAGTCTTCCAGATCGGATTCTGGTCGACTTCCCTTTGTATATTAATACTTTCAGTTGAATTGTCATAAATGCGCCGTGCACAGGCACCGGAGCAATTTGGACACAATTCACCATTCTTTATTCCAGAATGGGAGAAACCATTTCACGCCTCGGCGGTTCATGGGCAAGAGTTTCATGTCTGCAATCAAGTGGCTTGCGTACCCGGCTATGCCTGCAGCGAGCAGCCCTTCGAACGCCCACTCCTGCTGTAAATGATTCAAAATGAACGCATAAAATGCTAGGCCGAGAAACGAGTGGGTGTAGGATCGGTGCGGAAGGAATGAGGCGATGACAATATAGCTTCCAGCTAGCAAGATACCGATTGATTGATGCATCACAATTCCTAGCCACATCACCATGACGCCCGTTAGCGTCAACATTCTTCTTTGTGTAATAAATTGCGATACGATGAAAAAGAGCAAGCCGATTCCTGCATATAAAAGGATGGAGGGACTAAAGCCTGCAGTGAAATACTGATAGATAATCGCGACTAAAATGCCGATTCCGACGAACTGCATTAGCCACTGAGTGATCTTTTTTGAAATGGTGATCCGGTTGCTCGCCACTCCATTTGTGTCTAGGTCGGGGACGAGTGCTGACACTCCGCCGACCAAGGAGGAGATTGCGATGGTATATAGGTCAGGCTGCACCTGATACCCTGCAATTGCTCCGACGGCGGCTCCGATTGCTGCGTGTGAACTTCCTTTCATCTGTAAACCTCTCTTGTTGTGTAATCTATTTATTATCCCTTATTAGGGAGAGGGGAGGCAATGGGTGGATGATAACACTTGTTTGTTTTATGGTGGGTATAATGGTAGAAAGCTATTGAGATTAATAGTTGATTAATGAAAATTCGTATAGCTTAATTAGAATTTCGTGTTACAATTATTTGCAAATAATTGTAATTGGAGAGATGAAAATGAAAAGGATTTTAACAGGACTTATTGCTATGTCCCTTGCATTCCTAATTGCCTCAATGCCAATCCACTCAGCCAACGCCGCCCCTGCGAAGTTCAAAAACTGCACCGAATTGAATAAAACGTATCCAGGCGGCGTAGCCAAAAATGCTAAAGTTAAAAACGTAGGCGGAAAAACAAAGTACAAGCCTTTCGTGTCGGCTGAAATCTATAATGTGCACAAAGGGATGGACCGCGACAAAGATGGAATTGCGTGCGAACGGTGAAAAATAGGTGCTTGTGCAAAATACAATTCAGTTTATTCGCTACCATTGTATATTTGAAAATGGGAAGTTAATCAAATCATCATTTGATTAGCTTCCCTTCTTATTTATATACATATTGGTGATTGTCATAAATGCTCCTTGCACAGCCACCAACACGAATTTAAAAGGACTTTCTGGATGGGTGTCGTATTAGGTATAGTAGAGGTAGGTGTGGGAATAAGGTGAGGGGGAAGGGCGATGAATCTTTATGATTTTGAAGAGGCGGTAAGCTCCACTATCGTCGATCGCGGTTTTGAATATTATGAAGCGGGTTTTGTTGCCGAGCTTGCGCGCGTGGGAAACCGTAGATATACAGCGGTCGTTAAGGGGGCGGACATGTACGAGATTGCCGTCGAGCTTGATGAAGAGGGCAATATCCTTTCGTCTTACTGTGATTGTCCGTATATTATGGGAATGGTTTGCAAGCATGAGGTTGCCGTTTATTATGAGTTGATTGACAGACTGAAAGATGAAGATTTTCCCAAGGAAGCCAGTGAATTGGATTTGAAAGTGATCCTTGAAAATCTGTCCAAAGAAAAGCTGGTTGATATTCTGATCGATTTGGCAGAAAATGATCCGGTATTACATAACGGGTTGCTTTTCAACTACTCCGTCTACGATGATGTGAAGTGGGAAATTGATCGCTGCAAGAGGTTGGTGGACGCGATTATCGAGAAATATAGTGGCAGAGATGGGTTTATTACATATAAAAATGTTGGCGACTTTACGGAAGAATTGACTGGTGTCCTACATAAAACAGAGAGATTGAATGATCCTTTGATTTCCTTTGAAATTGCACGGATGCTTTTGAGTGAAGGGATGAAGGCCTTTCAATATGCGGATGATTCAAATGGCGATATCGGTTATTTAATAGATGTAACGATCAAAAAGATGTCTGCGATTGCGCATGAAACATTAGAATGGAATGAACAAACCGAGTTGCTGGATAAGCTCATTCATTTATCGAAATCCGATATATTTGAAGGCTGGGATGACTTCCGAATTGACGTACTTGCCATCTGTATGGAGTTTGCAGGAAATGAACAGATGCGTAAGAGATTGATGAATGAATTGGAAACAATGATCGAGGATTCGTCTGCAAATGATTATGGCCGGTATGCAAATGAACGGATCCACAACTTGATGTATGACATCATTGAATCCTACGGCACGACGGAGGAAGCAAGGCAATTCTTACAGGAGAATTTGAACTATCCAACATTTCGGAAACGGTTAATGCAATATGAAATGAAGGCCGGAAACTTTGAAAACGTGTTGGCACTAGCGTCTGAAGGGGAGAGATTGGACAAGGACTATCGTGGCTTGGTGGCGCGGTGGAAGAAATGGCGCTACAAGGCGTATCGACATTTGAAATCTATTGAAGAGCAAATGAAAATAGGTCGTGAATTACTGATAGAAGGAGAATTTGAATTTTATTGGGAATTAAAGGATCTAGTATCGGAGAAGAAAGCTTTTTATGAAGAAATGAAGCAAGAATTGGCAGTGAAAAATAAATTGATGTTTGTTAAGCTCATTGAGGCCGAAAATGACGTTGACTCCATCCTTGAATATGTCCGTGAGAATCCTTCATTGGTCGAGCATTATTGGAAATATCTTGTAGGGTCGCATAAAGAAGAGGCGATCCGGCTGTTCGAATACAAAGTGAAAGTGGCCGCGGAAAATTCATTCAACCGCAAAGAATATATTCAAGTGTGCCAACTGCTGAAGCGCTTTGGGAAATTAGCCGGACGGGAAGTCCAAATGAAAGTGGCGGGGGAGCTTGAGCAGACATACAAAAATCGTCCAGCATTTCTGGATGAACTGGCGAAGCTTTAAATCGTTGCTTAAGGCGGTGCCTGCGCAGTACACAATTCAGTTTATTCGCTACAATTGTATATTTAAAAATAGGAAGATAATTAAATCGTTATTTGATTAGCTTTCCTTCTTATTTATATACATATTGGTGAATTATCATAAATGTACCTTGCACAGGCACCAACACAATTCAGTTTATTTACTACAATTGCATAAATAAAAACATGGAAGCCGATCAAGTCAACAATTGATCGGCTTCCATTTGTATTTATATAAATCCCAATGAATTGTCATAAATGTACCTTACACAGGCACCCACACAATTCCCACACAATTCGTTAATGGATATTGCGCTTGCTGAAGTTGCCGCCGCGGACTTCGGCGACTTCGTAGACGGTGACGAATGCGGACGGATCGATTTCGAGGATGATTTCCTTCATTTTGCTATCTTCCAGCCGGTTGATGATGCATGTGATTTCCTTGAACTGTTCGTGGGAATAAGCACCTTGAACGATGCTGTACGTCGCGCTCCGGCCAAGACGGTCGCGGATGGTTTCTACCATATCTTCTGGCTCATTCGTAATGATTTTATACATCTTGGAACCGCTCAGCCCCTCTTCGACAATGCTAATCACTTTGGTCGCGATATAATAAGCGATTGCGGAGAGGAAGGCGCCTTGGAGTCCGAAAACAGTCGAGACGATTGCGAAAACGAAGACGTTCAGGAAGAGAATCAAGTCACTCGTACCGAAGGGCATTCTTCGGGAAAGCAAGACAGCCAGCATATCGATTCCGTCAAGTGCGCCCCCGTTTCGTAACGCCAGACCCATTCCGAAACCGAGGATAATTCCGCCAACGACTGTGATCAATAGCGTATCGCCGTGAATGATCGTCGGTACATGGTGCATCAAGCTCGTGCTGATCGCCAGTGTGGAAATCCCGAGAACGGAGAAAAGGGCAAACGTTTTCCCGATCTGTTTGTACCCTAAAAATATAAAAGGAATGTTCAAGCTTGCAATGAGAAGACCTAGTGGAAAGCCGAATAGTTCTGATCCGACGATACTTAGACCTGTCACACCTCCATCAGATACCTTGTTCGGAATCAACACGGATTCCAACCCGTAAGCCGCAATGACTGCTCCAAGCATAACCATTGCGCCGCGGGCAAACAACTTCCATATAGGCGCTTTCTGTTGTGTTTTCATCATTCGTCGTTCCCCATTTACCTATTTTTATTTCATTTTACACTCCCTAACCACCTATTGTCAGTTCATCTCCCTTGCAGGGAAATCAGTGAATGGTGCGTTCAAATGATTTTCGGTCGGAAGATAGCTTGTTAATGGTGATGGTGATGTTTTGGATTGAATCCTCGGTAAGTTCGACTTTGCCGTCTTTGTGGAGCCGTTTCCATTCGTTTACGTTTTTACGGTAGAGTTGCTCGGATAGTCGATAGATGTCGGAGTCTATGTTTAAGGCCTCCTTGAAGGTTGTGCGAATTTGTTTTTCCATTTCCTTTTTCACGAGGTTTTCGATTTCCTTCGGAGTGACTTCGTCGGTAATCGTATTGACAAGCCCATTGGCAGATACAGAAATGTCGAATTTCGCTGTTCCATTTACAATCACAGGTTTGATTTTCACCTTTATCTTTTCCATAATGAGGGAGATGTAGCTTCCGCTTTCCGTTTGAACGGTAATTCCCGTTCTCATTGTATCGTTCGACATCCATCTGATCCCTCTTGCTTTCTCTCCTTCGACGAAGCCTTTGAAGCCATGGGGGGTAACGATTCCTGCCCCTGCGAAATCGGGGGCTTTTATTGTTTCATTTATTGAATTCCAATTGTCTTTGATCGTAATGAGCGGAATCAGGGCTTCGTGGCTAGGTTCATTCAATTGAATGAGCAATTCCCGGATATTAGCAGGTTTAATGAATGACTCCTGTTCGTAAGAGTTGTGTGGATCCCCTAACTTTGACAACGTGATGGCTTTGTTGATGACGGGTTTTACTAATAGAACTTCCTCCACTGGATCTTTTGTTGCGTATAACCATATTTGGTAGCGTGTTTCTCGGTAACGGATAAACAGGTCGATGACTGGACTTAATTTCACTTCTTTAATTGCTTCTTCCGAAAAGACGAAGTAGGATAAGTGCCCCCAGAAAACCTTTTGATCGATCGTGTTATAGAGATTGGAAATGGCTTCATCCAATGATTTTCCTGAGGCATGTCCGACTTCGGCTTGTGGTGTGTCGGGATTTGCCGGCTGCTCTGATTTAGCGGTATTTGCAAAATTAATGATTTGGACATACAGCTCGTACTTACCGTCTTTATAGTCGATGCCGATGCCATTGACATACAACATTCTTTCGGGTTCATTATTATCCCAACAGCCGGATAAGGTCAATGTAGCTAGCAACAGCAGTAAGGCGGCCATTTTTTTATACATCCTTCTCCACCTTCTTCATACGTGTTGGGTCTGTCGGTTTCATCGTTTTAGGCCGTGTTGTATAAAAAGGTTGGGGCAGCCGGAAAAACGACTTCATGATTGTCTTAAAACTTAAGTCGGTTGAAACGTTGATGTAAGGAATGCCGAAAGTCCGTATGTTTGATAAGAACACAAGTGTCAGGAAAACGGACATAAGTAGGCCGAACAAGCCTAATAGTGCAGTGAGTAGGATGAAGCAAATCCGCAATAAACTCACCGCGTTGACGAGCGATTGGTTGACCAATGTAAATGTTGAAATTGTTGAAATGGCTATTACGACGATCATCGCGGGACTTGTAATGCCTGCCCGAATGGCGGCATCCCCGATGATCAAGCCGCCGACGACGCCGATTGTCCCGCCTAACGCTGTCGGCAGACGCAAACCGGCTTCCCGGAACAGTTCGAACATGAGCAGCATAAGCAGCATTTCAATCGATGAAGGGAGCGGGAGCCCTGTATTTGCCTGTACGACTGTCGCTAATAATTGTACCGGCAGCTGATTCTGATGATAGGTTGTCAACGCAAGCCAAAATGCAGGTAACGCCAAACCGACTGACATCCCGAATATGCGCATTACACGCTCCATGGAACCATAGAGGGGAGGTGTTTCGTTGTCCTCCCCCGTCTTTACAAGCAAAAACAGGTTGACGGGCAGAACGACGCCGTATGCAGCTCCGTCAACAAAAATCAGGAATCGGCCCCTCACAAGCGACTGAACGGCGTTATCCGGGCGTCCCGTATAATCGATCCGTGGGAAAAGGGTGGAGCTTTTATTGACAAGTTCCATTAGAAGTGTAGGGCTGATTACGATGTCGATATCGACTTTCTGAAGCTGCCTCCGAATGCCATGCAAAATCTCTTTATTCGCAATATCATCGAAATATAAAAGGGCGACAGTTGTTTTTGAGCGTCTCCCCAACTCGAATTTTTCAACGCATAATGAGTTGGTTGGCAGCCTTTTCCTCATTAAGGCGATATTGACGGCCACGTCTTCGATGAAATTGTCGCGAGGGCCTTTGACAGGCACTTCCAATCGAGTTTCCTCTGGACTGCGATTCGGTTTTTTGGCGATATTGCTTGTGTAAAGAATTCCGGAATCCTGAAAAAATAATAAAACATGCCCTGTATAGACGAGGGGAATGATGGTTTCCAAGTCATGCCCCGCTTTTAAATCGGGGATGTGAAGTTCCGATTCAATCGTACTTTCGATTGGCTTCTCTTCCAAGTTGCTGACGAAATGGCCGACACGGGGCACGATGACTTCTTGTAAGAGTTGTTGGTCGATCATTGCCTCACAAGTAATAAAGGCCACTGTAGAGCCATTGAATGTGTAAGTTTGAAAATGAATATCTGCCGACTTCTCGAATGTTTGTCTTAACGATGCGATGTCCATTGCACTCACCATTTTCTAGTTAGGTTTACCCTTCTTTTGCTGTTCCTTTTTTGATTGACGCCGTGATTGTCAAAAAGAGCGTAAGCCCTAGCATGAAGAAGAATGTGGCGATTAATAGATAATCACCTTTTATTTTAAGGAAAATATGGTCATGTAATAGTAAAAGCGCCAAGCTCATGAAGAAGAATGCTGGAGCTAGTATTCGCCAAATCTGTATACGGTCGCCTTTGATTTGCAACAAATCCGTGACGACGTACAGAATGAAAGACACACGTACGAAGGCGCCAGTCAGCCATTGGTAAATGGAGAGGAAGTCAAGGTGCTGGATGAATCGTCCGATGGTAACGAGCCCCCATTCCTCATAAGCAGGATACCTTTGCTTTGCGGCTTCGTCAGGCCCGAATTCTGTAATTGCTCCAACGAGCGGCCCCATCGTCAAATTGTGCAGGATGAAGAGCATGACCGCATAATGATACCAGCGGAATTTGCCTTTCACGTTTTGCTGGATGAACAGGAATAGCAGAAGTTCGACGAAGCCGGAAGCCGGATACACCGCTGAAGAGATGACAGGTTTGAATCCGTGTTCTAAGAAGGGTCTCAGCAATGCATAATCCTTCACTTGGATATTCGTGATTGCGACAAAAATACCGAGGATGACGACCCAAAATAAGACGACGACATTTACCATGACAATCGTTTGCAGATTTGTGGCGGCAAGGAAGATACATAGAATCGTGTAAATCAAAATCATAAGAACTAAAGGGGAGTTGGGAAGAAACGTCGCTTTAATCCACTGAACGGTCTCTCCCATTGTAAAGATGGCCATCACAAAGAGAAAAATGGCTGTGATATACCGGAATATGGTGGTCGGGGCTTTGCCGATCTTTGTTTGCAGCCAATCCGTGAGCGAAACCTGTTTTGAGCTGCGATGAATGTACACGAGAAGGAATAGCCACGGAATCATCGCCACTGCGGCAATGAGAACGGATATCCACCCATCACGACCTGCATCGTCCAATAGCGATGGAATAATGGTCACATGATTTTTTAACCCGATGACTGTCATCGATAAAAAAATGACGTGCAATATACTAATCGACCCAGCCTTATTCATACCCAAAACTCCCACCCGAATGATATCGACTAGTCTTGACATAATCAGTGGGGATTATAACTTCAACACAGGTGCCTTCCAAACCGGTGCCTGTGCAGTGCACGATTCAGTTTATTAACTACAATTGTATATTTGAGGAAAGGAAAGCCCTCCAAAATAACATTTAATAGACTGGTGTGTGTATTTTTATGCCCTCAGGAGAATTATCATAATTGCGCCTTGCACAGGCACCCGAACAATTCAGTTTATTAACTACAATTGCATAAAGTAAAACAGGAAACCCTGTTAAATTAATATTTGACCGTCTTATTTTTGCATTTATATTAATTCCGATGAATTGTCATAAATGCACCATGCACAGGCACCAACAAAAAGGCACCAACAAGGAGGGGGGTGGACACAAATCGGTCTTTATTCTGTGAACAATATGTGAATAGTGGCGGGGGAGCTTTCAAATGGGGGGCTCTTGGCCTATGATGGGATTGTAATAATTGATAACAGTTCTCACTAGTAGGAGAGGGGTTTGAATGAGGAGACGGGTGGCGCCTTTGCTTGGTGCTATTTTGCTGTTGTGGGCGATCGCGTCTTTGCCTGTAGGGGCGGAGCCGTTGTCCGACGGTGTATATGCAGTGGAGTATGAGCTGCTGCAGGGCGATTCCGATTCGGTGTCGATTGCGAATGATTATTTCGAGAAGCCGGCGTTGCTGAAGGTGGATGGCGATAAGCAGGTTTTGCAGTTGACGTTGAATCATAGTAAATGGGTCCAGGAACTGGAAGTACATAGCGGCGATGGATTTGCGGATGCAAAGGTCGTTGCCGAGGACGAAGAGGCGGATACGCGTGTCGTTGAGCTGGATGTGGATGGTAAGTTGGACGAGCCGTTTCCGGTGAAGATGCATGTCGTGATCGATGAGTTGGAGATCCCATATGACCATGCGTATACCGTGCGTGTTGCTGTGGACGCCGATTCCTTGAAGGAGACGAACCAAGAGTGGATCGACTCAGTTAGCACAGGTAGTACAATATGGTTTTGGATTGCGACTGCAATTGTGATTGTAGCGACAATTTTTGTTGCAATGCGATTGTTTGGGTCGAAAAAGTAGAAAAGGAGAGTACTAGAATGAAGAAGAATTTGATGGTTTTATTCTCAGCAATCTTGCTGATCTTTACAGCAATGCCTGCATTTCCAGCGGCTGCTGAAGTGGCTGCTGCACAGGAGGCGTCCTATGAGCTTCCGTTAAAAGTGTTGCATGAAAATAAGGACGAAGTTTCTGTAGCAGGGAGATATGTGAAAACGCCTGCACAAGTGAAAGTGGAAGGCGGAAAGACAATTGTCTACATGACACTTTTGGATAGCCAGTATTGGCAGTCGCTGAAAATCCAAAATGGCGACAAATTTGTTGACGTTGAAATTGTGAGCGAAAACAAAGAAGAGCAGACTCGCCTTGTGAAGTTTGAATTAAAAGACGTCAAACAAATTTTGAATGCAAAAGCGCATATTATCGTGACTGGAATTCCTGGACTCGGTGAATATGATCAAACGCATGATATCCGTTTCCAATTCGATGCAAGTAAAGCTCCAGCTGAGAAAGAAGAAGCACCAGAAACTCCTGAAACACCAGCAGCATCCGTTAAAGATGGCGATTACACGATAGGCTTCAAAGTATTGCATGAGAAAGAAGATAAGGAATCTTCAATGACACGCTACATTGAAGCTCCAGCGGCATTGTCGGTAAAAGACGGCAAGCAGATTGCTACAGTAACATTGACAAACAATGAGCAAATCACTGAATTTCAAGTTGAGCAAGATGGCGGATTCGTCGATGCGACTGTTGTAAGCGTGGATGAAGAAGCGAACCGCCGTACGGTATCATTCGAAGTAGCTGATCTCTCGAAGATTATTGACGCGAAAGTGGCGGTTTCCGTTCCGGCTATGAACCATAATGCAAATTACACAATTCGCCTTGCATTCGATAAGGGCAGCCTTAAGCCCGTAGCAGAAGAAGTAAAAGTTACATTCAAAGATATTAACAACACATTTGCAAAACCTTACATCGAAGCTCTTGCTGCGAAGCAGATCGTAAAAGGTAAAACGGCAGATACGTTTGCGCCTAACGACAACATGACGAGAGCGGAATTTGCTCGCATTATTTCCCGCGCATTGAATCTTGAAAAGAAGGAATACCAAGGGACGTTCACTGACTTGACGAAAGGTACAAGTTACGTGTACGAAGTGGAAGCGGCGAACCGTGCCGGAATTATTCTTGGTGATGCCGGGAAATTCAACCCAAACGCACAAATCACTCGCCAGGAAATGGTTGCGATGATTGTCCGTTCAATCGAATATAAAAATGCTTCACTCGTGAAAAACGTTGACACGTCTGTTAAATTTGCGGATGCGGGCAGCGTGAGCAACTACGCGAAGGAAGCTGTTCAATTGGCAGCTGGCCTTGGCATCGTCGACGGCAACGTTGTGAACGGCCAAAAAGTGTTTGAACCGAAAGCGACCGCGACGCGTGCGCATGCAGTGAAAATGCTTTACTACATGCTTGAAACGATTAAATAATTCACTCTGATGCCGGCGTCACACACTTTGTGACTGCCGGCGTTGTGTGTAGAATAAAGGAGTTTGAAATGAAAAGAAATCTTATTATTGCTATGGCGGTTGCATTGGTCACAGTGCTTTTCATTCCAGTCATGCCGTTAAACGCGGCCGCTGCTACGTTTGCGGACGGGGAATATTCCGTGCCGTTCACTGTGCTGAAGGATATCGGCAACGAGCGGTCTACGACGGCGGATTACATGGTCAGTCCGGCGAAAGTGCAGTTGGTGAACGATAAGGCGACGGTGACAGTCACGTTGAAAAATAGCTCGTGGTGGCAATATTTTAAGGTGCAGAACGGCGGCAGTTTTTCGGATGTACAAGTGGTGAGCGAATCAGGGGATCAGCGTGTCGTACGGTTTACGGTGTCTGACCTGACGAAAATGGTCAATGCCAAAATCCACATCATCGTGACAGGCATCCCGGGGTTTGAATATGACAATAAATACGATATCCGCTTCAATTTCAATACGTCGTCCATCCCGGCGCCTGCGGTGGAAAAACCGGTAGCGACGCCTCCTCCGGCTAAGGTGACAAAACCTGAAACGCCGAAGACTGAGGCGAAGCCGGCTCAAAAGACTGTACAAAAACCGGCTCAAACGCCAACTGTGAATAAAACCGAGACGGCCACAACGACGGAAAGTGTCACGAAAAAAGAAGAGAAGTTGACTGTAAATGAAACCGAAAAAGATAAAGCTGAACAATCCGGGGAAAAAACTGAAGACGCGACTGAACTGAGCACGGAAACTGAAGATGCTTCAGAAGACGCGGAGGCTGAAGAAGCTGACACGGAGACGGCATTAGATGATGAAGCAGCTGAGGTAGCCGAAGCTGTTGAAGAGATTGCGATTGAAGAGGTCAAAGATGAGAAATCCTCGAATTCCTTCTTCATCACCATCATGGTGCTTACTGCAGTACTTATCGCCGCAATCGTATTCATGTTTGCAAGGAAACGTGCTCGAAACTAAGGGAGTTGTGCTGGAATGAAAAAAGCGATCAGCCTTTTCGGCTTGTTGGTAAGTGTCGCGCTTGCCGGCTGTTCGGCTAGTGCGGGGAATACTGCGAATGAAATCGGCGAGCAGGACGGCGATCGAATCGTTGCAACAACTGTCGCGCTGACGGAAATCATGGACGTGCTTGATATCGATTTGGTAGGTGTCCCGTCGAGTTATAAGGATTTGCCGGAACGGTACGCTGGTGCGAAGAAAGTCGGCAACCCAATGAGCCCGGACATGGAAAAGCTGCTGTCGTTGAAGCCGACAGAAATCTATTCGGTGACAACGTTGAAATATGACTTGCAAGAAATGTTTGAGGAACGCGGGATCGATATGACGTATGTGAACCTCGAAAGCATCGACGCGATGCACGAAGAAATCTTGAAAATCGGTGAGAAGTACGACCGGAAGGAGCAGGCAGAAGCGATTGTCGCGCAGTTCGAGGAGAAGGCCGCTGCAATCGAGAAGGCGATTGAAGGGAAAGAGAAGCCTTCCGTGCTCATTCTCATGGGGATTCCGGGAAGCTACCTGGTCGCAACGGAGCATTCGTACATCGGGGATCTCGTGAGGCGGGCTGGCGGCGTGAATGTCATTACGGGCGAGGATGTTGAGTTTATTTCCTCCAATACGGAATATTTGCAGCAGACGGATCCGGATGTCATTTTGCGGGCGGCGCACGGCATGCCTGAGCAGGTGATCGAGATGTTTGATAAGGAATTCCGTACGAATGATGTGTGGAAACATTTCGATGCGGTGAAGAATGGGCGCGTTTATGATTTGGAGGAGACGCTGTTCGGCACGACGGGCAATTTGGCCGCGGCGGATGCGCTCGATGAGTTAATGAAGATATTGCATGAATCGAAATGAAGGCAGGTAAAATCATGTCGGGAATCAATCGGAAAACCTTCAGTTTCATAGTTGTTGCCTTGTTGTTGGCGTTTGTTTTCGTCCAATCCACATTGACGGGCAGCATTTCGGTGACGCCTTTCGAATTGATTCATGGGCTTTTGACGGGAGCGAACGACGATGTCGCTATCATTAAAGACTTGCGGCTGCCGCGGATTTTGATTGCAGTGTTCGCGGGGGCGGCGTTGTCTGTGGCGGGCGTTTTGCTGCAGGCAGTCATGCGCAACCCGTTGGCGGACCCCGGAATCATCGGTGTTTCCGCGGGTGCGAGCTTCATGTCAGTGCTGGTGATTGCGATGTTCCCGACATTGTTCTTTTTCGTGCCGCTGTTTGCGTTTATCGGCGGTGCGCTGGCGTTTTTCATAGTGTATTCATTATCGTGGAAGTCGGGCTTGGATCCGCTGCGGATGATTTTGATCGGGATCGCGGTCAACGCGCTGTTCACTGGACTCGGGCAGGCGATTGGGTTTAGCGGGAACGGGATTACGCAGGCAATGAGCCAAGTGACGACGTCGACGCTGACGATGAAAAAATGGAGCGAAGTGGAAGTGCTCGCGCTTTATGGGGCGATCGGGCTGGTGCTGGCGTTTTTCGTTTTTAGATGGTGCAATTATTTGTCGCTTGAAGACCGGACTGCGAAAAGTCTTGGCGTCAATGTGAACTTGGCGCGATTCGTCATTTCAATCATCGCGGTTTTATTGGCTTCGATTGCGACAACGGTTGCGGGCATGTTTGCGTTTGTTGGGTTGCTCGTTCCGCATATCGGACGGACGCTTGTCGGCAATGACCATAAAGTGCTGATCCCGTTTTCCGCGTTGGCGGGCGCGCTGTTGATTTTACTAGCGGATACATTAGGTAGGACGTTGATCGCGCCGAATGAAATCCCGGCATCCATCATTATGGCGGTGATCGGCGGGCCATTCCTCATATTCTTGCTGAGAAAGAGTGATCGCATTTATGGACATTAATGAAGTCACATTTTCATACGACAAGAAGAGGGACACGCTGCATGGGATTGACAGCTCAATCGACATCGGAAAAGTGACGACGATCATCGGGCCGAATGGATGCGGGAAATCGACGTTGTTGGGCGTTTTGTCCAATCACCATCAGCCGCAAAATGGGGACGTGCTGTTGGATGGGAAGTCGTTGCGTGATTTTAAACCGAAGGAGCTGGCGCAACGGTTAGCTGTTGTTCACCAGCAAAATAATGCGCCTTCCGATATGACGGTGGAAAAGCTGACAGCGTACGGGCGGATTCCGCATAAGAACTTCTTCACTTCTTCGACTGATAAGGATGAAGAGGCAATCGAATGGGCGCTCGCAAGCACGAACCTGCTCGATAAGCGGCATATGCCGATTGACAGCCTATCCGGCGGCCAAATGCAACGCGTCTGGATCGCTATGGCGCTGACACAGCAAACGCCGTATCTGTTTTTGGATGAACCGACAACGTACTTGGATATTTTCTACCAATACGAACTGCTCGAGCTTATCCGCAGTTTGAATAAACAGCATGGCATGTCCATCGTCATGGTCTTGCACGACATCAACCAAGCCATCAAATACAGCGATGTCATTATCGTCATGAAGGACGGTCAAATCGCCGCCAAAGGCAAGCCGGAAGACATCATCACTGCCGACCTGATCCACGACATCTACGGTGTTAACGTAGTTGTGAAACGTGATGCAGAAGCCGGGATGTACATTGTGCCGGTAGGGATTTAAGCGGTGCCTGTCCAGCGCACAATTTTGCTTTTTCACTATAATTGTATATTCGTAAACAAGGAAGCTAGTCATTAGAACTTTTGACTAGCTTCTTTTTGGATTATAACCTAATAAAGTGGACGTTCCAATGTAGTGCTCGTTCGCGTTCTGTACTCAGTTAAAGCAATATGAAAGTTAATAAACAAACCTGTTAAGCTTACTAACGCACCTATCAAGATCAATACAGGTCCGGTTAACCTTTCCTCAGGTGTTATCATTCCCTGTTGCAAAATCCCCACCTCACTCATTCTGTTCTATATAGTGTATTCACCCAAAGCTAATTCGTTCGAAGAGAATAATAGCAATAGCGAAGCGGTCCACATATGAATCGGAGCCTGTGCAGCGTACTATTTTGCTTATTCACTACAATTGCATACAAATAAACAGGAAGTCAGCCAAATCAACGTTTGGTTGGCTTCCTTTTACATTTTTATACCCAAAACCGAATTGTCATAAATGCACCATGCACAGGCACCACAAAAAAAAGAACATATATCTAGTGTAGTCCTATTTTAGTTTAGGGCTTCATATATTGTGGGAGGTTTGTTGGTCCTTTGTCGTGGGTTGGAGGTTAGACTTGCTTGCTATTTTTCGATTGAAGAAGGTGAATGGATGAAAGTCCTGATTACAGGCGGGTATGGGTTTATTGGGTCGCATGTGGCGGATCGGTTTTACAAAGAGGGGTATGAGGTTTACATTATTGATGATTTTTCGACGGGTCGACGGGATCGGGTGGCTTGCAAGCATAAAAGCTATGATCTTTCTGTCGTAGATACAGCTTGTGAGGAGGTGTTCCGGTCATTTCCGTTTGATGTTGTCGTCCATTTGGCGGCGCAGGCGAGTGTGCCAGCGTCCGTGAAGGATCCGAAGGCGGATGCGGAGGCGAATGTGCTTGGTCTTGTGAATATGCTGACGCTTTCGGAGAAGTACAAGGTGAGTAAGTTTTTGTTTGCTTCCACTGCGGCGGTGTATGGGACGCGCGCGCGGCTTCCGCTGAAGGAAGGGGAGGCGGCCAATCCAATTTCACCGTATGGGATGAGCAAGTGGACTGGCGAGTTGTATTGCGCAAAGTGGAGACAGTTATACGGGTTGGATACGGTCTGTTTCCGGTTTTCGAATGTGTATGGCCCGAGGCAGGGAAGTGACGGGGAAGCGGGTGTGGTGGCTAAATTCCATTCGAATTTGCTTGTGGATCAGCCATTGAATATTTTCGGCGACGGTGAGCAGACGCGCGATTTCATTTACGTCGAAGATGTGGCGGATGCGCTTTTCCGGGCATCCCATTCGGATTTGACGGGTGTTTATAACTTGTCGACCAACACCGAAACAACTGTGAACGCGCTTGCCAACACCCTCATTTCCTTGCACGGTTCAGGCGGAGTGGAGTACTTGCCGAAACGGGATGAGGATATCCAAAGGTCCTCTCTAAGCAATGAAAAATTGAGGAACCATCTCGACTGGGCCCCTCTCTACGACTTGGAGGAAGGGCTGAAGCGAACGTATACGTACTTTCAAGCGCAGCAGGAAAAGGAAGAAAAGAAAGAGGCGCGTCAAAAAGGAAATTTCCTATCTTCCGTGGCTTTCAAGACTGCCAAACCATATATCGAAAACTTGCTCGCTTTCTTTGTCATCGCGTTTTTCTTTGTTAATGGAAATCTGGGGATGCAGCAGTCGGTCGGAGTGGCCATCGTCATTTACATCGTTGTGCTCGGCATTCTGTACGGCAAACGGCAAGCAGTTTTGGCTGCCGGGTTGTCGATTTTGCTCATGCTCTATGACAGGTTAGCGGATGGCAGGGAATTCATCTCGCTCTTATATGATACTGCGTTTTTATTCCAGTCGATCATTTACTTATTCACTGCACTCGTCACCGGTTATGCAGTTCAGCGGAAAAATAATATGATTTTGGCGCAGAAGGAACAGGTTCAACGTTTGGAAGTGAAATATGCCTTGTTGAATGAAGTGCATGAGGACGTGCTGGAAGTGAAAAACGCGCTGCGGCGCAGAATTCTTACAGATGAAGACAGCTTTGGCAAGGTGCATACGCTTTTAAAGGAGCTCGACGGGTTCGACCCGGAAACGGTGCATATGCAAACTGTGCAAGTCGTGCAGAAAGTGATGCATGCAAAAGAAGTATCCTTCCTCATGTTGAGCGGGAATCGCCAGCACGCTCGTCAACTTGCACGTTCGGGTCAACGGGTCGGGCGATCTGCAATCCCCATGAAAGTTGCCGATCATGCTTTCCTCCGGCACATCCTTGAGAAAGGATCTTTATTTGTGAATAAAGGGCTGGATGCCTCCGCGCCGATGATGGCGGCCCCTATCCGGCATAACGGAAAAATAGTTGCCGTCGTTTGTGTGAAAGGGCTCGGCTTCGACCAAATGACGCTCTATATGGAAAACGTGTTGACGATTGTCGCGGATATGGCGGGAACCGCCTTGTCCCGCGCCATGAAATTCGAAGAAGCGAGGGCAGGAGGAGGGGGTTGATATGCTTTACATCTATGTCGCCTATGCAATCATTTCCGCTTTGCTTCTTGCCCTTCTGCACCGCGGTTCCCGGAAGGAATGGCTGCTAGGGGTCGCCGTCGTCTGCCTCGTTCCTGTCATTGGCTGGTCGTTCGCATCCGTTTGGCCGAAACGGGCAATCCGGAATGACGATGGCGAGTTCGGGCGCTATATGGCCCGGTTGGATGAAGATATCCTCATCAAAGGGGAGGATATCCATGAAAAGGTGAATAAGAGGAAAGAGACCGATGTCGTCGCCATTGAAGAGGCGCTGCTCGTCAATGATCACGCCACGAGAAGGCAAATCATGATTGACGTGTTGAAGGATGATGCCGCCCGTTTCATCGGTGTCATCAAAACCGCGGTCGAAAATGAAGATACGGAAACTTCCCATTATGCAGTAAGTGCAATCATGGAAGTTAAAAGGAAACAGTCGCTGACAATCCGGCGGCTATCCGATGAATTCGTACGTCACCCCGATGATGTAAGGGTGGCGTGCGAATATCGCGATGCGCTCAAGCTATATATGAACAGCGGATTCATGGATGAAAATACACTCCGCATTTATCGAAGCGAATACATCGATGTGCTCCGGAAAATCATTGCCGGGCATGACGGAGATGTCGGAAACGAGTACGAAGAAAAAATGCTAGCTGAAATCGAATGTGCCGACTATACGGAAGCTGAACAGACGGGTCTAGCCTACTTGAACCGGTACCCGGAGCGGGAAGAACCTTATTTATATTTAATCCGGCTTTATTACACCATCAACTCACCTACCGCATTGCAACAGATGATTCAAGCGGTCAAGGACTCCCCAGTCATCTTAACGAATCGTGGAATCAAGATTGTCAGATATTGGTCGGAAGGGAAGTCTGGTAATGAAGGTGAACTTTGCTAAAAGTGTTTACATCGTACTTTTTATGGTGCTTGCATCGGGCGTCTTCTTCCTCATCGCCCGTTCACAATTCGTGTTGACTTTTCAACAGAATGACGACCTGCTTCATCAAATGGATGAACTTCGTACGGTTGTGGATGAAAAGGGAGAACTATCGGCAGAAGGAAGGAGCTCCCTTTATTGCATCGCATATACGCCATCCGACGAAACGAGCGTGAAGCTGAAACAAAATGCCGAGAAGACGTTGACCCATATGAAGCTTGATACGACGAGCATCAATCTGGACGTGCAAACAATTGATTATGCAGCTTGCGACGTCGTTCTTCTCGCGATCGACCACCTTGGCATGGCGGGAAGTGAGAGGGAATTGGAGGAGTACGTCGCCGATGGAGGCTATGTGTTAATGATGACAGCGTTGGAGCCGGATGCTGAGTTTCTTGTCCTGTACCGGAAGTTGGGCATCTCCTCATACGGCTACCAAGTGGGTTCGTATGGACTCGATCTCGTCTCCAATGTATTGATCGGGGAAGATGGCTGGGAAATCAGAGATCATTTCATCTACAACTCTTCTTTGCTTATCTCGCTCGATGATCATGCGAAGCTCCTGGCGAAAACGCCCGAAGGAATTCCAATCCTGTGGAGGACGGAACTTGGTAAAGGGGCGATTATCGTCCATAACGGAACGATGTTTGAGGAAAAATTGAATCGCGGCTTCCTTACGGGGGCAATCAGCATGTTGCAGCCGGATTCCATGTACCCGGTTTACAACTCGAAAGTCTTTTTCATCGATGATTTTCCTGCGCCGATTGCCAAAGGAAGGAATGCGGCCATTTACGAGCAATATGAAAAAGACTTGCCGACATTTTATCGGGAGATTTGGTGGCCGAATATGCTGGAAGTCGCGAAACGGCACAATTTGCGGTACACGGGAGTGCTCATCGAGACGTATGGGGATGACGTCAATCCGCCATTTGCGTATCCGGTGGATGCATCCCGGTTGAATCTCATCTCGTATGGCCGCGAAATCATCAAGAGCGGAGGGGAGTTGGGGATCCACGGATACAATCACCAGCCGCTCAACCGAGATGCCAGAATTGCCGCCCAGTTCGACTACAAAACGTGGGAGAACGGGCAAAACATGGTGGCTTCCATCGAGGAAGTATTGGAGTTCACGAAAGGTTCGTTTCCGAATTACACGGTCACATCCTATGTGCCGCCTTCCAATGTCCTCTCGGCTGAAGGACGGGAGGCGTTGAAAAAGGCATGGCCCGAGTTAAAAGTAATTGCCGCGCTTTTTATCGAGGATGAGACGAATGCAGCCTATGTGCAGGAATACGAAATCGCACCGGATGGGGTCATTGAAATGCCGCGTGTCACTTCCGGCTATACCGAAAGGCCGTTTGACAGGTGGGCGGAAGCGAATGTGATGACATCCGTAGGCATTTATTCGAACTTCCTTCATCCGGATGACGCCATCAGTGAGGATCGGAGCTACAACATGACATGGGAGCAGATTTACAAAGGATTCAAGGAAAACATGGCGAGAGTTGAAAAAACGTATCCATGGGTGCGTGCGATGACCGCTACGGAAGCAGCGCTTGATATGGCGCGTGTCATGAAAACCGATGCGAAATGGTCAGTGACGGAAACCGGAATTGAAGGGGAGCTGTCGGGTCAAGACGCAAATATGTATTTCATTTTACGGACTGAACGTAAAATCGGCCGCTTGACGAATTGTACGGTGAAACGCATCGATGAGGGAGTGTTCCTTGTCAACGTTTATGACACCGAGTTCAAACTGGAATTTGGAGGGTAGTTGGATGAAAATCTGTTTGATTGCGGAAGGGTCTTATCCTTACGTAACAGGCGGCGTTTCGACGTGGGTCCAAACATTGATGACAGAGATGCACGAGCATGAATTCATCATTTACGTCATCAATGCCGATTCGAAACGGCAAGGTCAGTACGTATATGAGTTTCCTCCAAATCTTGTCGAGGTGAAGGAAGTCTGCTTGGATTCCTACAAGATCGAAAAAGGGAAGTGGGGAAAACGGTTTAACGTTTCGGATGGAGACTTCGCTAATATCGCTTCCTTGATCGGCGGGACGGCATCGACGGATTGGGGGCGCGTGTTTGATTTATTGCGAAGCGGCATGTTCGAAAATACGATCGATTTCCTTTCGAGTAAAGATTATTTGGATATTGTGGAAGGATTGGCGGAAGAAACGGGTCATCCACTTCCATTCAATGATTTGTTTTGGACTGTCAACTCAATGATCCAGCCTCTTCTGATCATCGTTCGTGAGACGATTCCGGAGGCGGATCTTTATCATAGTGTTTCGACCGGCTATGCGGGAATTGCCGGTGTGCTTGCGAAACACTTGCACGGCAAACCGCTTTTGCTGACGGAACACGGAATTTATTCCCGGGAAAGGGAAGAGGAGATCATTAAGGCGGATTGGGTAAAAGGGGAGTTCAAGGACTTATGGATTCGCTATTTCTATAATTTGTCGAGCGCCATTTATGATGCGGCGGACGAGGTGATCACGCTGTTCCACCGCAATATGGAAATCGAAGTGGAGATGGGATGTGCGGAGGAGAAAATCAGCATCATTCCGAATGGGGTGGAAGTCGGACAGTATGCAGCACTTCCGGCTGTCCCTGACGATGGAGTCATCCGTATCGGCGCAATTGTCCGGGTCGTTGCAATCAAAGATATTAAGACGATGATCCATAGTTTCGCGCTTGTCGAAAAGGAAATTCCGAATGCTGAACTCCATATTATGGGTTCGGCGGATGAGGAAGAAATGTATTATGAGGAATGTCTGCAGCTCGTCTCATCTCTTGGTGTCAAAAATATCATCTTCACGGGGCAAGTCAACGTGAAGGAGTATGTCGGCAACATGGATATGATCGTTTTGACGAGTATAAGCGAAGGGCAGCCATTGGCCATATTGGAGGCGATGGCAAACGGGAAGCCTGTCGTCGCAACGAATGTCGGCAGCTGCAAGGAGCTTCTGTTAGGGAAGTCGGGTGACGATAAGCCTGCCGGTATCATTTGTCCAGTCCTTCATTACGAAAAGATTGCCGAAGCGCTCGTCAAACTTTGTCGCAATCCGAAGATGCGGGAGACGATGGGGAGGAACGGCTATGAACGTGTCCGCCGATTTTATAGGAAAAGTGTGTTCATCGAACGGTACAGGACGTTGTATCAATCTTTAGGTAGGTGATTTTATTGGCAGGAATCGGTTTTGAACTTCGGAAATTATTCAAGGAAGAGGGCATCGTCCGGACAATCAAGGCATTCGGGTATTCATCCGCTATGACAGTGGGGCCGATGCTTCTTTGCATTGCGCTGGTGCTCGTGTTGAGAAAAATGATGGAATTGTCCGGCGGCGTACGCTTGGAATCCGAATTATTCATTGCGACGATGACGTACGGCTTCATCTTTTCGATCGTCTTGACGAGCGGGATTGCAATGGTGTTGACGAGGTTCGTCGCGGATAAAGTGTATGAGGGACAGTATGAGAAAATCATTCCATCTTTCTATGGGGCACTTTTGCTGACGCTTCCGATTGCAGCGGTTGTTGCCTTTATATTTCTAAGCGGCGTTTCGGAAAGCGGCGTCTTTAAAGTAATTGCCTATTTGTTGTTCATGATATTGGTTGTCATTTGGCTGCAAACGGTGTATATGTCAGCGTTGAAAGATTATGCCCGTGTTTTCAGAAGCTTTGTCATCGGTTTCGCCGTCACTGTCCCGATAGGATGGCTGCTGTTCACCTACACGGACGCGGAACGGGTCGTTATCGCGACCGGTTCATCCGTCATCGGGCTCGGCATTGTTGCCGCACTGCTCATGATTCATCTGGAACAAGTCTTTCCCCGCGGGCAGGCAGAAGAGTATTTTGCGTTCCTTTCGTACTTCAAGAAGTATCCGGTGATTTTCTTTACAGGGGTATTCGTCTATACCGGTGTGTTTGTCCAAAACTTCGTTTACTGGCTGCAAACAGATGCGATGATAATGGCAGAACGTTTTCGGTTGATGCCTTTTTATGATCTCCCGGTGTTTTATGCCTATTTATCCGTCGTTCCTTCACTCATCCTATTCGTTGTCCTCGTTGAAACTTCCTTTTATGAAAAATACAAGATCTTCTACACGAATGTCGTAACAGGCGGAACGTTCGAACGGTTGAAGCGGGCAAAAGAATCGATGCAGACCTCCTTGATTGCAGGCATTAGCTTCTTGATTGAAGTGCAGCTGCTCTTCTCGTTGCTATCGATTGCGCTCGGTCTTTTATGGCTGCCGAAAATCGGGTTTTCGATGGAGCAGCTCGATCTGTTCGTCATCCTTGTCCTCGGCTTCTTTTTCTTCATCTTCTTCTTCGTCATGCTCCATGCATTAATGTATTTTGATGATAAAAAAGGTGTGCTCATTTGCGGCTCCTCGTTTTTCATCCTTAATGCGGGTCTGACATATGGAGCGTTGAAGCTGGGAATTGACGGGGCCGGCCTCTTCATTGCGGCGATTTTGGTAATGGGAATCACGTTGCTGCGTCTGTTATATGTGCTTCGACATATTAACTATTATACGTTTTGCCGGGAACCGCTTGATACGCTTGGGAAGTTGAAAAGCAAGCAAAGGTTGCGAAGTTCGGTTTCCGTTCTTTTATTAGCCGCTGCCGGGGTTGCATTATCGGCTTGTTCCCCTTCAGAGCAGAAGCCGGAGAAATCAATGGTTCAGGCGACTGGGGACGCCGTTGTCGGTGGAAATGTCATGGACTCGGGCAAATTGCGAGAGGATAAACGGCTATACGAACGGGATGTCGATGAATCCGTCAAAGCGTTGTATATAACGATTTGGCCAGACGAACATCCGGATGCCGATTCGGTCGACTGGTATGGACTGAATCGAATGACGGATCGGCATAGTACGGCTGACCTGCGCATTACAATTGCGGAAGGTTTTGATGACGGTAAAGGCCCCCAGTCCGGCATGTTCGGCTACGGGGCCGATTTACCGAACGCCAAAATTAGCCTTCGCGGTAATTCTGCGCGGTACGATGCGCAAAAATCATACAAAATCAAGCTGTTCGATGAAACGGGATTGTGGAACGATCAGCGGGTTTTGAATTTGAATAAGCATTCAAATGATTTTTCCCGTGTGCGGAATAAGCTTTCTTTTGATTTGATGGAAACAATCCCGGATTTGACAAGTTTACGGACCCAGTTCGTTCATTTGTATGTGAAGGATTTGACTGTGAACAGGAGTGTCGGCACATATGAGGATTACGGCCTGTACACGCATGTCGAGCAGCCGAATGGGAAGTTTCTCAAGACACATTGGCTCGATTCGCACGGCTATTTGTATAAAGTGAGGTTCTTCGAGTTCGGCAGATACCCTGGTCAGATCAAACCGACTTCATCCCCTTCGTACGATAAGGCGATGTTTGAATCAATCCTTACAATCAAGGGCCGAAAAGAACATGAAAAACTGATTGCGATGTTGGAAGATGTGAATGATCTGAAGAAGCCGATCGATGAAGTGATGGACACCCATTTCGATCTGGATAATTTTTTGACGTGGACAGCGGTCAACATCCTTATGGACAATATGGATACCGATGCAAACAATTTCTATTTGTATTCGCCGTTGAACTCTGACAAGTGGTACATCCTCCCATGGGATTATGACGGGGCCTGGGAGCTTCAGCGGGAAGAAAAGAGCATTCGGCCATTTCAGGCGGGAATCAGCAACTATTGGGGGAGCATCTTGCATAATCGCTATTTCCGGACGGAGGAACATGTCCAGCTTCTCGTCGATAAAGTGGAAGAAATGCGTGAATATATTAATGAAGAAACAATCGGGGAGCAACTCGAAAAATATGCCCCCGTCGTGGAACCTTTCCTTCATCGGGCACCTGACATCCGGTACTTGCCGAAAAGGGTTGACATGTATGAGCAGGAGATGCAGCAACTTATCAACACCCCGGAACGAGCCGTTGCACGGTTTTTAGAGGATCTGCAAAAACCGAAGCCATTTTATATGAATGACGTTGACGATGATGGTGAAACGACTCTCATATTCTCCTGGGATATTTCATTCGACTTGCAAGGGGATGATCTATTTTACACGGCTGTCGTAGCGAAGGATCCTTTATTCACGGAAATCATTCACTCCGAAGAGGATTTGCGGACGAACAGTTTTCAAATGGATCGGCCGCAGAGCGGAATCTATTATTGGAAAGTGACAGTGAGGGACAGCGAAGGCAATGAGCAGACTTCTTTCGAATTGCATACGGACGAAGAGGGAGAAAATTATTTCGGCGTCCGGGAATTCGAGGTGGATTGAGGTGTATTTTCAAGGGAAGAAACTGCGGAATGAGCTGAAGTATTACGTCAATATCCAAGATTATATGACATTGAGGTCGAAAGTTTCCGCCATTCTCGAGATGGATGCCCATTCCATTTCAACTGATGGGTACGGAATCCGAAGCCTGTATTTCGACGGCATCCACGATCATGCCTTGTATGATAAAAATGACGGGATTTTCAACCGGGAAAAATACCGGATACGGATTTATAACGGGAGCGACAAGGTCATCAACTTGGAGAGGAAAAGCAAATACGGAAACTATGTCCACAAGGAAACCTCTTCATTGAGCAGAGTGGAGTATGACTGCATTTTGGCAGGGGACTACGAAATTATGAGGGGCGCGGCTGATCCGTTGCGCCGCGATTTCTATCATGCGTTAGCGTATAGGAATTTCCAGCCTGGTGCGATTACGGATTATACGAGGGAAGCCTATGTCCATCACGCCGGCAATGTGAGGATCACTTTTGATAAGCGGCTGGCGGCAGGGGTGAATGGGATGGATATGTTCCATGACGATTTGATTCTCGAAGAAGTGATCGGGCCGGGGCAGACGATCATGGAAGTGAAGTTCGATGAATTTCTTCCGGATCATATAAGACGCATCTTGCAGCCTGAAAATTTTGTGCGCTCCGCCATTTCCAAATATGTCATTTGCAGAGAGCGGAATATAGTTCATTATAAACAATAGTACCCGGGGGGCTAAGGGATTGAATGATGCGTTGAATTTTGATGATATTATAAAGAAAAGTGTCCTGAACCTAGATGTATTCAAAAGTGTTTCCTATATCGACATGCTTTTCGGCTTTCTCTGTTCCTTTGCAATCGGCATGTTCATCTACTGGATCTATCGTCGCTGCTTCCGCGGCGTCGTCTATAGCTATAATTACAATGTATCGTTCGTGTTGATGACGATGATTACGGCTTTGATCATCATGACGATTAGCACGAACATCGTCCTTTCGCTCGGGATGGTCGGAGCCCTGAGCATTGTGCGGTTTCGGACGGCAGTAAAGGACCCGCTCGACATCGTCTACATGTTCTGGGCGATATCGGCGGGCATCGCTAGCGGCGCGGCCATGTACCCGCTCGCCATTTTCGGCTCCTTGGTGATCGGTCTGACGCTTGTCATTCTTTCAAGAAAGAAAATTCGTCAGCAATCGTATCTGCTCATCATCCGGCATACCGATTCGGCGACCGATGAACTACGGGACGCCTTGAAAAAACTGAACACAACATTGAAATCCAAAAACGTCCGGAGAGGCTACATCGAACTCACCCTCGAACTCAAACTGCGCGACGACAACACCGCATTCATGAAAAAAATCTCCGACATCCCCGGCATCGTCGAATGCTCCCTCATCAACTACAGCGGCGATTACGCCCAGTGACTTGCCTTCAAATAGGTGCCTGTGCAGCACACTATTCAGACAATACGCTACAATTGTATAAATGGATTCGGAGAAGTCAGCAGTTTCAATGTTTAATCACTATTTTTGCGTATTTTTACCCACTAAGATGAATTGTCATAAATGTTTCGTGCACAGTCACCCGTACAATTCAGACAATACACTACAATTGTATAATGTAAAAAAGAAAAGCTGACCACATCATACTTGGTCAGCTTTTTGTTGAATATATATGCTTTGAGTTGAATTGTCATAAATGCACCTTGCACAGGCACCACTTACCCCCGGCAGACTACTTCCGCGACTGCTTTGGCGGCGACGAGGAGGGCGTCTTCGTCGATTTCCCATTTTGGATGGTGGTTGAAGTACGGTTTTTCGACGCCTTTCGGTTTGCTGCCGATATAGAAGAAGCAGGATGGATACTTCGCCGCGTAGTAGGCGAAGTCTTCCGATCCGGAGAACATCGGGAATTCCGTTACCGATTTGATTTCAGGCTCCGTGGAACTTTGAAGGGCGGCGACAACCTCTGCCGTAATTTCCGGATCGTTGAAGAGTGGCGGATAATCAGGCACATAATCGAGTTCGCATTTCACACCAAATTCCTCTTCAATCCCTTTGGCAATTCTGTGGATCTCCTTGCTGATCAACTCCTGGACTTCCGTCGTCATATACCGCACGTCGCCTTCCAGTTCGACACTATCCTTAATAACGTTGAACTGCCCTTTTCCGTCAAACGAGCCGATCGTGATGACGCCCATATCAAAAGGATTCAACCGACGGCTTACGACCGTTTGGATCGAGGTAACAAAATGTGCGCCTGCAACAATCGCATCATTCGCCATGTGGGGAGATGACCCGTGGCCACCAACACCCTGAATCCGCAGCTTGAAGTAAGTCCTGCCCGCCATCGAGTAGCCGCTATGATACCCGACATCGCCAGCCGGATTCGTGGGGAATAAATGAATGCCGTATACTGCATCCACACCATCGAGCACCCCGGATTCCACAATGCTTTTCGCCCCACCCGGAGGCACTTCCTCTGCATGCTGGTGAATCACTTTAATCGTCCCTGCCAACTCCGCCTTCAGTTTGATCAGACAATCCGCCAGCACAAGCAAATATGCGGTATGCGCATCATGCCCGCACGCGTGCATGACGCCCTCATTTTTCGACTTGAACGGCACGTCCGTCTCCTCATGAATCGGCAGTGCGTCAAAATCCGCACGCAACCCGATTGTTCGACCAGGTTTTCCGCCTTCGATCGTCACGATGATGCCATATCCATTGCCGACATTCGTCTGGATTTCAACATCTTTTCCTTTATAAAAATCGGCAATGTACTGTGCCGTCTTCTCCTCTTGGAATGATAACTCGGGATACTCGTGTAAATAACGCCTGATCTGAATCATTTCATCTTTACGTTGCTCCAACATTTTCATCAGTTGCTGCTTCATCGGGCGACCATCCTTTCCGTTCCATCTATTCATAAGTATTCCGCTGATTTTACCACATCAAACATCGACATAGTCATAAATGCACCACCCACAGGCACCGAGGAAGGGTGATTTGTATGGAGTTTCCAAATGGCTAGTGACCTTGTCCTGGACCGTTTAGTGCATTTTTAGAGGTATTTCAGATTTCGAAGTAAATCGCTGTCTATCTATCTGTCAATTTGATATAGTCGCATTATTGTAGACTATTATCATACAATACAAAATTGTAGAGGGGATGAGATGTTGAAACGTTTTTTGGTCGGGTTTTTAGCGTTGTTCATGGTGTTTGCGACAGCGGTGCCATTGTCTGCGCAAGCTGTCCAGTCGGCTGAGACAGTCCAAGTTGCCGATACGGTTGAACTGGATGTCAGCCGGTCGATATTGTCGCTGACGGAAATCCGGGATGTGACGATTGAGGCAGATTTTGGACGGGAGGTCGATTTGGAGGGGCTGGAACTGCAATTCGGCGGGAAAGCACTTGATGAATGGAAGCAATGGGATGCGGCTGCGAGATCGTATTCCGGGAAGCCGTTCATTCTCGTGAAGAAAGAGCCTCATTTTGTAGATGGCACAACGAAGATTGCAGCGGAGCTGGAATTCGGATTGCCTTTCGGGACGGATGACCTTTCTCCACGTTCGATCCGGGTCATCTACAAGGAATTGCTCGGGGACTACGAGCTTGCGTTAGTTGATTCGGAGAATGAAGTGAAAGCCGCCGCGACGGTCGAGTTGAATGTATATGACGAATTCCAGGAATGGGATGAAATCAAGCCTACCATCGACCGAATTTTCGAAGAGGCTCATGAATTGAATGACCGCTATCTGCATTATGAAAGTCCAGGGAAGAGTGTGGAAGGCAAAGAAATGCACCTTGTCGTCCTTGCGAAGGATGAAGACGCGGTGAATAACTATTTGGAGAACACTTTGCCGGCTGCGCTTGAAACACCTGAGGATTTATTAGCGAAGCTGAAAGACGGGACGATGGGCGATTACCAGATTCCGATCTGGTTCAACAATATCCATCCGGATGAAGTGGAAGGGATTGATTTCCAGACCGGATTATTGAAGAAGTTCGCGTTAGAAACCGAAGTTACCTTCACGACGACGAATGAAGACGGGACAGATGAAGAAGTCGTGTTGAATGTCGATGAGGTCCTTGACCATATCATTTTCATTTTCAACTTCTCGCATAACCCGGACGGCCGTGTCCACAATACGAGGGCGAACGTGAACGGCTTCGACTTGAATCGCGACAATGCGTATCAGACGCAAGTCGAAACGATACAGTTGAATCAAGTGATCGCGAAGTGGACGCCTCTTGCGATGATGGAAGGCCACGGTTATGTGAAAGGGTTCCTCATCGAGCCTGCGACACCGCCGCATAATCCGAACTTCGAATATGATCTTTTAATGGAAGGAATGATCCCGCAGGCGCATGCAATGGGACAGGCAGGAATCGGCAGCTCCGGGTTGACGTCCTATTTCCTGGCGTCCGAAGAGTATGAAGACGGCTGGGATGATATGGGTCCTTCCTATACACCGATTTTCTCGATGCTGCATGGCACGCTTGGCCATACTGTCGAAGTGCCGACGCTCAGCCAGGATGCCTATTACGCGATGGTCGGGGCTGGTCTCGGGATGATCAATTATGTGTTTGAGAATAAAGATGATCTGTATGCACGGCAGCTCGAAATCTTCGACCGGGGCGTCAAAGGGGAAGATAATCGCGCGGTAGATCCGCTGTTGACGAATGCAGCGGGCGAATCGATCGGGCGAGTCCGCGGAGAGCATGAAAACTTCTTCCCGGATTATTATGTGCTGCCGACCGACCCAAGGAATCAGAAAAACGTGTCGGAAGTATACAATATGGTTGAATACTTGATCCGCAATGGAGTGAAAGTCGAGCGGACGACAAAAAACGTCAAAATCGGACAGACAACGTATCCTAAAGGTGCTTACATCGTACCGATGAAGCAGGCAAAACGTGGCTTGGCGAACGCGATGCTGTACGCAGGCGATGACGTCTCCGACTGGAATGCGATGTATGATCCGGTCGTTGCCAACTTCCCGGCACTCAGAGGATTCGATATCGTCGACGTGCGAATGGGCGGGGAAGATGTGCTTGAAGGGCTGACCGAGCAAGTGACGGAAGTGGCGGTGCCTTCAAGTGAAGTGGATGCGAAAAAAGCGATGCAAGTATTGAAGAATGTCAATAACGATACGATCAGATTGGTGAATGAACTGTTGAAAGACGGCAAGCACGTCGGGATTGTCCAGGAAGATAAGTTCGGATTCAAAGTGGGCGATTTTGTCGTCAGGTCTGTAGATGTCGCACCGTTCAAGGACGATTATGTGTTCGAAGCGGCCGTATTGCCAGCTTACCAAGCGATCGATATGAAATGGATCGCCGCGCCGAAAGTGGCAAGCAATGGATCTGATCAATTGATCTTTTCATTGAAAGAATTAGGATTCAATTTGACGGATGAGAATCAGGCTGACGTCATCGTTTCCGATTCTAATCTGCCGAAAGAGCTGGCCGGCAAAACATTCGTCGGTATCGGCAACAGCGTGTTGAGGGCGGTTCATCAAGCAGGATTGCTTGAAGGGTTCGAATACAAGACGACAAGAAGCGGACATGAAGGGCTGATCAAGGCGACAGTGGATGTGGCTCACCCGTTGATGGCCGGTTATCGTCCAGATGAGCTGTTCTATACGACGAGAGGTTCGTGGATCACTGCTGTTCCTGAAGGAGCGGAAGTGTTGGCGAAAGTGAAAGCGACCGATGACTTCTATGTCGCCGGATGGTGGCCGGGCCATGAAGGTGCAAAGGGACAAACCCTTGCCTTCACTCAGAAATTGGACAATGCGACCATCACGCTTTTCGCGAATGACCTTGCTTTCCGGGCACATACGAAACACTACTACCGCATGCTTGCGAACAGCATTTTCGCAGCAGCGGAAGAAGCACCGGCACCTAAGCCAGGAGCGAATAAAAACTGAAACACGAACGGCCCTGTAGATGATTCTGCAGGGCTTTTTGTTTTTAATCGCGCCCAAAGCAAGTTTCCACCTCCCCATATATCACCCGCACACAAAAAAGGATGCCGCCTAAAGGCAGCATCCCCTCCCATTATTTTTCTTCCACGAACTGGACATCTTTCAGCTTATAGATGCCATCAGTGCCGATGGAGAAGCCTCTGATTTTATTGCTGACGCCCGTTAGGTATTCCGTATGGATCAAGTATGCCATCGGAGCGTCTTCGATTAAGTGCTCTTGTACTTTATTGTAGATTTTGATGCGCTCATCCGGATCTGATTCGCGGCGGCCTTGTTCGAGAAGCTTGTCGACTTCCGGATTTTCATAGAATGAACGGTTTCCTGGGTCACCCTTTTGGGATGAGTGGAACAGTGCGTACAATCCGTAGTCGGCGTCTCCTGTCGGGTTGGACCAGCCAAGGATGAACATTTCATGCTCGCCGTTTGCTGTTTTATCGAGGTAGGCGCCGAATTCCATCACTTCAATGCTCACTTCGACATTGACCTTCTTCAATTCATCCTGCAATAGGACTGCAATTTGTTGACGCTGTGGATTGTCGTTCGTCCAGATGGAAGATTTGAAGCCATTCTCATAGCCCGCTTCCTTCAGAAGTTTTTTCGCTTCTTCCACATTGTACTCAATCGGTTTTGCATCTTTGTTAAAGCCGAAGATTCCAGGGGCAAGAGGCCCTATTGCAGGCACTCCGAAACCGTCGTACACCCCTTCGCTAATATCGTCTTTATTCACAAGCATGGAGATTGCCCTACGAACTTTTGGATCATTGAATGGTTCTTTTTCGGTGTTGAACCCTAAATATGCAAGGCTGGATGATGCTTTTTGGTTGATTTTCGCGTAGCTGCCTTCATTGATGCCGGCGACTTCATTTGGTTGGACTGGATCTGCGATATGAACGTAGCCTGTTTCGAGGTCTGCGTTACGGACCGCACTTTCAGGGACGACTTTGAACGTCACTGTGTCCACATGCGCTTTGTCCCCCCAGTAGTCTTCGTTTTTGGAGAGTTTGATTTCTGCTCCAGGCGTCCAGCTTTCAAATTTGAAATAGCCTGTTCCTACAGGGTTTGTCGCAATGACGGAACCTGCTGCCTCACCGGCTTTCATAGCCGCATAATCCGCCTCGATCGACTTCGGACTTACCATGCTGCCACCGTTATGTGAAAGGTGGGCGAGCAAAGGAGCAAATGGATATTCCGTTTTGATTTGTACGGTATGCTCGTCTTTTACGATGATGTCAGTGATCATTTCATATAGGAAATAGCGTGGTGATGCAACATCCGGATCAAGGACGCGCTCCAAGTTCATTTTCACGACTTCCGCGTTGAAAGGCTCTCCATCATGGAATTTGACGCCTTTGCGGAGTGTGAATTCATACGTTTTATCATCGAGGGCTTCCCATTTTTCAGCAAGGCCTTCGATAATTTTATTATTGTCATCCCGCTTCACAAGCGTTTCATAAATGTTCGCCTGGATAACGGAAGACGGCACGTCATTGGAACCAGCCGGGTCCAAAGAAGATGCATCCGATAGAACCGCGAGCACCAAGTCCCCGCCTTCAATCCCTTTCCCTTTGCCTTCGTCAATATCCGTCCCCGATCCACTTTCCGAAGAAGATGAACCACCCCCAGAACATGCAGCAAGAATCATCGACAAAGCGAAAGCAAGAACAAACAGCCACTTTACATTGCCATTTTTCTTCATGTGTGTTCCCCCCGTTTGTTTTTAACATATTACATTTCCGGCAGATTAATAGGATTTGTAATAGTCAGATGCAATATAGCACACAATATGGAAAGTGACAATACAAATTCTGAATAATTGCTATTATTACACTTTTAAATGAAAATTTTCGGGTTTTTAAATAAATTCACTTTCTGAAAGAAAGATGGATGCAAAACAGTTACCTTACCGGTCTATCATTTAAAAATCATATTATTTTAAATAAAACGAAAACAATGATAAAAAGGATTCCTCAAAACGCCTATTCGTGATATGCTACTGTCAATATACTGATTTTTCATAGAAAACAAAATAGGGGATGGTGTTCAAACATGGTTCAGCATACACCTGTTGCACAAATCGGGCAGAAACGGTCAAGTCCGAGAATCGAAGCATACAAAGCTTTTTGGCGCAGACTCCGCAAAAATAAAGCGGCAGTTGTCGGAGGTGTCCTGGTCATATTTTTCGTTTTGACGGGGATATTCGGTCCATTCATGACATCGATGGATCCAAACACGACTCAGATTGCGAATAAACTGAAGCCGCCTTCCGCAGAGCATTGGTTCGGCACGGACAATTACGGGCGTGACATTTTCACGCGGATTATCCATGGAATGGGGATCACGATGAAGGTCGGCTTCTTTTCAGTTGCGCTCGGTGGTGTGGTCGGTGTCTTCCTCGGTATCATTTCCGGTTACTATGGCGGGAAGCTGGACACGATCATCATGCGGATCATGGACATCCTGCTCGCATTTCCGGGCATCCTTCTTGCACTTGCCATCGTTTCGGTGCTCGGCGGCAGCATACAGAACGTCATCATCGCGGTGGGTGTCTTCTCCGTTCCTGCATTCGCCAGGATCGTGCGCGGGTCGACACTATCTGTACGAAAGCTCGAGTACATCGACGCGGTTAAAGCGTTGGGGGCGAAAGACGGGCGAATCATTTTCAAGCATATTTTGCCGAATGTGCTTTCACCGATTATCGTCCAGTTGACGCTGCGGATTGCGACGGCTGTCTTGACGGCAAGCGGGCTTGCATTCCTCGGCCTTGGTGCGAAGCCGCCGACTCCGGAATGGGGCGCGATGCTCAGTGAGGGAAGGCAATATATGCAACAGGCGCCGCATCTTGTTTTATTCCCGGGCGTCATGATCGTCATTGTCGTGTTGGCATTCAATATTTTTGGGGACGGGCTGCGGGATGCGCTTGATCCGAAGATGAATAAGTGATGGAGGGGGCATATATATGTCGAAATTCATTATAAGGCGCCTGCTCCAGACGATTCCGGTCTTGTTTGGCGTATCAATTCTTGTGTTTTCAATGATGTATTTGATACCTGGGGACCCGGCGCAGATCATGGCGGGGGAGGGGGCATCCCCGAAGACGGTGGAGCAGATCCGGGAAAAGCTCGGGTTGAATGAACCGGCACCTACGCAATACCTCAAGTATATGAAGAATGTCGTCCAAGGGGATCTCGGAAATTCCGTCCGGAGCGGCCGTGCCGTCACGGATGAAATAAAGGCGCGTTTTTGGACGACTGTAGAGCTGTCCTTTTACGCGACAATTCTTGCCGTATTTCTAGGGCTGATTGCGGGCATCATTTCGGCTGTCCGCCATTATACATGGTCCGATATCTCAATAATGATTGTCGCGCTTTTCGGCCTGTCCATGCCGAATTTCTGGTTCGGGCTCATGTTGATCCAGTGGTTCGCGCTAGGTCCGGATTGGATGCCGGAATTCATGAAAATGCGTCCTTCGGGATGGGGGGAAGATTGGCGACAGCTGCTTTTGCCCGTCATCACACTCGGAACTGGGGGAGCAGCAATCATCGCGCGGATGACCCGTTCATCGATGCTTGAAGTAATCGGACAGGATTATATCCGTACGGCGAGGGCGAAAGGGATGGGGGAGCGTGTCGTTATTTATCGCCATGCACTGAAAAACGCATTGATTCCCGTCATCACGGTTGTCGGACTTGAGTTCGGTGGTTTTCTTGGCGGCGCTGTTTTAACGGAATCGGTTTTTGCAATCAACGGCATGGGACGTCTGACGATCGACGCGATCCGGACGCGGGATTTCCCGATTGTTCAGGGAGCCGTCCTCGTCATTTCATTTCTGTTCGTGTTTGTGAATTTGCTCGTCGATATATCGTATCGCATTTTGAACAAGCGTATCGATTTGAACTGATAGGGGGGTGTTTTACATGGTAACGGATTTATTGGAAGTGCGGGATCTCCGCACATCCTTTTATACGGATGACGGGGAAGTGAAGGCGGTCGACGGCGTCAGTTTCACGCTTCCGGAGGGGAAGACTCTCGGGATTGTCGGAGAGTCGGGTTCGGGCAAAAGCATTACGGCGCTTTCGATATTGAAGCTTCTTGCGAACAACGGCAAGATCATCGGGGGCAAAGTCAGATTCAAAGGGGAGGATCTCCTGTCCTATTCGGATAAGCAAATGCGGGATATTCGTGGAAACGCGATCTCGATGATCTTCCAGGAGCCAATGACATCGTTGAACCCGGTGTTCACGGTCGGCCAGCAGATCAGCGAGTCGCTAATGAAACACCAGGATATGTGGAAGAGAGCGGCGCAAATGAAATCGATCGAGTTGTTGAAACTCGTCGGAATCCCTTCGCCGGATAAGCGCGTGAAGCAATATCCATATGAATTGTCGGGGGGCATGCGGCAGCGGGTCATGATTGCAATGGCGCTTGCTTGCAATCCGGAAATTTTAATTGCCGATGAACCGACGACTGCGCTCGACGTGACAATTCAAGCGCAGATTCTTAGGCTCATCCGTGATTTACAGAAGCGGCTCGGCATGTCGGTCATCATGATTACGCATGACCTCGGTGTCGTTGCGGAAACATGCGAATTTGTTGCCGTTATGTACGCGGGGCAAGTCGTGGAATATTCGGATGTCGTGACGCTTTTCCAGAAGCCGAAACATCCGTATACGATTGGGTTGATGAATTCATTGCCGAGGCATGATGTGGAGCTTGAGAAGCTGGAGTCGATCCGCGGGAATGTGCCGAATCCGAAAGAGATGCCATCGGGCTGCAGGTTTGCGCCGAGATGCCCGGCGGCGACGGATCTATGCAGGAACGTAATGCCGGACCTGTTTAAGGATGATGCGGGGAACGACGTGCGCTGCTGGATTTATTCGGAAAAATGGGAAGGCGAATCGGAGGTGGTTGTCTATGGCGAAAAAAGAATTGCTCAAAGTCGAGGGGCTGAAACAATACTTTCCGATTAAAGGCGGAATGATGGGTCGCACAATCAACCATGTGAAAGCGGTCGATGATATCAGTTTTACGATTTACGAAGGGGAGACGGTGAGCATCGTCGGGGAGTCCGGTTGCGGGAAGTCGACGACGGGCCGCGCGATCCTCAGGTTGGAAGAACCGACTGAAGGTGTTGTCACATTCAATGGGCATGAGCTGACGTCGCTGTCGAAACGGGAAATGAGGAAGCAACGGAAGGATTTACAGATCATTTTCCAGGATCCGTACGCCTCCATCAACCCGCGCCAAACCGTGGCGGATGTCCTTAACGAAGCGATGACGATCCAGAATGTGCTGCCACCGAGGGAAAGAAGGGCACGAATCATCGAGTTGCTCGAAACGGTCGGGTTGAATGAATACCAGGCGGACCGCTATCCGCATGAATTCTCAGGTGGGCAGCGGCAGCGCATCGGGATTGCCCGGGCATTATCGGTCAATCCGAAGCTCATCATATGCGATGAAGCCGTTTCCGCATTGGACGTGTCGATTCAAGCCCAAGTGCTGAACTTGCTGCAGGATTTGCAAAGGGAGTTCAAATTGACGTATTTATTCATATCCCATGACTTAGGTGTCGTCCGCCATATTTCAGACCGGGTCATTGTCATGTATTTAGGGAAGATTGTCGAAATCGGCGATAAATATTCGATTTTCGAAAATCCAAAGCATCCATACACGCAAGCCTTGCTTTCAGCGATTCCGGTGCCAGATCCGACACGTGAGAAAAAGCACATCGTCCTGACGGGGGATGTCCCTTCGCCGATCGACCCGCCGGAAGGGTGCCGTTTCCATACGCGCTGCCCGTTCGCACAGGAAAAGTGCAAGGTCGATGTGCCTGTATTGCGCACACATGAATCGATGATCAAAGGCCATAAAGCGGCGTGCCATTTCGTCGAGGAGATCGAAAACGGCGAGCTGCATGTAAAAGGGTTTGAGGAAGCGGTGTTTTAGAGTGTGTTGGTGCCACCAGGCTGATATTTTATTCGTGAAAATCAATAACACCGCCCATCATTTGATAGGCGGTGTTTCATTATTAATTGGAACTTTCTTCTTCAAGTGCTTCCACTTCATCTTCAATTTCTTCGCTCGGCGCTTCAATCTGGATTTCATCGACTTGAACTTCTTCATTCACCCTGAATTTACTGATTTCCATTTTCAATTCAGTCGCCAAGTCGTGCAATGTATCTGTTGTCGCAACCATTTCTTCCATTGAGGCAAGCTGCTCTTCCATGGATGCCGCGATATTTTGCGTATGGCCGGATGATACTTCAAGCGACTGGACGGTGTCGTGGGTCGACGCCAATATCTGTTCGGAGCCGGCCGAAATTTCCTGGACCGTTGCGGAAACGGATTGGACATTATCCGAGATGTTCGCGATTTTCGACATGATGCTTCCGAACGTTTTACCGGCATCATTGACGATGACCGTTTCGCGCTCAACGTCGGAAAACACTTTCGCCATCGCCTCGACAGATTGACGGGAACCGTTTTGCATTTCAGTGATGAGCGCACGGATCTGATTCGCGGAAGTGGCAGATTGCTCCGCTAGGTTTCGCACTTCGCTTGCAACGACGCTGAACCCTTTGCCGGCGTCCCCCGCACGAGCCGCTTCGATGGCGGCGTTCAATGCGAGAAGGTTGATTTGACTGGAAATGTCGGTGATCATGCCGATGATCTTCTCGATTTCAGATGAACGGATATGCATCGTTTCCGTAATTTTCATTGATGCCTGTACAGATTCGTTGATCGTATGGATGCCCTCAATCGAGTCGGTGATCAGCTGGCTTCCTTGTTCTGCTGCTTCCGACACTTCCAATGTCTCTTCCGCCACTTTTGAAGTGGAATCCGCAATGTCCTGGATGCCGGCCGTTATCTGTTCAAGTGCCGTCAGATTTTGATTGGCTGCTACGGAAAGTGATTCGCTTGACGTCGAAACTTCCTGCGTTGCGACGGTCGATTGGTTCACAACTTCGCTCATCTGCTCGGCGCTGGATGCCAATTCACTGGACGAATTGACGACATTGTCCGCCGCCGTATTTACATGCTTGATCATACTGCTCAGTTCATTTTTCATATGCTCGAAGCTATGGGCAAGACGCCCGATTTCATCCTGACTCTTCAGTTGAACCGTTTGCGTCAAGTCGCCCTGCGCGATAACTTCGGTGAAACGTACCAACTCCTGAAGAGGGTTCGTAATCCTTCGAGATATAATAGAAGGAATTGCGACGCCAAGAATGCTGCCAAGTACAATAAGAGATATGGTAACGATGATGTTTGTCCGTTGCAGATCGGTGATCGACGACGCATCCTGGCTCACGACAATCACTGAATCCGACTCCGGAATCGGGTAATAAAGGGATTTATGTACGCCGTACTCATCTTTGTAGACGCCGCTGAACAATGCTTCGCCCTTTTCAAGTGCCCGGTTATGGTCCGCGTTGAAAGCCTGCGGTACCAAATAATCGGTGGAATCTGAGAAGGCGAGGAGCATATCTCCGCCGTCCACAATGCTATGTACTGAGATATTTTCCACACCGCTTTTTTTCTTCTCGCCATTGATGATGTGCAAAACCTGGTTATGCGCATTCTTATCCTGCAATGCGCGATTGACGAGCCGTCCCGTCACTTTCTCCTTCACACCATCCATCGTGGTGCTCAGCGACTTCTCAAACTCCGGCATGACATTCACTTCCACAATGCGCATCGACGTGTAATAAAACACAAATCCGAACAGCATCGTAAGAAGATAAATAGGAATCAAAGTCCCTAGAATAATTTTCTTCCGAACGCTTCCTTTTTGCCTAAACAAAGAAGTTCCCCCTGACTGAATCTAAAGTAGTGAAAATAGAAAGAATAGTGCTTCCCTCATTATACCTACAAAAATATGAAAATACTATCACTAAATAGATTTTTGTGTTTGTTATGTCTTTGACTGTTCAGCGACTTTTTTGAATAGGTCTATACTCTTATGAAGTTTCAATAATATGATACAATTGTATAAAGGGAAAACTATGAATTTGGGGGTTGTGATCAAATGCTTTCAAATATTAATAAACGAAGAAAGTTGACGGCTTATTTGGAGAAGGAATCGAATTCCTACCCGGAAGTATTTGAAAATTCACCCGATATCCTGCTTTTTGTGGTGGACCTGAAAGGTGTCATTGTGAATGTCCGTGGTGGGACAAACCAATTACTGGGTATGGATCCGAAAGAAGTCATTGGAAAAAAGTACCTAGATTTTGTTTTTAAGGAAGATTTGCAGAAAGTGGGAGACTATTTCGCCGAAGTGTTGAAAGGAGAAAAGCTATATATAAACTATCGTGTGCTGGATAGGAAAGGCAAAATCCTCCCGGTAGATGTTACGCTTACCCCGATTCAATTGGCGGATGGCGAAGTGATCGGTTTTTACGGATTGGCGCATAATATGTCCAGCGAGTATCAGTTGGAGGAAAAGATCCAGGAATTGCAGGGACGGCTTCAGTCGTTGATTCGCCATTCCCATGAAGTCATCGGAATTTTGGATGCGGAAGGGACTTTCGTTTTTGAAAGCCCATCCATTGAGTCCATTCTCGGTTATACGGTGGAGGAAATCACAGGACGGAAAAGCTTTGATTATATACATCCAGACGACTTGCCGATCGTCAAAAGAAACTTTACCGAGATTCGTAAACGGCCTAACACCCCATTTACGATAGAACTTCGCTTGCGGCATAAAAATGGGGAGTGGAGGAACTTCACTGTCGTTTGTACAAACTTGCTCGATAATCCGACTGTGAATGGCATAGTTTGTAATTTCCATGACATCACCGATATCAAAAAGCAAGAGCGGGAAATCAATTATATGGCCTACCATGATTTTTTGACGGCATTGCCGAATCGGCGCGCCTTTGAAGAGAAGCTGAACCTCGAAATCAGGTTGGCGAACGTAGACGATCGGAAATTTGCCGTCCTCATATTCAATTTGAACGGTTTCAAGTATTTAAATGATACATTCGGACATGATATCGGCGATCTTTTATTGAAGGAAGTTGCTAAAAAAGTACCCCATGCACTTGCTGGTGATATCGAAATGATGGCGAGAATCGGCGGGGACGAGTTCGCCATTTTAACGGCCAACCTTCAATCCGAGGAGAATGTCGAGAGGATTGCAAAAACAATTTTACACCTATTTGAGCAGCCGTTTGAAGTGAAAAGCTATGAGCTTTATCTGACGACGAGCATCGGGATCAGCATCTATCCCGAATCCGGCGACGACTCGGGCACTCTTATGAAGAATGCAGGGCTCGGGGTCTACCTCGCGAAAAAAGGCGGGCATCATACGTATCGAATCTATTCCCCTTCCGCCAACGTCGAGACGTACAAATTATTTTATTTGCGGAATGAACTGCAGTACGCTTTGCATAATGATCAATTCCTCGTTTATTATCAACCGATCGTCCAGGCGGGTACGGACGAGATTGTGACGGTGGAGGCGCTTATCCGGTGGAATCATCCGGTCTGGGGAATCGTCAGGCCGGACGAATTCATCCCGCTGGCAGAGGAATCGGGGTTGATCATAAAGATCGGCGAGTGGGTGTTGAAAACGGTATGCCGGAAATTGCGGGAGTGGCATGATGCCGGGTATATGGTGAAAGGCTCCGTCAATCTTTCATTGACCCAATTTCTGCAGGCCGACTTGATCGGCGTAATTGAAAGGATCTTACACGAAAATGGGCTGGATCCGGAATGGCTGATCCTTGAAATTACGGAAACCGCGATGTGGGTGCAAAAAGATAAGGCGTTGGAGAAAATTGCCCAACTACGTGCACTTGGAATAACCATATCGCTCGATGATTTCGGTGCAGGATATGCGTCATTTAAAAATCTATTGGAAATCAAACCGGATACATTGAAAATCGATCGCTCCATAGTGAAAAATATACCCGAAGATAAGGATAGTACAGAAATTTTGACGTCCCTCATTCAACTTGCCCATCGGCTTTCCATACTCGTCGTCGTGGAAGGCGTGGAAACGGAAGAACAGAAGGAATTTGTATTGGGACTGGAAGTCGATAGGATGCAAGGTTATTTATTCAGCAGACCGGTTTCTGAAGAAAATATGCAGAAATTATTGGAGAGGACGGCGAAACCGGAGATCGAAACGGCCCTCGGGAAAGAGCGCAGGAAATATTTCAGAATCGATTTCCCATACCCGCTCGAAGCGATGATGACAATTTCGGAACTGAACGGGAAAAAAGTGCAGTTAGGGAACACGAAAGTCTTGGTGGAAAATCTCGGGCCCGGAGGTTTGCGTTTCTTATCGACCATCAAGCTGCCTGTAGGTTCGGATATGACCCTGAAGTTCCAAACGACGATTGAAGAAGAAGAGATGATATTATACGGAAAGATCATCCATGAGTCCGAGTTCAAAGAGCTGAATCGATACGGCGTCGAATTTCATATCGATGAGGAGGGCAGGGAGCACCTGATTAAAAGCTTCAATCAGCTGCAACTCCAGTTACGAAAAAACCCCCTCCCGCCTGGCTACAATTTTCACACAGAAAATGTGTCTGCCTATTTTGAATAAAATTCAGAATAAAGTGTCGGTGCCTATGCGGCGGATAATTTAGACAATACACTCCAATTGTATATGGGAAATTAAAAAGCCAATCAACTCAACGGTCGATTGGTTTTTGCACGTTTATTTATTCATCAGGTTGAATTGTCATAATTGCACCGTGCACCGGCACCGGCACAATTCCGGCTCAATTCTCTTCGTCGGAGTAGTCGCCGCGAAGTTGTCTTCTATTTTTCTCTAGTAGTTGCTCGAAATAGGATTTCGGTTTTTCGGTGTCTTGTTCATGTTGTGGAGCGTCTTGCATGATTTCCGGGTTTACTTCCGAAATGTCCTTCGCATCCTTATACAATGACAATGCATACCGGTCCATGTCAACGTCCACCGTAAGCCGCGTCATTTCTTGCGTTACAACCGGTTTCGGAGTTTCCACTTGAACAGGGGACTCGAATGTTTCAATCTGGCTCTCTACTTTCTGTGCAGCATCGTTCTGTTGCTCAATAATGGTTTTCAGCCTAGTAAACCATTCCTGACGCTCTTTTAAATGTGCGGCATAGCCAAGTGAATCTTTACGTAACGGGGTGTAAGGAGCATGATAAAAACGAATGAGATGTCTCGGGTTCGTATTGTCGTCAATGATGATCTCAAGGTCCAGGGACGTGATTTTGTCGACCGGTTGACTGGCTGGAGTCCCCATCACCGTTCCTTCCTCCTTTAATTTATTCAATAGGAAGTTGGTGAAATGTGTATCTCTTTGAACCGATGCAGTTTCATAATTATCTTCTTTGAGATTGATCGCTAAAATATCGGAATAGTTATAGGTCTTGATTAGGTATGGCATATTGACATACGCTTTTGTGACCCTTTCACCCTTTTTCGTGTCGGGCATCCATAAATGGATCTTTTCCCGCTGTTCATCGATTGCGATTTTGGATAATAGATCGTAAGAGGTGGAAGACTTATATTTATGGAAATCGGACTGACCCGGTTGGAATGTTTGAAGGAATTCCAACTGCGTTTTTTTACGTTTATCTTCAGCTTGCTGCGCGATGCCCAAAATGAATAATGCCGCTAGGATACAAGCGACCAATGCGATGATGCCAAGCCCGAATGACTGGTTGTAAAAAAAGTAACCAAGCAAAACGAAACCAAGAAACGGGGCAGTACACCCGATACCAGTGAATAAATTTGTTAGTTTAGATGGCATAATTGAATCCTCCCGTAAACAACCATTGTATATGCTTACGGACGATTATGAAATAGGTTTCGTTTTTGCGGTTATATTCGGTTCAAATCAGGGTATAGCAAGCTTTATTGATGGAAGAACAGGAGTGTCAGGATTGGAAAAAGGAAATTTATTATTGATAATATCATTATTTTTAAATGCATTGTTGATTGGAACGGGAGGTTATGTTGTACATAAGATTGGCGGAGTTGAATTTGTGAAGACAAAAATACAATCCACGCCTCCCGTGAAAAGGGATGCCGCATATTATTTTACGAAAAAAAGCGTTTTCGAGCATTCTGCAGCGAGTGATGTGGATATTGCGTTCATCGGGGACAGCATTACCGATTACGGGGAGTTCCAGGAGTATTTCCCTGACGACGTTGTGTTGAATCGGGGAATCAGGAATGATGTGGCGAAAGGCGTATTGGATCGGCTTCAGGAAGTGGTCGACCGGGATCCGAAAGTGGCCTATTTGATGATCGGCGTCAATGATATCCGGTATGGAACGGATGCCAAGGATTATGAAAGTAGCGTCAATGCGATTGTCGAATCATTCGCAGGGAAGGAAACCAAGCTTTTCATTCAATCCATATTGCCCGTGAATAACGGGATTTTCGGGAATGAAGTATCCAATAAAAAAGTGAAGCAATTCAATGATATATTAAAGCGGATTGCGGATGAAAATGAAATCGAGTATATCGATCTGCATCCGAGTTTCACCGATAAGAGCGGTCAACTGGATAAGAAGTTCACGGTTGATGGGCTTCATTTAAACGGAAAAGGATATGACGTTTGGGTGGAGAGGCTGCGTACTAAATGAAAAAGCTGAACCCCGTGAGGGTCCAGCTTTTTTACGTTGGTATCGGTTCCGATTTCTTCTTCGGTGAAAATCCGCCAAGCAGCAGTTTTCCATGCGGCAGCAATTTATTAATTAAAATAGAAACGATGATCGGAACGAATAGCCCGATGGCCGTGAATCCGATTAGGCCATATGTGAAGTAATCGTTCAAAATGATGTCTGCGAATATATGCAAATACATAATGGAAAGCGAGTGCTGCTCGATTTTCCGCAGCCAGCTGAGCGACAACCGTGCTGTGATAAACTGGAATGCGCCCACCAACAGAATCGTGAAGGATAGGGGGATGACCAAATCCAATAAGAAATGGTCATACCGTAAAAACTTCATGCTGAGCCGGTAGTCAATGACTTTGAAGCTATCGAGCAGGACGGCTGTCACACTGACGGTGAATGCCGCGGCCATCCATCGTTTCGAAATACCCATCCAAAAATCTTTCAAGTAATACCCGATGGCGAAATAGACAATGGCCATTAGGGCGACATCGATATTCCAAATCATCGGAATCGATTGCGCCGCCTCAGACGGTTTTCCGCCAATGACATGCATGGCGAAGATGCTTTCGAAGTGCGCAATGATATAGAAAATGGCGAGAATGACGAACTGCTTCTTCCGATTAAATTTTTTCGTCAGCCATAAGAAAAACAAATATGTGAAAAATAACGTCGTCACAAACCAAAAGACCCCGTACGCTCCGCGAATAAAACGACCGCCGACGGCAAGCGTCCATAAGTCATTGAGATACCATGACAACTCCCGGTTGCCTGAACCGATTTCCATCCCGTAACGGATCAGCGTAATGCTGACCAGGAAAAACAGGTAAGGGACGATCAATTGCATAAAACGCTTGTGAATTGTCGGCTTCATAAGTCCTTTTTCAAAAACCGGCTTGAAAAACAAACCGCTCAAAATGAAAAAAGCGGGCATATGAAACCAATAAATATATTTCGCGAGTGGAAAATCAAGTTCTCCCGGATAATGCCCAATCACGACAAGAATCATCAGAAACCCTTTCGTTACATCCACCCACGTCAACCGTTTCTTCTTCATGAACAAACACCTCTAACTAAATATGCTGCTATTATATACCCCATTTCTAAGCTTTTATCGATTTGTAACAGCATTGATAACTAATTGAAAGAAAGCTGGTAAAAATCGGTGCCTGTGCAGCACACTATTCAGATAATGCACTACAATTGCATGAAGAAAAATACAAATGCGATAAAATCAGGAGTCCATCAGAGTTAAAGTGTATTTTTATTCAGGGAACCGAATTATCATAATTGCACCTTGCACAGGCACCGAAACAATTCTGACTATGCACTACAATTGTATAAAATAAAAGAAGAAGCTAACCATATCAATCTTTGGTTGGCTTCAATCTGCATTTATATAACTATTGTTGAATTGTCATAAATGTATGGTGCACAGGCACCGCTTAAAGTTCCTTTGCCATTTAATATCAAGATAAAAGTATTTATTGCCAATGTTTTATGTCTAAAAAGCTATTATTTACAGTATTTAACATTGTAATTTCAACAAAAAAGCTATATTGTAATAAAGTACTAAAAGTAGATGACTGTTTTCCGAAATGAAAGCGGATTCATTTAAAAATCAAATTTTCAGAGGGGAAGTGTTTTACATGTATGAATTGTATAATAATTTAATTGACAGCTTCAGTACGTGGTTATATAGCTACATACTTATTATTCTTTTGATCGTTGCTGGTCTTTATTTCACTATCCGTACGAAGTTCGTCCAATTCCGTCTATTCAAGGAATCCATTAAACTTGTTGCAGAACCGAAAGAGGACAAAAGCTCGATTTCAGCGTTCGAAGCGTTAATGGTTTCGACTGCATCCCGTGTCGGCGTCGGAAATATTGCCGGCGTTTCGACAGCAATTGTGCTCGGCGGGGCAGGTTCCGTATTCTGGATGTGGGTAATCGCGATCATTGGTGGCGCGTCCGCGTTCATCGAGAGCACGCTCGCACAGATCTATAAAAAGCGGGATAAGGATGGCGGCTCTTACGGGGGTCCTGCGTACTACATCCAAGCGGCGCTGAAAAGCAGATTTCTAGGTGTCGTTTTCGCTGTTGCCCTCATTTTGACCTATATGGGCGGATTCAATATGGTTGCTTCCTTCAACATTGCGTCTGCGTTTGAAGGGTACAGCTTCTACAATTCGTCGACACCGCTTATCGTTGGAGCGATTTTGGCGCTTCTGACAGGCTTGAGTATTTTCAAAGGCGGAAAAACATTAAGTAAAATTACGAGCATCATCGTTCCGGTCATGGCGATTGCCTATATCGGCGTGGCGTTGATCATGGTCATCATGCATTTGAACCTTGTTCCGGCGATGTTCGTTGACATCTTTACATCTGCATTTGATTTCAAATCGGCATTCGGCGGTTTCGCCGGCTCCGTCATCATGTACGGTATTAAACGTGGCCTTTATTCCAACGAGGCGGGTGTCGGTTCTGCACCGAACGCAGCTGCAGCAGCAAGCGTATCCCACCCGGCGAAGCAAGGTCTTGTCCAAATGCTGTCGGTGTTCATCGATACGTTACTGATCTGTTCGGCAACAGCTTTCATGCTCTTAAGCTCAGGCGTCGTGCCGACTGAAGACATGGCGGGCGTTCCTTACGCACAAGCGGCCCTATCATCGACATTCGGTGAATTCGGTATTTGGTTCATCACGTTTGCGTTGTTCTGCTTTGCGTTTACGTCGCTGATCGGGAACTTCTTCTATGCAGAATCAAATCTGAAGTATTTGAATAAAAAAGAAGTCGGCAAGACAGGTCTTACGCTCTTCAGACTGGCTGCGGTCGTCATCGTCTTCTTCGGCGCGCAACTTGATTTCTCGGTTGCATGGAACACAGCTGACGTCCTGATGGGCATCATGGCATTGATCAACATACCGATCATCTTGATCCTCGGTGGAACTGCGTTCAAATGTCTTGACGATTATACGAGACAGAAGAAGGAAGGGAAAAACCCTGTCTTCAAGGCGAAATCGATTGATCTTAAAGAGAAAACGGATTTCTGGAATTAAGAGTGAGGGATCTACATGTATCCAATCGTTCGTGTGAATAAAAAGCATTTGCTTGAAAATATCCGTGCTGTCACGGCGCTTTGCGTAGCGAAGAAGATTGCTGTGACAGGCGTGACGAAAGTGTTCGGAGGGGACCCGGAAATCGCGGCGGTCTATGTCGAGGGCGGCATTACAAGACTTGGGGACTCACGGGTCGATAATTTGAAGCTGCTCAAAGGGCTGGATGCGGAGAAATGGCTCATCCGCCCGCCGATGATGAGTGAAGTGAACGACCTCGTCACGTACGCGGACGCTTCACTCAATTCGGAGCTTGCGACGATCCAGGCAATCAATGACGCCGCGATTGCAAAAGGGAAGGTCCACAAGGTGATTTTGATGGTAGACCTTGGCGATATCCGCGAAGGGTTCATCGATCATGAGGAGCTTATTGATGTTGCGAGGAAGACAGAGGAAATGGAAGGTGTCCATTTGTATGGCATCGGGGTCAACTTGACATGCTTTTCTTTCATCCAATCCGATTCGGAGAAGATGGCGGCGCTTGCGGAGCTTTCGAAAACGGTCGGCGAGAGGATCGGCAGGGAATTGGAAGTTGTCAGCGGCGGAAATTCCGCAACTCTCGACTTGATGATGAAAGGCGGAGTGAGCGAAGGCGTGAACAATTTGCGCCTCGGCGAATCCCTTTTGTTCGGCAAGGAGCGCGCCAACTACACATTTCTGCCGGGAACGCGTAAAGATGTGTTCACATTGGAATGCGAAATCGTCGAGCTCAAAGAGAAGCCATCCGTTCCGTGGGGGACAGTCGGCGTCGATTCGTACGGCAACAGCCCGACATTCACGGACCGGGGCATGCGGTTGAAGGCAATCTGTGCGCTCGGGAAACAGGACTTCGATGTCGAAACATCTGTGCCTGTCGACGAAAACATCATCATCCTAGGCGCCAGCTCCGACCACCTCATGCTCGACGTCACCGACAGCAAGAGGGGATATAAGGTCGGCGAGACCATCCAACTCCAACTCGGCTACTTCTCCACCATGCGAGCCTTCACCTCCCGCTACGTCCGGAAAGTCTACATGGATTAAGTAGGTGCCTGTGCACGACACATTTATGACAATTCAATTTTAATCATTTTTATACAGAGAGAGGCCATCCGAAGATTGAATCGGATGGCCTCTCTCATTTTTTATACAATTGCAGTGCATAGTCAGAATTGTTTGCTGCACAGGCACCATATTTACCTCACTATAAAATCATAGGAGGAAATGCGTTTTTTCTTTAGGCGTGCGTAGTCGAACATGTCGTCCAGTCCTTCAATCGGCATTTCGCTGAGCAGGTTGCCTGTCCTTAAGTCGTAGGTGTCGATTGCGTATGTGTCGGATGATTGATGATAGCGGAAGAAGTGGAGCTTGCCGTCACGGAAATATATTTGCTCGGACATTTTCAATTGTCCCTGGCTCGCTCCTTCAAGGGTGAAGGCGAGACGGACTTCTCCGGTTTTCGAATCGAGCGTATATACGTCCCCAATTCCATCAGCATAGTAGAAGACGCCTTCATGGATTGTGGCGGCGTTCCGGAGGTTATAGGGAAGGCGGATGATGTACTCTTTGATGTCCTTGTAAGTAGTTAATGGAAACGTCTCGATGTCCTTCGTCTTTTCGTGGATGCGGTACACATCGCTTGTCAGCTTTTCCGTGTCGGCCATTAAAAGATAATAAAAGTCGCCTTCTTTGAGAATGGATGCCAATCCGATCCGTTCGCCAATCGGGCCGAGCGATACAATTTCATCCAGCTGGATATCTTTTTGAAGGGGCATCTTTTGCAATGAAATGTGGGTCTCGTCACCGATCACCATCAGCAGATTCCCGTCTGCCTTGCCGGACATTTGTAAATAATGGGGGATGTGGATTGTTTCGAAGCCGTCTTCATTTCCAAACCGAATGTTGGATGCATAGCCGCCATCCTCGGTGAAGCCAGAGTTATAGACGCTGTAAAATTGACCGTCCTTATCATTGAAAGCCGTCAACTCACCGGTATGCTCTTCCGTCGGCATGGTGAACGTTTTGCTCCCATTCAAATCGTTCAAATAGAGATGGCTGCGGTCCGCCAAAAAGAATGCATCCTTTGTTGCAAACACCGTTCCAAGTTCAAGGCCATGCATTTTCCACAGCTTCGATTTTCCATCCTGATCCACAAAAACCGCAAAGCTGAGGCCATCCTTATTCTTGTCCTGATCCGCAGTCGTTGAGAAATAAAGGATTGCTGCAGTATTCGTCAATAAATCGGAATTGTGAAAGTCATCCGCGGAAAGAAGCCCCACCGGCTGTAGGCGGCTAAACGTCTTATAGGTAGTTCCTGCGACCACGATGAACAAGGCGATGATACAAATCATCATCCATTTCTTCTCCATACTCCGAAACCTCCTTAGCTGAATAAAGGGGCTGGCCTTGAACGGACAGCCCCATTGTAAGAATCAATTGCGTCTCGGTGATATCAGATTTGGCGGACGAATCTTGTCTGTTTAGCGTCACGGATATCCCGAGGGTAGACGCCAAAGCCTTTATTTACATCCAAATCCAGTCCGCCATGCAAGAAGTATGCTGACCAGATGAGTTTGGAGCAGTTTTTCGCACCTAGATGTCCCGTGCGGCGGTTGTTCATGAAGTTCAACGAGTACGGCTGTCCAATTTGGGTATACGCCCAGTTTGCCGCATTTTGCTTGACCGCTTCCGTTGTGGAAACGGATTTCACAACTGCCCCTTTTTCTACCATCTTGACGTTGGCGGAAATGCTGCGAACGCCGGTTGGGAAGATCGATTCCACAATCGTGTTGCTGGAATAGTATAACCCGACATGACCGTGGTTTACGAAGGCTGTCGAGGCCGGTGTATAGAAGAAATCACCGGTATCGCTCGGACCGATAATATAGTTTGCAGATCCTCCGCCTTGAGTCTTGACACTTTTGCCGAAATGCTCGGCCAACAGCTTCGTCATTTCAATGGACAATTGGTTTTGTTTCACCATTTCCTTGGTCTGCTTCTCGTGCAATCTTGATGAAAGGACGGGCTCCTCGACGGAAGCATTAGGTTGAATCGTTACCATTACATCTTTATGTTGCTGGACTGCTGAAGCGCGGAAAGGGGACTGAACACCGATAACGAGAATTCCTGCCAATGCCATTGCAATGAATCTTTTCACGTTACTCGCTCCTTTTGCGAAGGCAACTGGCCAGTTTGCCTTCAAAATGTATGTTGTCCAACATACATCTACTATAACATGGATATTTTAATAGTTAAAATTTTGGGAAAATAATTGATTTGCACGGAATTCTTGTATATTATTGAATGAAAAGCCGGGAACCTTTTGTGTATATGCAAAGATTAACGCGGCTTGCTAGGTAAATAGGCGGTATTCTTGATGAAATGATCAAAAACTTAATAGAACAAATTGCGGAGTGGATTTTCCCTATCGTGATGGAAGAATCATTTGCCTGTCCACAAAACAAGTACTAAAGAATGAAAATTAACAATAAACAGAATTCATGTTGTGTACAACAATAAAGTTACGTACAATGGTGGAAAGGAAGAAAAGAGGTGCCCACATGCACATCGGCAGTCGGATAAGGAGGCTGCGGGAGAGTCGAAACCTTACACAAAAGGACGCAAGCTCCGGAATCATATCAACTTCCCACTATAGCAATATTGAAAGCGGCCGTTTTGAACCATCCAGCGATGTACTCGAAATGCTTGCCGAACGGCTAGATGTGCCAATTGCCTATTTCCAGCGAGTTCATGAAGATGATGCTGATCTACAAAAATTATTAACGGAGTATGAGGAGCTGCTATCTTCGGATTTGAAGGGAATCCAGAATTTTCATAACAATCATTGCAAGCAATTTGCATATATCTCCTCCATCCATCAGGAAATCCTGTTTGATTTATTGAAATACACCGAACTAGTAAAAGTAGGCAAAATTGCAGAAGCGCAAGCTTACTACTCCTCAGAAATCGCCTACATCCCACAAACATTCTTCGAAAACGCCAGCAGGCTACTCCTTGAAAAATATACGTTCATATCAGGGCTGTTTTACTATTTTAACAAAGACTACGAGGCAAGCATTTCCCATTTTCAAGACGCTCTCCACTTGACGAGAGAGGAATCCCTTTCGGCTAAAATCAATTACAATATTTCTTTGGCGCTTTACAAGCTATATGATTATGGCACCGCACATGTCTATGCGATGCGTGCGAAGCATCAGTATATCCACTTGCATAATTGGGCGAAGTCCGGAGATTGCTATAATCTGATCGCGGTACTCTACCTCGAACAGTATAAGACGAAAGAAGCGAGAAAGTATATTGACAAGGGATTCAGTGTATTGAGGATCCCGATGACCGAGACGCATGGACGGCTTTACCATAACCTGGCTTTTGTGCTGATGGAAGAAAATGAGTATGCACAAGCGCTGAAAACAATCAATCAAGCCATTGAAATGAAAAAACAGTTGAAGTGCAAAACCCTCTTCGACTCACATCTTCTGAAATTAAGGATTTTATTCCAGCATGGTGACCTGTTGGCGTTACGGGAAAGTATTAACCGGTTGCAAAGTGAGATCGAGAATGAGTTAGAACAGGCCAATGTCGACTATTTTGAAGGTAAGCTATACTACGATCTAGGTGAATACGATCTGTATGAACGGAAAATGACAAACTGCATCCACCAACTGCATGCAAATGAAGACTGGAAGAAACTGAAGGATGCCGCCCGCCACATCTCGCTTTATTATGAATCAATCAAAAAATACAAAAACGCATACAAATTCCAGGAGCTTTGCATCGAAGCATACGAGCGGTTAACGATGGAGGTGAAAGGAGGTGTAGAATAATGAGGGGGAAAGTCTTGATGATCTGCCTCGTCCTCGGTTTAGCAGTAGTCGCTCCATCGATGAATACGGCAAGCGCCAGCGATTTCGTCACAAATGGCCAACCGGATGTCGGCCCGCCGCATGGCGCCAAAGCGTAAAAAGATTGTCAAGTAAACTTTTACAAGCACGTAAATCAGCAATCGGATGTACGTGCTTTTTTTTTGCCTGCAAATAGTCGTAACAAATGGATTATCGTAATACAGTTACTATAGAAGGCAAGTTCTCTGGATTGGCTGCGTAGTCTTGGATGAAGAAATAAATAGGAGGAGAACAATTGACGTGTACAAATTGCGGGAATAAGCATGCGAATGGACGGTTTTGCGGAAGTTGCGGCATGAGGATAGCGGAAACAGGGGAAGTCTTTCAAGATGGACAGACGGTCGTTGATGCGACTGTGGTGAATGCAGAATCAAACGTTCATCTGGAAAATGTGGGCAATCTGACGAAGGAATACTGGTCCTATTTTGTGCAGCACTTGAAACATCCATCGCTCAGTCTGACAACGAAGAACGATGAATTCAGGAACGGCTTCATTTCTTTGCTTCTCTATGCAATCATCTTTGGCCTATCATTTTTCACGGCACTTAAAGGAATGGCACTCGAATCGATTGGCGCGGATGGAAGCCCCTCGTTTTCATCGGTTTTCTTGAATGTGGCCGGATTTGTGGCGATTTGCATCGCAATCATATCATTCGGGCTTTTCATTATCGGAAAGAACTTTGGACCTGCCTATCCATTTAAACAGACATTGACGTTATACGGCGCACACTCCCTGCCGGCCATCGTCATCGTCGCAGTCGCGCTGTTTTTGCTGCTGATGAAATCCTATTGGTATGGAATCTTCCTGCTGATCCTTAGTTTCATCTATATCCTCATGCTATCGCCAGGTTATGTCATAAGCGTCCTCCTATCCAAAAAACCAAAAGGAATCGACCCGCTCCACGGTTACGCAGCCTACACTGTCTTCGTCATCATCCTATTCGGCCTCCTATTCAAACTCCTCGTCGACTCCACCGTCGGCACCTACCTGGCAGAACTAAAAGCAATGCTGTGAATTGTGTGTAAGTTGTGTGGGTGCCTGTGCAAGGCACATTTATGACAATTCGGTTTTAGTTATATCCATACAGAGAGAGGCCATCCGAAGTTTGACACGGATGGCCTCTCAATATTTTTTATACAATTGTAGTGCATAGTCAGAATAGTTTGTTGCACAGGCACCGGGAAGAAGGGTAATAATAAGGAATGCATCCATAATGGTGCATTCCTTTTTTTCATTTTTGAATTGTGTAAGAGAACGTTTTGAATACTCGTGGCATTTCATCGGCACTGCTGGCTGAAGCCGTATTACCTTGAACTGACATGCCTAAAACAATCGCTAGTAAAAGAATCGATACAACTTTTTTCATTATATATCCTCCCAGTTTTCTATTTTTCTATAAATATAGCCATATCTATTTGCTTCTCGATAGAAAATAGATGATAGCTTATATTTCCTATTATTATAGTACCACTCCGCTAGCGAAATGCAATATTTATGAATATATCTGAAGTTTTGAATATCTTTGAAGTGTTGAATCGCCGCTTCTGCAATTTCTACAGACAATCCCTCTTTACTATGCAGCGATTTATAGAGACCGAAATGATGCAAATAAGAAATTTGATTTTCATCAGCTAATTGATTATACAATGCAATCCCTTTCTCAGCCCAATAATTAACAAGTTCCTTTTTCTCCGTTTTTGAATATTCCTCGATTAAGGAGAGAATTGTAATCAGCTTTTCAGATGGATCTGTTTTATGGTCGATACTTTTATTATAGTACTCGATAGCCTGCTTGCTATTTCCCATGCTACTATTCAGAGTACCAAGATTATGATAAATAATCCCTTTTTCGTTAGGCAAATTAAAGTCTTCGCTAATTTGCATTGCTTTTGAATATGCTTCCAGAGCGTCTTGGAATTTATCGCTTCTCTTATAAGAAATTCCGATAAGAATATAGCAGTCTGACACTCTACTCATCATTAGATTTTCCCGGAAAAAATTAAGTGCACGTCTAGCATGATCAATGGAATTGAATGTATGCCCATCAGCCATATAAAACACAGAAATTATATAATTAAATTCAGCTTTTTCCCATTCTCCAATAGGTAATGACTCTAGCTTATCGAGGATTAACTCAAAATATTGTATGGCCATTTTTCGATTGCCAGTATTGTAGTAGTAAAGCCCTTTGTTTAATTGAAATAAATAAAGTTGATATGCATCAAAATTATCACTAGACTCTTCAAGTAATTCAATTTCTTGTTTGAGTTTTTCTGAATCAAATCTTAGTATCAAATTAAATCGAAAAGTAATTAGCGAATAAGTGAAATGTAACGAATCGTTTTCAAATAGGGGAACGTTTTGCTTAAGATACTCTAATTTTTCTTTCGTGAAATTTAAATCTCTCTCTGTCATTACTTCACGATAGGTCTCCATCAACATCTTCTCAAACTCAATTTCCGTTTCCTCATCGGTCTCCTGCAATTTCTCCGGGTCCATCCCCAGCCGCTCCATCAGCATTTCCGCAATGTCATCGCTTGGTTCGATCTGGTTCCGTTCGATTTTTGATAAATAGGAAGGCGTACAAATCCCTTTGGCCAGGACAACTTGCTTCATGTCTTGCCGTACACGCTCCGCACGTATCAAATGACCTATTTTCATCTGCCATCCCTCGCTTTATCTATCTAATCCTAATTTACAGTATAAAGCACAAACATGCAAAGTGAGAAACTTTTCCTGAAAAAGCGAAAAAAAACGCGGTTATTGAAAAAAATGTCCCAACCGGTTATACTTCTTTGGGAGGACTTCGCATGATATATTATAGTTAATAGTCCCACGCCATGGAGGTTCATCTAAATAAAACAGTACAAAAGGAGTGTGAAGGGGATGACGACTGCAAGGACTGAAGTAAGATGCGATATGGAATTCCTGGACATCGAGATCATGAAGATGAAGATGGAGCTCTTACAATTTGTTAAGAAGATGCAATCCAATGGTTTATTGAAATCTGTTGATTACGATGAATTGACGAATACGCTGAAATCAAATGAATGATATTGGATAGGAAGGTGACTGACATTCTGAGGAGTGCTTCAGTCATCTTTTTGATTATATACGAATAAAAGCATCAAATTATGAAAGTATGTTATGAAATAAGCAGCAGTGCACCTAAATGAAGACCTCAAACAGGCCGATTGCCATCAATAGAATGCCTCCGATGCGCTCCGCCTGTTGCCCAAGCCAGCTTGTACCGATATGTTCTCCCAGCCGGACGCCAAGCATGATGGAAATGAATGAAAAAATACCGATCGCTACTGAAGTCAAATACGGCTCCACACCAGTTATGCCTGCGCCAAAGCCGATGGAAAGGCAATTGAGGGCAAGGATGAAGCCTAAAACAATGGACTCCTTCCAATGGATGGAGTCCATTTTGTTCGTACACCCCTGGGAAGGGCTTGATGATTTTATGACAACCCAAAGGCCAAGTAAGATCAGCAGTATTCCGCCAATCAGGTTAGATGCGGATTTGGAAAGGACATCGGCTAACATGCCCCCGGCAAAAATGGAAACGAATGCACAACCTGTGGAAATGAATGAAATGATAAAGTTAAAACGAAATGGAATCCGGTTGGCGCGTAACCCGTAAGCTATACTGATCCCCAAATTATCGATATTAGCCGCCGTTGCAATGATCAAGATGGTGATTAATTTCATGGAGAATCCCTCCGTGCAAAAGTCTATCTCTTATGTATATGACTGGCGTAAGCGGCAGGATGGGCGCACAAAAAAACCGTTTCGAAGTGAATTCCAACTTCGAAACGGCTTATTAGGAACCTCTCGTCCTTTTCACGCCGATGATCATGAGCCCGACCGCGCTTGCGATATTGAGCAGAACGCCAGTGATGAGCAACATCCATTCAAAGACGTTGGGAAGCGAGAGGGTTAATGATAAAATGAGCGATACTGAGCCGATGACTAGCAGGAGCATCAGTAACGGTATTCTGTTTTGCATCCGAATGCCTCCTTTTGCGAGAACTGCGCATCTTTAAGCGTAGACTAACTGCTTTATGAATGCAATGGGATTCGTTGTTATGCGCCGTTTTAGCGTTTTATGAGCTTTTGCGGAGATTTATGCGTTTCTGCAGCGGTTTATGCGCCGAGAATGGCATTTATGCGTGAATTTCGTGGTTTATGCGTGATTCAATGAAAAAAGGTGGTCCCTTCCATTAAGGGGCCGCCTTTTTGAGCGTTTTTCTTCTTTTATTCCCCGTTGCCTTCCTTCAAAGGGACAAGGTCGAAGATGTCATGGTCTTCGAAGGCGTCGATGAGACGGTCTAGCCATTCGTAGTAGTCGCGCACGTATTGAAGCTTGCTGATGTCCTTTTCAACGGTCGCTTTCAATTCTTCACTGATGTCGGGATTGTTTTTCAACTGTTGCAGTTCGCGCAGCGATTTCCTGACGGCGACGGACTGGAGTGAAATGGATCTGCGCCATTTGATGGAAAATAGATTGATAAAGCTCTGGTACCAATCATCTTTCACTTGATACAAGTCTTTGCGGACGCCGCGGACCCATGCCCGCTCGACCAATTTCAGTTCTGCGAGCGCCCGTACGGAAGTGCTCATGCTTGTTTTGCTCATGCCGAGTTCTTCGGTCATGTCGTCCAATGTCATCGGTTCATCATGGAAGAACATCGTGCCGTATTGTCTGCCGGCTGAAGCTGTAAGTCCGTATAGATGTATGTTTTGCGCGATTGTCTCGATAATCCGCTCGCGTGCTTTGTCGAGTGTTTCTTTACCTTCCATAGTGCTTTCCCTCCGCTGTCCGGGAATTAATTTCCCAATCACTAACCTAAGCGTATTATACCCGCATTTCAAGTGTAACGATAAGTTTAAACTTTGTACAGTTTTTACCGTACAAACAATTTATTTCGTAAAAACGGTTGTAAAGAAAAATCTTTATGCATATACTAGTAGACGATGAGTTTCAAAGTTTAGGGAGTGTACACATGACAGAACTTAGAAAGAAAATCGAAGTTGTCAACACGACGAAGATCTTCGGTAAAAACAGCAGGCGCGCGGCGCAGCTGTTGAATGAGGGGAAGTCGAAAAGTGAAATCCTCAAGTCTACAGGCGCGACGGTAGGCGTGAAAAACGCGACATTCGACGTCTATGACGGTGAAATATTTGTCATCATGGGTCTATCGGGGAGCGGGAAATCCACATTAGTCCGGTTGCTGAACCGGTTGATCGACCCGACGATGGGCTCGATCCGCATCGATGGGGAAGACATTGTCAGTATGAATAAAGAGCAGCTTCGTCAAGTGCGCAGGAAGAAAATCGGCATGGTGTTCCAGAATTTCGCCCTTTTCCCGCATAAGACGATTCTTCAGAACACGGAGTATGGGCTTGAAATCCAGGGCATCGCAAAAGCGGAGCGCAAGGAGAAGGCGGTCGAGTCATTGCGGCTCGTCGGACTTGCAGGCTATGAAGAGCAATATCCGAACCAGCTGAGCGGCGGCATGCAGCAGCGGGTCGGCTTGGCGCGGGCGCTTGCAAACGATCCCGATGTGCTATTAATGGATGAAGCGTTCAGTGCGCTCGATCCGTTGATCCGGAAGGATATGCAGGATGAGCTTCTGCAGCTGCACCATGACATGGGGAAAACGATCATCTTCATTACCCATGACTTGGACGAGGCGCTCCGGATCGGCGACCGCATTGCGTTAATGAAAGACGGCGATATCGTCCAAATCGGAACACCTGAAGAAATTTTAATGAATCCTTCGAATAAATACGTCGAGCGCTTTGTTGAAGATGTCGATCTTTCGAAAGTGTTGACGGCGGGCCATATTATGAAAAAAGCGGATATGGTGCAAATCGACAGGGGAGCCCGTGTTGCACTGCGCCTCATGAAGAGGCAGGGGATTTCCTCCATCTATGTCGTGGATAAAGGAAATCGACTTCTTGGCGCCGTAACAGCGCTAGACGCGAGCGACGCGGCAGAAACGGGCAAGACGTTGGAGGATGTCCTCATCACGGACATTCCGACGATTTCTCCGGATACCGTCTTAACCGATCTGTTCGATACCGTATCGACGACACAGATTCCGGTTGCGGTCGTGAATGAAGAGCACCACTTGCAAGGCATTATCATCCGCGGCGCATTAATCGGCGCATTGGCGGGAGACAACCAGTTCATTAACGGTGCCTCGAGTGATGTCGCGGCTGAACCGGAAGACCTAATGGAAGTCGAGGTGAGCAACATTGGATAATCTATTCCCACGATTGCCATTTGCCAGTTGGATCGACAGCGGCGTCGATTGGCTTGTCACCCATTTCGGCTCGGTCTTCGATGGCATCTCCGCCTTCTTGAAAGGCATCGTCGAAGGGGCCGTCGATTTGATGGCACTGGTGCCATCCATTGTACTGGCGATCCTTTTCGCATTGCTTGCCTGGTTCATTTCCACGCGGCGGATTGCACTTTTCACATTGGTCGGGCTATTGTTCATTGACTATCTCGGCTATTGGCATTCAATGCTGCAAATGCTGGCGCTTGTCATCACGTCCGTCGTCATTGCACTTGTCGTCGGCATCCCGCTCGGCATTTGGGCATCTCAAAAGTCTGCAGTAAAGAAAGTCATCAGCCCGATCTTGGACTTGATGCAGACGATGCCGGCATTCGTTTATTTATTGCCAGCTATCTTCTTCTTCAATATTGGCGTCGTACCGGGGGTAGTTGCATCGGTCATCTTCTCGATGCCGCCGACGATCCGGCTGACGATGCTCGGAATTGAACAGGTGCCGAAAGACTTGATCGAAGCGACTGAAGCATTCGGTTCGACGACGTGGCAGCGGCTGTGGAAAGTGCAAATACCGCTCGCCCAACCGACCATCATGGCAGGGGTCAATCAAAGCATCATGCTTTCCCTATCCATGGTTGTCATCGCGTCGATGGTCGGCGCACCGGGGCTCGGCGAGGAAGTATACAGAGCGGTAACACAATTGAAGACAGGTGTAGGCTTTGAAACAGGCCTCTCGATCGTCATCGTCGCCATCATCCTCGACCGGATCACACAGCACGCAGGCAAGAAAAAACAAGGGGGAACCATTTAATGAATTTGACAAAGAAAATGTTTGGACTAGGAGCAGCAGCACTACTCGCATTAGGCTTGGCCGCTTGCGGAAGCGACGATAAAGTGGACGGGAAATCGACATCAGGCGGGGACAGCTCGGCATCGGTCGGCGCATCCGTCGATTATAAAATTACAGGGATCGACCCGGGTGCAGGCATCATGGAAGCAACCGACAGAGCAATCAAAGACTATGAGCTCGACAAATGGGACGTCACGACGGGATCTGGCGCTGCAATGACTGCGGCATTGAAGAAGGCGTATGACGCAGAAAAGCCGATCATTGTCACTGGTTGGACGCCTCACTGGAAATTTGCGAAATTCGATCTGAAATACTTGGAAGACCCTAAAGGTTCATTCGGCGGGGAAGAGCAAATCCGTACAATCGGAAGACTCGGACTTGCGGACGACCTACCGGAAGCCCACCAAATCCTTTCGAACTTCCATTGGTCTGAAGAGGATATGGGTGAAGTGATGGTTGCCATCCAGGAAGGTGAAAAAGAGGAAGTTGCTGCACAGAACTGGATTGACGCCAACGCTGACAAAGTCGCTGAATGGACAGACGGCGTGGACAAAGTGGACGGCGATGCAATCAAGCTTGCGTATGTTGCATGGGATAGCGAAATCGCAAGCCATAACGTCATGAAACTCGTCCTTGAAGAGATGGGCTACAAAGTTACATTGACGCAAGTCGAAGCAGGCCCGCTATGGACAGCGATTGCTGACGGAAGCGCGGATGCATCACTCGCGGCATGGTTGCCCGTGACGCATGAAACCTATGCGAATAAATTCGATGGCAAATTCGAAGAACTCGGCATCAATATGGAAGGCGTGAAAATCGGACTCGTCGTTCCGCAATATATGGACATCGATTCAATCGAAGATTTGAAGGAATAAATAGATCAGGCAGCCCGCTTTGAAGTGGGCTGCCTGCTTTTTTAATTTCTATATTCAATTGAATAATATTGTTGGTTGAATTCTTTAATGCAAGGAAATATGTAATTCAATTGCCCTTCATTATTTAAGAAGGTATGTAAGCAATTACATTTGTGTTTGATCAATTCCTCAGGGGTCAGATCAGAAAGAAAAGCATCATAGGTCGTTATCATCTCCGACAAATTATGCGATACATTTACCCAACTTGATGGGCGAGCTCGATGACCAAACAAATGTTTATGGGCCATAAGGTATCCTCCTTTTCTCATGTGATGAAATTAGTATAGCACGATAGAATGGAGAAATATAGTAAAAATGAATTAAAAACTTTTAATTTTTAAAAAATAAAGTAAAGCGTACATAAATCGAGCAATCAAAGGCTCAATTAATCGATCAAGGAATCTATTACAAGCACTTGCTCAGTTTATTCACAATTCAAAACAATAACTTGACCTTTACGTTAACGTCAATGCTATAGTCAAAGGAAAGGCTGAAGGGGTGGTGAAGCTGAAGACGATTACGGAAGTGGCGGAATCATTTGGGGTGTCGACGCGTACAATCCGGTATTATGAGCAAATCGGACTGCTTGCTCCGGATCGGTCTGAAGGGAATCAACGGCTTTATTCCAATGCTGAGCTTGCGAAGCTGAAGCTCATTTTCCGCGGTAAGCGATACGGGTTTTCATTGGATGACATCAAGGAAATGGTGCTGCTGTTCGACAAGGATCGGACCGGGCGCAAACAGCTTGAAGTCACGGTCGAATACGGCAAACGGCGTATCGGGGAAATCGATCGGAAAATCCGGGAACTGAAGGAAATGAAGGCTGAAATGGAAGAGTTGCTCGAAGAATTCACGGAAAAGTTGGATATTACGAAAGGGGAATGAAGGGATGAACAGTTCACAGCTGTTGGAGAGAAATGCGAGGAAATACCCGGAAACAGAAGCGGTCGTCTGCATGGGGAAGCGGACGACATACAAGGATTTAGACAATCGAGTCAATCGGTTCGGACATGCGCTTCAGAATGAAGGTATCCAAAAGGGATCGAAAGTGGCGTTGTTCCTGCCGAATGTCGAGGAATTCATTGTCGCTTATTTCGCCGTTCAGCGGATTGGTGCAATCGTCGTTCCGATCAACGTCAAGCTGACCACGGAAGAATTGACGTATGTGCTGAATCATTCGGACGCTGAAGCGCTCATTGCGCATGAAATGCTGTTTGAAACAGTGAAGCCATTGCACTCTCCTTCTTTATTAATCAAAACAGGGGAAGCGTCTGGAAACTGGAAAGCCTTTGAAACGCTTATCCAAAATGCAGACGATGAACCAATTCATTGCAATTTAAAGGAAGACGACGAATCGACGATCCTTTACACGTCTGGAACGACCGGAAATCCGAAAGGAGTATTGTTCAGCTACCGGAACATCCTCACCGTTGCGTCGATGATCGCCGTCGAAATGGAGGTCAAGCCGGAAAGTCGCGTCCTGCTCATGATGCCGCTCAGCCATTCGGCCCCTCTTCATCTATTCATGATGGCGGCGATGTATGTCGGCGCAACTTGTGTCCTTACTCCGACATTCACTCCTGATCTATTGATCGACTCGGTAGAGAAAGAGAAGACGACCCATTTCTTCGGGGCGCCTGTCGCCTATTTGCTCACGGCGGGGCAACCACGTCTGAAGGATGCGGACCTAACCTCAATGAAATGGTGGATCTACGGCGGAGCGCCGCTATCTTCGAATGAAGTGAACATGGTGCAAACCGCATTCCGGACGGATAATCTCGTTTGCGTGTATGGCCTGACAGAAGCTGGCCCGAGCGGTTCATTGCTATTTGCGGATGAGCATGCGACGAAATCCGGCAGCGTCGGACGCCGAGCGCCGCTGCACACAGAACTCCGGATTGTGAATGAACAAGGCGAAGACGTTCGACTTGGTGAAATCGGTGAAATCGTCCTTCTCGGCGAAGGGAATATGCTCGGCTACTATAAAAACGAAGAGGCGACGAAAGAAGCATTCATCGGGGAGTGGCTAAAGACCGGCGACTTGGCGAAGTTCGATGAGGACGGCTATATATGGATCGTCGATCGGAAAAAGGACTTGATCATTTCAGGCGGCGTCAATATCTATCCGAAAGAGATCGAGGAAACAATCCTCGGCTATCCGGGCATCCGAGAAGTTGCGGTCGTCGGCGTGCCTCATCCCGAATGGGGCGAAACAGTGAAAGCGGTGTTCGCTTCAGCAAATTCGGTCGACGTCGACGAATTAAAAGCATTCCTCCAAGAGCATCTTGCGAAATACAAAGTGCCGCGACTCTATGAACAAGTCGACGCATTGCCTCGGAACGCCTCCGGGAAAATTCTGAAGCAGCCATTGCGGGAAGGAGTGACTGTCCAATGAAAGTCGTACAGGAAGCGAAATCGATCAAAACTGACAATTTCTTTGAAGGCGACGACACGCTCCGCCTGATTCTCGAAGAGCATTTGCAAGGTCCTTTCCTTGAATACGCGAAACGCGAGCTTTCCCTTTTCGGGGAGCATTGCGCAAATGCAATCGACGAGCGCGCAAAGCATACCGACCGCGAAGGGGAGCCGCGCCTCATTCGGTACGACAAATTCGGAGAGGAAGTTTCCGACGTTTGGGTGAATGAAGGGTACAAAAAAACCGTCCAAGAAACGTATGATACAGGCATCGTCGGGTATGTCCACAAAGAAATTCCGGAGCTTGGCCATAAGGGGAATTACACGTACAGCTTCGCGCAAGGCTATGTGCTGTCGCATGCGGAGCCAGGATTTTATTGCCCCGTCACACTGACGATGGCGACCGCCTACTTACTCGACCATTATGCGGATGAACATGTGAAAAAACTGTTCCTCGGCAATGTCTGTTCAACGGGAGAAGTCCCTTTGTACGAAGGCGCGACGTTTCTGACGGAGCGCCAAGGCGGATCGGATGTCGGGGCGAATGTCGTAAAAGCAGTTAAAGACGGTGATCAGTACCGACTCTACGGCGAGAAATATTTCGCCTCGAACGCAGGAATGGCAGGAGTCGCCATGGTGCTTGCGAGAATTGAAGGGGCGCAGGAAGGTTCACGCGGATTGACATTGTTCGCGGTTCCGTGGCGACAGAAGGACGGCAAGTTGAACGGTCTCCGCATCCGCCGGTTGAAAGATAAACTCGGCGTCCGAGCGGTCCCTTCAGGAGAAGTCGAATTCGACGGCGCCCTCGCCTATGTAGTCGGCGATCCGGCAAAAGGCTTCTATTATATGATGGAAGCCCTCAATCTTTCACGGATTTGCAACGCGGTCGCTTCCATCGGCATAATGCGGCGCGCGTTGTTGGAATCAAAAGCGTATGCAACCCGCCGGAATGCATTCGGCCACCGGCTCACCGACTATCCGATGGTGCAGGATACACTCGGTAAAATGGCGGCGAGGCTCCATGTTGAAGTGGCAACCGTCTTTGATTTCATTAAATTATACGAACGTGTCACGGAAGGCGACGCGTCTGATCGCGAAAAGGTCCTCAACCGGCTTTTCATCGCGCTCATCAAAAAGGAAACGGCAGAGCAAGCGATCTACTTTGCGCATGAAGCGATTGAAATGCATGGCGGCAACGGCTATATCGAGGATTTTGTCACGCCGCGCCTGTTGCGGGACGCGCAAGTGCTCACTGTCTGGGAAGGCACCGCAAATATTCTCGGTCTCGAGCTCATCCGCCTCGTCAATAAATTCGAGGCTCATAAACTGTTCATCGACGAAATGCGAAATCGCCTAGTCGTCATTAATGACAGTGAGATGAAGAAGGCGTTGCTGGTGGAAATACATGCACTATCCACTGACCTCACTGCATTTGCTGCCTTCGATAATGCCCTCCAAACATTCGAAGCGAAAGATCTTATGAAGCGGATGGCGCACCTATACGAAAGTGTCGTAGCGCTCGAATGGGCAATGAAACATGGCGGCAAATTCGAGAAATTGGCGGAAATTTATATCGAGGATACTTGGTCATTAAGAAAAGTCGGAGATCCAATGAAGACAGTCGCTTATTTTGATCAGCTTATGTAAATAGAAGGAAGTCGGCTAAAGATGCTGGCTTCCTTTTTCAATTATGCCTGTCGCGAAAAATGAATGTTTCTCCAAGTTCCCCCAGCATCTGACAATATAATTTGTCGATGCTTATGAGTTCATTTTATATGATGGCGATTTTCAAGGGGGAATAGCGTATTTTATCAATAAAATTGAATTTTCTATTCGCCGGAAAACCCGTATAGTTATAGACAATACCATCACTTGGGGGAGTGATTGCGATTAAAAAGATAGCAGCAATTTTACTGGCAGGAGCCGTAGTAGCAAGCAGTGGAGCCATATTTGCGGGAGTTGGCCCTGCAGTGGATCTCCTTGCTTCATTCGAAAAGGAGTATGAGAAGAATTTATTCAAAGCCGAATCGAACATGCTGGACGTAGCTGAAATGCCAAGGGGAACAATCGCCAACGCACTTCAAGGACAGTCAAGTAAGTAGGGGGAAATGTAAACATAAAGGAGCTGATTCATACAGCTCCATACATAATTATCCAATAAATAAGTTCCACAATAAACCATTGTATGATACTATAGTATTAAATAATGATATGGTTCATACAGTTATATTGAACTAATAAAATAGGATAGGGGTTGTGGACATGGAGAAGGAAGATCTGGTTTCATTGCAGCGAAATGTCCTGAAGCTGCGTGTGGAAGGGAAATATGAAGAGACAATCGAAGCGTGCTTTCAGTTATTGGAAGCCGGTTTAGCAGCGAATGACCCGAAATCCATTTTGACAGCCCATATCAACAACGCCGCGTCCTTTTATTGCATCGGCGCGATCGAAGAGGCGTTCCATAGCATCGATGCCTATATCGAATACTGCGCCGATCATGGCGATGAAGCCGATAGATTGGATGGCTACAACGTCCTGTTCCTGCTTCATGAGTTTAATAAGGATTATGAAAAAGCAAAAGAAACATTGGAGCGCGCCATCGAGCTCGGTGAAAAGCTCAAACATTACAATATCGTGAGCAATGCATATAGCAATTACAGCATGATCCTCGCAATCGAATCGGATTTTGAAAACGCGTTAATGATGGCGGAAAAAGGATTGGCCATGGCTAAATTGCATGAACCGCGGACCCCGATATTGGAATTCCGGGTGACGCTGAACATTGCAAACGCGTTGATCGGCATGGAACAGCTTGAAACAGCGGAACAGCTAGTCAAGAAAATGGTCAATGATCCGCTCCTCGATTCATTCATTCGGGAAAAGACGCAAGTGCACGATTTGTATGGACGTTATTTAATGAAGAAAAAGATGTATCCCGAAGCATTGCAAGCATACGATACTGCGAAAGAGCTTGCGGAAAGCTATAAGGACAAGAATTTGCTGAAAGGCATTTTGGAAAAGAGATGCACGCTTTGTGAATTGATGGGAGACGTGCAACGGGGTTACAAAGCCCAGCAAGCATACATCAATCTCTTAAGCGATCTGCGCCAGCACGAAGTCACAATGGCGGCAGTTAAACTTGGCGTGAAGCATCGGATTTCGACAATTGAACGCCGGGCCAACACCGATTTCCTCACTGGACTGTACAACCGGAGCTATATGGAAATGACGACGGACAAATGGCTTGCCGAGGCCGCGCTGACAGGTGAAAGCATCGTCTGCATCGCGTTCGATCTCGACAATCTGAAAAGCTTGAACGATGCTTACGGCCATATATTCGGCGACAAAGTCATCAAGAAAATCGGTCAAGAATGCGCAAGGCTTATTCGAAGCGGGGACTTGATGGGACGTTTCGGCGGCGATGAATTCGCAATCATCCTGCGCAACCTTTCCCTAGAAGAAGCCCGACATAAAGCAGAGAATCTTCTCGAGGCCATCCGTTCCATCAAAATCGAAAAAGACGGCATTTATATTTCATTAACCGCCAGCGTTGGCGCAGCCGATAACGCAAACGGCACGATCCAAACCTTCTCCGGACTGTTCCACCAAGCAGACGTTGCGCTTTATCAAGCAAAGGAAGCCGGGAAAAATCGCATTTGTATAATGAATTGAGAAAAAGAGGCTGCAAAAGGCCTCTTTTTTTGCTGAATCGCGCCATGGTGCTTTTTGGAAATGACGTCAACCCGCGTTACAGAGCCCGCAACGCAATCAAGGTTGGTCGTAACACAATCAAATTGGCTCGCAACGCAATCAAATTGTCGCAACACAATCAAATTGAATCGCAATACAACCAAAGATGCTCGCAACGCAATCGAATTGTCGCAACACAATCAAGGTGTGCCGCAACGCAATCAAACGGTCGCAACACAATAAAAGCGGACTGCAAAACAATGAAATGAGTTAGCAACGCAAACAAGTGAAATCGCAACGAAATGAACTGGCTTCGCAACGAAACCAACGACAGCAAAGGGTTTGAAAATTTCTATAAAATTATGAAATTTGATATAATGAATATAGTACGAGTAAACAAGGGGGAAGAAAAGATGGAAACTGCAGTAAAAACACCAGTTGAAACACTTTTTGTGAACTCATTCATTGACGGGGTATTGGATCCGGCAAAAGAGATGCTTGGACCTGTGAAGGATGGCGGGCAAATTGTCGCGAATACGGCACCGGGCTGCTGGGGACCGATGATTACGCCTTGCATTAAAGGCGGCCATGAAGTGACGACGCCTGTTTTCGTTGAAGGCGCGGAAGTCGGGGACGCGATTGCCATCCGGATTAAATCGATTGAAGTGACATCAATGGCGACATCGTCCGGACATGACCAACCTATCGAAGGCCGTTTCCTAGGTGATCCATTTGTAGCGGTGAAATGTCCGGGGTGCGGAACGATGTATCCCGACACCGTCATCAAAGGGATCGGGCAGGAAGCAATTCGCTGCGCTGCATGTGATGAGGACATTACGCCATTCACGTTCACGAACGGTTATACGATCACATTCAGCGACCGTGGTGATGTCGGCTTGACGGTGACGAAGGAAGCGGCAGAGAAAATCGGACAAAATGGAAGACATTATATGAGCACGCCTGAAGCATCTGTCCAAAACCCGATCGTCACATTTGCACCCCATGACCTGATCGGCACAGTGGCGAGAATGCGTCCTTTCCTCGGCCAACTTGGCACGACGCCATCAATGCCGATGCCGGATTCTCATAATGCCGGCGACTTCGGATCTTTCCTCGTCGGCGCGCCCCATGAATACGCGGTCACACAGGAACAGCTGGACGAGCATCGGACGGACGGGCATATGGATATTAGCCGTGTGCGTGCGGGTGCGACACTGATCTGCCCTGTGAAAGTGCCGGGTGGCGGCGTTTACATCGGCGATATGCATGCGATGCAAGGAGATGGCGAAATCGCTGGGCATACAGCCGACGTTGCAGGAATCGTCCATCTGCAAGTGAACGTCTTGAAAGGGATGAACATCGAAGGGCCGATTCTTTTGCCGAATGAAGAGGACTTGCCTTATACGGCAAAACCATTGTCGGCTTCCGAAAAGCAATCCGCCAAGGTGCTCGCTGCACAATGGGGAGTAGAGGAAATCGAGGAGAGCCTTCCGATCTCTATCGTTGGCACAGGCACCGATTTGAACGTCGCAACCGCAAACGGACTCGCCCGCGCAGCGGCACTTTTCGAAGTCCCAGTCGAGGAAATCATGAACCGTGCCACGATTACCGGCTCCATCGAAATCGGCCGACATCCGGGCGTCGTCACCGTAACCTTCCAGGCACCACGAACTTATTTGGAAAAGGCGAATTTGTACGATGTAGTGGATGAGCAATATCGAAATAGGGATTGATTGCGAAAAGCCTCATGGGATTGTTTTCCCCGTGAGGCTTTTTCGTTTTATTACAATCCTGGAAGGAAAAATAGAATGAGAATGGCAATCAGAACTGCAATGTTTGCAGAAATGGAAATCGTCTTTGTATCCTGCTTCACCTTTCCATATCGGACAACAAGAGAAAGGGTGAGAAAATAAAATACTCCCAGGAAATAAATGAGGAATAAATCAAGTAACCAATGCATTCCAGTGTCGATATCCGATAGAACAGTCATACCAAGAATAAGAAAACCGATGATCGAAAGCAACAGCCAGCCCCCAGCAATTACCGGCATAACACGCCAAATTCTGTGTTTGAACAGCGGCTTCCCTTTTTTGCTTTGCCAAAATAAAAGGAGAGCGACTCCCCAAATAACAAGGATGATTGTTGCAAAAGTGATGATGATTGTTGGCTGGACGCCGATGTTAATTGAAGAAAGAAATGAATTGATACTTGTCCGGAATAGTTGAATTCCAGTGAGAAATATTCCTACGACCACAATTGTTACGAGTTGAAACCAAGTCCATCTAGTCAAATTGCCCACTCCTTTAAACATCTCTTTACGAGTAGGAAGTGGAATGGTTTCAAAATACGAGCAAAAAAGCTTCCCGGGAAATAATTCGGCATGGATTTTTTTCTTTTGTCGAATTTTGTAGATAAAAGAAGTCCCGATTAATTTGGCAAAGGTTTATTCTTTTGTGTTCAGGGCCCATTCTTTCGCGTTCAAGGTCCATTCTTTTTCACAAGGGCCCATTCTTTCGCGTTCAGGGTCCATTCATTTTCATAAGGGCTCAATCTCTCTCAGTCAACTTTTTCTTCTTATCCTCCCGGAAATATTCCGAAACTTGCACGACGCGCACTTTGCCGGTGTGCAGCTCATGGTAGATTCCCCGGCTATCGCGAAACGAAATGTACTGGTCCCGTTCCGATTTGACAAGCTGTTCTGCGCTTTCCAACGAGTCGGTGTGGATGAAGCGCCTTATGTAATGTTCCTCATCGAAAAAATAAGTGATTTTGAATTCCCTCATCGCGTCACGCACGCTCCTTTCTCTCAATGATATCGTACCCGCATCCATCCAGATTGATGCACCCTATTCCCCCACAATTCCCAATAGTGTAACATAGAGAGAAACGGATTTCCCGATGAAGTCCCTATACAACTTGCACGTATACTTCAAGATTGAGAGATGATCCTCATGAAATCGAAATCCTTGCAATCACGCATATTTTCATATGGCGCCTTGTTTGTTTCGCTCGTCGCCATCATCATCGGCATATCGTTCTATTTCACGATGTCGCAAGGGATTGAAAAGCAGATCGGCATCCGGGCGCTGAGCATTGCGAAGACGACGGCGGCCCGTCCCGATGTCCGAGCCGCTTTTGAAACGGATGATCCATCCAGGTTGCTGCAGCCGATCGCGGAAGCGGTCCGTCACCAAACCGGTGCCGAATATGTCGTCATCGGGAACAGCGAAGGCATCCGGTACGCCCACCCCGTCGTCGAGCGGATCGGCCAAAAGATGGTAGGGGATGACAATGAACGCGCGCTTCACTTAGGAGAGTCGTATGTCTCGAAGGCAACCGGGACACTCGGTCCCGCACTCAGGGGGAAAACGCCTGTCTTCAATGACAAAGGGGATATTATCGGGGTCATTTCCGTCGGTTATTTGAATGAAGACATTTCGTCCATATTCTTTCAATACGTCGATAATATTTCGTACATCGTGCTTATCGCCATCGTTCTCGGCATTATCGGCTCAAGCTTTCTTTCCCGGAACATCAAGAAAGAACTATTCAATCTCGAACCGGCGGAAATCGCCAATTTATTCACCGAACGGAACGCGCTCATCGAGTCCGTTCGCGAAGGGATCATCATGGTCGACGCGAAAGGGATCATTACGACGGCAAATGCGGCCGCCTATGACACGCTTTCCATTTCCGGCCAAACGGAACTGATCGGCAGGACCATCCAGGAAGTGCTTCCGAACAGCCTTCTGCCGAAAGTGCTTGAAACGGGGGAACGGCATCTCGACAGGCCGATGGAAATACACGGACGGAAGATCATTGTCAACCGCATCCCTATCCGGGCGGATGAACAAATCATCGGAGCTGTATCCACGTTCCGCCTTCAATCGGAAATCGACCAGCTTTCGATGGAATTATCGCAAGTGAAGCGGTACACGGAAGCACTCCGGGCGCAGACGCATGAATATAATAATTTCCTTTATACGATTTCGGGGCTCATCCAGCTTCATTCATACGACGAGGCGCTCAGCCTCATCCATGACGAGACGGCGGAGCACCAATCGCTTATCCAGTTCGTGACGAAGCGGCTGCAGGATCCGTTCCTCGGCGGAATCGTCATCGGCTTCTTCAACCGGGCGAGGGAGTTGAAAGTCCGTTTCCTTCTCGATGAAGACAGCTTTCTGAACGAGCTGCCGGCCAATCTGGAGAAAACCCATTTCGTCTCCGTCATCGGGAATTTGGTGACGAATGCGTTTGAAGCGGTCGAAATGATTCCCGAGGAGAGACGGATGGTCCGTCTATTCATTCTGGATAACGGGGAAGAGATCCTGTTCGAAGTGGAGGATTCGGGCAAAGGGATCGCGAATGAACTATTGGATGATCTATTCCGGGAAAAGGTTTCGACGAAAGATGTGGAAGACAGGGGATACGGGCTTATGAAAGTGGCGGAGAACGTCGAAGACTTGGGCGGCTCCATCACGGTGGAAAAAGGGGATTTAGGTGGTGCGCTGTTCGTCATCTCCATCCCGAAAAGGGGGTACCATTATGCCAACTCCAATTGAAATCCTAATCATAGAAGACGATAAACGGGTGGCCGACATCCATCGCCGATTCATCGACAAAATGGAAGGCTTCAAGGTGGTCGGGGCCGCGCATACCGGCGAGGAGGCGAAGGATTGGGTGCAGGCGCTGACGCCGGACCTTGTTTTGCTTGATGTCTACTTGCCTGATGCGCTTGGCACGGAGATCATGGGCTTCATCCACGAAAACAGCCCTGAAACGGATATCATTTTCATTACGGCAGCGACCGAAGTCGACATCGTGAAAAAAGCATATCGCCGCGGCGTTGCAGATTATATAGTGAAGCCGCTCACATTCGACCGGTTCAAGGAAAGCCTTTTTTCCTATAAAGCGAAAAGGGAGAAGCTTGCGGGGGAAGGCGTCATGAAAGAGGATTCCATCCAATTCCTGTGGAATAAAACAAATGCCGCAGCAGACAATCAGGACCCTCTTCCTCCGAAAGGGATCGACCCGATCACGAAGGAGAAGGTCGTCAGCCATCTAAAGCAGGTCGAGGGGGGAATCACCGCGGAAACGCTCGGCGTGGACATCGGCGTCAGTCGATCGACCGCAAGGCGTTATTTGGAATACCTCGTTTCAGAAAAACGGGCGTATACCGAGTTGATCTATGGTTCGGTCGGCCGTCCAGAACGAAGGTACTTCATTCAACGACGGTGAACAATATGAACAAAATGACGTTTACGCCCAATATCGAACTTATGACTGCAAACATTGAAAACTACTAACCTTCTGATAAATTGATGATAGCGTAATGAAAACGCTATCATCAATTTTTTATTCCAAAGGGGGATGCAAGATGAAATGGAAGAAGTTGAAGTTTGTTGCCTTGGCAAGTGTTGTGGCACTGAGCCTTGCAGCATGTTCAAAGAATGACGGGGCAGAGGGGAGCTCTTCGAAATATCCTGAGCGCAACATTACGATTGTCGCACCATCAGGGGCAGGCGGCGGATGGGATTTAACCGCCCGTGCAATTGCGAAAACGATGAATGACACGAAGCTGATCGAAAAGCCGATCACCGTCGAGAATAAACCAGGTGGCGGCGGTGCCGTTTACATGGCGGAGTTTGCAACGAAAGAAGTGAAGAATGATTACGCGTTGATCGTGAAATCTCCGCCACTTCTGATCAACCACAACAAAGCTGAAGGAAACAGCCCTTACGGCTATAAAGATACGACGCCATTGGCACAGTTGACACGCGATTACGGTGCGATTGTCGTGAAAGCGGATTCGCCATTCAAAACGTTGAAAGATGCATTGGAAGCGATTAAGAAAGATCCAAAATCAGTCACGCTTGCCGGCGGTTCTGCACCTGGATCAATGGACCATCTCGTCGGTGTCCTGCCTGCTTACGAATTCGGAATTGACCCGAAGACAGTGAAATACGTGTCGTATGACGGCGGTGGAGAAGCAGTTGCAGCATTGCTTGGTGGAAATGCGGATGTGATTGCAACGGATGCATCGTCAATTGGACAATATGTGAAATCCGGCGACGTCCGAGTCCTTGCTGTCAGCTCATCGGAGCGTCTCGGCGGCGAATTGGCTGAAGTGCCGACATTCAAAGAAGAGGGCATTGATGCTGAGTTCACAATTTGGCGCGGACTTTTCGGACCGAAGGAAATGACCGATGGGGCTGTCGACTATTGGACAGCGAAGCTGAAGGAAATGATCGAGACGGACGAATGGAAAGCAGAACTTGAAAGAAATGGCTGGGAAAGCGAATACCGCGGTCCGGAAGACTTCACGAAGTATTTGGAAGAACAAGATCAAGTCATCGTGGAACTGTTGACAGCACTTGGCATGCAAAAATAAGGCAGCTTCATTCAGGGCGTTTGAAGTGGAATCTTATAGACGGTTAATGCAGGACAATGTATTTTGGCGGCTTGAACGGCCGCCTTTTCTTTTAGGGGGTGTCAAGGACTATGAGTAAAACATTCGATCGTTATGCAAGTATCGCTTTTTTACTGATCGGTCTTTTATTTGTCATTGAAAGCATGAAGATTGCAAGCAGTGCATATGGGTCAACGGTTGGACCGAAAATCTTTCCGTTGGGACTCGGCATCATTTTGATTTTATTGAGCTTACGATTGCTGTATGAAACGTTCAAATATAAAACGGAAGCGGCTTCTGCGGAAAAGCTTCAATATAAAAAGTTCCTCATCATTCTAGTAGGTGCGGCGTTGTATGCATTCCTGCTGGAGAAGATCGGGTACGTCATTTCCACGTTCCTCTTTTTACTTATCGCATTCCAGACGATGGAACGCGGCCGGATTGTTCAAAGCCTTATTATCGCAGCCGTTTTCTCGTTTGGCGTCTATTATTTCTTTGCGGAATTTCTTGGCGGCTCATTGCCTGGATTCCCTAGGTTTTAAGAAGAAAGGAGTCACACTATGAGCACATTGCAATTTTTGGCTGACGGTTTTGCGACAGCCTTCCAATGGCATAATCTATTATTTGCGTTCATCGGCGTTGTCATCGGAACAGCTGTCGGCGTGTTGCCCGGCATCGGTCCAATGAGTGGAGTGGCCCTTCTCATTCCGGTTACGGCAACGATGACATCAGGCATGCCGACGACCGCGGCTGCCGCCAGTTCCATTATTTTGCTCGCCGGTGTCTATTACGGCGCGATGTACGGAGGCTCAACGACATCGATTCTATTGAACACTCCCGGCGAATCATCTTCCGTCGTCACAACGCTTGACGGCTATCAAATGGCAAGACAAGGCCGGGCCGGCGCAGCATTGGCAATCGCTGCAATCGGGTCATTCTTTGCCGGCATCGTATCCCTGATCGGACTTGTCCTATTGGCGGAACCGCTGTCGAATGTCGCCATCAAATTCGGACCGGCTGAATACTTCTCTTTGATGCTATTAGGCTTGGCGGCGGTCAGCGGTCTTGCAGGAAAATCGATGACGAAGGCGTTGATGATGACCGTCTTCGGACTGATGCTAGGCACGATCGGTATCGACGCTGTTTCAGGAATTGCCCGATTTACATACAACCAGCCGATCCTGTTTTCGGGATTGGAGTTTTTGACGATTGCAGTCGGGCTATTCGCACTTGGTGAAGTGTTCAAGACGGTATTGGAAAGGGACGAAGAAGGTGGGGCGATTGCGAAAATCAATCGCATCCTTCCGACGAAGCAGGATATGAAGGACAGCACCGTCCCGATCGTCCGCGGCTCCCTGCTCGGATTTTTCATCGGGGTTCTTCCTGGCGCAGGCGCGACGCTCGCTTCCTTTTTCTCATATATGACGGAGAAGAAATTCAGCAAGCGCCCTGAAACATTTGGGAAAGGGAACATCGCGGGCGTCGCCGGTCCAGAATCGGCAAACAATGCAGCTTCCGGCGGCGCCATGATTCCATTGCTCACTTTAGGGATTCCGGGTTCCGGCACAACTGCCATCTTGATGGGCGCGCTCATCATGTACAATATCCAGCCGGGTCCGTTGCTTTTTGATGAACATCCAGAAGTAGCGTGGGGGCTCATCGCGAGTATGTTCATCGGCAACTTGATGTTGCTGGCGTTGAATATGCCTCTCGTCCGTGTTTTTGCGAAAGTCATACAAACACCGAAGAAATATCTGTTGCCGATCATCGTGGCGATTTCATTTTTCGGTGTGTACGCTGTGCAGTATACGACGTTCGATTTGTATTTATTGCTCGTATGCGGCGTGCTCGGGTATTTGCTAGCGAAAAACGATTACCCGGTCGCTCCTCTCGTCCTTGCGCTCGTACTCGGCCCGATGATCGAAAACAATATGCGCCGCGCGCTCACGATTTCCAACGGCGACTTCAGCATCTTCGTCACGAAGCCGCTATCGCTCGTATTCATCATCGCGGCAGCAGCATGGCTATTGATTCCGCTATTGCTGAAAATGAAAGGCAAAGCGGTCATTGTGGAAGAAGAAGGTTAATAAATAAACGGATTGCCTTAAAAATGGGCAGTCCGTTTTTTAGATTAGTATAATGGGAATAGTCAAGCCAATTTTATTATTCACGGAAAGGGGATTATTATGGATTTGGGGTTAAAAGGAAAAGTCGCTATCATTACGGGTTCAAGTAGAGGGATTGGTTTAGAAACGGCTCTCTATTTAGTGAAAGAAGGCGCAGAGGTAACGATTTGTGCGAGAAATAAAGGACGGTTGGAAGAAGCGGCAGCTTATATTCTAGAACAAACAGGAAAAGAAGTGTTCTTTGTGGAAGCGGATGTTACAAAAGAAGAGGAATGTGAAAAAATTGTTACTGCTACAGTCGAAAAATATGGACGTTTAGATATTTTAGTGAATAACGCTGGGACTTCTCAAGCCCATCCTTTTGATGAAGTAGGAACGGACCTTTGGCAGCAAGATCTTGACTTGAAACTATTCGGTGCTATCCATTGCTCCCGAAATGCGATACCATATATGCGAAAAGTTGGCGGGGGTGCCATCCTCAACGTAACAGCCGTTAAAGGAAAGACACCTTCTGCGGCATCATTGCCAACTTCAGTGAGCAGAGCAGCAGGAATGGCGTTAACAAAAGCAATGAGCAAAGACCTTGGTCCAGACAATATTCGGGTGAATACCGTGTGTATTGGTTTGATTCGCAGTGAACAGATTGAAAAGAAGTGGAAAAACCAGAACCCGGAACTATCATGGGAAGAGTTTTCTAGCAGCCAAATTCAGATTCCGTTAGGACGTATTGGAAATACGGATGAAGCAGCTAAAGTGATTACCTTCCTTGTGTCAGATGCCGCTTCTTATGTCACGGGCACATCAGTTAATATTGACGGTGGTGCGGCGGGGGTTTTATAAGACCTGTCTTTCTTTGAATCGTGCCCAAAACAAGCTATCGCGCGATCAAAGTGAGGGATCCTGTGTCCAAAAAAAACAGGCGATGGAATTCAAATGAATTCCGCGCCTGTGTTATTATACATCCACTTCAATCCCAATCCCAGTTTCCAACGCTTTCCGGTAAACGCCTTGTGCTACAGCGAGGTCGAAGTAGGCGGCTCCGACAGATTTGAAAAACGTGATTTCTTCACCGTCGCTTCTTCCTGAAGTTTGCCCAGTCACTACATCCATCAGTTCGCCATGCAAATTATCGAACGACCATCCAGGCTGCTCGTTCGCATGAATCAATTCGCCGGCTTCCTCTTTGACGCCAGATTCGTCGTCGACAACAATCTTGCTGCAACGTTGAATGAAAGTGAAATCCATTTCACGCATATGGGGCAAATAAGAGCCAACGCCATTGACGTGCGTGCCGGGCCTTACATCTTTTCCGTCAAATACCGGTGTATTCGAACGGGTGCTGCAACAGATAATATCAGCTTCGCTGACCGCTTCTGAAACATTATCAATAATTTCAATCTGGATGTTTTCATTAACGCCGAAAGCGAGCAATCTCTCCTTGAAACGTTCCGCCTTTGCTGTCGTCGGGTTGACTAGCAGCATTTTTGTGATCGGTCGGACTTCCAAGACGCCGAGAACTTGTTCAAATGCCATCGCTCCAGTTCCGATAACGGTCAGTACAGTCGTATTTTTACGCGCAAGACGGTCGGTTGCGATTCCGCTAAGTGCTCCCGTCCGCAACCTCGTCAAATACGAAGCGTTCATCATCGCAAGATGTTCACCGTTCTTCGCGTCTGTTACGAGAATGACTCCTTGTGTCGTCGGTTTTCCCGCAGCCGGATTCTCCGGAAAAATTGACACCGTTTTGATCGTGGCCGTTTCATTTACCAAATCAGCACTTGGCATGTACAGCACAGATGCGCTATGTTGCGGGAATTCGATGACGGTTCGGTGAGGATTGGCGATTTTGTCATCCGCTTTTGCACGCAAAATCTGTTCAACGTCATATACTGCCTCTTTCATTCCGTACGTTGTTTGAATCTCTTTTTCATTAATAATTAGCATGAAATCGCTCCTTCAATATTATTATTGATCGAGCGCTTCGTTTTTTCGGTCTTTCACAGCCCAAATGGCGATAAGGGAAACGACCGCGGTGAAAATAATATAAAGCGCAACCGGAACATATGAATTGTTAAACTCAGCAAGCAGTGCTGTTGCGACGAGTGGTGCAGTCCCCCCAGCAAGGGCTGCTCCGATTTGATAACCGAGCGAAATACCTGTATAGCGGACTTCCGCCGAGAAAATTTCAGAGAACATCGTACCAAGAACCGCTGTAATCGGAGCCCAAATGATGCCAAGTCCAATGATTGTTGCAATAACGAGCAAAGCGACAGATCCTTGTTTGATCAACCAGAAGTATGGAAATGCATAAAGGATCATTCCAACCGCACCCCATACATAAAGGGGTTTGCGTCCGACTTTATCTGAAAGTCTTCCCATAATCGGAATCAAAATCGTCGTGATAATTGTCGCAATCATGACGGCATTCAACGTTGCAGTCCTCGAATAGTCGAGATAGCTTGTTGCATAGGAAACGATGAACGTGCCGAATATGTAGAATGGTGCCGTCTCGACAACTTTCGCTCCTATTGCGATCAACACTTCACGCCAATGCGTTTTAAATGTTGTGACGAGAGGGATTTTCGGAATCTCTCCTCGCTCTTGAACTTCTTTGAATGAAGGTGTTTCATCGATACCTTTACGAATCCACAATCCAAATAAGACGAGCAATGCACTTAAGATGAACGGCACGCGCCAGCCCCATGTCATGAATGAGCCTTCAGGCAGCAATGTCATGATCGACAATGCAAACGTACCAAGCACCATTCCGATTGTAACCCCCATTTGCGGAACAGATCCGAAAAGGCCTCTTTTTTCAGGTGGCGCATATTCAACTGCGAGTAAAAGTGCGCCGCCCCATTCGCCACCGATTCCTAAACCTTGAATAAGCCTAAGTGTAATTAACAAAATCGGCGCCCAAATACCGATTGCCTGGTAGGTAGGCAATAACCCCATGCCGAATGTAGCAATCCCCATAAGGCTTAATGTTAAAACGAGCGTTTTCTTCCTTCCGATTCGATCCCCGATATGACTGAATATGATACCACCGAATGGCCGTATGAAAAAGGCGAGCGCAAATGATGCATACGCCAATAATAAACCAATAGTCGGGTCTTCATTGACAAAGAAGAGTTGATTGAAAACGAGCGCTGCGACTGTTCCGTATAGGAAGTAGTCGAACCACTCAATCGAACTACCAACGAGACTCGCAACCAACACCTTGTTTAACTGTTTTTTCTCCACATTTTCTTCCCCCTTTGCTATAATTGAAGCACTACTTCAATTGATCGCTAAAAAAAATGAAAGCGCTTTACTGAAATATTGAAGTGTCACTTCAATTATATGTACGTCCATCATAGAGTCACGATAATATTCTGTCAATAGGGATTTTTAGGAGAATGCAAATGACTGCAAATCATTTAGGAATAAAAATTAAAAAAATAAGATCGGAACGGGGCATGACATTGAAAACGCTTGCCGATCGAACAGGCTTTTCCATCAGCTTCCTATCGCAGTTGGAGAGAGGAAAGTCGTCTGCGACATTGGAGTCTTTGAAAAAGATATCGATTGCATTCGATGTGAACCCAAGTTATTTCTTTGAGGAGGAAGACACAGTTACCTCTCAATCTCTTTTTTTCGATCAACGGATGGATGCACATCAAATTTTTTACAAAGACTTAGGAACGATGGTTACCGACCGCGATTTTGCCCCGCTATTAGTCGTCTTGAAACCAGGGCAGACGGAAGGAAATCTCATCACGCATAGAGGACAAGAATTTCTTTATGTAATCGAGGGGACTCTCACCGTCCGGATTGAAAACGAGCTCTACGAATTAGGTCCGACAGAATCGCTTATGCTCGACTCCACCCGTCCGCATTATTGGTATAACTACTCGGATAGTGAAGTGAAAATCCTTTGTGTATCGTCGGAAATAAAAAGTAAATGAAAAACCGGAAGAGGCTCCTTCCGGCTTCATGCATATCGGTCACTCGCTTTGTCAAATGAAATAGTATGACGTCTTTTCGAAGTGGATACTAATAGACTAATCGTGATGCCTACAAAGAACACGGTCGTAAACGAAACGAATAGTTGCGTTGATGAAATGAGAATGCTTCCGATCGTAACGATCAGAATATCAAAAGAGAAAATGACGTATCCGGGATTTAATTTCAAACGTTTTGCAAGCATTTGCGCGAGTAAATCAGTACCGCCTACACTAATGTCGCGACGAAGCATAATCCCAACACCTGCGCCAATAAAAACACCTCCAAATATAGCGCTTAAAAGAGGGGCAGTTCCTACAGCCTCTCCGAAAATATGAAGAGGGTACAGAAGATCTATCATTAATGAGGAAAATAGCAAGCCATGAATACCATTATAAAAAAATGAACGGTAGAAGAACCAAGCTGCAAAAAAGATAGGTATATTTATTAAAAGTAAAGCAAAGCCTACTCTTACATCCGCCACATAATGAAAAATCAAACTAATGCCGAGAGCACCACCGTCTAATAACTCAAATGGAACAAGAAAAAAATTCACACCGATCCCAACTAATAAACTACCAATCAAAATGATAATAGCTTTCTGAATAAATATAAGGACACCACCTATTTCAATGCTTTGTAATGTATATGCTTGGCCATTGCGAATCTTGATTCGAATCAACGAAAAAGCCGATTGTTTCCAAAAGGATTCAATCGGCTTTTTGTCATTCATTATCTTTCACATGCATATCCGTCTTTGTCACGGTCCATTTTTGCCTGGTAGGCGGGATGGCCTTTTGCTACGCCGTTCGGATATTTCTTCCGGAGCTCCGTACAGTTTTGGAACCATTCCTGTCCGCCAGCAACATTCGTGCTCGGCGTAGCCACCGGCTTGCTCGGCGTTGGGCTTGGAGCTTTTGGCGTTGTTGCAGAACTAGCCGAACTTTGCGTTTTCGGTTTCGCGGCAGGAACTGCATTGCTGTCGAATCCTGAATCGGTCGTATAGTTTTCAATCGACCAGATGCCGAGTCCTTTTTTCTTCGCTGCCGCCTGCGCTTCCTCGAAAGGCGTCAAATGACGGGTGTTCGGCGGGTATACGTAAGCTACGCGTGCCAAACCTTCCGAAAGCAGCGTATTTTGTACGCTTTTCCCGTCGACATATACATAGGCGAGCAATCGATCATACTTGTCGTAGCGCTCCCCGATATCGAATTCGAGCGTGAGCGCGCCGCTATTGACCAATTGCCGGTTGCGCTCCTTGGCCTCTTCGCCGAACGGCTGCTTGCCAAGGCGCGGATGATTCGTTTCCGGCGTATCGATCAATAAATAGCGGACATTGATCTCCTTGCCGTTATACAATACTTTGATCGTATCTCCGTCTATCGTTTTCACGAGTTTAACGGGCACATGCGCCGTCGTCCCGGATGTCTCCGTCTTCTTCACCGGAGCCGGTTTTGCAGCGGGAGCAGGTTTCTTTTCTAAGGCAGGTGCGCTGACTACTGGGATATTTTTCGCAGCTTCCGTTTCAGTTTTTGCCTTTTCCGCTTCTTCCTTTTCCGCCTTTTCAGCGTCTTCTACCGGTGCCTTCTCTTCCGGCGTTTCCTTCTTGTCTGTAGCCACCTGCTCAGTCGTCGTCGCTTTATCAGCAGATTCTTCATCGTCTAAAGAACCCGCGCATCCTGTAAGCGCGAGCAATAATCCGACAATCAGTAAAGCAGGTGGCAATTTCGATTTCTGATTCAATTTCTTTTGCTTCTGTATTTTAGTCACTCCCCAGATCGCAATCGCGATGCCAATAAAGAAAACAGGGAATTTAAATAACAATCCAATGAACACCAATCCGACAATAACCATTAACCAACCTTTCAAATTTCCAATCCTCCAACTTTGAATTGCGATGTTTCCAACATTCTCATCCAAATAGTTTTCATGCTTCTGCATGGGGAATCCCCCTTGCAATAGCACTCTATTATTATAGCAGGAAAACTTGTAAGGCACGAGAGATTGAATAAAATGGATATGAATAACTGTTTATGAGCGCCGTTCGTCGTTTTATGATCACTTAAACGGATTTATGAGCGCAAAACGAGGTTTATGATTACTTAATCGGATTTATGAGCGTAAAACGGGATTTATGATCACTTCTCCGGTTTTATGAGCGCAAACCGCGTTTTATGAGCGCAGCATCACAAAAAGACCATACACCCGATAAGGTGCATGGTCGACTTCTTTATCATTTATCTAGATCCCGGTTTTTCGGCTGCAGCCAAGTTCCGGCATCGTCTTCCACTTTCTCCACATTCCGCAAGTCGATGATGATTGGTTTCTTCTGCTCGCCGGCTTCTTCCGAGTAAATTCCTTGCAGTGGGTCAAGCTCATCATCAAAATCATTCGCCTCCGTCATCGCATCCTGTCGGTCCATCTGACTTTCCATGAACTTTCGCGGATCGGGAATGCCATCATGGTGCTCTTGATCAAATCCTTCAAACTCCCTACTCCGACGGGACGCACGCTCCCTGGAAGGTGTGCCGCGAATTTGCGATGGGGAAAGATTGGATGCGGTCGGCTCATATTCGGACCTGTCGAATAAAGCCTCCGCTCCCACTCTGCCGAACAGCAGGTCTTCTCTCGCGACTGGCCTATTGCCCTCGAAGCCATCCGTCAACACACTATCCCGATAATCATTTTTCGGCAAGCCATCCTCCCCGATGCCGACAGGCGAATCGTCATCTTGATTCAAGCGTTCAGCTTCCGAAACCGAATGATTGAACGGGTTCGTTTCCGCCAAATGCCTCTCCTCGTTGATCTCATAAGCGGATTTCTCCGGCTCGCCATCGACATAAAGCAGCCATTTCCCTTGCCTGATCTCCGCTTCATACCGCCTTAAATCCGCCTCATCAAAGCCGACTTCGACGAGCATGCTGCGCACATGATTCTCACCGGAAATATATCCGATGAAACGATCCAGCCAATTCGATGGTGCCGACTGGATATCCTCGGACGTCCGGCGCCTCAGCATTTCGACATCCTCCTCTTTCCGGGCAATGACATACATATTCTCCGGGTCGATCCCTTTATGATCCAACTCCTCAATGGCGGCAAGCAATGCCTCTTCTGTATCGTACAACCCGACAAAGGTTTTCTGGTTCATATTCACTCACTCCTTCTATCAGTAACAACCTACCAATGCCATACCCGAATCTTCGAAATGGGAAACGATTTCAACAAGTTCCACTTCCCGATTTTTAATGAATCCGTACCCGATTTTGTTGTATGATAGAACGTATGGTTTTATTTCGGAAGAGAACAGAATGAATCAGAAAGGAGGATGTCATGATGAACGATAAGGAAGTCTTGGGCTGCCGCCTCGATATGACACAGCGGGCGCGCAAGGAGATCGGAAACTGGGCGATCGACGAAAACGAGCTCTTTTCCATGCAGGCACATTACACCGTCTACATTGAAAAACTGCCCGCAAAACAGGACAACATGGCATTCTCCTTCTATTTCGACCCGGAGCAAAATCCGCAGCTCGCCAATCATTTGAACGAACGGGTCGCCGTCATGGAATGCGTCTACAAAAACGAAGGATTCCTCGCGACGAGCTTCAGAGTGAAAGGGCGGAAAGAGCCTGTCCGGACGAATCGCCGACTTGGCGTCCGCCTGGCATTCGCCGTCAACCGGCGTACCGGCAGTCCGATGCCGATCCAGCTCTATACGAGCCTTCGGGAGCTCCCGATTGCACAAGAACGTTCGGAATACGTGGAAAAGCGGATCAAGAGCTGGGAAGGATACTTGCGGATCGAGGAGAAAAATGCGGACGTCGCGGATGTGACCGCCCATTGCTCAAACCCGGTCGTCAATGAATCGTTCAGCCAGCTGACGATAACGTGCGGCGGATTGGAAGCGAAGGACTGGAATGCAATTACCGGATTCAGCGCAAAGGTGAAAGGTTCAAGCGACGATCTTGGAACGGTCGTTGATGTGAACCGGGGAAGACGGTCGGTGAAGATCGAGTTGAGCCGGAAATACCAGGCGATTGCAAGACGCGGCTCTTTATTGCCGAATGGCGCCCGGGAAATCGTCTTCAGCAATTTTGCGGAACTGAGCCAAATCAGGCGGCTGCGGAAAGGGTTCAAAGATCTGCAGGACGGCTTTGCGGCGAATCCTAATTTGGAGAAAGTACTGTTCGAAGAACGGCCTGTCGTCCAAATTACGAATAAGCGGATGGAGCTCGATTTCCATCATCCGTTGAATGAATTCCAGCGGGAAGCGGTCACCGGCGCGATGTCTGCGCATGATCTGTATGTCATTCAAGGGCCTCCGGGAACGGGGAAAACGACGGTCATTTCGGAACTTTGCCACCAGCTCATGTTGGCGGGGCAGCGGACGCTCGTCGCTTCGCAATCGAATTTGGCGGTCGACAATGCGCTCGGTAGGCTGCTGTCCGATCCGGGCATCCGGATTTTGCGCTATGGGCGGACGGAGAGCATCGAAGAGGAAGGCAAGCGGTTTATTGAGGAAAATGTCGCTTCCTACTGGCGGGATGAAACATTGGCTTCCGTTAATGAACAGCGGGAGAAGCGTGCGGAACGGGAGAGGGAAGTCGCCGAGGAAATTGAACGTCTTGAGGAAAAACTGCAGCAACTTATGACGGAACGCGAAGAAATGGAACAGCGGATCGCCGAGAAAAAGGCCGCTGAGACGGAAAGCAGTGACTTGCAATTGCAGCGGGGTTCTTTGAAAAAACTGCAGTCTAAGCTTGATGAGCAACTGAATTCGCTTGGCCGTCAACTTAATGAACTTACCGAAACACTAGAAAAGCTGGCGATTGAAAAAGTCAGGTTGCTTGAAGAACAGGAAGCCGCTTCTATCAGTCAGGAAGTGCATGAAAGGATGGCCGCGGCTGAACTCGATCTAACGGAGAAACGTAAAAAGCTCCGTTATTTCCAAACGGTCGAGGCGATCGGCTTCGCGGAGATGGAGATCCGTAGGCTAACGGAGGAATCTGCGAATCACAGGTTACAGGTAGGCTCTTTGCCGCGATTCATCGAAGAACTTCCGGACGTCAGGAAGCTTCAGGAGCTGGAAGGGCTTTTCACTTCGCATAACATGAAGCCTTCGCTTCCGACCAGCCTCGAAATCAATACACTTCGCCGTCTGCGGGTTGACATTCAAAACGGTACATATCCGTATGCGCTTCTCGAATGGAAGGAAGTGGCGGAGCGGCTGGCGAATGGCATCTCACATGCGGAAAATCTGCTCCGGAAGCATCATTACCCGGTGGAACAGGTCCGCGGCAAGCAAGACGACAAATACAAAACAGCTGAAGAGATGCATGACATGCTGGATAAAATTGGCCGTTTCTTTGTGAGACCGGAGACGAAACGGATTTTGGCGGCGCCAGCGAATGCGGAAAAGGCCGCTCTCTTACATCGACTTGCCGAGAATCTCGGCTATTTATATGGTAAAGCGGACGACGTACGGAAAACCGCTGCGACGATCAAGGCATCTTCCGACCGCGAGGCTGCGGGGCGGTTCACCACTTTGAAAAATGACGTCATGGAGGAGATGACTGCTCAACTTCGAGAAGTCGAAGCAGAAGTGCTTTCAGCGGAACGTGCCATCGAAAACAATCAGAAACAGCTTCATCAATTGAAGGAAGAAAGTTCCGTGCTTGCCTTGCTTGTGGATGAGCATGTCAATCAGGCGGACGTCGAGAAGATGATCGAGGAACTTGAAAAGACGATTGCCGACTTTGAAGGGCGGAAGGTTTTATTCCAACGGGCTGAGCAGGCTGTCGAGGAGAACGCAACGGAATTACGCAGTACTTCCGAACAGCTGGCGACCTTACAAGAAGTCTTTGATTCACTCCTGAAAGAGAAGGCGGATGCAGTGAGCCGAGTGGAATCTCTTGAAGTGCGGATTTCCGCTTTGGAGGAAATCATCCGTTCCGAACCGGAGAAACGGAAGAAGGAATTGATGGAAGAAATCGATGGGTACTCGGCTAAAGCCGCGGAATTACAGTACGAGCTTGACCGCATGCCGGTCGCTCGTATGTTGCAGGATGAATGGAGCGAGATGCTTGCTGGGGCAGAGGAGTTCGATTTGGATGAAATCCGCAAGCTGTATGTGAAGCATGCGAATGTCATCGGAACGACTTGTGTCGCTTCTGCGAGACGGGATTTCATGGAGGATTATCCTGAATTCGACGTCGTCATCATCGATGAAGTGTCGAAAGCGACGCCGCCCGAACTGCTTCTGCCGATGTTGAAAGGGAAGAAGATCGTCCTTGTCGGGGATCATCACCAGCTGCCGCCGCTCGTCGGCCGGGAGACGATGGAGGAATTCATCGAGGAGATCAAGGACGACTTGGAGAAGGAAGAACTGCGCGGCATGCTGAAGGAATCGCTGTTCGAGCGGCTGTTCAGAACGTTGCCGAAACAGAACAAGACGATGCTCGGCATTCAATACCGGATGCATGAGGAGATAATGGAGACGATTGCGCCGTTTTACGAAGATGGCCAGTACCGGCTGCAATGCGGGCTGAACGATTCGGACGCGGTGCGAGATCATCTGCTTTCCTCTAGTCTCGTGAGACGCGATGACCATCTGCTCTGGTTTGATATGCCGAATGAGCCCGCGTTTTTCGAAGCGCAAGTGAAAGGCGGCACGAGTCTTTACAATGAAGCGGAACTGGAAAGGGTCCGTGAATTGCTATTGGATATAGAGGAAGCGACCGAATCGGCGAAGCGTGAAGGCAGGATGCGGCCGGACGAGAAGAAAAGCGTCGGCGTCATCAGCTTCTACGGCGAGCAGGTGAAGCGGATCGACCGGCTCATCGAACAGGACATCATGCCGAAGCATTTGCATTGCCGGACCGGTTCTGTCGATAAATTCCAAGGGATGGAAATGGACATCATCATTTTGAGCTTCGTCCGGAACCACGAGCAGCCAAGCGGCACAATCGGTTTCGCGGAAGATTATCGCCGCTTGAATGTCGCCTTGTCGCGAGCGAGGGAATTGCTGGTCATCGTCGGCAGCTCGGAGATGTTCACGAAACGTCCGAAAAAAGCTGCGACGAAGGCGATGTACACACGACTTGTGGAACAAGTGAAACTGCAGGACGGCTTCAGGGAGCTCGCACTTGCAGGTTCAGAAAGGAATGGATGAATGGACGCATTGGAAAAGCGGCTGCGGGATGAATTGCTGAGGGACTTGAATGTGAAATTGCTCGAAACGGCCAAATGGTCAATACCGATCCAAGTGGTCGATATCGAGTACGAAACGGTGAAACGGACGAAGATGGACATTTTGATGAAAATGCTGCTGGTCGCTTTCCGAACGTCGCAATTCACTTCAGCTGAAGAATTAAGCGAGATGCTTGTCGTCGAACCGTTGTTCATTGAAGACATTATTGAGCGAATGGTTAGGGCAGGCATGATTGTGAACAGTGGCGGTGTCTATTCATTGACGGAAACGGGAAAGCAGCAGTTCGAGGCCGGGATTTACGTCCAGCCGCCGGAGATGGAGGAGTCGACTGTCCATTATAGTCCGTCGCACGGGAGATTCATTGTAGGGGAGACGACGGATAGTGCTGGGGAGGCGTACCGGCACGCAGTGGATTCCCGGAAGCTGAATGAATTCAAGGAGGACGAGTGGCGGGAAGCGCTCGACCAACTTGATGTCGCTTATACGGATGGCAATGTGCAGCTCGTTGTCCAATCAATTACGGCGGTCAATGAACTCGAAAAAAAATCCGCCCCCTGCATCGAATTCCGACTTCACCAAACCGCCGACGACAGGCTTTATGCACGCGTCTGGAACACGATGACAGGCGAGTGGGACGAGACGCTTGAAAATCAGATCATGGAGCGCGAACTGACGGAGTGGCGGGAGAAGTATTTAGGGTGAGGATCGAATGGGTTTGACTGCAACGGAGTGACCGCCTGAAATCGGGTCTTAACCGCCTGAAGTCAAGTGCGGACCGCCTAAAGTAGTATCGCGACCGCCTGAAAAGTCACCCGAAACGCCTGATACAACATCCTGACCGCCTGTAAACACGCTCCAACCGCCTGAACGAGCATTGAAACCGCCTAATAACCCGTCAACTACTATAAAAAGAGGAGGAAAAGCGTAACGCTTTTCCTCCTTTTTTCAATGATCAGGACTCGCCTCAGTTTCATCCAACGGAATCGGCTTATAGCCCTCGTATTGCCTTTCAACCGCAATCGGCTCATCGCTATGCTCTTTTTTCAGCTTTCCATTCATGTAAAGCAGCAACGCGCCATCTTGTACCGCGTCGAAATAATGTTTTGCTTCATTTTCAGTGAAGCCAGAGTCCTTCAGCAAGCGGCGCACATTTTGTTCGCCGGCATGGAACCCCATGAAATGATTGAATAGATTATACGGGGAATCCTCCCCTTCCCGCAGCGCATTGCTACGCAGTTCATCGATCGCCAATTCGTCCTTCATGACAATATGCAAATCCTGTTCCTCTACACCTTCATGCTTCAGCTCCAGTATTTTAGACAGTAATCGTTCGTGATTCGGAAAAGATCCAATAAACGTTTTATTCATCATTGTACCTCCTCATGCCTCTTTGTCTTCGGAAAATACCCTTGTTGCGGGAAAAGGAAACAACCAAGATGCGTGGCGCTCAGTAAAAACGTGAACAATAGGCAGTCCGGGCGACATAGTATAGGAGAAAGACTCGGTAGAGGAGCTAGCAATTTGGAACATTCGAAGGTTCATCATAATGACAAGCCGACCGGTTTTCCGGCGAATCAAGATCGATTCGTCTGGAATCCGTATGTCGAATTCATAAGAGAGCAAAACGATGTCAATGCAGAGATGATGGCGGCGATTGACAAGTTGGAGAGGCTTTGCGTCAAGATTTTGGATGTCGTGTCCAAGCAGCAGCAAGTCCATCGGAACCGTTATCTTCATTTGCGGGACAGGATTTGGGAAGTCCATGAAAAGTTGAGGTCGGAATCCATCAGACAGGACGCCATACGGGAGGAACTCGGAAAACAGGGAGAAGCCGTTTTCCGGCTGCGCAAAAGCATTCAAAACCATCGGATGTCGATGCGTGAATTCACGTACAATCAATATGATGATCTGCATGACGTGCTGGACATGCTCGACAGGATCAGTGCCGATCACGCGAAAATCGGGGAAATGCATGAGAAGGTCATCAATAAGTTGGAAGAACAAGATGTGCAGCGTAAACGGGAATCGGAGGAAGTGGAGAAGTCGATCGGAAAAATCCTGCTGGCAAAGAAAAGCATCGGCGCGCTGCTCGCCACGTTGCCTCCGACTTATCCGATCCAACAAATTGTATTGGAAGGCGGAACGATTGACGTCGACCATTTGCTGAATGTGGATGAACATAAGGGAGTCGCCTATTTTTCATCCCCGACAGGCATCGTGACCGCGTCAATCGAAAAGCTGGATGCCATCCATTGGTAAGGAGGATGGGCGTTCAAAGTCGAATCGACAGTTCAATCTAGGCCGAAAGTAAATTGCCTGGTTTGGACTGTTTTTTTATGAGTACTATTCATTCATTTAGTTAAATATCATGCAATGTAAATTAGAAGTTAAATTTATCAGAATACATTTGCTTTTTGAATATCAATCTACTATACTGACTGTATATAACACTATTATAAGTCATCGTTAAAAACTTGTTATGCGTGGCGAGGAGATTTCATACCTTAGGCAAAGGGGGATTTTTCATGTCGGCTTTACACAATACGGCTGAAGAGGAACAGTTAGCGCACTTTATGCAACGTATTGAGGCGGGGGATAAGATTGAAGCAGATGATTGGATGCCTGAAGAATACAGACTGACATTGATTAAACTGATTTCCATGCACGGAATTAGCGAAATAATGGGAGCACTTCCCGAGAAAGAGTGGGTACCGAAAGCCCCGTCCCTTAACCGGAAACTTGGCATTATGGCAAAAGTGCAGGATGAAATGGGCCATGGTCAGCTGCTGCTTCGCGTTACGGAAGACTTACTGGCACCCTATGGAAAAAACCGCGGAGATTTAATGCAGGATCTATTCAACGGGGACTTGAAATTTCATAACGTGTTCCATATGGAAACGAAAACTTGGGCGGATGCCGGAATCATCGGTTGGCTCGTTGATGGAGCAGCTATCATTACGCAGACCGATATGCTCGGAGCTTCCTATGGACCTTATGCAAGGGCGTTGCAACGCATTTGTGCGGAGGAAGTGTTTCATGCGCAGCATGGAGAGTCGATCATCATGGCGTTGGCAGAAGGAACGGATGACCAAAAGGCAATGATTCAAGAAGCCCTTGATCGCTGGTGGGAAGCATTGCTCATGTTTTTTGGACCGGCAAGCAAGGAAACAACGGGTTCGTCGAAGCAAGACGTAACGATTAAATATAAGATCCGTACGAAAACAAATGAAGACTTCAGGCAACTCTTTTTTGACAAGTACATTCCGCGTATTTTATCGCTTGGCTTAACCATTCCGGATCCTACTTTTCGCTACGACAAAGAAAGTGGATTATGGTCGTACAAACAACCAGACTGGGAAGAGTTTAAGAGAATCATTAAAAATAAAGGACCTCGTTCGCAAGCGCGCCTGAACCTGCGCAGGTCTTCTTATGAAAATAATGCATGGGTTCGCGATGCATTAAGTGCAACAGTCAGCTAGGAAAGGAGTCAGAAGGAAATGGCCGAAGAGAAATTGTTTTATCAAGAATATGAAGTTTTTAGCAAACGGACGCCGAGCTCGGCATTCCAGCACCAATTCAGCTTACTGGCTCCTAATGAAGAAATGGCACTCGTTTTGGCTCAGGAAAATTTCATGCGCCGCGAACCGGTTGCTGACATTTGGATCGTGAATCGAAAGCATATCCGAAAGATGGATGCAGATGAAAAATTGACGCTTCGCAGACTGGACAATAAAGATTATCGTCTGACGAAAGGCTATGGCTACTTAAAGAAAAAGTGGCGTCACTATGAACAGGAAATCTTGGATGAAAAAGAAATCTTGTCATGGGGAGGAAAACGGAAATGAGCGCAACCGAAAACGTGTTGACCGCGGAACATAAGGAAGCAATTACGAGCTTGCTATTCCAATTGGCGGATGATGATTTCTTGTATGCCTACCGTGGATCTGAGTGGCTCGGACTCGCTCCGCATATTGAGGAAGACGTCGCTTCTTCATCAATCAGCCAAGACAGTATGGGGCATGCAGCTATGTACTACAAACTTCTTGAAGAGTTAGGGGCGGGAAATGCAGATGAGCTGGCCCATTTGCGCCCGGCACATGAGAGAAGGAACAGCATACTGACAGAGCGGGTGAACGGTGAAGGCTATTATATGGAAACACCGAATTATGATTGGGCCTATCAAGTGGTCAGAAGCTATTTTTACACACAAGCAAAAAAAGTCAAAGTCGATTCTTTATGCCAAAGTTCATATCAACCCCTTGCGGAAGCTGCGGTGAAAGTGAAAATGGAACTTTATTATCATAGGATGCATTGGGAAACGTGGTTTAAGCAATTGTTAAGTTCCACCGATGTTGCAAAAAAGAAAATGAATGACGCCATTCTTCGAGTTATGAATGACTTTGGAGATATGTTCTCTCTTGGAAATCAAAAACAGGCCATTGAAAACTATAAGCTGATCGACAATGAGGAAAAATTGAAAGAAAACTGGATAGCTAGCATTAAACCAGTGTTTGCTGCTCTTCATATGGACGTCCCGACAATTCCGGAAAAACTTGCGAATAACGGAAGGAATGGCGAGCATACAGTAGACCTGGATGAAGCTCTTCTTACACTTTCAGAAGTTTACAAGTCAGACCCGGTGGCTTCTTGGTAATGAGAGAGGAAAGTGGTGAATGTATGGCAATTTCTGAAAGCGTTTCCACGAATCGCGTCTTTGAAGTGCTGAGGCGTGTAAAAGACCCTGAAATTGATTCGGTCAGCATTATTGACCTTGGCATGGTTGAAGAAGTCACGACCTCGGGGAACAACGTGAAAGTGGTTTTGCTGCCTACATTTTTAGGATGTCCGGCATTAGAGATCATCAAAAAGAATACAATTGAGGCAATCAAACAATTGCCTGAAGTGGAAGAAGTTGAAGTGGAATTCGTCTTTCATCCGCCGTGGACAACGGACCGCATTACAGAAGAAGGGCATAAGAATTTACGGGCGTTTGGAATAGCCCCGCCCCCGCGGCATGTTGAAGAGGACGGCTCCTGGCATGTAGATTGCGCGTATTGCGGATCGACCTATGTGACAATGGAAAACATTTTCGGGCCGACAGCTTGCAGGAGCATTTTGTATTGCAAGAGCTGTAAAAATGTATTCGAGGCAATGAAACCTGTTTCAACACTACTATAAAGTGAGGAGAATGAGTAAATGGCAAAATTAATCGCACTGTACAAACACCCTGAAAACAAAGAGGAATTTGATAATCACTACTTCAACATTCATGCGCCGATCACGGCGAAAATTCCAGGCCTTCGTGAAATGAAGGTGACAAAAATGACAGGATCTCCGATGGGGGGAGAAGGTAAATACTACCTCATGTGTGAGATGACTTATGACAGTTTGGAAGAATTGCAGCAAGGATTACGTTCTCCTGAAGGGAAAGCGTCCGGGAAGGACCTGATGGGGTTTGCAGGTGATCTTGTAACCTTAATGATCGGCGAAGACTCGTAATGAATCGATTCGACTTCATTGAAACATCCATGAAAGGAAACGGTGTAGCGGTCATCTATTTGAATCGGCCCCGTCAGTTTAACGCATTGAATCGGAAAATGGTCAGCGAAATCGTCGGAGCAATGGAAGAATATGATCGTGATGAAAACGTCCGTGTCATTGTGCTTACAGGCCATGGCCGTGCTTTTTCAGCGGGAGCTGATATTGATGAAATGACTGGAGATGACCCGATCAGCCTTGAACTGTTGAACCAATTTGCGGATTGGGACCGTTTAGGACGCATTAAAAAGCCGATCATCGGTGCAGTCAAAGGATTCGTATTCGGAGGAGGATTCGAGCTTGCCCTTTGTTGTGACCTATTAATCTCAGCTAGCGGAACAGAGTTTTCATTTCCGGAAGTAGGTCTTGGCGTCATGCCAGGTGCAGGAGGTACGCAGCGATTGACGAAACTTGCAGGCCGTACGAAAGCGATTGAATGGCTATGGACTGGGGAGCGGATTTCAGCTGAAACCGCTCTTCAACATGGGATCATTAACAAAATCGTTGCACCTGAATTATTAATGGAGGAAACGCTGAAGTTTGCTACTAGGCTTGCCAATCAACCGCCGTTATCGTTGCGCCTTATTAAAGATTCGGTAAATAAAGCAGTGGATTATCCATTATTTGAAGGGATGCAATACGAACGGAAAAATTTCTATCTACTTTTCGCTTCGCAGGATCAAAAAGAAGGTATGAATGCTTTTGTGGAAAAACGAAAACCGGATTATCAGGGGAAGTAAGGAGGTTGTTGAATGTTTGAGACGATCCGCTATGAAGTTGCAGATGGAATTGCATGGCTCTATTTGAATCGACCCGACAAACTGAATGCATTTATCGCACAGATGAACCGGGAAGTGAAAGATGCAGTCAAAGCCGCATCTACTGATGATGAAGTACGTTGTATTGTCATTACGGGTGAAGGGCGGGCGTTTTGTTCCGGTCAGGATTTGTCGGAAGTAGATGAGAACATGGATCACGGTCAAGTGTTGCGTGACCATTATGGGCCTATGATGAAGCAGATTCGAGAATGTGAGAAACCGATTGTTGCAGCTGTAAACGGGGTTGCTGCTGGAGCTGGATTCAGCCTTGCACTTGCATGTGACTTCAGACTAGTTTCAGAACGCGCAAGTTTAGTGAACGCCTTCATTCACGTCGGTCTTATTCCGGATTCCGGCAATCTCTATTACCTGACACAACTTGTAGGACATGCCAAAGCAACGGAACTGGCGATGTTGGGAGAAAAAGTACCGGCTGCTGACGCGGTGGAAATGGGTCTTGCGAATCGACTGATTCCAATAGATACATGGGAAGAAGACGTCACCACATTCGCTGCTCGACTTGCCGCTTTGCCAACAAAAGCGATTGGGTTGATCAAACGTTCATTAAAGGCAACAACTACACTTTCTTTTGAAGACTATCTTGAACAAGAAGCCCAAGGACAGCGGATCGCGGGTCTCACAAAAGATCATCGTGAAGGTGTCAGCGCATTTATGCAAAAAAGAAAACCTGTCTATTCAGGACAATAGGAGGAATCATCCAATGACAACAATCCAAGAAGGAGCAATAGAACGGGAATCAATGAAACGTGACTACTACAAACTGTTCATTAACGGTGAACAAGTCGATAGCAGCAGTGGGGAGCGCACAAAAATCTATAAGCCTGCGACGGGTGAACTGCTTGCTGAAGTAGCTAAAGCGACAAAAGAAGACGCTGAAAAAGCTGTTCGGGCTGCAAGAGATTCATTTGACAATGGGAAGTGGAAAATAACTCCGGCAGGTCGCCGTGCACGTGTGCTGAACAAAATTGCAGCAATTATGGGCGAGCGTTTCAATGAACTTGTAGAACTGGAAATTTTGAATACAGGAAAATCACTTGCAGCTGCGAAAGGGCAAATTGCTCAAGCAATTGAAGACTTTGAATTTTATGCGGGCGCTATTGTTGGGCACGGTGGATCTGTCAACAACGTACCCGGTCAATTCCATAACTATACGGAAAAAGAGCCGCTTGGCGTCTGTGCGCAAATTATTCCGTGGAACTATCCTCTTATGATGGCCGCTTGGAAGATTGCTCCCGCCATTGCTGCAGGATGCTCCGTCGTTATAAAGCCAGCATCCCTAACGCCACTAACAGCGATTGTTCTCGGAGAAATTTGTCATGAAGCAGGCGTTCCGGCAGGCGTTGTGAACATTCTGCCTGGATCCGGTTCAGAGATTGGCAACTATCTGGTCGAACATGAACTGGTGAATAAAGTTGCGTTTACAGGTTCTACTGCAATCGGAAAAGATATCATGGCAAGAGCGGCAGGAACAGTGAAACGCGTAACACTGGAGCTTGGCGGTAAATCTCCGAGCCTTGTTTTCGAGGATGCAGATATTGATGCAGCCGTCGATGGTTCACTCTACGGTGCATTCAATAATACGGGTCAATCTTGTGATGCGCGTTCACGCATTTATATTCATGAAAATGTGTACGATGAGTTTGTTGAGAAATTTATTGCGAAAACTGAAAAACTCGCAATCGGAGATCCGTTTAGCAAGGCGACACATATGGGTGCTGTGATTGATCAAACCCAATTGGACACAGTGAAAATGTATGTCCAATCTGCAATCGACGAAGGTGCTGAAATCCTTACGGGCGGTAAAGAATTGAAACCGGAAGGCTTTGAAAACGGATTTTGGTATGCGCCGACAATCATCGGAAATGTAACTCAAGACATGAAAGTTGTCCGTGAAGAAATCTTTGGTCCAGTTGTCGTCGTCTCGAAGTTCAAAGATGAAAAAGAGGCAATTGCGTTGGCGAATGATTCGGATTATGGGTTAGCCTCGTCTATTTGGTCGACAAATACTGCAACGACAACGCGGGTTGCGAACCAAATCCAAGCAGGAATCGTAATGATCAACACACCTTTCTCTGCATTCCCAGGCACACCGTTCGGCGGCTTTAAACAATCCGGATTCGGCCGTGAACTGTCAGCAGGATCGCTTGATCTGTACACGGAAACGAAAAGCATCATGTCGTACTTCGGCAGCCGTCCGGTAAATCCGTTCGGTCTATGAAATGCGTAAGGCGCCGCCTAGCCCCGACAGGCATAAGGCGGTTTGCGAGGAGGCGTACCTCAGCCACCACAGCAAAACGACTTATGACCCGAGGGGCTGGCGCCTGGAGCTAGACAGTAGAAAAGCAAAAATATGACGGACAGGAATGAATGCCCTCCTGTCCGTATTCTTTCATCATAAAGGGGAGGAATATGGATGATTCAACGTATCGTCGTGGTTGGTTCGGGCGTCATGGGAAGAGGGATTGCCTATGTCGGTGCCCTCGGTGGGTACTCAGTTACACTTGTCGATATAAACGAAACTGCACTTCACAATGCAAAGAGTGAAATTAAAGCCATCTTTGAAAAAGGAATTATGTATGGAAAAATCACAGCGGATGCAGCTGACAATGCGCGCCAAAAACTGACTTATGATAAAACCATCGCGGAAGCTGCAGGAAAAGCTGATTTAATTATTGAAGCCGTCCCTGAACTAGCTGCCATTAAACAACAAGTTTTTGAAGAAATAGAACAATATGCACCAAAGAACTGTTATTTTGCAACGAATACATCTACGATGAGTCCGACAGAAATCGCTTCTTTTGGTAAACGTCCGGATAAAACAATTGCGATGCACTTTTTCAATCCCGTACATAAAATGCCGCTCGTTGAAATTGTCCGGGGGTTGGAAACAAGCGATGAGACAGTCGAAATCATTAGAGAAGTGGCCGTGAAGATGGGGAAAGAAACAGTCGTTATCAATGAATTTCCAGGGTTCGTTACAAGTCGGATTAGCGCACTTGTCGGCAACGAAGCATTTTTCATGCTGCAAGAAGGGCTTGGAACGCCTGAAGAAATTGATAAGGCGATCAAGCTTGGGTTGAACTACCCTATGGGTCCGTTTGAACTTGGCGATCTGGTCGGACTTGATACACGTCTGAACAACTTAAAGTATTTACATGAAAAGCTTGGGGAGAAATACCGCCCTGCGCCTCTTTTAGAGCAATATGTAAAAGCGGGCAGGCTTGGCCGGAAAACGGGTAAAGGCGTCTACGACTATACAGTTGGAAAAGAGTTGGTTGAGAAATGAGAGAAGTTGTCATCGTGGATGCTGTCCGTACACCAATTGGAAGATATAATGGCGCGTTGAAAGATGTACGTCCGGATGATCTGGGTGCAGTCGTAATAAGAGCGCTTATCGAACGGAACCCGAGCTTACCGGTAGGGAAAATAGAAGAAATCGTTTTAGGAAATGCGAATCAAGCTGGGGAGGATAACCGGAATGTAGCCCGCATGTCCGGCTTATTGGCAGGTCTTCCTGTCGAAGTGGCAGGCACGACGATTAACCGTCTTTGTGGTTCGGGGCTTGACGCTGTCATTTACGCTGCAAGAGCGATCGCGGTTGGCGATGGCGATATTTACATTGCAGGTGGAACGGAAAGCATGACGCGTGCTCCCCTTGTCATGGCAAAGCCGGATCAAGCATTCCCGCGAGGCAATATGGAATTACAAGATACAACAATCGGTTGGCGCTTTACAAATAAAAAGCTGAAAGAAATGTATGGTACAGATACAATGCCGCAGACAGCTGAAAACGTTGCAGAACGGTACAATATAACGCGAGAAGATCAGGATCTATTTGCTTATGAAAGCCAGCAACGGGCAAAAAAAGCAATCGAAGAAAACCGGTTCGCCGAAGAAATCGTCCCAGTTGTCTATAAGGACCGGAAAGGGAATGAAACCACAGTGGATCAGGATGAACATCCACGGCCGGATACGACGCTTGAAAAGCTAGGGAAACTGAAACCGATATTTGAAGGCGGCACTGTAACTGCAGGAAACGCCTCGGGTGTCAATGACGGCGCGTCTGCTTTGCTTCTAATGAGTGCTGAGAAAGCGAAAGAACTGAATCTCGCCCCCCTTGCGAAATATGTTGTCGGGGCAACAGCAGGATTAGAACCCGCTGTGATGGGGCTAGGTCCAATTTATGCAACGAGAAAAGCACTTGAACGAGCAGGTCTGACGACAAATGATATTGGACTTGTCGAATTGAATGAGGCTTTTGCGTCCCAAGCTCTAGAATGTATACGCCAATTGGAGTTGGATGATAAGAAAGTGAACGTCAACGGCGGCGCCATCGCTTTTGGCCATCCTCTGGGGGCAAGCGGTGCCCGAATTCTCACAACACTTCTTTATGAAATGAAGAAACAGGATATTCAATATGGACTGGCAACGATGTGTATCGGGGTAGGTCAAGGGATTGCCGCGATAATAGAAAACGTAACAGAATAATTAATTGAAATAAGTTTTCTTTTAATCGTATAACGATATAATGGAAGGAAGGGAATATTATGATACATCTAGAGTGAACAAAAAGAGAAAGAGTGTGAGGTTAATTGGCGAATGCACAATCGATGATTTTTACAATATACGGAGATTATATCCGACATTATGGCAATAAAATATGGATTGGCAGCCTGATTCGATTAATGAAAGAATTTGGTCATAATGAACAATCCGTAAGGGTAGCGGTTTCTAGAATGATGAAGCAAGGATGGCTTGATTCCGAAAAGCAAGGGAATAAAAGTTATTATTACTTGACACCCCGTGGAGAACTCCGAATGGAAGAGGCTGCTGTCCGTATTTTTAAATTGATGCCGCACGACTGGGACGGAAAATGGCGCATGCTTATGTATACGATTCCAGAAGAAAAAAGGCAGATTCGTGATGAACTTCGTAAAGAATTATTATGGAGCGGGTTTGGCAGCTTTTCAAACGGGTGCTGGATCACACCGAATAATCTCGAACAAGAAGTGAGATTGCTCATTGATAAATATGACATCCAAGCTTACGCAAATTTATTTTTGTCCGAAAATAAAGGACCGCAAGCAGACAGGGAACTTGTTGAAAAAAGCTGGCCGCTTCAAGAAATCGACAGGAAGTATGAAGAATTCATTTCAACCTATAGCAATAAATACATCATTCATCAAAGCCTAATGAATAACGGGCAAATGACGGATGCGGAGTGTTTCGTGGAAAGGACAAATCTAGTTCATGAATACCGCAAGTTCCTCTTTGTAGATCCCGGGCTTCCGAAAGAGCTGCTGCCGGAAATATGGAACGGCAATCATGCCGCTTATTTGTTTGAACAATATTATAAGTTGCTTGCGCAATCGGCCAGCCGGTTTTTTGAAGATGTCTTTCAAGAAGATAACGACATGCGGCGAAAAGACAAATCATATGATGCGGATAATCATCCGCTCATTATCGAATAAGCGGAAAAAAGGAGGGATTTAATTTCATCCCTCCCGTAGCTTATTACTCATTTTGAAAAATCTCACGGTAGTCGTACCCTTTTTGAACGTATGAATCTATCGATAGTTGGATCAGTTCAAGATCCTTTTCATTCAGTTCCCTCACTACTTTTCCTGGAGATCCGACAACGAGGGAACGGGGAGGGATTTTCTTTCCGGGTGGTATGAGCGTATTTGCACCAATGATGCATTCTTCGCCAATTTCCGCATGGTCAAGAATTGTAGATCCCATGCCGATAATCGAACGTCTTCCGACTTTGCATCCATGTAAGATGACGTTATGCCCGACAGTCACCTCATCTTCTACAACAACAGGAGCACCTTCATACAGATGGATTGTCGAATTATCTTGGATGCTGCATCTTTTCCCAATCGTAATTGGCCCTTCATCTCCCCGTAGTACTGTATTAAACCAGATGGTCGATTCTTCCCCTACTCGAACATCCCCGATCACTTTCGCTCCAGGCGCAACAAAAACAGTAGAATCCAGTTCGGGTTTATCCCCTTTATAAGGCACTATCATACATATCCCCCTCAATTCTATTAATCTAAATTGTCATTCTATTAATACTAGTATAACATAATTTTGTGGAGGTGGAGAAATATGATAGATGTATGTGAGAAGTTACAAATTGACTACCCGATTATCCAAGGGGGTATGGGGAATATTAGCAATGCACAGCTCGCTGCGGCTGTGTCCGAAGCGGGGGGACTGGGGACAATCGGTTGCGGGACGATGACTCCGGACGAAGTGGAGCAAATAATACTTGAAACGAAACAACGGACGAAGAAGAAATTTGCAGTTAATATTGCGGTGGGCGTTTCCCCTTATACGGATAAGATGATTGATCTTGTCATTAAACATGAGGTTCCAATTGTATCCTTATCAGCAGGTAACCCAGCCCCATTTATTCCTAGACTTCTTAACGATAATATCATCGTAATAGCAGTCGTCGCTTCAGTGAAGCATGCACAAAAAGCGGAAGCGGCAGGAGCGGATCTAGTAGTTGCAGAAGGGTTTGAAGCAGCAGGCATCAACTCCAACCTGGAACTGACGACATTCGCACTCATTCCACAGATTGTGAAGCATGTAACAATCCCTGTACTTGCTGCAGGAGGAATCGGTGACGGTAAAGGACTGGCGGCTGCACTTTTGTTAGGGGCGAGTGGTGTGCAAATCGGCACTCGTTTAATTGCAACGAAGGAAGCGCCGTTTCATGACAAGTACAAGCAAAATCTTGTCAACGCAAGTGATACGGAAACGTTGATCATCGGGCGAAGCGTTGACCGGCTAAGAAGAGTGCTAAAGACACCTTATGCGATGAAACTCAAAGAGTTTGATAAAGCGGGTATGACACTGGAACAATACGGTGAATTGACATCGGAAATCCAGCATGTCAAGGGTGCGATTGAAGGCGATATGGAAAACGGATTTTTGAATAGCGGTCAGATTGCAGGGCTGATCGAAGACATTCCAAGTGTGAAAGAATTACTGGACAACATGATGGAAGAGGCAGGAAATCGGTTGGAGAAATTGACTGGGGAGTTTCGCGTGGGGATGAAAAGAAAATAAAGAAGAACTACCTATTAAAGTTTTTTTGAACGCCGCTGCCTCCAGGGTTGCGGTTCTTTGTGCTGTAGTTTATATCGATCTATTCCGAAATCATGGAGTTTTCCAACTATAATATTGACTTCAGTATTACGTATTGGTACGATTACGTTATAATAGTGTTATATAAAGTTAGCGGACTCCAAGGAGAAATGTAAGCGCTCTCATTTATTTATGAAGCTTAGATTTGATGGGCACCGAGAATCGTAGTTTATGGGCGAGAATCATAGTATATAGGGGGTAAGCGATGAAGCAGGGAATGGAAGTCGGCAGGACAGAAACGATAGAGATTATCGTTACAGAAGATATGTTGGCTGCTTTTGAAGGCGAAGTTGTACACCCCGTCTATTCGACAGTGGCGATGACCTATCATATGGAATGGGTTTCCCGAAAAATCATTCTGCCTTTTTTGGAGACGCATGAAGAAGGGATGGGGGCGTCCGTTCAGCTAAAGCATTTAGCACCTTCCCCACTAGGTTCTAAAGTGACGCTGACTGCAGTGCTGGTAGAATTTCAGAACAATGCTGTCATTACGGAAGTTACCGCGCACAACCACGTCGGAATCATCGGTCAAGGCATCGTAAAACAAATCATTCTTCCGAAAGAAACGATTGCCCAAAAATTGAGGGATGCATCGTTATCTTCCTAGGAAGTGAAGTTTAGCAGACAGATTGTAAATGTTCAGGGGGCTTAATCCATGAAAATTGAAGAAGAAAGAGTATCAGTGGCAAGCAACTTCGATCTTTTTGAAAAAATGGTCGAACATGAACAAGTCGTTTTCTGTAATGATCCATCGACAGGCTTACGCGCAATTATCGCAATCCATAATACTACACTTGGGCCTGCCCTAGGCGGCTGTCGTATGCATCCATACGAAAGTGTGGACGCGGCTCTGGAAGATGCGCTTCGTCTATCCAAAGGGATGAGCTATAAATGCGCAGCGGCTGATGTGGATTTTGGCGGTGGAAAGGCGGTCATCATCGGAGATCCGAAAACGGATAAGACACCCGAATTATTCCGTGCTTTTGGCCAATTTGTGGAATCGCTTGGCGGCCGATTTTACACAGGCACTGATATGGGAACGACCGTGGAAGATTTCGTCCATTCAATGAAGGAAACCCATTGCATTGTAGGAAAACCCGAAGCCTATGGAGGTGGAGGGGATTCTTCCATCCCGACAGCAGAAGGCGTTCTATACGGCATTAAAGCGACGAATCTGGAGCTATTCGGTAATGATGATTTAGGGGGGCATTCATACGCCGTCCAAGGTCTAGGAAAAGTGGGGTTCAAAGTCGCAGTTGGATTACTTGAAGCCGGTGCTCATGTTTATGTGACGGATATTGATGAAGAGAGTCTGCGTGCCATCGAAGAAAAAGCGGCTGCTACACCTGGAACCGTGAAAGTTGTTGCAAGCGCGGATATTTATTCACAGGAAGCGGATGTATTTGTTCCTTGTGCACTAGGCGGAATTATTAACGAACAGACAATCAATCAGTTCAAAGTGAAAGCGATTGCAGGATCGGCCAATAATCAGTTAATCCATGAAGATTACGGAAAAAAGCTACAAGAGATAGGCATTCTTTATGCTCCGGATTATATTATCAATTCCGGCGGTCTCATCCACGTGGCAGATGAATTGTACGGTTTCAATCATGAGCGGGTGCTGGCCAAAACAAAACATATTTATGATGCGATTTTAGAAGTATACAAGCTGGCAAAAATGAGCGGCATCTGCACGATGGAATCCGCAAATACGATGTGTGAGAAAAAAATGGAAAGTAGAGGCGGGCGGAACAGCTTTTACACCCCATCCATTAAACCGAAGTGGGCAATCCGCAAATAATCGTGAGTGGGGGTCATGTCGTTGGAAATTGACTTTCCGATTAAGAAAGTAATTGATGATGAAGGGATATTACTAGATTCTTCCTACGAGAAACAGATTGATGAGCAATTGGTCAAAGATTTTTATTACAACATGGTGCGGGTCCGGACATTCGACAGAAAAGCGATTAACTTGCAGCGGCAAGGACGCCTCGGCACCTATGCTCCATTCGAGGGACAGGAAGCTTCGCAAGTTGGCAGTGCACTTGCTTTAGGCAATGATGACTGGATTTTCCCGACCTATCGCGACCACGGTGCGACGTTGACGTACGGTGCAGATATGGCGAGGACCTATTTGTACTGGAATGGCCGCGTTGAAGGTTGCGTCCCTCCGGAAGGGAAGAGGATTTTTCCGCCGGCCGTCCCGATTGCGACACAGCTGCCGCATGCAGTAGGAGCGGCTTGGGCAGAGAAGAGGAAAGGTACACGAAATGCAGCCATCGCTTACTTCGGTGACGGTGCCACTTCAGAAGGCGATTTCCATGAAGCATTGAATTTCGCTAGCGTTTTCCAAGTGCCTGTCGTCTTTTTTAATCAAAATAATGGCTACGCGATCTCAGTACCGATGGAAAAACAGATGAATTCAGCAACAATTGCCCAGAAATCGGTCGCATACGATATTCCGGGCATTCGTCTTGACGGCAATGATTGCTTTGCAGTCTATTTTGAAACAAAAAAGGCATTTGATGATGCCCGGAATGGATATGGGCCGACGTTGATCGAAGCGGTCACTTGGCGGACAGGTGCTCATACGACTGCCGATGACCCATCTAAATATCGATCTGCAGAACAAGGCAAGCATATTATAGACCCGCTAGTCCGATTGGAAAAATTCATGCGGAATTACGGCTACTGGGATGAAGAATGGGTCACGAAAATAAAAGACAAAACGACAGTTGAAATTGAAGCGGCAGTAGAAGAAATGGAAAGCTTCCCAGCTCCGAACGTCGAAGATCTTTTTGATCATGTCTATGCAGAGTTGCCAGCAGACTTGGCTGCACAAAAAGAGGCTTACCTCGCACAACTAGGAGGGCAGTGACATGGCGATTGATATGAAGAAATCAGCCGGACCGACGGAGACGACCCGACTGATGACGATGATCCAGGCAATCAATAGCGCGATGGAAACAATGCTTGAAGAGGATGAACGAACAATTATCATGGGCGAAGACATCGGGAGAAATGGCGGTGTGTTCCGGGCGACTGAGGGACTTGTAGAGAAATTTGGAGAGGACCGTGTGGTGGATACACCCCTTTCGGAAGCTGGCATTATTGGGGCGTCTATCGGTCTAGCGATAAATGGCTTCAGACCGGTTGCGGAAATTCAGTTTCTTGGTTTCATCTACCCGGCATACGAGCAAATCATGACGCATGTTTCCCGTATCCGCATGCGGACCATGGGGACTTTTACAGTACCGATGGTCATCCGTGCGCCGTATGGAGCGGGAATCCGAGCGCCTGAAATCCATTCGGACAGTACAGAATCCTTGTTCACTCATATGCCTGGCCTCAAGGTCGTCTGTCCATCCCGACCTTATGATGCGAAGGGTTTACTGATTGCAGCAATGGAAGATCCGGATCCGGTGCTCGTTTTGGAACCGATGAGGAATTACCGCGCACAAAGAGAAGATGTTCCAGTAGGTAAATATGCAGTTGAAATCGGCAAGGGGAAAATCGTCTGTGAAGGAACCGATGTGACAATCATTGCATGGGGCGCCATGGTGGCAGTGGCTGAAAAGGCAGCCGAGCAGGCAATGGAAATGGGCATCAGCTGTGAGATTATTGATCTTCGAACGTTGTACCCGATAGACCGTGACATCATCGCACAATCTGTACAGAAAACAACAAGGGCGGTCATTGTCCACGAAGCACACTCAACCGGGGGACTCGGAAACGATATCGTTTCAATTATTAATGACACCTCTTTCCTTTATTTGCGTGCGCCGATTGAACGGGTAACAGGGTTTGATGTGCCGGTTCCGCTATTTGCACTTGAAAACCACTACCTTCCAACACCTGAACGAGTCGTTAAAGGCATTGAAAAAGTTGTCCATTTTTAGGGGGGAATGAAGTGCTGGATGTAAAATTGCATGATATCGGAGAAGGGATGACGGAAGGGGAGATTGTCCAATACCTTGTGCAGGTCGGGGATAAAGTGACGGTTGACCAGCCGCTTGTTGAAGTGCAAACGGACAAAATGACAGCGGAACTTCCTTCGCCATGCGCCGGGATTGTGAAGGAAATCATCATTGAAACGGGAGAAACCGTCCAAGTCGGAACAAGCCTCCTCTGCATCGAAGAGGATTTCAGTGCAAGAATCGGAAATGAACCCAAACCTGAACTGTCAGCTGCGAAAGAAGTTGCGGCGATTGTCAGTGAAAAAGCCGGGAAATTTTCCTCAACTCCGTTCAGGCGTGTATTAGCTGCGCCTTACACACGTAAAATCGCACGTGAAAACAATATTACTATTGAAGATGTCCCATCCAGTGATCCATCAGGACGAGTGACTGAGGAAGATGTTTACCGATTTATCGAAGGGAAAAAGGCTGTGAAGGAACCTATTATTGAAGTGCAGCCTGTAACTTCAAATGAAAACCCTTCTGATGAAATTTCATTTAAAGGAATTCGGAAACAAATCGCAAGAAAAATGACGCACTCTTTATTGACCATTCCCCATGTAACCCATTTCGACGAAGTTAATATGACGAATATAATTAATATGCGTGATGAACTGAAAATGGCAGGGGAATCGGTGTCTCTATCCGCATTTTTCATTAAAGCGCTCACGATTTCATTGAAGGAATTCCCGATTTTTAACGCAGAGCTGGATGAGGCAAATGATCGCATCGTGCTGAAGAGAAATTACCATATCGGCATTGCAACGAACACGGCTAACGGATTGCTAGTTCCTGTCGTTCATGATGCGGATAAAAAGACAATCAAAGATCTTCACCGAGTGATAAAGGAGTTGACCGAGAAGGCAATCACAGGAAAACTGAAGCCTTCTGAAATGCAAAACAGCACGTTTACGATGAGCAATGTTGGTCCGCTTGGCAGTACCGGTGCAACACCTATTATTAACCACCCCGAAACGGCAATCATCGCATTCCATAAAACAAAAAAACAACCCATCGTCAATGAGCATGATGAAATCGTTATCGGTCATGTGATGACATTGTCCATGTCGTTCGATCACCGCGTTGCTGACGGGGCAACGGCCGTTGCATTTACAAACCGCTTTTCCAGTTTAATCGAACAGCCGCATAATTTGTTGTTGGAGATGATATGACATGGTAGTGGGGGAAATCAGTCAACAAAGGGAACTTGTTATTATTGGCGGCGGTCCTGGCGGCTACACGGCCGCCATACGAGCGGCTCAATTAGGGATTGCCGTCACGTTAATTGAACAGGGCAAAATGGGCGGTGTCTGTTTAAACAAAGGGTGCATCCCTTCTAAAGTTTTTACGCATGCGGCAATGAAACGTTCGGAAACCGCTCATTTGAGAGAGATTGGAATTGGCGAAGGCAATGACACTTTTAATTTACCAAAGCTGCAATCCTATAAAACAAAGGTGATCGAAGGGCTGAGAGCCGGTGTTGAAAGACTATGTCGGGAAAACAAAATTGAAATAATCCAGGGAAAAGCTGCATTCATCTCTGTAGATCGAATCGGTTTGGAAAATGGGCATCAGTTCGATATTTTTGAATTCAAACAGGCAATTATCGCTACAGGAAGTTCGCAAATTCTGCCAACCATCTCAATGGAAACAGGGAAACGGATTCTGCTGCCCCATCAAATATTCGAGTTGGAAGAGGTGCCCGAACATCTTATCATACTCGGACACGACACAATCGCACTTGAAGTGGCTTCCAGCTATGCTGCTTTTGGGGCAAAGGTCTCTTTACTAATGTCGAAAAATTCAGTCCTTTCATTTGATGAATCAATCAATAAAGAACTGACGCGGATCTATAAAAAACGGAAAATGAACGTCGTCAAAGATGTAGATGTGGTAAATATTAATGAGCTGGATAACGAAATTGCAATTACATTTCAAACGAATATGGGCGTGCACGAAACGATCCAAGGGTCACATCTATTCATTTCCGAAGGAAGGAAACCGAATGTGGAACCGTTAGGCATCAGTCGCTTCGGAATTGAACTGACAACGGAAGGTTTCATCAAGGTGGACGGGAATATGCAATCGTCAATCCCGAACGTTTATGCAATTGGGGATGTGACGGAAGGGCCGCTTCTTGCAGTAAAAGCAATCAAACAAGGTAAAGTAGCTGCAGAAGCGATTGCAGGAGGAAGACCGGAAGCCGATTTTACTTTCTTGCCAATCGTCGCTCACACAATACCGCCCGTCGCTTCTGTTGGTCTTACGGAGCAACAGGCACGTGACTTTGAAATAACTATTCGCGTCAGTCAATTTGCCCTCGGAGGAAATGGCTATGCGGCAATCACCGGCAAAAAAGAGGGGTTCATCAAGGTGATTTCCGATTCAACGACCGATCTGGTCGTGGGCATTCATATGATCGGGGATGGGGCCATTGAAATGTCGGCTTCCTTTGTCCAGTTACTGGAGATGGCTGCGAAAGAAGAAGATATGACGTTTCCGACGTATGCTCATCCAAGCTACAATGAAGGGCTGCTCGAAGCGGCAGAAGGGTTGATCGGACAGGCGATTCATGCTGCCCCGGTTAAAAGGAGAATGCAAGATTTGTCAAGAAGGTAAATAATTATAAGCTTGTAATGACGGAATATTACGTGTAATATATCTACAATGTTGATATATAAGTTGAAATATTTCGTCTTACTTTCTTCAACTTGTATACCAGTATAGAAATGTTAATGATAACAGGGGGAGAAAAAATGAGGAACAATTGGAAAAAAGCATTGATTGCGGTTTTCGGTGCTACACTGCTTCTTTCAGCATGCGGCACATCGTCTGGGGGCAGTACGAGCGCTGGTGAAAAAGAAAAGGTCTATAAAATCGGTGTCACGCAAATTGTCGAACACCCATCTTTGAATGCAGCATATGACGGCTTTAAGAAGGCCCTGGAAGACGCGGGAATCAAAGCGGAATATGATCCTCAAATTGCTCAGGGTGATCCCACTGCAAATACGACAATTGCCAATAACCTCGTAAGTTCCGGCGTAGATCTGATCTTTGCAAACTCGACGCCGAGTGCACAAGCTGTAGCAAGCGCAACGAAAGATATTCCGATTGTTTTCACTTCTGTTACGGATGCTGTCAGTGCAGAACTCGTTGAATCGATGGATAGCCCGGGCGGAAATGTAACGGGTACGATTGATAATCATCCCGATGCAATTCCGAATACATTGAAGTTCCTTAAAGAGGAATTAGGCGCGAAAAAAGTCGGCATGGTGTTCAACTCCGGCGAGGCAAACTCCCGTGCCCAAGTGGATGCGGTGAAGGAATTGTTGAAAGAAATGGATATGACTGTTGTTGAAGCATCTGTTGCTACGTCCGCAGATGTGAAGCAAGCGACAGAGTCATTGATTGGTAAAGTGGATTCTTTGTACATCATTACGGATAACACTGTTGTGTCTGCACTGGAATCAGTCGTTTCAGTTGCCAATGAACATAAACTGCCAATGATGGTCGGTGAATTCGACTCTGTCAAACGAGGCGGTTTAGCGGCATATGGATTTGAATATTATGATATCGGCTATGAAGCTGGACAAATGGCTGTGAAGATTTTAAAGGGTGAAAGTAAACCTGCTGATTTAGCCGTCCAAGTTCCGCAAAACTTGAAACTGATCATGAACGAAGATACGGCGAAAGCATTGGGGCTATCCATTAAAGATGAGTGGAAAGCTGAATTCAGTGAATAAATAGGAGATGATTCTTAATGTTTTCAGCGATATTTGGCTCTGTTGAACAAGGGATCATCTTTGCAATCATGGCGCTCGGGGTGTACCTATCCTTTCGAGTGCTGGATTTCCCGGATCTGACGGTGGACGGAAGTTTTGTATCGGGAGCTGCAGTTGCTGCTACAATGATTCTATTCGGCTATCATCCTGCTATCGCAACAGCTGTAGCGCTCGTCGTTGGCTTCTTGGCTGGCTGTGTAACCGGTCTTTTGCATACAAAAGGAAAGATCAATCCGCTGCTTTCCGGGATTTTGATGATGATTGCATTGTATTCCATTAATTTACGCATCATGGGCCTTACATCTGAAAACTCGATTGGCCGCCCTAACATTCCTTTATTAAATGCAGAGACGTTATTCAGTAAATTTCAAGCGTTTTTCGCTCCATTAGGCATCGATAATGTGATGAACCAATTTTTCAGTATGCTAGGTGTCCGCTATTTACCTTCCACATGGGGAACTGTCTTCATCATGGCGATCATCGTTTTACTCATTAAACTTATTGTGGATTGGTTCTTGAAAACTGAAGTGGGACTTGCGATCCGGGCAACTGGAGATAATAAAAAAATGATTAGGAGTCTATCGGCGAACACGGATACACTCGTCATTATCGGGCTCGGTTTCTCAAATGCGCTCGTCGCCTTTTCAGGAGCGTTATTTGCGCAATATGCAAAGTATGCCGATATCGGCATGGGTATTGGAATGATTATCATCGGTTTAGCTTCCGTCATAATCGGTGAAGCGATCTTTGGAACAAAAACAATCGTGCGAACAACTTTTGCGGTTATTGCAGGGGCAATCATTTATCGGGTTGTCCTAGCGTTTGCGCTTAGGATTGATTTTCTCGATACAGGAGATATGAAGTTAATTACAGCGGTGATTGTCATCTGCGCATTGGTGTTGCCGCAGTACTTTGAAAAGAGACGTGAGAAAGCGAGAAAAGCGAGGCGTCATGAGGAACGTTCGGCCGAACGCAATTTTTCTCTCAACAAGGAGGGGAATGCAATTGTTGAAGCTCGAACAGATAAATAAAGTATTCAACGAAGCAACACCTGATGAAAAGATTGCGTTAGATGAAATCAACCTCGAGTTGAAATCCGGTGATTTTGTGACCGTAATCGGAAGCAATGGAGCCGGAAAATCAACAATGTTAAATATGATTTCCGGAGCCCTTACCCCTGACTTTGGCGAAATTGAAATTGCGGGTAAAGATGTTACAAAGCTGCCGGAATATGTACGTTCTCGTATGATTGGAAGAGTATTCCAAGATCCGATGGCAGGTACTGCCCCCTCGATGACAATCGAGGAAAACCTGGCAATGGCGTATTCCAGGAATAAAAAACGGGTGTTGCGTAGGGGTGTCGATAAAAAACGCCGGGAGTTTTTCCGCAGCTCGCTTGAAACACTGCATTTGAATTTGGAAAATAGGTTGAATGCAAAAGTAGGCATGTTATCCGGGGGGGAGCGTCAGGCGTTATCATTGCTGATGGCGACATTCACCCAACCGTCTATTTTACTGCTGGATGAGCATACAGCTGCGCTTGATCCATCCCGTGCAGAATTGATTACGAAATTAACAAAAGAACTTGTTGAAAAAGATCAATTAACAACACTTATGATTACACATAATATGCAACAGGCACTCGATCTCGGGAACAGGCTCATTATGATGGATAAAGGCCAGATTATCATAGAAGTGGGAGCCGAAGAGAAGAAGGGGCTGACAATCGATAAACTCATGGCTGAATTCCAGCGCATTCGTGGTGAACAGTTAACGAGCGATAAAGCGTTGCTCTCCGTTTGAGTATATTGAGAAGAACTAAACGATCACCTCTGATGGTGAGCGTTTAGTTTTTTGTTGTTTCAGCAATGAATTTTCAAAAATACGACGATTTTTGCGCAAGGGCCCATTCTTCGAGTTTAAGGTCCATTCTTTCGAGATCAAGGTCATTTCTTCACACAATGACTCCTTTATTCCCGTGCACCTCTTCCATTTGACCCGATTTTCAAGAAAAAAATATGGACAACCAAGCAGACGTCCTATCTCACGCGAAATTACAATAATACAGTATAAGGACCCCTTGAATGCAAAGGGGTTTTCCAACCGGAAGGGGGTGACCAAGCCATGGGCAGCATGCATGAGGTGGAAATGGGCAACTTTTATGAACAGAGTCGGAAAGGCAAGGGTGATGCGAGTATTTGTCAACTATTATCGACCTTGCCACCGAACACCACAGTGGCGGAAATACTCGTCGACGGGTTGCCGTTCGCAGTGTCTGCTTTCGTCAACTTGAACACGGATACGAAGCTTGCGTATTTCACATCAGTCGTCGGGACTACCCTCATTGTAGATTGCGATAGCATCTCCCAAGTGATTTTCTAGAATTATCGTAGATGAATCATGGACATGCTACCCAATACGCACATCTATGAGGAAAGGAGATGAACCGGACATGGCAAGGACAGCAATTTGTGATCTGATGGAAACATTTCCTGCGAACTTCACATTGTCGAGTATAGTAGTAGACGGATTTCAGCAAACGGTCACATCATTGACGACAATCGATCGAGAGAGATCCCTCGCTTTTTTCAATTATGGTGGATCGACTGTAATTGCAGATTGCAAAAAGATTTCCTTAATTGAAATTTGATCCATCGACATAGGGCAGAGAAAGCATCTAATCTAATTGAAAATCCATAGATCCATTCAATCATCATCCTACACAAAAAGTGTCTCACCCCAAAACAGGCACTCGACATAGAAAAAGCCCGCAAAGCGGATTCCTGCTTTGCGGGCCCATTTATTTTCCTGGATAATCAAAACCGTTCGTCTTCCCATTTGTTGCGGCGCATCGACGGTTCATCGATGAATTCATCCTGCACGTCGACTTCTCCCGATTGATCGAAGTGGGCTTCTTCCCGTCTAACGGTCTCATTTACAGTTTCCGTATCTTCCACTTGTCGCTTGCCGACGACGATTTCTTCAGAGACATATGGTTGTTTTGTAACTTCCAATCGCTCTTCGGTAATCGGCACACGGATCGTTTGATCGTCCTGCATCATTTTGAATTCATCGAGATCCGATTCGTACTCATTGACAGGACGGCGCTCGACGTAGACTTCTTCGCGCATCACAGGTACGTCAAAGGATTGTTCTTCTTCAACAACGTCTTTATGAAGCGTTACTTCGCCTCTTTCGACCTCTTCCTTGTCCACGTTGAGACGCTCCTCATGGAGACGCATTTTCTCCTCTTCTGTGTTACGGTCGAATTGGTCTGATTGATTGTAGCGGTTTTGCACTCCGTAATAGTTGCTTGGAGGTGTCTCGTAGTCGTATTCGTTGCGCACAGCCTCTCCGCCGACTCGGCCGAAGCTCTCGTCCGCTCCTTCATATAAATTGGAATCTTGATAGGCACCCGTTGAATAATTGCTTCGGTACAATTCATTTTCTTCAAAGTCAGACACGCGGTTTGCGCCTAAGTTCGGGTCGACACCGTCGTCCGTAACGCCGAAACTGCCATCGCTTCTCGTATGAAGCCGATTCAATTCGCCTTCATCGACATAGAGCAGCTTCCCGCCATTTTGAATTTCATTATAGTAATTGTCCATATCGCCATCAGGGACACCGGCTTCGTGCAACATGGTTCGGACGTGATTTTCACCGGTCAGGAAATTCATGAAGCGGTCAAACCAAGATTCCGGGGTCGTCTGGACATCTCCGTATTTCATTCCTTGGAACATCGTCACATCAGAATCATCCTGCGCAATGACGTAAATATTCTCTCCGTCGATTCCTTGAGCTTTCAAGTCATCTATCTTTGTCATCAATTCCGAGTCGTTGTGATACATACCGATAAATTTTTTATCATTCATGCTATATCTCTCCTTCTCTTTGATTGATGGTACTGTCTTATAGATACCCAATCTGACAGGATGGAAACGTTTGTGAATGAAAGACCCGCTATGCAATCAATTAAGAATATACTAACATTAGAGGGGAGGGGGAGAGGAACGTTCATGCAGAAAAAAATAATGGCTTTCATAATGATCATTTGTTTATTCATCACTTTTCATCACGCATCCGCGGCTCAAGTTGCTCCGGGCCCATCCGGAAAAGATGCAGCGGAGCACTATGCGATCAGCGTCCCCGTGACAAATGTTTGGCGGGTGCCGAATGAGACCCGCAAGATCGACGCAGTTTCCATCGCAGCGAAGCCCGATATTGCGAAGTGGACGAAAGGCTTGACGGTGGCGGAGAAGAATTGGCTCATCGGCAAGACTGACACACAAGCTTTATACGGAGATAAAGTGGAAGTTTTGAAGTCGAGAGGGGACTGGGTCTATATTGCAGTTGCGGACCAGTTTAATAAAGGGCAATCGAAAGGCTATGAAGGCTGGGTGCCGAAATCGCATGTGAAGGCCTATACTCCATCCGAAGACGGTTTGAAAATTGCTATCGTCACGGCGAAGATCGCTTCCTTATACAATGAACCGAAACTCAATGACAACTATAAATTCTTCGACATCAGCTATACGACAATCCTTCAGGTTGTGAAGGAGGAAAGGGATTGGCTGCAAGTGAAGACGAAAACGGACGGCTTGAAATATATCCGCAAGAAGGACGTCAACGTTTACGCCGATTTTGCTTCCATTCCAAAGCCGACGCAAAAGGAGCTCGTCGACAGCGCGAAGCAATATATCGGCCTGCCGTATTTGTGGGCGGGAGTATCTGCATATGGATTTGATTGCTCGGGATTGATGTATTCAGTTTATAAGAATCATGGCATCCTTATCCCGCGCGACTCTTCCGTCCAAGCGACCAAAGGGACGGCGGTGAAACGGAAAGACTTGCAGCCCGGCGATCTGATGTTTTTCGCGCATAATAAAGGAATGGGGAAGGTGTATCACGTCTCGATGTATATCGGAGACGGCAAAATGGTCCACGCCCCTAACTCATCAAAGAAAGTCGAAATCGTCAGCATCAACTCGGGCATGTATAAAACAAACTACGCCGGCGCGCGGAGATATTTGAAATGATGTAATGAAGAGTGGTCCTTTCCGAATTGGAAAGGGCCATTCCGCACTCCAATCAAACCAGATTTACCTTTCAAGTTCTACATTCCTTCCCCGAGTATTATATTGTAACAACGCCATGGGAGGGATGCTGTGTTAATTGATGGGGTATTTGCAGGTGGCGGATTGAAGGGGTTTGCATTGGTCGGTGCGTACCAGGCATTGGAAGAGAAAGGGTATCGTTTCAATCGGGTGGCGGGGACGAGTGCTGGGGCGATTCTCGCTTGTTTCATTGCTGCAGGCTATTCGGGCAAGGAAATTGAACAGATGATGCAGGAAGAGGACTTGAAATCATTGCTCGATCCACGAAACACAATCCTACCAATACCATTCATGAAATGGCTGCTGCTCTATTGGCGCATGGGTCTTTATCAAGGAAGTGCCTTGGAGGACTGGTTTTTCGAAAAGCTGTCCGCAAAAGGAATTTATAATTTTGCTGATTTGCCGCCGGGATCGCTCAAACTGGTGGCATCCGATCTGACACACGGGAAAATGATCGTACTGCCCGATGACCTCGTCCACTATGGTATCGAGCCGGGGATGTTTCCGATAGCCCGCGCGTTAAGGATGAGTTGCAATATCCCGTTCTTCTTTGAACCTGTCCGTTTAAGAGCGCCTAGCGGGGAAACAATCGTCGTCGACGGGGGGGTGCTGAGCAATTTTCCGATGTGGATATTTGATGACGCAGAGGGCAGGAGGGAGCGGCCTTTGATCGGAATGAAGCTGAGCCATCGGAAAGATGATATGGGAGGCCGGGAAATCCGCAATGCGCTCAATTTGTTCGAAGCCTTGTTTTCCACGATGAAAAACGCGCATGACGATCGGTATATTTCCCGGAAGCACGAAAAGGATATCATCTTCATTCCCGTCGAGCAATACAGCGCGACACAGTTCAATATGGAGGATGAACAGAAGGATGCGCTGATGGCAATGGGATGGACGCGCGCAAATGAATTTCTGCGGACTTGGTCACATTCAATCGAAGGTTCCAGGCATTTCCGTCTAATTGTCTAAAGCAAAAAAAGCGTCTGCACAAATATGCAGACGCTTTTCACCTTATAATCTTTTGAAGCTATGGAATTTCGATTTCCAATAGCTATTGTTCAAGCTGGTAATTTGGGATTGCTTGCCGCCAGCATGGACGAACTTATTGTTGCCGATATAAATGCCGACGTGGGAAATCCCTTTACGGTATGTGTTTTGGAAGAATACCAAATCACCCGGTTGCGGCTTGCTCACTTTTTTCGATTGTGCGTATTGACCAAGCGTATCCCGGGCAACCGATTTACCGGATTGCTTATAGACATATTGGACAAAGCCGCTGCAGTCGAACCCTTTCGTCGACGTTCCACCGAAAACGTACGGAATGCCAGTCAATCCAGTTGCACGTTTGACGACTTTGTCCGATAGAGCAACATGATTACTGCTCTTCGCTGCCGATACATTCGCTGCTGATACGGATTGCTTTGTCAATAAAGTGTTAAGCGCCCAGCCTGTTTTGCCGTTCACTTTCACTTGATACCATACTTCTTTGCCGACTTTCTTTTCACTTACGTAAGTGACTTTTGTACCCTTTTTCGCTAATAAAAGGATTTTATGGTTTGTTCCTGCTTCGGAACGGATATTTACATTATATGCGGTTGAATATGTCCCTGTATGTGCAGATACAGTTTGTGATGAAGGAGCACTTGCCTCCGCATCTGCTGCCGTAAATCCAAATGCCAATGAACCTGCTACGAATAACGATAAAGCAACTTTCTTCACACTATTCCCCTATCTACCATTTTAAAGTTTGGTTTTATATTTTTATATCTTGCTGATCACCTCTCCAATTGTAGAGGCTGAATGTTACAAGACGGGGGCAGTAATGTTACAAAAGCATTACAACAGTATGACAGGACTTTACTAAAAGTCTATATTGTTAATAAAGAATTGGAAAAGGGTTGCTCTCATGATGAGAAGCAACCCTTAATTTGTATAGTAACTTTTATTGTTGAAGTTTATGTCCATCTAAAGATCCGTGATCCGGATTCTATTGAAAATGATCAATGCCGCGGTCATTTTCCACTGGGTGTCTTCTATCCTTAAGCAACGCAAGCCCTACCAACTCTTGCGTCCTTGCGACCCTTTAGCCGCGCCAGTGTGAATAAGTGTCCTCAAAAACAGTACGTAGAATGCCATGTCAAATTAAAAGTTACTATGGCGTTAACTTATTGATTATAGCATGGATGGAGATGGATGGCAAGTCGAATAAAGAGTATACAGTTTATAAGCGTATTTCCCGGGAAATTTACTTTTTTTGACATTGTAAACGCTGTTATGGAGGAAATGTCTTCAGTTGGAAAAATAGTATATTTTTATTATGGAATAATATGATAGATACGGATAAAAGGCTCAAGCAAGCCATTTATCGTAATGGGATTGTCACTATTTCTACAACTTTCTTCTTGTTCTATCGGCTCTATTTCCTATATAATAATATTATCTTGCTAAAGGGAGTTGGGGATGGCTTGAAGCCGAATTCAAAATTTGCAACGAAGATTGTCGTCCTTGTCGTTTTGGTCATTGGAATAGCAACAAGTGTCGGATGGTACGTCGTCTCGGGTGCAAATAAAGGAATGGATGTCTCGTTTTCGCAATTTGAGAAGACGATCCAGGCTCAAGAAGGAAAGCCTCTATCCTTGAAGGAAAAGGCTGACGGCACCTTGTCACTAAAGACGAATGATGGACTATACGTAACGCAGGTCCGTCCGCAAAGCCAACTGGCAGAACAATTAGTTGAAAAATATAACCTTTCATATACATTTGCCGATGCTGGCCAATATAATGGCTTGTTTGTCGGAGGTTTGATCATAGCATCAGTCTTGACGTTAATGATTCTTCATAAAAAAGGAAAGCTTGGGGTAGGCGTTTCTTCGATGAAGAACGGGACTTCGAAGGCGACTCCGCTTCCTGAAATCACACTTGATGATATCGGCGGCCTTCCGGAAGAAATGAAGGAAGAGATTCACCAGACCCTGTCGATCATCAAAGATCCGAAACGTGCAACACAAGTCGGAATCCAGGCACCAAAAGGGATTCTCCTGTACGGACCTCCGGGAACCGGGAAAACATTGCTTGCCCAAGCGATTGCCCGCGAAATCGGAGCAACATTCTATTCATCCAGCGGTTCCGCATTTACGGAGCTTTTTGTCGGAGTCGGTGCGTCACGTGTGCGCACATTATTCCAAAACGCCCGCAAGCACCGTCCGGCTGTCATATTCATTGACGAAGTCGACGCGTTAGCCGGCAAGCGTAAGGAACATGGCGGGGAGGAATCCGAAAAGACGTTGACGGAGCTTCTCGTTCAGTTGGACGGAGGAAACGATAACGAAGGGATCCTTTTCATTGCTGCAACAAACCGGAAAGATATGCTCGATGAAGCATTCCTTCGTCCAGGGCGTATCGATTATACATTCAATGTACCGCTTCCGGACACGCATGGCCGTCGTGAAATCATCGACATCCATACGAAAGGACGTTTGTTGGCGGAAGAAGTGTATGCTTCATTAGATGTATTGGCTGAAAGCACGTCCGGTTTTTCCGGCGCGGAACTAGGCTCTTTATTCGAAACGGCGAGCAAGCGGGCAATCCGTGACGGCCGTGAAAAGATCGGCAAGGGAGACCTTGATTTCGCAATCGACCGGACAATCCTCGGCAGTACATCGCGTACGCTGAATGATCCTGATACGAAAAGAAGGGTCGCAATCCACGAAGCGGGCCATGCGTTGATCGCTGCGTTGACAAAACCGGGTTCTGTCCGGAAAGCGACAATCATTCCGCGTGGACAAGCACTCGGATACGTAGCGCCAATCCAGAAAGAGCTGCATTTGCAGACGGCAAGCGAATTGCTTGATCAAGTGAGCATGATTCTGGCGGGAGGCGTCGCGGAGCGGCTTTACCTCGGTGAGCATAGCATTGGCGTCACCGGAGATGTGCAGCAAGCGAAGGACATCATCGAACGGATGGTTGACACAGGTTTGCTCCAAGATGGATTCATGCTGACGTTCAATAAGGGCGAAAAAGAGTTGAAAATGCAAGCGCTCTTCGCCGAGGCATTGAAACAAACCGAAACACTTATCCAGGAAAATGCCGCACAGTTCGAGGAATTGGTCAATGTCCTCTTCCAGAAAGAGACATTGGATGGTTCCGAAGTACAGGAAATCGTCGATGGCAAAGGTGTAGAAGAAGTGAAAGAGCTTGTTATCATCGTGTAATACAAGAACTCCTTGGTCCGATTGGACTGGGGAGTTTTTTTTGTGGCATGAAATTGATTTATTGCAACACAATAAAAAAGCGGCGTAACGAAAGCAATTGCAGGCGTAACGCAATCAATTTGGATCGCAAAGCAATCAAACTAGGGCAAAACGCAATCAATTACGTGCACAACGCAATCAATCCGGATTGCAACACAACCAAACTCGAGCAACGCAATCAATTGCGAGCGCAACACAATCAGTCTGTATAGCAACGCAATCAAACACGCGCAACGCAATCAAAGTGCTTCGCAACGAAATTAATCTGCATCGTTACGAAACGAATAAGCTTCGTTTCGCAATCAACCTCCCTCGCAACACAACCAACTCCCATTAAACCAGTGCGTCTAATCTCACAATACCACCGGAAAAATCCATGTCGAAAGTTTGATGGAATAATCGCAAAAAATTGCAAAAAGTCGCATGGTCATGCATTCCAGGCAATGGTACGATGGGAATGCAGTCTATTACTCTATCAAACTAATATGGAAAGGGAGCGGTTAACGGAGGATTTTCACGCACTGCACCATATTTTCAAATTTGAAAGGAGAATGGTTTCATGCGGAGTAAGAGATGGAGGAAGCGTTTGAATGGCTTTTTGGCGTCTAGTTTAGCTGTAATGATGGTTGTGCCGACGGTTCCTGCGATTGTGAAAGCGGAATCGGTAGCAACGGATCTGTTAATTTCCGAATATGTGGAGGGCAGCAGCTTCAATAAGGCAATTGAACTTTACAACGGAACGGGACAGACCGTCAATCTGGGCGATTACACGTTGGAGCTATACGCGAACGGAGCAACTACAGCTTCGCAAAAGCTGACATTGTCAGGTGCATTGGGACATGGTGAAACATATGTCTTATATCATAATCAAGCAGCTGACGGAATAAAGGATAAAGGAAATTTAGCAAACTCAAGCGTCATCAATTTCAACGGTGATGATCCGCTTGTTCTCAAAAAAAGCGGTACAGTTATAGATTCAATCGGTCAAGTCGGCTCCACTGCCAAATGGGGAGTTGATGTGACACTAGTCCGGAACGGCTCCGTTACACGCGGGGACTCGAATCCGGGGGATGCATTCAACCGTGACGCTGAATGGACCGCTTATCCAAGAGACACATTCGATCATCTAGGGTCGCATGAGATGGATGGCACAACACCGGGAGAGCCGGGTGAACCTGGTGATCCGGGCGATATTTCAACAATCGGCGATGTACGCTCTAAGGCACTAGGTGAAACGGTGACGATTAAAGGAACAGTAGCCGCCAAATTGAAAAACACGATTTCAGTGCAGGACGCTACGGGCGGAATTGCTGTCAGGCCGACAAGTCTAAATGTGCAAATCGGTGATGAAGTGACATTGACTGGCAAGCTTGCGGATTACCGCGGATTGCTGCAGCTGGACAATGCGACAATCGTTGAAGTGACGAAAGATGCCGGCACTCCGGAACCACTCGTCATTACAGGATCGGAAGTCGGTGAAAAGGTCGAATCACAGCTTGTCACTGTGCATAACGCAATTCTTTCCGATGTACAAGCGGGCAGTGGCTGGTCGAATTATTTAGCGACAGATGGAACTGGTGACTTTATCGTCCGTGATGAGACGGCAACCCTGGGACTCACCGTCGGGACGGCCTATGATTCGATTACTGGGATCGTCCAGCAGTTCGATAATGATTACCAGATCATTCCGCGCTCGACCGTCGATGTTGTCGTTGACAGCTCCGCCATCCAGCCGGTCGTCGCAAGTCCGGGAAGCGGTACGTTTGTAGGCGGTGTGAAGGTTTCATTGAAGACAGGAACGTCTGGTGCGGAAATCCTTTATACGCTGGACGGGACAAGCCCGATTGAAAACGGGGCGACGTATGCAACACCGATCGATATCCAAGAAGATACGACAGTGAAGGCAGTCGTGAAAACGGATGACGATCGTTTTGGAGATATATTCACTTTTACGTATACGATTACGGAAGCCCTTCAAATTCATGATATCCAAGGGGATGGCCATACATCTCCGTTTGACGGACAAACCGTTGAAGGTGTTGAAGGGATCGTCACATACAAATATGAGCTGAACGGCTCGACGTATTATCATATCCAAACTCCGGACGATAAGCGCGACGGCAATTTGAATACGTCCGAAGCGATTGTTCTTTACAGTGGAAGGGATGCTTGGAATCTTTCCGTCGGAGATCTAGTTTCTGTCAAAGGAAAAGTGAGCGAGTATGCAATCGATGGATATGCAGACCGCCAGGAAACGGATTTGAAGACGACGCAGATCAACGTCCGTGATGACCAAGGCGGCAAGGTGCAAATCCTTGAGCGCAATGTCCCACTTCCAACACCTTTCATGATTAATGAAGAAAACTTGCCGCAACATGAAATCGCGAGTCATCAGTTCTCTGAATTCGATCCGACAAAGTATGCGGCCGATTTCTGGGAAAGCCGTGAAGCGATGCTTGTGCAAGTAGGCAATGTGAAAGCAGTCGGACCTCAAGAGCACGGTGATCTCGTAACAGTATTCGAAAATGCGGAAACTGAAACATTGAACGGCGGCATCCTCTTGAAGGAAGACGACCAAAATGCGGAGCGGGTCCAATTCCGTTTGGAACCGAACGGACCGGCACGTGATTTCGAAGTCGCGACTGGCGACCGTTTCGCAGGCCCGATTACGGGAGTTGTCGGCTATTCATTCCAAAATTACAAGATCTACACATCTTTGAGCGACATGCAGCAAGCACATTCGAAGGGCGATGCAGTGCCAGAGAAGACGACGATTGTGAAGGATGCGGATAAACTGACGATCGCTTCTTACAACTTGGAAAACTTCTCGAACAATACTAAAACGACTTCGAATGACAAAGCGAAAAAACTTGCACGGGCATTTGTACAGGATATGCAAAACCCTGACATTATCGGTGTGACGGAAGTACAGGACAATAACGGACCAGATGCTGGCGATTCCCGTGCGAATCAAAGCTACGAGCGCCTCATCCAAGCGATTGTCGATGCGGGCGGCGTCAAGTATGAATACGTCAATATCGATCCAGTGAACAATGAGGATGGCGGACAGCCGAACGCGAACATCCGTGTCGGATTCCTCTACAATCCTGCACGTGTTTCATTGACGGAAGGGATTCCGCATGGCGATGCAACGACAGCTGTCGGATATGAAAATGGCAAATTGACACAAAATCCAGGGCGCATTGCTCCGAATGACCCGGCGTTCAAGAGCAGCCGGAAGCCACTCGCCGCACAATTCGATTTTCAGGGTGAGTCAGTCATCGCAATCGTGAACCACTGGAATTCAAAAGGTGGAGATACGCCGTTATTCGGTTCTATACAGCCACCGGTCTATGGCAGCGAAGTGCAGCGGAAACAGATTGCACAGCTCGTCTATGATTTCGTTTCCGAAATCAAATCGGATAATCCGGAAGCGAATATCGTTTCTCTTGGAGATTTCAATGACTTCCAATTTGCGGAGCCTTTGAAAATCCATGAAGGCAGCCTCATGACGAACATGATCAACCATGTCGACAAGGCTGACCGTTATTCGTACGTCTACCAAGGAAACTCCCAAGTGCTCGATCACATTCTCGTGTCGAATAACTTGGCGGATCAAACAGAAATCGACATTTTGCACATCAACTCGGACTTTACGGACATGGCGGGACGTGCAAGCGACCACGATCCGGTCATGGTACAGATCGGCTTCGAAGCCCCAGTCGTATGGGATCCAGTTCCGATCAAGAAAGTGTATACCCTGATCAATGAACATAAAAAACAAATTATGATTGCTGAGCCAAGCGTCTCCGTCTATATGGATGCGCAATCTTCATTGAAGGACGGCATGTACTTGAAAGGGGACTATGCCGAGTTGACAGGTGAAGGATTCAAAACGAATACTGTCATCCTGCAGCCGAAGAAAAAAGGTTTGATCGTCGATATGAAAGGAACGGAAATGGGCCATGTGATCGTAGAAGGCTCGCATCCGCTCGAAATCAGAGGCGCTGAAAACATTAAGAGGATCGACTTTGTCAAAGGGGCGGATGCTTCTAACGTCATCTTCTACAACTCGAAAGGGAAGAGGATCGGCGTGCCAACGGTGAACAATGCACCGATCGTCACGAAACCGATCCCGAATCAGGAAGCGAAAGCCGGAGAGACGATTTCAATCGTCCTCTCCGGACATTTCAGTGACCCGGACGGCGACAAGCTGACATATTCCGCAACGAAAGGGACAGTCGACCTCAATAAGAATGTTCTCACTTTGCAATTGGAGGAAGGCTCCCACATCGTCGGAGTGACGGCGACAGATGGGGATAAATCCGTAACAGCAAGCTTCTCGGTTATTGTCACGAAAGCTGAAGTGCCGGCTGACGGCTATTACAAAAATGCAATCGGCAAGGAAGGGCAGGAATTGAAAGCGGCCCTTCACGACATCATCTCCGACCACCGGAAGCTGACGTATGCACAAGTATGGGACGCGTTGAAAGAGACGGATCAAGATCCGAACAATCCGAACAACGTCATCCTGTTCTATTCAGGTGAATCCCGTTCTAAAGATAAGAACGGTGGGAACGTCGGCGATTGGAACCGGGAGCACGTATGGGCGAAATCGCACGGAAACTTCGGTACAAGCATTGGTCCCGGCACGGACATCCATCATTTGCGTCCGACCGACGTCCAAGTGAACAGCACCCGCGGCAACTTGGATTTCGACTATGGCGGAAGTGCAGTGAAGGGCTGTGACGGCTGCTTCAGATCCGCTAACTCATGGGAGCCGCCCGATCGCGTGAAAGGCGACGTAGCACGGATGCTGTTCTATATGGCAACCCGTTACGAAGCGGGCGACAAGGTTGATTTGGAGTTGAATGAACTACTCAATAACGGCACCAATCCATACCATGGAAAGCTGTCCGTCCTATTGGAATGGCATGAAATGGACCCGGTAGATGCGTTCGAAATGAACCGCAACAACGTCATCGAACAGTTGCAAGGTAACCGCAACCCATTCATCGACCATCCTGAATGGGTGCAGTCGATCTGGAAAAAAGCCGGTTCAAACGATCTGAAAAAAGCTTCATAATGAAAACAAGACCAGGGGATCAAAAATTTCCTTTGGTCTTTTTCTTTGGCTGCGACATCGTTCCTACAACATCCATCCTCCAATCAAACGAAAAAAGCAATTCAGCAAGCATTACCATAGTCTTGAAGTCAAATATCTTAAATTCCAGACTTTCAAATTATGGAAAATGATTCATAAGTTGTGAACGACAAAAGAAAATATGCTATTCGACCTTGATTTCCAATATAGGACCATAAGTGAAACGCTGTTGGAAAAACTTGCTTAACCGTCATTGCCCTTTGGTCCAATGACTAATGACTTAGCGCAATTCGGGCCGTTCTGTCACGGTTTTGACATACAATCGTCACAATGATATTAATAATGAACATAGGAATCTACCAAATGGAACAGAGAGCGGAAGTTTTCCGGATTTCTTTAGAATGAAAGAGGGATTGGCATGTTAGAGGCGAAGAGGCGTGCGGCGATATTTTTACTATTGGCCTTCTTATTGGCTGCTGTGGCAGGTTATCTCGTGCTGGAAAAGGTCAAAGAGTTGAATGCGGAATTAGGCGGAATGACATCGATTTACATCGCGAAAGGGTCTATCCCTTCCCGTTCGCCGATAGAGGCTTCACAAGTGACGAAAATGGATATCCCAAATAAGTTCGTAACGGATAGCCATATTTTGTCCGTAGATGAGTTCGAACATCAAGTATCCATCGTCCCATTGAATCCAGGGGACATCATTACGAAAAACATGATCAAGCCCGTATCGAATCTGCAGGATGCCAACAATCGGCTCGTCACAATGTACCGGACGGATAAGATCCAGTTCGATCAGGTGCTGACGGCATTGGACCGCGTCGACATCATCGTATCGACAAATGACAATGGAAAGAAAGAGACAAAGGTCTTCCTGAAAGACGTGCTGGTCGCTTTTGCGCAAGGAACAAATGACAATTTCTCCGGCATTGCGGTTGAAGTGACGGCTGAAGAGGCGACGGACCTAATACATATGCAAAATTACGCCGAGCATATTCGTGTGTTGAAGGCGAACGTCGGACAGGCTTCTTCATTCGGCGATGCCGCGGATAAATCGGATGATCCAATAAAGAAGGAAGAACCGAAAGAAGAACCGGCCGGTGAACAGCCTGAAGGATCGGCCGCAACTGTTAAGACGGAAGGATCATCAGATCAGAAATCCGATGAATCAGGAGAATAAAGGTGAACAGTCACTTATCGAAGGGTGAGGCAGTTGGAAAATAAATTGAATATTATGATTGTTTCCGATGAGGATGCGCTTATGTCGCAGTTGAAGACCATTGCCGAGACGAAATCGGAACAGGTCATTGGTGTACGTTCGAATGAAGCGGTAAGGGAAATGAACCGGGAAATGGCGCATATTGTCATTTTTGGACAGACGGATACTGATACATCGGTGGAAGTTGTTCAAATGCTGAAAATCATCAATCCGAATGCGCTCATCCTGTTCATTGCCAACGCATCCGACTTCGGCTTGCTTCGAAATATGACAAGGGCAGGGGCGGATGAGTTTTTCGTCTTTCCGGAGGAGGCTGGCCTATTCTCCAGCCGGTTCCCGAATATCGTTAAAAGTTATGCAGCCAAAAAAGCGAAGAACGAGGAGTCGGCAGCACCGACTTTCGGCCGAGGAAGAGGAAAAATCATTTCATTTTATAGCGGGAAGGGAGGGAGCGGTTGTTCATTGCTTGCCGCGTCCTTTGCACAAACGATGAAGCTCGAATCATCTGCCGAAGTGATCCTTATCGATTTGAATGGGCAGTTCGGCGGTGTTGAAACATTGCTTTCCATTGAATCGAACCGATCGCTTGCCGACTTGCAGCCGGTCATCGAAGAGTTGAATGAAAGCCATATCCGGAACGTCTCCCAAACACAGGAGCACTCCAAAATGGAAGTGCTCATCAGTCCATGTGATGCGGAAATACTGGAAACGCTCGATGAGGAATTCATCGCGAAGCTGCTTCGGACATGCAGGCGGTCATTCGATTATGTCGTTGTCGATTTGCCTTCCTCGATCAATGGCCTTGTTGTCACAGCGATGGAGGAATCGGACAAGATCTATTACGTCCTTACTCCGGATACGCCTTCATTGAAAATCATGAAGCACTACGAGGAGCTGTCTGAAAGGCTCGGGCTTGTCCTGACGAGCCGGATGGAAATCGCTCTGAATAAATTATCGAAGAATTTCGAAGTGAAACAGAAAGATCTGAAAAATGTATTGCGCTACCCGATCATCGCTTCGATCAGGCAAGACACGAAAGGTCTCCAGTCGTTTATCAATCAGGGGCAGCCTGTACGTAAGCAAGCCAAGGAGAGGAAACTGATCCCGTTTGCAAAGGATATCCGGAAATTCGCCCGTCAAGTCGCAAAGCAGTAGGAGGTGGTGAACGATGAGTTCTTTATTCGAACGGCGCAAAGAGAAATTGGCCAAACAGAATTCGGCGAATTACAAGTATGAAAATCATCTCGTCGATGAGTTGGTCGATCACTACAAAGCAAGATTGCTGAGGGATACGAACCTGGAGGCGCTCACCCAGTTGTCACAAGGTGAAATGCGGCTCCGAATCGAGCAATATGTCTCCCATTTCATGTCCGAAGAGAAAGTGATCATCTCACGGAACGATAAAGATCTTTTGATCACAAGGATTCTTGACGAGGCAGTCGGATATGGGCCGCTTGAGCCGCTCATCAAAGATCCCGCAATTACTGAAATCCTCATTAATGGGTTCGATGAGGTGTATGTCGAGAAAGCGGGTCGCCTGGAAATGGTGGATGTCGCATTCAGGGATGATGAACATGTCCGGCATATCGTCGACCGCATCGTTGCCCCACTAGGAAGACGTGTCGATGAAAGTTCTCCGATGGTTGACGCAAGATTGCCGGACGGGAGCCGTGTCAATGCAGTTATCGCGCCTGTCAGCCTTTCAGGGACATTGGTTTCCATCCGGAAATTCCGTGAAGAGCCATTCAAGATGGAAGATCTGCTCAACTTCAATTCATTGGATGAAACGATGGGACGCTTCCTGCAAGGTATCGTGAAAGGGAAGATGAACACACTCATCTCCGGCGGTACCGGTTCCGGGAAGACGACGCTTTTGAACGTCGTCGCTGCTTCCATTCCGCATGGGGAACGGGTCATCACGATTGAAGACTCCGCTGAATTGCGCCTCGACAGACCGAATGTCGTCGGCATGGAAGCACGGCCGGCTAACGTGGAAGGCCGGGGGGAAGTGACGATCCGCAACCTTGTCCGGAACGCGCTCCGGATGCGGCCAGATCGGATCATCGTCGGGGAAGTCCGAAGCGGAGAGGCATTCGACATGCTCCAGGCGATGAATACGGGGCATGAGGGGTCGCTGACAACCGTCCATGCGAACTCGCCTGCCGATGCGATGCGGCGTGTCGAGTCGATGGTCATCATGGCGGGCATGGACCTGCCTTCGACCGTCATCCGCGAATATATCGTCGGTGCGCTTGATATCATTATCCAGGCAACACGCCTGACGGACGGGACGCGGAAGATCATCTCCATTTCGGAAGTGCAGAAAAATGAGGAGGACGGCACGTTCCGGATTGTCGAGATCTTCAAGTTCAAGCGGACCGGCATGCTGGAAGATGGGACTGTTCTCGGTCACTTCACGCCAACCGGTGAAATCCCTGCCTGCCTTGAAAGGCTCAAGATTTTCGGCATCCATATGGATGAGTCGGACTTCCGGGTGAAAGAGGAGGTCACTGCATGGTAGAAGCATTCATTGCCGCATCAGCTGTTTTCGTGTTCCTGGTCGCCGTCTATTTCCTTCTCGATTACCGGAAGTCAAAGAGGGAGTGGCGGAAGGAAGTCGAGCAATTTTACCTGGACGGGGAAAAGCGGAAAAGCGTCATCGTCCTCGTTGGAGCAAAATTCGATGAGACGGAGACGGCGAAAGAATTGGAGCCGAAGCTGGTGGACGCCAATATCCCGTTCACTCCGTCCGAATTTATAGGGGCGCTCCTTGTCGGCTATATGGGCATCGTCTTCGTGCTCGTCAACATGTTCGGGTTGGATTTGATGCCAGCTTTGCTTATTGGAATGCTGCTTGTTGAAGGGGCAAGAAGGCTTTTATTCCTGCTAAGGAAGAATAAGAAGAAACAGATGCTGATCGATCAGCTGCCAGAAATTTGCCGGATACTCGCAAATTCGACCCGTTCCGGCATGACGTTGAATCAAGGAATCCAGCTTGTCACTCAGGAAATCAATGAGCCTGCGAAAAGGGAGTTCAAACGGATGGCCCATGAGCTATCATTAGGCATCGAATTCTCTGCGGCGCTGAGAACGATGGAAAGACGGATCGATCATAAGGAATTCCAATTGTTCGCGGCGACGATGCTCATTCAGAAAAAAGCGGGAGGCAACTTGTCCGCGGTGCTTGATGAAATGAGCCAGACGCTTGACGAACGGAAGCTGTTGAAGCAGGAAGTGAAGACGATGACTGCGGAACAACGGTATGTCTCGACGCTCGTTCCCATCATTCCGATCTTCTTGGTGCTCATGATGAACAATATCATCGACGGCTTCCTCGATCCTTTATTTACAGGAATTGGATTGATCCTGTTGACGTTCTTCCTTTTCGGGACGGTCCTGACATTTGTCATCGTCAGGAAAATTACGAATATCAGGGTGTGAATGAATGGATGGCATAATTGCATTATTTACGTTTCTAGCTGTAGCAACAATCGGAATCTCGCTACGGGCTTTCTATGTCTATTTGAATGAAAAAAGGATTCTGCGTGAAGAAATCAGCGAGTCCGTCTATATCGAAACATGGATACGTAAAAAGAAGTCGCGCAAAGAGAAAGTGTTGGAAAAGCTATTCAAGTTCGCAGACGACTTTTCCGATCTCGGGCAGCGTGTCAACTTCTTCAGTGAAAACGTAGAGGTGAAGAAGCTTCTTATACAAGCAGGACATCCATACGGATTGACGGTCGCCCGCTTCCAAGGGCTGAAAATCTTCATGCTGATTGCGGGATTTTTCATAGGCGGAATTTTATTCATCCTCAGATTTCCATTGTCGCAATTCATGCTGATTCTCATGCCGATTGCCGGATTTGGTGGAACCGTCCTTTGGCTCAGATCCAAGGCAAGAAAAAGGCAGGAGGAGATTTCCTACCAGCTTCCTGACTTCCTTGACACGATGAGTGTCACCTTGCAGGCAGGTGTCGGGATGGATCAGGCGCTCCGAGACATCGTTCATTATTTCGAGGGGCCCATCAAAGAGGAATTCGGCCGTTTCATCCAGGAATTGAGCGTCGGCGTCCCACGGGCAGAAGCCTACAGATCATTGCTTGAACGGAACGACAGCAAGGAGTTCCAACTATTGATCAAATCACTATTGCAAGGGGAGCGACTAGGCGTTCCGATTGCGGACACGTTTAAACACCAAGCCGAAGAGATGAGGAAACTAAAGAAAGAATTGATTAAGGAGAAGGCAGCCAAAGCATCACCGAAAGTGACGTTAGTAACTACTTTCCTTGTGTTGCCCTCCGCCCTCATCCTGATCGGAGGCTTGATGATTATAAATATCTTCAACCAGAACAAAGGGATTTTCGAGTTATTCAATTAAAATACATTTATTTAAGGAGAGAATGGAAGATGAAAGAAAAAATGATGACAGCTTGGACGAAAATGATGTATCCGGTACAGAACGAAAAAGGAGCGCAATCGCTGGAATGGCTTGGAATCGCGGCATTGCTCATTTTGGTGCTCGGGATTATTTCGACTGCATTGAAAGGCCAAGAGGGAACAATCACTGAGGTGATTACTTCGATCGTTTCAAAGATCAAAGGGATGGTAGGTTAATAACAACTTGATTAGCAAAAGGAGAACTTATGAATAGAAAAGGAATAGTTCCATTCATTCTTCTGCTTATGCTCCTTCTACTGGCAGCATGCAGTGATAAGGCTAAAGAGAATGAAAAGGTTACAGCGGATGAAATTGTTTCATCAGATGAAAAAGAAGATGATAAAGACGTTGATCTTCAAGAGGATCAAGCAGAGCAAGAGGAAAACAAGAGTGAGGAGGTAGTTGCAGCTGCCCCGCTCCCGCAATCATTAGAGGAGCTTGAGCAGCTGCCTACGGGATATACCTCTTTCATCTCGATTTTGGATAAAGATGGGCAAGCCCAAATTGACGAGCTGACTTCCCATTTGCCTGATATTTCCGGGGAGCCTACTCAAAATGAGTTGGACCACTATTACAACGAACTATTGGCGGTTTTCCAGCAAGACTTCAAAGGACCGAGTGAGCTGATTGCAAGATTGAAGTTCCACGCAATCGGCAGCCCGGATATCGATAATCCTCGAATGCAGTTCAAGGAAAACATGAATGTCCTTGTCATTTTAGATGCTTCAGGCAGCATGGGGCAATATGTCGGCGGCCAAACGCAAATGGAAGCTGCAAAAAAGGCGATTGTCCAGTTCGTTGAGAATTTGCCGAAGGAGGCAAATGTCGGACTTCGCGTCTATGGACATGAAGGGACCGGCAGTTCGGCAGATAAAGCGATGTCGTGCGCAAGCAGTGATTTGCTCTATCCGCTTCAAGAATACGACAAAGCTTCGTTTAAACAGTCTCTTGACCAAGTGAAGCCCGCAGGTTGGACTCCGACAGAACTTGCCATCAGGGAAGCGAAAAAGGACCTTGCGGAATTCGACGGAGAGCATAATACGAACATTGTCTACCTTGTGGGAGACGGCATCTCGACTTGCAATGACGACCCGGTTGCCGCTGCGAAAGACCTTTACGATTCCAACATTACACCGATCATCAATGTCATCGGATTTAATGTCGATAATGAGGGGCAGCGTCAATTGAAAGAAGTGGCGAAGGCGGTTGAAGGGACGTATCAAGATGTCCAAGATGCAGCAACGCTTCAGAAAGAGCTGGATCAGGCAAATGAGATTGCCAAGCAATGGGCCGAGTGGAAAAAACGCGAGTCGCAAAATCTTGGCCATGAAAGATTAAAAAAGGATCTGGAAATATTTGTTTTCGATAGTCAGCAATTCACGAAGATCGTAGATGAGAGGCAGCAAGTCGGCTTCACTTTGCAATATCTGTATCAGACGAAAAAAATCATGTCGTCTGAAAGCTATGACTATCTCGTAAAGCGGAATACAGACTACCATAGTTGGGTGCAAACCGAATATGAAGCACTCAAAGCCGATTTAGAGAACATGAATGAAATGCAATACAGTGAAGCAATCCAGGCTCTTGAAGAAAAGTACTTACAAAACTCTCCTGACTAAGAAAGGAGGATGAATTTGAAGAGTAGACAGTTGAGAAGAACGTATGCGATTTTCATGCTGTCAGTCATCCTATCCTGGACAATATTGCCGGGGATTGCAATGGCGGACTGGTTGAAGGCGGGAAAATCGATTGACGTAACGGAACCGATTACCGGCGGGGAAGCAATCACAGGCGGGCAATCATTTACAGGCGGCGAATTCATAACGCCTGGGGAGGTCTATACGTACGGCTCGGCATTCAAAGGGACATTTTCTCTCACATCCGGAACGGTCATTGTTCCGGTAACTGCCGAAAACAAAGGGTTATTTTTAATTCCCAGTACATTGAATGGTACGAAATACGGGGAATTCCTTAAAGCGGGAGACATCATTTCCGGAGGGGAGTCACCGACTGGAGGACAGGTTTCAGGCCCGGGCGGAACTCCGCCTGCATCCGGCGAAGCGGTTAGCGGCGGTGAAGGTCCGAATGGCGGGCAAGCGGGAAAATCCGGTGACGCGCCGACAGGAGGAGAAGGACCTTCAGGAGGAAATGCCAGCACCGGAGGCAAAGGCCCGGACGGCGGTAATCCAGGAACCGGCGGCGAGGCTCCAAGCGGCGGAGAAGGTCCGAATGGCGGAGAAGGCCCAACTGGCGGTGATGGCCCGACTGGAGGGAACGGCCCTACAGGAGGCGAAGGTCCTGACGGAGGAACAGGTCCATCCGGCGGTGACAGTCCGACGGGCGGCGACGATTCCACTGGGGGAGAAAGTCCGACAAGTGGAGAAGGTCCGTCTGGAGGCGATTCAAACGGTACGGGTGATGGAACTTCAGGAAACACTACCGGCGGAGGTCCGACGATTGAATCTGCATTGAATATAATCGGGGGTGTCGACAAATACAGCTCGAAACTCAAGAAGGGATTAACAATATTCGACGGCTTTTTGTCGATATCGGCAGGCTTCAAAATTACCGATTTAAAGAAGGCATCGGGAAATAAAAACCTGTTTCAAGTTGATGGCAAGACCAAAGTTATGAAAGGCGATAATTTCGTCAGCAAATGGGTGAACAAACGCTATAACGACTATCTCGGCTCTTTTGAAAACAGGAAAGATGTTGTCAAAGGGGATAGCAAAAGTGAGTATAAGCGAAAGTGGTACGACTATAAAAAACGGACACACAATGACGTTACATTTTCGCCCCGGACTGATGAACCGATAAGAGAAAAGAAACTCCAAGGATTTCTGAAGGAAGTCAAATCAAAAAAAATGCTCAGCAATGCATTCAAAGATTATTTTAAAGACTTTGTGCCGAACAAAGAATTCTTCCACCCAAAAACGCTGATAAAAGGAAATGGCCTGACTAGTGTCTTGTTCACTGTTTCCGATAATGTGAAAAAAAATTATGATGATCCAAAAAGGACGGGGACAGACTTTGCAGCTGGAGTTACTACGGATGTCATCGTCGGTGCCGCTACAGCAGTGGCGGGTGCGGGTGCAGCATGGGGAGCAACGGCAATGACCGCCGCCATAGCGGGAAGTGTTATCCCGGGCGTTGGTACGATAGCCGCTGTCTTGGGTGCATTAGCATTTACAGCCTTGACAAAAACTCCATTCGGCGAAAGGATTACCGGGGCCATCGAAGCTGGTGCGAAAAAAGTGTTTGAAGGTGTTAAAAACTATGGTAAAAGTATATTTAAAAAGTTTGGTTGGGGGTCGTAGGTAATGGGAAATCCATTCAAGGTTATGATAGGGGGATATTTGATGCCTTTATTTACAGCGGTGGTAGCGCTGCTCATCCCCGAATATGATCAGCAATACTTCAAATGGATAGCGGCCGTTTTTGTCCTATTGTTGGTATTGCCGATTGTCTTATCATACCGATTCCCAGCTAATAAGGAGAAAGCGTATAGGTTGACGATCATGTATCAACTATACGCTTTCACCTTCTTTGCAGCATTTCCATTGCTGAAAGTGTTGAAGGGAAGTATCGTTATTCAATTGCTGTTGGTCGGCTTTTTCATTGGGATTTATTTTTTGGCGAGATTCGATCAGCGGACGGAAGTCCCAATTCTGTTTCCTGATTCAGATAAAAGGAAATGGCTTGCAATACCTTTTTATGCGGTACCCGTACTGCTCGCGATTTTCAGTTTTGGAGGAAATCACAGAGTTACAAGAAGATTTTTTGAGACACATGGGTATGATTTCTCGATGACTTATATTTCAATAATTTTATATTTATTTGCTTGTTGGCTACTGTTCTTGTTCAGTTCACTGGCGTATAAATCCTTTGTGAAGGAGAAGAGGTGGGAAAAATGAAGTATGTACAAGTATTGGGGATCGTAACCATTGCGATGATTGTAATCAGCTTTGTCATGGTCTTCGTCATCCCGGATTTTTTTATTCATTCCATCATCGTCATGCTTTTCTCCTATGGATTGTTAGGGTATCTAACCAAGTCATTTCATTTTCCATATTTCGCCGCCTATATGCTGGCATGCGCGCTGGTCGTCATCAATATTTTGATTTCCCACTTCTTTATCGGACTTCCAATGTTGTTTGAACCGGATATTGCACTCTTTAGCTTTGTCAATGCAACCGCAATTGCGATTGCAAGTGTGTTCATTTTCAGGAAAGTTGACGCAAGGAGGGCATATGGATGAGGGAAGCGGCTCAATATTATAATGAACAGTTGTTGAAAATCGTCGCATATGGGCTTTGTGTAATGGTTCCTGCCTGGCTCTTCTTTTCCAATTATAGTTTACTCCTGTTGACTGTCGATTGGGGAGGCAGGGAAAATCTCATCAATATTTTATTGAATATCCTCATGTTCGTCATTTTCGTCCGCCCGTTGTTTTCCTTGTACAAAAGAGTCAGTGTAAGCGATGAATTGGAATTCAAGGAAATGATCAAGGAGTTCATTTGGTCAATCGGGCCTCTATTCGCAATCGGCTTGTTCTTTTCGGCTTTAGTGTATGGAGGGATATTCGCATTCTATGTTCCAGGAATACTGATTGCACCGATATTATTCATTTTACCTTTCATGTATAGCGGAACAAGATCGATACGAGCGTGGATTAAATCCTCCATTGATTTCTACATTAATCATTTCGTGCAAGTTTGGATACAAATCATCTTTTGGTCGTCCATCGTGACATTAGTTTGGGCAGGCGTGCTGTACATCACCTCTTTTTTGGAAATGAGCTACGATGCATACAACATTACACGATTGGTATTCTCATTAGTGATTTTCCCTTTTATAGTATTCTCCTTATCCGAAAAATTTCTAAGCATGACCGAAGAGGTGGAAGATGAATGGACGAACTGACATTTAAAAAGACGAATACCGCTCTCACTGTTGTGCTGACGAATGTGACATTTGGCGTTTACTTGCCGTATTGGTTCATTTCACGGAGAGATTCGATCAGCCAACTTGGCAAAGTGCAACTGAATTACAACTGGTTGAAATTCCTGTTCGTCATGTATGCGTTTCTCGCATTCTATTTTGTAATCGGAGGCGCATTCCTGACCGAGATGGGGATAGATTTTATGGATACATTCAATATTATCATCACGTTCATCGGGCTTGGCATTACATATTATTCCGTGTTCCGTGTCGCGGAGGCGATTGAAGAGAAGGCTGGAGCGGAAATTTTCAACCGTGTGCTTTTGGTTTTGTTCCATATCTGGTATTTGCAATACAAAATCAATAGATATGAATGATAGGAAGCAATGACATTTGTCTACAAAGGGGAGGGAAGCCGATGACATTACGACAAATAATCAACGAGCCTGTGAAACCGGATAACCTTATTGTCTTTACATTTTTTCTGCACCTATTGTTTCTAACCGGCGCCAGCGCAGTACCGGAAGGACGTTTCTTCTTTTGGATGCCCATCAATCTGACAGTGGAAGCATTCATCATGTTCCGCCTCATCCTCTTTTGGAGGCGTTATAGTAAGCACGAACCGAGACGGTACAATTCTCTACAGTTGTATTGGATGCTTATGGGCTTATCTATTTTTACGACAATGCCTTTTGTGAGAATGAGCTATGGGACAGTGGTTTTCTGGCCGCTTCTAATCGGTACTTTACTACTTTTCCTATTAGGACATCTTTTGAAGGAGAAAGTTGGAGAAGTCTTTGTGAATCCGCGTAAGTTGAAACAGCTTGTCATGTGGCCAACGGCCTTGGCTGGCATTGTCCTTATTGGCATTGCGATCATGGCAGTTCTACGGTTTCAATCGGTGGATGAGAATGTTGGAATTGCTGTCTTTTTATACATGCTTGGCGTGTTTTCAATATTTGTAGCAAATCCATTTTCGTTGTCGAAAGAACGGATAGAGAAGCTGATAGGCGATTGAAGAAGCTTGATATAAAGATTGATTGAAGGGGTGTTAACGCTGAAAAAGTTCAAATCCATCCGCAATGAAAGAGGATCGATGAGCATCGAGTTCATAGGCATACTCCCTTTTTACTTCCTGTTTTTCCTATTGCTTTGGCAAGTTGTCGCTTCCGGCTATGCAGTGCTCAGCCTGAAATCCGCGGCGAACGACGGCGCGCAAGTGTATGCATTGACGGGCAGTTATAGCGAAGCGGTCGATGCGGTGAATGAATCGATCGGCGACAGCAGCTTGCTGACAAACCCGCTCGTCACCATTACATCAGACGGTGGGGACGGGCTATTCGACTTTAAGATTTCAGCGAAGCATCCTCTTGTGTTCATTCCTGAAAAGTGGAAGTCGACGATGTCCGTAGCTATCGACTCGAAAGCTGCCGGCAAGGTGATGCTCCGATGAAGCATCTAAGGAACGAACGTGGAAACGGCATGGTGTACATCCTTTGGATCATGGTCGTATCGATTGCCATATGCGTCATCGTATTGAATTTCGCGAAAGTGTACGCTGTGAAGCAACAGGCTGCAACCGCTACGCAACAGGCTGCACTCGCAGGGACGTCCGTGTTGGTGAATGCGGCAAAGGATGCAGTAAAAGATTTTGACACACGCTCGGGTGACTTGGAAGTAATAGCGCAAAGAGCCTTGCAAAGAGTTGCGGACGGCGGCAAATCCATCGAGGATCTGGTTGATGAAAAGGCTCGAGAATATCGGTATCAAGGGGTAACAAAGGATATTGCGTATATTAATGCGATGAATGATATCCTGTCTCCAAGGATGGGAACTTATGGTTCATTTAAATCCCTTGTGAACGATCAAGTTAATCTTGCTAATGGTGATTTCACACAGACCGTGCGCGACGTAGTAAAGAAAAACGGCGGCAACGAGGAACGGATCGAAGTTGCATTCACTTCTGACTTCCGTGTCGAAGTGAAAGCGGACGTAACTTTTGATTCGATAACGGACAGTGCTGAGAAATACATACAAAAGATAACGAAAGAAGTTCCTCAAAAAGGATACGGACCGTCCTTACTCTTTTTAAGAGGCGTGTCTACTGACGGGTAAAAAAAGATGAAGGAAAATACATTTTCCCCTCATCTTTTTTTAATTTGCCCAAGTTATCAGGCGGTCTTCATGCTTATTCGGTCGGTTGCCGTCTCATCAAGTTTTTATTTCAAGTTAATTACCATTTGGCTTGCAGGCACAATCCAACTTTTCGAATAAAAATTCGAACCATACTTGTCGACGAGGCCCGTATCACCTTTCAGGAAGTGAGAACCAATCGATTCAAACTTATGACGGGCGACTGCAGCGAGAAAGGGGTAAACTGTTTGCTCTAGTTAACTTTCTCGTAAATCCCTTCATCTACATAATAAAAGAAGTTTTCATCCGACATGAGCAAGCGCAATTCCGCATCGCCGTCAACACTGTTTGCAGTGCCATAAATGAGCAATTGTCCGGTATCCGGCTCGAAGAAGAATTCAGCATCCCCTTCCGGAGTATGATAATGGTCCCCTTGGAACTTATCGGTGATTTCCTGAAGATCTTCTTCATCCGCATCCACAGCGAGGGATGAAAGCTTTTCCTCATAGTAGCCGACGGTCATGTCCATATTAGGATAATAATGATAAGTTTCCCCGTGAATCGTGTTCTCTTCCTCCAAGATTTCCGGAACGCCCCATATCTCTTCCGCGGTAGAAGGGGTGTCTCCCAATTTCAATCCATAAACGATGAGATTGCCATTTTCCATATCAAAGAGCGGCGGTTTACGTTCTGCCTCAATCGTTTGGTCAGCGCCTTCATCTGACGTGTCCTGTTCGTTCAGCTCCCCATGATCAACTTCGATATCCGATGGGTTCTTCTCTTCCGCCTCAATCGGCTTCTGTTCAGCTTTATCTTTTGAACATCCCGCTACTAGTAATATTGCAACTGCAATCGATAACCAAAGTGAACGTTTCATTCGAAATCATCCTCCTATTAGATATAATTGAGTCTCACTCTGTTAACAAGATTATCCAATACAACCGCCTGCTTATCAAATAAAACCAAAAAAACAGCCCATCTGCAATGGGCTGCGTCGAAGCTATTCCATTCCCAAATGCTCCTTCAATTCCGCCTTCACATCCTCCAGCTCTTCAGAATCCATCATATAATACCAGATGCCGTCCATCCGTTTACCTTCGCCTTTTTCAAACCTGATCTGCTCAACGGACTTCGCGGCGTCCCGGTAATTTTTTTGCACTTCGACCATCTCATCGAACGTCATATTCGTCCGAACATTATTGCCGATTGTTTCGAAAATGCTTTTGAATTTCAGTAAACTTGAAAGCTTCGATCCTTTTTGCAAAACGCCTTGGATGACTTGCTTCTGCCTATCTTGCCGCCCGAAATCTCCGCGCGGGTCGTCCATGCGCATCCGGACAAAGGCGAGGGCTTCCTCTCCATCCAAAGTCAGTTCACCTTCCGGAAATGAATGGTCATCGACAGAAAAATTGAGAGTATTCGTAACGGAGACGCCTCCGATTGCATCGATAATATCCTTGAAGCTTTCCATATTCACTTGAACGACATAGTCAATCGGTATGTCGAGAAAATGCTCGACGGTGACAAGTGACATTTCGATTCCGCCAAAGGCATAAGCGTGATTCATTTTATCTTCGAATCCCATCCCGACAATTTCGCTGTATGTATCGCGCGGGATGCTCAGCATTTTCGTCGATTGGAGTGTCGGATTGACGGTCAGGACAATCATCGTATCGGAACGGCCTTTGTCGCCATCCCTTTCATCCACGCCCAAAATGAGCACCGAAAAGGGGTCCTTATCTTTGAATGTGATCGGGTCCTCCCGTTTTTCGGAGAAGACGCGCACCATCGGCTCATGGATCTCTTTAGCCGTTTCCGTCAGTTCATTTACAAAAAACAACGCGTAGCAAACGATGCTGACTAATAGGAGAAGAACGAACCCCCCTGCCCAAAACAACAATTTCCTATACGATTTTTTCCGGACTTCCGCCATTGTTCTCTACCGCCAGTCATTCAGAATATAAACTTGATACCTCTTAGCAGTTTACGCAGAGAATAAAAGAAATAGACACTTACGCTGTTATCTGAATATTAACTATATAACTTGTAATCTGAAATATTGGTTGCTAGAATATGAGTAGATGACAAAATGGTGCAAAGGGGATGATTGTCCATGTTCATGACAGGGGTGTTGGGGGAGTATGCAAAAAATCAGCCGGACAAAGTTTTCACTTCATATAACGGCAGGGAGTGGACCTTTGGCGAGTTTTATGAGAAAGCGAAAAAGATTGCGGGACATTTCCAAGCGGAAGGGTATGAAAAGGGGGACATCATCGCCCTTTATTCGCTGAACTCCGACCATTTCCTCGTCTGCTATTTCGGTGTTCAATTGGGCGGCTTCACCGCCATGCCAGTTAATACGAAATTAGCACCTCCGGAAGTGGAGTATATCTTCAACCATTCAGAAGCAAAAGCACTTATCTATGATAAAAGACTGGAAGACGTCGTTGGTCAATCGAATCATCCATTTAAAGAAAAATTGTCGATACAAGAGGATATAGAGAAATTACTTGCGGACAATGAGAGGAAATATGAACCAGTTGATCTGGACGGGGAAGATACAGCGGTCGTCATGTATACATCCGGGACAACGGGCAAGCCGAAAGGGGTCATGTTGACGCATCAAAACATCATTTCCACCGCTGAAATCTGGTCGGAGGCAATGTCTATTACGGATACAGACAGAATGCTGATTTCGACACCGTTATTCCATTGTGCAGCCTGCCATGTTTTCATGATACCCGTCACGTATAAAGGCGGGACGGTCATTATCGAAGAAGCTTTTTCTCCAAAGGGAACATTGGATTTATTGCAAAAAACATCACCGACCATGTTTTTCGGTGTTCCGGCGATGTATACGATCATCTTGAACTTGCCGGAAATAAGTAAATTGGAGCTGCCATCCCTTCGCTTGTTCGGATATGGCGCCGCACCGATGCCATATGAAATATTGAAAAAGCTGAAAGAGACATTCCCGAATGTGAAAGTGCAAAACCTGTATGGGCAAACGGAAAATTCGCCGGCAGCCTCAACGTTGAAAGATCATCTGGCACTAGAGAAGATCGGCTCGGTCGGGGAAGCTTTGCCGCAGACGGAAGTCCGGGTTGTCGATGAATTCGGGGAAACGCTCCCAACCGGCCAAGTCGGCGAAATCGTCATGCGCGGACCGCAAGTGATGAAAGGCTATTTGAAAGACGAAGATGAAACGAGGCGGACGATCAAGAATGGCTGGCTCTATACGGGCGATCTTGGGCGAATGGACGAAGACGGTCTCCTCTATATCGTCGACCGAAAAAAAGATATGATCATCCGCGGTGGGGAAAATGTCTATCCGGTCGAAGTAGAAGAAGTACTCTATCAAATTCCTGGACTGTTTGAAGCGGCAGTCGTCGGTATCCCGCATGAAGTGCTCGGTGAAGTGCCGAAAGCGTATGTCGTCGCAAAAGAAGGGGCGACCCTGACTGAAGCCGACGTGATCAGCTATTGCTCAAGCAATCTCGCCAAGTATAAAATCCCTGCAGAAATCGAATTCCTAGATGAACTACCGAGAAATGCATCCGGCAAAGTGCTGAAACATACATTGAGGTCGGCAAATTATATTAGTTTGTAAATGGAATCCCCTGTCTTGGCTGTAGTTAACTGTACAGGGGATGACTCACGATTATTTTATTGATTGATTCAATGTATCTTTTTAAACTTAGCCTTTATGATAAGGGCAATTTGTAATATGAGCAGGAAGGTGAATCCCCCTGAAATATCAAGAATGACATCATATCCACTTGGGGTTCTTCCTCCCGTCAAGGATTGGTGGTATTCGTCTAATACTGCAAAAACTCCCGTAAACAAAAGGGAAAAGGAAAATCTGTAGATTGATCTGAGTTTATTTGAAAACAGCAAGTATATGACTACTGCAAGACAACCGAAAATGAAAAAATGCGCGCTTTTTCTTATTAGAAATTCAACAAAGTGATAGTATCCCCTTTCTTCTATTGATATTATCCTGCCCCAATAAGGCACTTCAATCTTATCAAGCACGGAGTACATTGGTTGGTTGGGAAGCCATTCCTTAAGAGTGGATATCAATGATTGATCTTCATATGTCTGTGAAGAAGAAATAAATAGGACTCCAACGATGAGTAATAACACGGTTAACTTTTTCATATGTGAATTGTACCATAACTAATTTTTTCATGATCAGGCTAATTGAAAGAGCTTCAAAGAAAAAACCTCTCGATTATTGAGAGGTTTTTCAAATGTATTTAATTCGAATTTAAGATATCGTCTCTATAATTCTTTTGAAGATCATTTTCCAAGAAATCGACAAACCGTTGGAGTAAAGCGGCTGCTTCTGCCCTAGTCAACTTTTGTTGGGCGTTAAATTCATTTCTAGCATTGCCATGTACTAAACCCAGTTCATTAGCAACATAAGCGCTGTCCTTAGCCCATAACGGAATGCTTCTATCATCTGCAAAATTCGTTCTATATCCTGAACCCGGCGCTCTGCCTTCCATGCCAAGTGCCCTGACAAGGATCGCAACTGCTTGGGCTCTCGTTAAAGATTCAGCCGGTTTGAACAAGTCTGCAGTGTATCCATTGATGATTCCTTGATTGACTGCACTTTCAATATACGGATACCCTTTATCATTTCTGGAAACATCCTTGAAGATTGATTTGGCTGACGAATTTTTAGTCTTCGTCTCGAACACACGAGTGTCGACTGCTTTTAACACCCCGATTGTGAAGTTGTATCGGGTCATTGGTTTATTGGGTGAGAAGAATTGAGTAGATTCATCCAACACTCCAATCGAATAGAGTTTCTCAATGGAGTCCTTAGCCCAATGGTTATTCAGATCACGGAATTTAGGAACGATCAGTCTTTCCAATGTCGGCGTGTTCTGTTGTGATAGTTTGATGGATCCTGTTCTAAGATAGTATGGATACGAATAAGTGTATTCACCTACCATGTTTGCATTGCTGACGATAATATGTCCGCCTGTAAAACTCGAAAGGGAAGGGTCATGCGGCTGATACTCCAATGTTTTCGTTTTACTATCGGATACTTTACTTGTCACAAAAGTCGTACCTGAGCTGAAATTGCTCGAAATCTCATAATTGATGATCTGGGTTTCGGTTGCGCCCCAAAAGTTTTTGTAGCCCATATTACGCCCCGTCATAGAAACTGTTATCGTTTCATTGATACCAGGAACTTGCGGGCGAGTTACTTTATAAATCTTTGTACCGACTAGATCACCTGAATAAAAATCAGATGCAGGAGGATTGTCGATTATTGTTGCCTGGGAAAACTGAAAATCCTCCAAAGTATAAACCGCTTTTGTTGCAGTTGTGATTTTTTCCGAGTAGCTCTTCACAATTGTCTGAGAGGCTGTCTGTCCTTTGTCCTCTCGATTGTTCAATGTTGTTTCGTACACAACATTCCGGACCAGTTTATCACCGTTTGCACTTGTTAAGTTGTGTCGATAAGTTGTCGTGATTTTATCTTTTGATTGTCGTTCCGTCACTGTCGGCTTCCCTTTAAATGTAATCGGATAGGACTCCAAAAAGAATACTTCTTCATATGTATTCTCGTTTAAAACACCGCCATTATAGTCGGGTGGACTTGCGTTCACTTGGCCAGGCATAATAACGAATACTGAACAGAGCAGTACAAACATTAATAAATTGTTTTTGAAATTCCTCATTCTATTTTATTTCACCCTCATCTTCATTAATTAGTAAATATAAACGATATTTGCATACAGCTTTCCATTAATGACATCTGTCGTAATAAAAGCGTTATCCCCTTTGGTGATGCTGATTGGATCGACTGCTCTTTTATTCCGGATAAAGATGGTGCCTTCATGGAAATATACTTTTTCAGAAGATTTTAATGTTAGATAATTACTATTCAGGTTTATCGAAATAATTTCTTCTCGCAGGTGTTTATCGTTGCCCCGTTGAATGACGACGTGCTCAACAACTTCCTTATTGAATTGCATCGTCGTAATAAAGTATGCATCGTACAAGTTATAGTACCGGTATTGGGACTTATTGATCAATTGATCGCCAAAATAGACTGAGGCTTCTTTTGCTAATGGATAGGTGCTGTTTCTATCATAATAGGACTGATAGCCCCACCAATACGTGTCGAATTTACTGCCGTCACTTATATTCAATTTCCCAGCCACGGAGTCCAAAAGGTGAATCTTCCCTTTACGGATAGATTTTACTTCTCTTTCCTCCTTCATGATTTCAACTTTATCCAGAAAGACTGAGCCTGCCCGTTGAAATTGAAGTTTGATCCGATCCCCTTCTATTAAAGCACTGCTGCCAGCAAATCCTTTGTCGTTTCTAATTTGTGTAGAACGTTGGAAAAAGTAGTTTTCCAATTTTCCATTATCCCTTTTTATCGTCAAATATCTCCCGTTTTTGTCAAGATAGTGAAGTGTACCAAAAATCAACGTACCTTGTTCATCTAGCTGTGAGGCAGCTGATGCGGGATGTAGTAAGGGAAAAGTTCCGAGAAGAAGAGTAAATGCCAATAGAAAAAAATTTTTTTTGATCAAGCTCTAACACCTCCATAAGATATACAAGTCCGAAAATAAGACAGTTAGACTATATATCGGTTTTAAAGCATGAAATTTAAGAACGAATCTTAAAGAACTTTTTGTAGTTAAAGCTTCCTGAAAACTACTTACGTAACTTGCCGCCAAATAGTATAATAGTAGGAACTCAATTCAGAAACGGGGAAACCGACTTGTTACGAAACCCAATGCAACGATTCATCATGCTCTTCGCCGTTCTTTTCATTATGCTGCCGCTCCATCACGCGACAGCCGCAGAGCCGATCGACGCGATTCGGCAGCTTATTAAGGACTATTATGTTGATGAAGTCCCTGACTCGGTATTATCAAGAAGCACCGGAAAAGAGATTGCAAATGGCCTTGACCCGCATTCCGCATACATGTCCAAGCAGGAGTATGAAGCATTCATTAACGGAATCGAGCAGCGAATCGTCGGCATCGGTGTCGTACTCGAAGAAAGCCAGAATGGCATAAAAGTGATTTCCGTCATTAAGGACGGTCCCGCTTTTAAAGCCGGCATTGTTCCAGGTGACATCATTACGCATGTTGATGGGACTTCATTGAAAGGGAAGTCTGTACAGGCGGCAGTCCCTTTGATCGGTGGAAAAGAAAACACGGATGTCTCCCTTACAATTGAACGTGAAAAAACCGAAAAACCATTGATGCTGACGATCCGCCGGGCTGAAATCCATTTGCCGACGGTTGAGTCGGAAATGCTCGGCGGCAATATCGGCTACATCCGGTTAAATAGTTTTGCAACCGATTCCGCCCGTGAAATGGAGGATGCAATCCGTTTGCTGGCAGGCGCTGATGGTTTCATTGTCGATATCCGGAACAACGGAGGCGGCTATATTACCGCTGCACAGGAGATTGCCGGATTTTTCCCTGGAGTGGAGCAAGCCTTCCAATTGCGTGAGAAAAATAAGAAGCCGGTCATTTATCCTTCTGTGAATCAAAAACAGAAAATCAACGGTCCGGTATCGTTGCTTATTAATGAATATAGCGCTAGTGCTTCCGAAATGTTGGCGGTCAACTTGAAGGAGCAGAAAGCTGCTATGTTATATGGTGAAAATACGTACGGAAAAGGGACGATGCAATCGATGTACGCTTTCACCGACGGAAGTGTATTGAAAATGACGACCGCCCGTTTTTATTCGCCAAAAGGCATTGTTGTGGATAAAGTCGGTGTAACACCGGACGTAAAGACACACAAAAACGAAGAATTGACGACAGCTCATTATGAGCAATTGCTAAAGAAATTAGATGGCTATACGGCATTCCCGGCAATGGAAAATGTAAAGACGACGAAGAGATTCACAGTCAGCATGACGAAGGAAATGGATTGGCGTCAACTTGGAACAAAAGCTGTGCAATTGATTGAAGTCGGTGGAAAAGAGAGAAGTGTCCGTATTGAAGTGAAGGATGGCAAAACTATCGAAGTGATACCCGAAGCACCATTGCTTTCAGGCGAAAAATATGTGCTGATCATCCATCCGGCCTGGAAGGATAAAGCGGGAGTTGGTATGAAGAAAGGGATCTATCTCGATGTGACAGTAGAATAAATGGGAATGAGAGCTTGTCCGTCAATGAATGGATGGGCTCTCATTTTCACGATAGCTGGATTCCGTTCCGCGTTTTGAGGAATGTATGGAACGCCGCCTGATCTCTTTCTCCAATAGAGTGATGAATTGCGGGCAAAGATTTAGCGCAATCGCTTTTTTATACGTATCCATTAGAAAGTCGTCCGGTATACTCAACAATTTGTGTCTCCTCCTTGTCATCAAATCGTTCCCGGTTGCATATCTTGAAGTTTGGCTGCTATTACCTTACCAAATTTCAATTGTCAGAACAACCGTTCCAATATCCACAGTCAACAGTGGATAAGTTGTGGTTAACTTGTTTGTAAACCGTACAAGTCAAGGGGAACAAGGTGGATAACGTGGACAAGGTTATCCACAGTTGGGGAAAATGCGAAATTTGTCGAAATGTTTTTCGGAAAGTGAACTATATTTGCAATTCCCATTTATAGTTTGGCTGAATTCCCATACTAGAAGGAGCTGTGAATGAATTCGGCTTGAAGGCGTATGCCGCCCCTTGATTGTTCATACGTTTAAGTATCAGCAAGTCAGGGGGGTGCGCGTTGAACAAGAGGGCACTGAACGTAATGGCAGTCATTTTACTATTGCTAATGTTGGCGGCTTGTGGCGGGAATCCGCCGGCCGGTCAAGCCGCACTTACGCCGAGGGATGCAGTCGAACTGGCCACCGGATGGACCGGAACGGCAGCGATCATCCAGGCCGGCGGACTGTACAAGGAAGGCGAGTACAAGACATTCGACCATAAAGGCATGGAGTATCGCTATTTGGCCGCACACTTGGATACCAAGAAGAAATTAAAAGCGGAACTGCACAATTTCGTGACAAAGAAGAAAGCAAAGCGGTTCATGAAAGACAATGGGATCCTGAAGCATAAAGGGAAGTTGTCCTCACCCGTAACGGAAGCGGCGCCAGCCTCGCTGCTCCAATGGGAGATCGCTACAGCAAGAGTATTGAAAACGAAAAAAAGCAAAATGACATTCGAACTCACCGTCCCGATCGGCGACACCCGAACCGCCGAAACAATGATCGTGAACTACCGCTACGTGAAGAAATCCGGTTGGCGGATTGATAAATTCAATGAATAGCGGGGAAGAGCCCATTCTATCATGTCCAGGGTCCATTCTTTCACACAAGAGCTCCATTATTTACGCTTTTGCATTCCGCAAAAGCGTTTTCATATTTCCTCCGCAAAAATAAAATAAAAATATTTTCAAATTGTCATATTTCGTACAATATGCAATATATCGCTAATGTAAGCGGATACAAAATAAAGCATTATTCATAATTGAACAATAATTATAAAAAGACGGTTGACTTGGGCATATATCCGATATATGATAGCAACAATCTATTTAGATATGTGCTGCATTTCACATAATTCATATAGTTCGTAAGCTCTTGGATGATTTGATTAGGAGAGATTGCAATGAGAAGTGACATGATTAAAAAAGGGATCGACCGTGCGCCGCACAGGAGTCTACTGTACGCGACGGGCGTCAAAACGAAAGATTTGGAGAAACCTTTCATCGGTGTATGTAATTCATATATTGATATAATTCCAGGCCATAAACATTTAAATAAGTTTGCTGAAATTGTAAAAGAGGCAATTTGGGAAGCAGGCGGAGTCCCATTCGAATTCAACACGATCGGTGTGGATGATGGAATCGCGATGGGGCATATCGGAATGCGTTACTCGCTTCCGAGCCGCGAACTGATTGCGGACTCCGCTGAAACGGTCATCAATGCCCACTGGTTCGACGGGGTGTTCTATATTCCAAACTGTGACAAGATCACACCGGGAATGCTCATGGCGGCAGTACGGACGAATGTCCCTTCCGTCTTCGTCTCAGGCGGACCGATGGAAGCAGGCGTCTCCTCTTCAGGTGCTCCACTATCCCTCACATCTGTATTCGAAGGGGTCGGAGCGTATAAATCTGGCAAGATGACGGCGGAAGAGCTTCTCGACATTGAAAACAACGCATGCCCGACGTGCGGATCCTGTTCGGGAATGTTCACGGCGAACTCGATGAACTGCCTCATGGAAATGCTGGGATTGGCATTGCCGGGCAATGGAACGATCGTCGCCACTTCAGATGAGCGTCATAAGCTGATCAAGGAAGCGGCAAGGAACTTGATCCGCATGGTGAAAGAGGATGTCAAACCGCGTGACATCGTTACGAAGGAAGCGATTGACGATGCATTCGCGCTCGATATGGCGATGGGCGGATCGACCAATACGGTTCTACATACATTGGCGATTGCACACGAAGCGGAAATCGAATACAGCGTCCAGGATATTAACAAAGTTGCCGAACGGGTTCCGTATTTAGCGAAAATCATGCCGGCTTCCGACATTTCCATGGATGATATTTTCAAAGCGGGCGGCGTCAGCGCAATCATCAATGAACTTACTAAAATACCAGGCGCCATTCATCCGGATCGCATCACGATCACAGGAAAGACAATCGGTGAAGACGTACAAGATTATCAGATTTTGAATGACCAAGTGATCCGGACGAAAGATAATCCATATAGTCCGGTCGGCGGCTTGTCCGTCCTATTCGGCAACATCGCTCCTGACGGCGGAGTCATCAAAGTCGGGGCGGTCGATCCTTCCATCAAGCAGTTCACGGGCGAAGCGATCGTCTTTGAATCACAGGAAGCAGCGCAAGAGAACATCGACAACGGAACGGTCCGAGAAGGGCATGTCGTCGTCATCCGCTATGAAGGTCCGAAAGGCGGGCCGGGCATGCCGGAAATGCTCGCTCCGACGTCAGCTATCCAAGGAAGAGGTTTAGGAACGAAAGTTGCGCTTATTACGGATGGCCGTTTCTCAGGAGCATCCCGAGGGATTTCCATCGGCCACATTTCACCGGAAGCGGCTGAAGGCGGCCCGATCGCATTAGTCGAAGATGGAGATATCATCGACATCGATTTGACGAACCGGACGATCGAGCTGAAAGTGTCAGCTGAAGAATTGGCGGAGCGCAGAGAGAAGCTGCAACCATTTGAACCGAAAATCAAAAAAGGCTATTTGGCCAGATATTCAAAACTAGTGACGTCCGCAAGTACAGGTGGCGTCATGAAAATATAATAACTCGATGATGGGGTAAAAGGGGATAGATCCTTGCATTCACAGAGAGCCGGTCGTGCTGGAAGCCGGCAATGCAACTATCCGCGATATCTCCCCGGAGTGGACTGCTGAAAAGGGAACTGAGTAGGCAATCCCGGGCTTGTGATAAACGGGCTCGTTATCAGCGAATGAACCTTTTATAGGCGCATTCACGAGGCGGCATATGCCGCGAACAAGGGTGGTACCATGAAAAGCTTTTTCATCCCTTATACGAAGAACAGGGTTTCTTTGTGTGGGGAGAAAAGGCTTTTTCTTTTTAAATAAAATAAGCAAATAGAAAAGTAAGGAGGAGTTCGTATATGAGTGCGGAAGTTCAAACGAAGCAGGCAGTCATGGAAATGGCACCGGAATCTACAGACGAAAAACAGAATAATCAATCGATGGATGGTTCTGCAGTCTTGATTCAAGGGTTGAAAGACCAAGGTGTCGAAGTTATTTTCGGTTACCCTGGAGGTGCCGTCCTACCGATTTACGACGCATTATACAAGGATCCGATTCCCCATGTGCTTGCCCGTCATGAACAGGGAGCCATCCACGCGGCGGAGGGCTATGCGCGAGTATCCGGCAAGCCGGGTGTTGTCATTGCAACATCGGGTCCAGGGGCGACGAATCTGGTGACTGGAATTACGGATGCAATGATGGATTCATTGCCGCTAGTTGTTTTCACAGGACAGGTGGCAAGCACCGTCATTGGGACGGATGCATTCCAGGAGGCGGACGTCATCGGCATTACGCAGCCGATTACAAAACATAACTACCAGGTGCAGGACGTTGCGGATCTTCCAAGGATCATCAAAGAAGCATTCCATATCGCTTCAACAGGAAGACGCGGACCAGTAGTCGTCGACATTCCGAAAAACGTCGCTACGGAAATTTTCGTCACGGAGGAAGAACGGAATGCCGAAGTGAATTTGCCGGGCTACCAGCCGACGACCACTCCGAATTACTTGCAAATACAGAAGGCGGCCGAAGCGATCCGATTCGCACAAAAGCCGCTCATCTTAGCCGGCGCGGGCGTGTTGCACGGCCAGGCGATGGAAGAGTTGAAAACATTAGTGGAAACGAAACGGATCCCGGTCACGAACACATTGCTCGGTCTCGGAAGCATTGCAGGAGACCACGAATTGTTCCTCGGCATGGCAGGCATGCACGGAACATATACGGCAAACATGGCAATTAGCGAATGCGACGTATTGATCAACGTCGGTGCCCGGTTCGACGACAGGCTGACAGGCAATCTCGAGAGTTTCGCACCCAATGCAAAAGTCATCCATATCGACATCGACCCCGCGGAAATCGGAAAGAACGTCCCGACGGAAATCCCGATCGTGGCGGATTCGAAGGAAGCGTTGAAGGCGTTGCTCAACCATGAATTCCATGCACCGGACACCGAAGAATGGCTCGGCTATTTGAACGGTTTACAGGAAGAGGCGCCATTATGGTACAACACCGACGAGCACGAAATCCTGCCGCAAGAAGCGATTCAAATGATCCACCGCATTACCGAAGGAGATGCAATTGTCACGACGGACGTCGGACAGCACCAAATGTGGGCGGCCCAATATTATTCATTGAACAATCCCGATCATTGGGTCACGTCGGGCGGTCTCGGAACGATGGGCTTCGGATTCCCGGCTGCAATCGGCGCGCAGCTCGCGAAACCGAATGAAAGAGTCGTTGCCATCGTCGGTGATGGCGGTTTCCAAATGACAGCGCAGGAGCTTTCCCTCTTACAAGAGATGAGGATTCCGGTGAAAGTCGTCATCTTGAACAACGGAGCGCTCGGAATGGTGCGCCAATGGCAGGAGACGTTCTATGATGAACGCTACTCGCAGTCATTGATTCCAGTCCAGCCGGATTTCGTCAAGCTTGCGGAGGCGTATGATCTGAAAGGGGTTCGCATCACGAAAAAAGAGGATGCCGAGCAGCTCTTCCGGGAGGCTCTCCTGTCGGATGAACCGGTACTCATCGATTGCCGGGTGAAAATGTTGGAAAACGTCTATCCGATGGTTGCGCCAGGAAAAGGACTACAAGAAATGATCGGGGTGAAGAGCGAATGAGAAGGGTCATTACAGTCACGGTCATCAATCAAAGCGGCGTATTGAACCGGGTGACGGGATTGCTTATGAAACGGCAATTCAATATCGAAAGCATTACCGTCGGGCATTCCGAACAGCCAGGCATGTCGAAAATGACATTCATCGTCCATGTGGAGGATGAACGGAAAATCGAGCAGCTCGTCAAGCAGCTGCAAAAGCAGATCGACGTCATCAAGGTGAATGACATCACTGAAAAAGCGATCGTCATGCGGGAACTGGCGCTCGTGAAAGTCGTCTCGCCGCCCCATGCGCGCAGTGAAATCAATAGCATCATCGAACCGTTCCGAGCAACGGTCATCGACTCCGGGAAAAACGTCGTCACGTACCAAGTGACCGGCGCGCCCGAGAAAATCGAAGCATTCATCGATCTCGTCAAGCCTTATGGCATCAAAGAATTGGCTAGGACCGGAGCCACGGCATTCACCCGAGAAATCCAAAAGGTCAACTCACCACAGTTATCCATTTTAAAATAACTATAGAAACTTAAAATCCAAGGAGGAATCACCAATGGCTAAAATGTATTACAACCAGGACATCAATGAAGGACTACTACAAGGAAAGACGATCGCGGTCGTAGGGTACGGTTCACAAGGCCACGCGCACGCACAAAACTTGAAAGACTCAGGATTCGACGTAGTCGTCGGCGTACGCCCAGGAAAATCATTCGATCAGGCAAAAGAAGACGGCCTTGAGGTTAAAACAGTAGCAGAAGCAGCTGAACAAGCAGACATCATCATGATCCTGCTTCCGGACGAGAGACAGAAGCAAGTGTATGACGAAGAGATCCAACCGGCATTGAAAGCGGGCAAGTCGCTTGTATTCGCACACGGATTCAACGTGCATTTCGGTCAAATCGTACCTCCGGCGGATGTTGACGTATTCCTCGTCGCACCGAAAGGCCCTGGACACCTCGTTCGCAGAACGTATGAAGCAGGCGCTGGCGTACCGGCATTGTTCGCTGTATTCCAAGACGTTTCAGGCCAAGCGAAAGACGTTGCACTTGCTTATGCAAAAGGAATCGGCGCAGCTCGTGCAGGCGTCCTTGAAACTTCATTCAAGGAAGAAACTGAAACGGATCTATTTGGAGAGCAGGCAGTCCTTTGCGGCGGATTGACTTCCCTCGTCAAAGCTGGTTTCGAAACGTTGGTGGAAGCAGGTTATCAGCCTGAACTCGCTTATTTCGAAACGATGCATGAATTGAAACTGATTGTCGACCTCATGTACGAAGGCGGCATGTCCGGAATGCGCTACTCGATTTCCGACACTGCTGAATGGGGCGATTACGTATCAGGACCGCGTATCGTTGATGCAGACACGAAAGCACGCATGAAAGACATCTTGACTGAAATCCAGGAAGGCAAATTCGCGGAAGGCTGGATTGCAGAAAACGCAAACGACCGTCCGGACTACAATGCCTATAAGGAATCGGAAGCGAAGCACCAGATCGAAGTCGTTGGTGAAAAGCTTCGTGCAATGATGCCATTCGTAAATGAAGGCAAGAAAACAAAACAGGAGGAAGTGGTGGGCAGTGCGACAAATTGACATCTTTGATACGACACTTCGTGATGGTGAACAATCGGCCGGCATCAATCTGAACACGGCTGAAAAGATGGAAATTGCCCGCCAACTAGAACGTTTTGGCGCTACGGTGATCGAAGCAGGGTTCCCTGCTTCCTCACCTGGTGATTTCGAAGCAGTGCAGCGCATTGCGAATACAGTGAAGAACTCGACAGTGACCGGGCTTGCCCGTGCCATGAAAAGCGATATCGATACTTCATGGGAAGCGTTGAAAGGCGGACAGCAGCCACATCTCCACGTGTTTTTGGCAACTTCTCCGATCCATATGGAGCATAAATTGATGAAGACGCCTGACCAAGTCGTGGATATCGCAGTGGAAGCCGTTAAATATGCAAAAAAATTCTTTCCTCTCGTTCAATGGTCAGCAGAAGACGCATTCCGTTCCGACCCTGCATTCCTCGTCCGGATTATCAATCAAGTGATCAAAGCCGGTGCGACGACTATCAATATCCCTGACACGGTCGGTTATGCAACGCCTCAGGAGTACGGTGCTTTATTCAAATTCTTGAAGGAGAATGTGACAGGCATTGAGCGCGTGAAGCTATCTGCGCATTGCCATAACGATCTGGGAATGGCTGTCGCCAACTCCATCGCAGCGATTGAAAATGGTGCCGATCAAGTCGAAGGCACGATTAACGGGATCGGTGAACGGGCTGGAAATGCTGCACTCGAAGAAATCGCAGTCGCCCTCCATATTCGCAAGGATGTCTACGGTTTTGAAACAGGCATCAATCTCCAGGAAATCAAGCGCACAAGCCAATTGGTCAGCCAGTTGACGGGCGTCGTCATTCAGCCGAACAAGGCCGTAGTCGGGAAGAACGCTTTCGCACATGAATCGGGAATCCATCAGGACGGCATGCTGAAAAACCGGGAAACGTATGAAATCATCACGCCGGAACTGATCGGCGATAAGACGGCTCCGCTCGCGCTCGGCAAGCATTCCGGCCGTCATGCATTCAAGGACCGTGCCGTTACGATGGGCTTCGAGCTGAGTGACGCGCAATTGAATGAAGCATTTGTCGAGTTCAAGAAGCTCGCCGACCGCAAGAAGGAAATTACGGAAGACGATCTGTTCGTCCTCTTCACAGGCAAGCAGATCGCGAATGCCGATGCAGACATTTATGAACTGACGAATGTGCAAGTGCAATACGGCACGTCCAATGTTCCGACGGCGACCATCGCTGCGAATGTCCCTTCCGGAGAAAACGTCGTCGTTGCCACAACAGGCGCTGGTTCAGTAGAAGCGATCTTCAATGCACTCGAGCTCCTCGTCAAAGGGCATGTCAACATATTGGATTACCGCGTCACATCGATCGGCAAAGGCCGTGATGCGTTAGGGGAAGCGGTCGTCAACTTGCGTTTTAACGGCGAAACGTTCACAGGCAGAGACATCTCTCAAGACGTCCTGGAAGCATCCGCCAAAGCATACCTGAACGCAATTAACAGGAAGCTGGTGAAGGATCAAGTGAAAGTGATGGAAACTGTCAGTCAGTAACGGGGTTATGATATTGCATTATGCGTGAAAAACCGGGTTTACGCGTAATTCTAGCTGGTTTTGTGTCTCTATCAATGGAAATTTATATAAGTAGATGTAATGTATAAGGATTGGAGCGGAAGGCGGCGACTCCTGCGGGAAAGCGAGACAGGTGAGACCCTGGAGGGAGCGAAGCGACTGAGGAGGCTCACCGCTCGCCCGCGGAAAGCGTCCGCCTGGAGTGGAAATCCGGATTATTTATACACCACTGAGTCTGAAGATTTTGTGAATGGGAATGACAACAAGGAGGAGAAGTTCAATGGAAAAAAGAGTGGCTGTATTACAGGGTGATGGAATCGGACCGGAAGTGACGTCGGCGGCTGTACGAATTCTTGAAGTGGTTGCAAGACGGTTCAACCACACATTCCATTTTGATTACGGTTCAATCGGAGGGGAAGCGATCGATTCGTTCAATGATCCGCTTCCGAAGGAGACAATCGAACTCTGTGAATCAAGTGATGCAGTGCTCTTGGGGGCGGTCGGCGGTCCGAAATGGGATCGGAATCCATCTGAGCTGCGACCTGAAAAAGGGCTGCTAGCGATTCGGAAGCACTTTGATTTATTCGCGAACCTGAGACCGGTCAAAGCGGTCCCTTCCTTGCTCCAAGCTTCTCCTCTAAAAGAGGAAATCGTCCGGGAAGTCGATATGATGATCGTCCGTGAGCTGACGGGCGGCATCTATTTCGGGCTACCGAGCCGCAAGACAGCAACAGCTGCAGTCGACACGCTCGTCTATACGCGCGAAGAAATTGAACGCATCGTTGAAAAGGCATTCGAGCTTGCGCGGATGAGACGCGGAAAGGTGACATCCGTCGATAAGGCGAATGTACTTGAGTCGAGCAAGCTTTGGCGTGAAGTCGTCGAAGAGAAGCGGCAAAGGTATCCGGATGTCGAAGTCGAGCATCAGCTCGTCGACTCGGCGGCGATGAAATTGATTACGAACCCGAAAGCGTTCGATGTTGTTGTCACTGAAAACATGTTCGGCGACATTTTAAGCGACGAAGCGTCCGTCATCACCGGTTCGCTTGGCCTTATGCCATCAGCTAGCGTCCGGTCCGATGGATTCGGTCTTTATGAGCCTGTGCATGGCTCCGCTCCGGATGTTGCCGGAATGGGCATCGCAAATCCTGCAGCAGCCATTTTGTCAGCGGCGATGATGCTCCGCTATTCATTCGGAATGGATACGGAAGCGGCGGCGATTGAAAAAGCGGTCGATACCGTATTCGAAGACGGGCATTTTACTGCGGACCTTGCAGGAAGCACAGATCGCGCCCTTTCGACAACGGAGTGGACGGATAAAGTGATCGGTGAGCTGGATTTGCAGTTCGTCTCGAATAGCATCATGTTTTCGTACGTCTGAATTGAAAGGAGAAGTTCAAATGGCCAAAACGATTATTGAGAAAATATGGGATCAGCATGTTGTGTACGAAGAACAGGGGAAACCGGATCTGTTATATATCGACCTTCATTTATTGCATGAAGTGACTTCTCCTCAAGCGTTTGAAGGCTTGCGGCTGGCGGGGCGGAAAGTTCGCCGTCCCGACCTCTGCTTCGCAACAATGGATCATAATGTGCCGACCCGCAATTTGCCGACAATCAACGATCCGATTGCCAAAAAGCAGATTACGACGCTGGAGAAAAACTGCGAGGAATTCGGTATCGAGCTTGCGCATATGGAGCATCCCGACCAGGGAATTGTCCATATTATCGGCCCCGAACTCGGATTGACACAGCCCGGGAAGACGATTGTTTGCGGGGATAGCCATACGTCGACGCACGGCGCATTCGGCGCCATCGCATTCGGGATCGGCACGAGCGAGGTCGAGCATGTCCTGTCGACACAGACGCTTTGGCAATCAAAACCGAAAACGATGGAAATACGGATCAACGGAAAACTTGGCTTCGGCGTTACTGCAAAAGACGTCATCCTGGCGATCATTTCGAAATTCGGCATCGACGTCGGAACGGGGCATATCGCGGAGTATACGGGCGAAGCGATCCGCTCCATGACGATGGAGGAACGGATGACCATTTGCAATATGTCCATCGAGGCGGGGGCGAAAGCCGGTTTGATCAGCCCGGATGAGACGACAATCGAGTACTTGAGAGGACGTCGTCATGTCCCTGAAGGTGAAGCGTTCGAAGAGGCTGCAGAACAATGGCTTTCCTTGGCATCGGATGAAGGGGCGTCTTACGATACCGTTCTTGAAATCAACGCAGATGAAATCGAGCCGTTCGTCACGTGGGGCACGAATCCTTCGATGGGGTCAGGCATCAGCGCACAAGTTCCATCGGCTGAGGATTTCGAGAATGAATCCGATAAGGAAGCATTGAAAAAGGCGCTCGCCTATATGGGGCTTGAGGAAGGGACGCCGCTTACGAAAATCGAAATCCAGCACGTCTTCATCGGTTCGTGCACGAACGCTCGCTTGAGTGATCTGCGGGCTGCTGCGGAAGTGATCGATGGCCAAAAAGTGCATCCGAATGTGACGGCAATCGTCGTTCCAGGTTCCCGCACCGTGAAACGGCAGGCAGAAGAGGAAGGTTTGGATAAAATCTTCCTTGAATCAGGATTCGAATGGCGCGAATCGGGCTGCAGCATGTGCCTCGCGATGAACGATGATGTCGTTCCAGCGGGCGAACGATGCGCATCGACATCGAACCGGAACTTTGAAGGCAGACAAGGGGCGGGTTCACGCACCCACCTGATGAGCCCTGCAATGGCTGCGGCTGCAGCAATTTCCGGCCGTTTCACGGATGTTCGAGAAATGAAATTGGCTCATGCGTGAGGTAATGAAGAAAGGATGATTCCATGAAACCGATCAATGAAGTGCGCAGCGTCATGACCCCCTTGAATCGAAAAAATATAGATACGGACCAGATCATATCGAAAGAATTCCTGAAGCGGATCGAACGGACCGGCTTCGGAAAATACCTTTTCTACCATTGGCGCTTCCAAGCGGACGGCACGGAAAACAAGGAGTTCGTCTTGAACGACGAATGGTTCAAAGACTCGAAAATCCTCGTCGCCCACGACAATTTCGGCTGCGGTTCCTCCCGGGAACACGCACCGTGGGCTATTCTTGACTACGGCTTCGAAGTCGTCATCGCGCCGTCGTTCGCGGATATATTCCACAATAATTGCTTCAAGAACGGCATCCTGCCGATCCGGCTTCGTGTAGAGGAAGTCGAAGAGCTTTTATCCAAAGGCGAATCCGCTCCGTATACATTGGACATCAATCTTGAAGAGCAGAGGGTAACGGGCGAGGACGGGAAAACGTACTCATTCACTATCGATCCGTATTATAAGCAAATGCTGTTGAATGGCTGGGACGAAATTTCGTTGACGTTCCAATATGAAGAGCATATTACCGAATATGAAAAACAGCATGCTTGATGAATGGGCTGCAGATGAAATCAACATTGATCTCATCTGCGGTCTATTCTTTTGTCCATTCCCGCTCCTAAGCCTTCCTTCCTTCCTTCCTTCCTTCCTTCCTTCCTTCATTCAAAACCCCAGCACGCATTTCACATCATTCACATACGACTGGCTCACCGGCAGTTCTGTACCATCCACTAATGTCACAACCAAATTCGATGAGAAGTCGCGGGAGATCCGCGAGATTCGAGCTGTATTCACAATGTACGACCGGTGAATGCGCAAGAAGATTTCAGGCAGCCGCTTCTCCAATTCCTTCAGCGTGCTTGACACGCAAAATTGACCTTCCTCTGTATAGAAGAATGTCTTTTTCTGATAGCTTTCGATATGGGTGATCTGTTCGATCGGCACCGGGTACCATTCGTCGTTGAGTTTTCCAGTGAGCATCCGCAATGGAGTAAGTTGATCAGAAGGCAGGATGACGACAAGTGCAGCTTGTTCCCCGTTGATTTCAATCGGCATCCAATCCCCTTGCTGACGCGTTAGTTGCTGTAGAATCTCCTCGTGTAATCGTTTCCTATCCATTCGATTCATCTTCCCCTTTTCGATTTCGTCGAGTTATTTCCTCATTCATCCTCTGAAACTACCTTTTTGTCGGAATGTACAGACGTTTCAAATAATCTGTTATATAGTAATGTATAACAACTTACTCTGTTGTGGAACAGTAGGAAAGTATCAATTAATCTATTAAACGAAAGGTGATGGTTGAAATGATGAATCGAACAGAACAAATGGAGCAGTTGGAGAGAGGCTGGCAGGAAGATGAACGTTGGGCAGGGATCGAGCGTGGATACAGTGCGGAGGACGTTATCAAGTTACGAGGGTCTGTTCAAATAGAACATACATTGGCGAAAAGAGGGGCGGAACGGCTCTGGAAATCACTTCATGAAGAGGATTTCATCGCCGCACTCGGCGCTTTAACGGGCAATCAAGCCGTTCAGCAAGTGAAAGCGGGGCTGCAGGCGATCTATCTGAGCGGTTGGCAAGTGGCGGCGGATGCGAATATGGCAGGACAGATGTATCCCGATCAAAGCCTTTACCCGGTGAACAGCGTGCCGAACGTCGTGAAGCGGATCAATCAGGCGTTGCAGCGTGCGGATCAGATCGATTGTGCGGAAGGAAGGCTTGACGGATTTGATTGGTTCGCCCCGATTGTCGCTGATGCCGAGGCAGGATTTGGCGGACCGTTGAATGTGTTTGAATTAATGAAAGCGATGATCGAAGCGGGTGCAGCCGGTGTCCATTTCGAGGACCAGCTTGCTTCTGAAAAGAAATGCGGCCATCTTGGCGGGAAAGTGCTTCTTCCAACGCAAAATGCAGTCCGGAATTTGATTTCGGCAAGGCTTGCGGCTGACGTTTCGGGTGTCCCGACGATCATTATTGCGAGGACGGATGCCGATGCGGCGGATCTGATCACGAGCGACATCGATGAACGTGACCATGAATTCATTACAGGGGAGCGTACGCCGGAAGGTTTTTATCGCACGAAAGCCGGCATCGAGCAGGCGATTGCCCGCGGTCTCGCATACGCGCCATACGCCGATCTGATCTGGTGTGAAACATCGACGCCGGATCTCGAGGAAGCGAAACGCTTTGCGGACGCCATCCACGCAAAGTTCCCGGGCAAAATGCTTGCCTATAACTGTTCGCCTTCCTTCAACTGGAAAGCGAATTTGGACGACGAGACGATTGGCAAATTCCAGCGGGAGCTCGGCAAGATGGGCTATAAATTCCAGTTCGTCACATTGGCCGGATTCCACTCATTGAACCATAGTATGTTCGAATTGTCACATGGGTATAAAACCGATGGGATGGCCGCCTATTCGAAGCTGCAGGAAGCTGAATTTGCGAATGAAGTGAACGGCTACACGGCAACCCGCCATCAACGCGAAGTCGGAACAGGTTATTTCGATGAAGTGGCACAGGTCATTTCAGGAGGCACCTCCTCCACGACAGCAATGAAAGGGTCGACTGAAGAGGCGCAATTCGTTTGAATGACGGCCCATTCCTAACTAAATGAAAGGATGATTCAACTGACTATTCAACAGACGCGTTTCAATATGGATGTGGCCGGTGATATGACGGTGGGAACGGAGGAGATCCTGACGCCGGAAGCGCTTGAATTCCTTTATTGCCTACATGAACAATTCAATGGACGCAGAAAAGAATTGCTTGCGGCTAGGGAAGCGAGGCAACGCCGATTCGATGCCGGCGAGAAGCCCGATTTCCTTGAGGAAACGAAGCATATTCGTGAAGGCGATTGGACGGTGGCACCGATTCCGCCCGACTTGCAGGATCGACGAGTGGAGATCACAGGTCCCGTCGATCGGAAAATGATCATCAATGCACTCAATTCAGGAGCGAAGGCGTTCATGGCGGATTTTGAAGATGCGACTTCGCCGACGTGGTCGAATATGATCGACGGACAGCTCAATCTGAAAGATGCCGTGAGACGGACGATTTCATTCGAGCAGGCGTCCAATGGAAAGAGCTATTCATTGAATGATGAGACGGCAGTTTTAATGGTAAGGGCGCGCGGATTGCATTTGGATGAAAAGCATATCCGCATTGACGGCGAGCCGATTGCGGGAGGACTTTTCGATTTTGGACTTTATTTCTTCCATAACGCGAAGGAGTTGTTGTCGCGGGGCACAGGTCCGTATTTCTACTTGCCGAAACTCGAAAGCCATTTGGAGGCGAGATGGTGGAATGAAGTATTCGTCTTCGCACAGGAGAAGCTCGGCATCCCGAATGGCACGATCCGGTCGACGGTGCTGATTGAAACGATTCCCGCCGCCTTCGAAATGGATGAAATCCTGTATGAACTGCGCGATCACATAGCGGGGCTGAATTGCGGTCGCTGGGACTATATTTTCAGCTTTATTAAACGACTTCGCACTCAGCCAGATGTCATCTTGCCGGATCGCGGGCAAGTGACGATGACATCGCCTTTCATGAGGGCGTATACACAGCTTTGCATCCAGACATGCCATAAGCGGAATGCGTTTGCGATGGGCGGGATGGCGGCCCAGATCCCGATCCGCAACAACGCGCAAGCAAACGAGGAAGCATTCCGGAAAGTCGCGGAAGATAAACGCAGGGAAGTGACGGATGGACACGACGGTACATGGGTCGCTCATCCGGGGCTCGTAGCTGTCGCGAAGGCTGAATTCGATGCCCAAATGGAAACGCCTAACCAAGTCCATCGGAAACGCGAAGATGTGAACGTGACGGCTGCCGATTTGCTGGAAGTGCCGACCGGGACGATTACGGAGGAAGGGCTGCGGACGAATTGCAGTGTCGGCGTCCAATATATCGCTTCGTGGTTGAGAGGGAATGGGGCGGCGCCCATCAATCATCTGATGGAAGACGCGGCAACTGCGGAAATTTCCCGCTCCCAAGTATGGCAGTGGATCCGTCACCCTGAAGGCAAGCTGATTGATGGCCGGGACATCAATGTTGATTTATTCAAGAAAGTATTTACGGATGAAATGAAGAAGTTGAAGGAAGTCGTCGGAGAAAAGGAGTTCCGTTTCGGCAAATTCAATGAGGCAGCGGATCTGTTCGTTGATTTGACGTTCGAGGATGAGTTTGAGGAATTTCTGACGCTGCAAGGATATGAAAAATTATCATAGGAAAAGGAGGGTTCATTATGCAGAAAACGAAGGAAGCGCAAAGGTCGAAAAAGTATTGCCGGGAATGCGGTTGTGAAATCGTCGAGAAAGTTGAATCCCTGCTCTATGAATGTGAACGCTGCATCGGCAAACATAAGGAATGAAGGAACAGGCCCGCTCTCCCGCCCACGGGGGAACGGGCTTTTCCCATTTTCCCCCCGAAAAAAGGGTTTCATGCCTATTCTGGCGAATGGGGTATAATAGAGAAGATAATTTAATGTAAAGGGGATGTTTCTATGCGTAATGAAGAGATGCTATTGATACCTGGACCGACGCCTGTCGTCGATTCGATTTACGACGCGATGGCAAGTGAGACAAGAGGGCATACTGATCCGCGCTTCGTCGAAATTTACAAGCGCTCGATCGAAAGGACCCGCGAAATGTTCAAAACTGACGGTGAGGTATTTGTCATCGCCGGGTCGGGGACGATTGGCATGGAAATGGCGCTCGTCAATACGGTCGGTGCCGGAGAGCGATTATTGGTCATCAGCCATGGCTATTTCGGGGACCGCTTCATTCAGCTTGGAAAAGCGTTCGGGATTGAAATCGATGTCCTTCAGGCAGAATGGGGACAGCAAGTCGCACCTGAAGAAGTGGAGCGTCAACTGTCGGAACGTACATACAAGGCGGTGACGATTACGCATGCGGATACGTCGACAGGTGTGGCGGCAGACTTGGATGCGCTCGTTCCGATCGTGAAAAAACATGGCGCACTTGTCATTTTGGACGGAGTTTGCGCAACTGCGGCGATGGAAGAGGATATGAGCAAGGAGTATGGCGGCGAGGGTTATACAATTGACGTCGTGCTGACGGGCTCCCAAAAGGCGATCGGCGTTCCACCGGGGCTCGCGATTGTCGCGTTCAATCAAACCGCATTGGCAGCACGCAAGGAGCTCGGACACATTCCTGCGTATTATTGCGATATCGAAAATTGGATTCCGATCATGCACGATCCATCCAAATATTTCGCGACGCCTCCGGTGAACTTGATTTATGCATATGATGAAGGCATGAAACTTGTTCTGGAGGAAGGCTTGGAAAAACGGTATGCAAGGCATACGGCGTATGGACGAGGTGTGCGCTCTGCACTCCGTGAGTACGGCATGAAGCCGTTGGCGGAAGAGGAAGTTGCCGCATCGACATTGAGCTGCTTCCTATATCCGGAAGGCGTAAATGATGCAGAATTCCGTGCCGCCTTGGCGGGTGTTGGTCTCATCGTCGCGGGCGCATTGGCACATTTGGGAGGCAAAGCATTCCGCCTTGGCCATATGGGCAACACGACGGAGGATATGCTCATTTCCGCAATCGAAAAGATCGGCGAAGCGTTGAAGGATGTCGGACAAGACGTTTCAATCGAGCAAGCTGTTAACCGTTTCAAGGAAGAAACCGCATCGATTGTTCAATAAAAGACAGAATCACCCTGTTCGAAAACGGAACAGGGTGATTTTTTTAGGGTGCAGAAGTTATGCGCAATTTTGGCGGGGTTATGCTCGACTTTGGGCCAGTTTTGCGCGACTTTTGCGTGGGAATGCGCAACTTTTCACGAGTTATGCGCGACTTTGACATAGTTATGCTCATCTTGGGACTTTAGGTCCGCATCCTCCGAGCGAAAAAACCTCACCTCCCGCGCTCTTCCTCCAACACCTCAACCGCCACATCCGGCATATCCGTAAAAATCCCATCCGCCCCGATTTCAATCATGCGTCGGATCTCCTGCTCTTCATTCACTGTGAATGGATGGACATGCAAATCCACCCCGTGGACAAGCTCCACCAACTCCTTCGTCACAATCGACTTATCCATACCGATGCCTGACGCATACTCTGCGACTTTTTCCAATTGCTTTTTCGTTAGCATCGTTTCATTTTTCGCTGAATACAGTTGTATAAGCGGAATGGCCGGCTCCTGTTCATGGACTTTCTTCAAAGAGGCCGCATCGAATGATTGCAGGATGATTTTCGGCAATTCCGCGTCTTCCAATGGCAGTAGTCCAAACTCCCGCAACTGTCCGAGCAAAGCTTCTTCGATTCCCGGGTAGGAAGCAGGTGACTTCAGTTCAATATAGTAATTGACATCATCTTGGAAATACGAAAAAATCTCCTCCGTACTGACGATGCGCAGCGGATCGATGCCTTCCGGCAATGAAACCGTCAGCTTCCCGTCATAGTCGGACTCACGGTGTACTTTTTTCAACTCCTGGAAATCCACTTCTGCGATCCATTTTCTGCCATCCGGCAAATGAACGAAAGGGTCATGCATCGATACGAGTTCCCCATCTTTCGTCATATGCACATCCAATTCGATATAATCCGCCTTCATCTGCACAGCCAATCCGTAAGACAGCAAAGAGTGCTCCGGCGCATAGGCGGAAGCCCCGCGATGCGCAATAATCAAGAATTTATCCGCCGGCAAAGAGGCTGCAACCGAAGCGGTTGAACATGCCGATAGAAGGATCAGCAGGCTAAGAAGAATCCCTTTTTTCACGGTAGTTTCCTCCTTGAACGTAAAGTAATTGTAAAGATTGAGAAAAAAGGAAGGAATCATGACATCTTTTATCGAAGTGTGTCACTAGCACAAATTTCAGATTAATAGAAAACTATTGGGCGGAAAGGAATTTGATCAATGAAAAGAGTTGAACTGATTGACGTCTCCAAATCATACGATAAGCAAGTGGACGTTATATCCAATATAAACGTAACCATTGAGCCGGGCGAGTTTTTTGTCCTTGTCGGCCCTTCAGGCTGCGGGAAGAGCACAATGCTCCGGATGATTGCGGGTCTTGAGGAAATCACCGGCGGGACGTTGAAAATCGGGGAGAAGGTTGCCAATAACCTTTCTCCGGATAAACGCGATCTTTCCATGGTATTTCAAAACTATGCACTGTACCCGCATTTGTCGGTTCAGCAAAATATAACGTTCGGCCTTGATGTAAAAAGAATGAAAAAGGAGGAGCAACGGAAAAAGGCGGTTGAAGTGGCCGAAATGCTAGGCTTGACGGAATACCTCGACCGCAAACCGCGTGAACTATCCGGTGGGCAGCGTCAACGGGTCGCACTCGCGAGAGCGATCGTCAGTGAGACACCGATCTGCCTGATGGATGAGCCCCTTTCGAATCTTGATGCCAAACTGCGTGCCCATATGCGTTCGGAAATCAGAAGGATTCAAAGAAACCTCGGCATTACGATGATCTATGTGACGCACGACCAAGTGGAAGCGATGACGATGGGCGATCGGATCATGATCCTCCATGAAGGGAAGATCCAGCAAATCGGCAAGCCGATCGATATATACAATTATCCGGCGAATCCATTCGTCGCGACGTTCATCGGATCGCCGCCGATGAATTTAGCAAAAGCGGAATTCGATCCGAAAACATCGGAACTCGTCATCGGCAATGCATTGCGGTTATCCGTACCGAAAGACGAAATCGGAAAACTCCCAAGGACATCGATGACCGTCGGGGTACGGCCTGAAAACCTGCATCCTGCAACTCCCGAAAATCAAGAGGATGTTTTCCATGTGGAAGTGACGAATGTCGAAATCCTCGGGAATGAAACTGTCTTTTCATTCAAACTCGGTGAGGAGGAATGGATGGCCAAATGGAGCGGCCAATGGCATATCGACATCGGTGACCGAATGCCCGTCCGCATGGAATTCGAGGCATTGTCCATCTTTGATGAACAGAGCGGAGAGCTTATTAAAAAGACGATTGACTACGGTAATTACGTCAAGCAGCAAGAGGTGTCGCCATGACACGGATTTCTACGATGTGGCGAAAGTCCGTGGACGGCCGGACAGCTGCCCTTTATTTATTGCCATCTATCATTCTATTTTCCATTTTTGTATTCTATCCGATGTTCCGTACGATCTATTTAAGTTTTTTCCTGACGGATCAAACGGGCAATGCGGCCATCATGGTCGGAATCGAAAACTTTCAATACTTGCTTGGATCATCCGAATTCCAAAACAGTATGAAAGCGACGGGGCTTTTCGTCTTGTATACCGTACCGATCACAATCGTCCTGGCGCTGTTCTTCGCATTGCTTGCGAATGAAAAGTTGAAGGGGATCGGATTTTTCCGGACGATGTATTCATCGACGATGGGCATCTCTGTGGCGGCTTCATCCGTCATATGGCTATTTATGTTCAACCCGAGCATCGGTATGTTCAATCGGTTATTGAGCGTCTTCAATTTCCCACAAATCCAATGGCTGCTTGATCCGGAATGGGCCTTGTTATCTGTATCAATTTCTACCATCTGGATGAATATCGGCTTTTCATTCCTCATCCTACTAGGTGGTTTGCAAAACATTGACGAGCATCTTTACGAGAGTTCGAGGATCGACGGGGCGGGCTATTTCTATCGATTGAGGCGCATTACATTGCCGATGCTGTCGCCGACGCTGTTCTTCATCATCACGATTTCCCTCATCAACGCGTTCCAGACGTTCGGCCAGATCGATATTTTGACGAAAGGCGGACCTTCGCAGTCTACGAACTTGATCGTCTACTCGATTTACCGGGAGGCGTTCATCAACTATCAGTTCGGGACCGCCAGTGCACAAGCCGTCATTTTATTCTTGATCATTTTGGTCGTCACCATCCTTCAATTCAAATTGGGTGAGAGGAAGGTGCATTACCAATGAAAATGGGGCTTGCCTCAAAGATATGGATCTATTTCCTATTGATCGTCACGTCGGCATTCGTCTTCTTTCCGGTATTGTACGCATTCATGATTTCATTCATGACGGGGCCGGAGATCATCCAAGGTAAATTTTTTCCGGAGTCGATCAGCTTTGAGAACTATACAAAAGTGTTCAGCAGGCTGCCGTTGCTCAACTATTTGCTGAACAGCTTCATCGTTTCGGTTAGCGTCATGCTTGGCCAACTCGTCGTCTGCAGTCTTGCAGCCTACGCGTTCGTCTTTTTCAAGTTCAAAGGCAGGGATTTCATCTTCTTCCTGTTCATTTCGACGATGATGATCCCTTGGGAAGCGACGATGATCCCGAACGTGTTCACAATCCGCAAGCTTGATTGGTTCAATACGTATCAAGGGCTCACTTTGCCGTTTTTCGCGCTTGCATTCGGCACATTCCTGCTTCGTCAGCATTTCCTTACAATCCCGAAGGAGCTGCACGAAGCTTCCCAAATCGCTGGTTTGAGCAGATTCCGCTTTTTCTGGCGGGTTGTGCTGCCGGTTTCAAAAACAAGTCTCGTCACATTGGGAGCCTACGGTTTTCTGACGACTTGGAATATGTATTTATGGCCGTTGCTCATCACGACAAACAAATCCGTGCGAACTGTGCAAATCGGCCTGAAGCAGCTGCAGTCCCAAGAAATCGCAACCGAATGGGGGGTGGTCATGGCAGGAGTCATCGTAGTCATCATACCAACGCTGTTGTTGCTGTTCATCGGACAGAAGCAGCTGCAAAAAGGGTTATCCCAGGGTGCATTGAAATGATGAATTCAATTACTTAAAAAGGGGTGCATGGAAATTGAAGAAGATAATCTCTTCATCATTGTTTTGGATGTTGATTCTAGCTGTTGCCATTTTGACAGCTTGTACGAACAGCGACAGCAAGGAAACGGAAAAACCAGCGACGGATAATACGTCTTCCGAATCGGAAGGGACGAAAGAAGAGGGCACTGCGCCCGGCGAAAAAGTAACAATTGAATTCTGGCATGCAATGTCGGGCACGGGGCAGGAGTCAATCGATGCCATCGTCAAAGGGTTCAATGAATCACAGGACAAATACGAAGTGAAGGCGGAATTCCAAGGATCCTATGAAGAATCATTGACGAAGCTTCGAGGTGTCGGCGGAACGAAGGATGCACCTGCCATCACGCAAGTATTCGAAGTCGGAACGAAGTATATGATCGACAGCGGCTACATCGAGCCGATGCAGAAATTCATCGATGAAGACAACTATGACCTTTCCCAGCTGGAAGGGAATATCCTGAACTATTACCGTGTCGATGGCGATCTCTATTCGATGCCGTTCAACTCTTCGACACCGGTCATGATCTATAACAAAGATGCATTCAAAGCAGCCGGGCTCGATCCGGAAAAGGCTCCCGAAACGTTCTCGGAAGTGATCGACGCCGCAGCGAAGCTAAAAACGGATGAGATGTACGGGTTCTCCATGCTAACATACGGCTGGTTCTTCGAGCAGCTCGTCGCGACGCAAGGCGGTCTATATGTGAATGAAGACAACGGAAGATCAGGGGATGCAACGGAAGCTTTATTCAACGGGCCAGAAGGGTTGAACGTCTTCCGATTCCTCGATACGATGAACAAAGCGGGTACTTTCGGCAACTTCGGAACGAACTGGGATGACATACGCTCCGCATTTGCAACAGGCAAAGTCGCTATGTACATGGATTCATCCGCTGGTGTTGCTGGCGCGATCAAGAACGCTCCGTTTGAAGTAGGGGTCGCTTATATCCCTCATGCGGATGAAGTCCAGCGTAACGGTGTCGTCATCGGAGGCGCTTCGTTATGGATGTCCAAGGGAATTGCAGAGGAAGAGCAGAAAGCGGCTTGGGAGTTCATGAAATACTTGACGACGCCTGAAGTCCAAGCGAAATGGCATCTGGACACAGGCTATTTCGCCATCAACCCTGCTGCATATGAAGAGCAGAATGTAAAAGACAAATGGGCGGAATTCCCGCAATTCAAAGTAACTGTAGATCAGCTTCAAGACACGATCCCGGGTCTTGCAACACAAGGCGCGCTTATTTCCGTCTTCCCTGAATCAAGGCAGCAGATCGTAACAGCCCTGGAGGAACTCTACCAAGGGAAAGATCCGCAAGAAGTACTTGATAAAGCCGCGGAAGGCACGAACCGTGCGATGGAAATCGCCAATAAGACGAAAAAGTAAATGACGGAAGCCCCTATTCGTGAAATTGCGAATAGGGGTTTTTCAATGTCTTCAATAAAACTTCTCCGACAGTCATGTTGCCTCCAGACACTATTGAACTATGACATTTATACTTGTATAGTAGAATGTGATGGATTATTTAGAAATGAGAAATAAATTATAATATACAAATAAAAAAGGGGAAGCTGTGATGAATCGAAATTATTTAAAGCATGAATTTTTAATTACAGCAAGAAGCAGACGTACGATTCCATTTGTTTTCTTCATCGCCGTTTTATTGTTTAGCTATTGTTTAATTTTATGGCCCTATGCGAATACGAAGGAAGCATTTAATAAAAAGGAGACGGAAGAGTACCTAGCTTATTTGGAAGACCAGCAAAACCTATGGAGAAGTATCGGTAATACCGGCCTTGTATATGATTGGACGAGCATAAAGTATATTAAGCAAAAAGGTCATCCCGTTTATGCGACGAACGCCCGTAATTATGATTTGTTTTCTGGTATGTTGACATCTTTTGAGGATCGGGACTTTGCACGCGTACTCAATTTAAGGACATTATATTTGCAAGATAATCCAGATGATTATTTAGAGGACCGGTATTTATTTCAGACCGCCCCATTTCCAAGTAAGGATCGGGAGCACGCCTATATCCGAACGATGATGAAGTATGAGGATTATCTCAATAAGGATCACCCCGTCACATTTGGTTTGATGTATGAGAAAACGGGGCTGCAAACATTGCAGAATTTCCTGCAGCACTTTGGGGTTTACTTCCTTTTGTTTTGCGTTGTTTATTTTAGTAGCGACATTCTTTCAAGGGATCGAAAACATCAGACTGTCCTCCAAGGCTTGCCATTATCTTGGTATCGCCAACTGAATTTAAAATCATTGTCGGCATTCCTTTATTCAATGGTGTTCATTAGTAGCGTTATCGTAGTCGGAGTGCTCGTCATGACGATTCAGTTTGGGTTCGGATATTTCGATTTGAATGTTCCCATCATGATTCAGCAACTAACGTTTACACCCGAGGATTATAGTGTAATTTCTTTAGCTTCCTATTTAGGAAAGACACTCGTCGTCATACCGCTATTAGTCATCCTATTCGTGAGATTGAATATCGTTTTAAGTTTGCTTTTTAAAAATGAATGGATTGTTCTATTCATTAGCAGTTTGCTATTGTTCTCTGAACGCCTTTATGTAACGCGCTCGACAAGAGAGTTGTTCGGCAAGGACATCAGCCTGTTCCCGCAGACTTATTTTGATTTTGGCAAAATAATTGATGGGCAAAAGAATTATTTATTGAACACGGAAACGATAACCTATGCAAAAGGCATCCTTGTACTACTTATCACGTACTTCATTATTGAAGTCATCCTGTTTATCGTTTCACTTGTCATTAATAAACGCCGATTCTATCTAGCTAGTTAATAGCCGGGAAGGAGGAGAGGTACAATCATGTTCTTGAAATATTTATTATTTGAAATGAAATTATTACTATTAAATAAGAAAAATTGGTTGTTAGGAATTGCATTGATTCTATTTTTCCCGCTTTATTATTCACATTACAGCCAATTGGATATGGTTGACATAAGGGAAGAAAAGAATGAGGAAGCAGAGAACTTTCCTAAGATTTTAGATAAATTTCCAGGTTCTGTTTGGCAGACCGAAGAAGGAAAAGAAATTCGGAGCATTTTGATACAACAATCCTCATTGCTTAACATGCAAAGGCTTTACTTGCGGAACGAAGAACAGGGAATCTCTCATGGTTTTTTTGGTGCAGGACCTAACTTTCATAAGTTTTTTGATGCCGGTCTTGAGTTGAATGAATTGCGTCTTGAGCTGCATCGACGAGGGAATAAAGGGATACAAAAAGAGTATATTGTTCCAATTGACGAAATCCAAAAAGAAAATGCACTCTACCGGTATCACATAGAGCATGAACTCTCCCTCATCCAGGATCCATTTAAAGCGAGCAATTATATACCAGTAGCATTGCGACTTATAAGCGGAGTCATGTTTTGCTTGCTTGTATTGTTTGCGGGAAGCAGCATGCTTTTAAATGATCAACAGCATCCTTCTGTCATGTTTGGGTTTCCCATTTCGTTCATGCAAAAAGCAATTAGTAAAGTAACGGTACATTTCGCGCAAATTATGCTCTTCCTTTCAGCAAGTATATTATTAGGAGGTTATTATGTAGCGAGAAAAACGGGGTGGGGAGACTTTAGAACCCCTGTACTCATTTATCAGAACGCCGATTATACCGCAGTATCCATGCTACGCTATTTGTTTCTCATGTTCGTCGCATTTGGTTTGATTGCGCTATTGCTTTTATTCGCTTTTCTGCTGCTTAATATCGTGACGAAAAACTTGTACGCGGCCATAGTCATATTGCTATTTATTTTATTGTCCCCACAACTTCTTCTAGCTGCCGGTGTGGAAACGAATTGGCTATATCCACTAAAATTCTTGGATATCGGCGCCGTTCTAAGTGGGGAAGCGGCGAAGGAATTTGGTATTGAAAAACTTGATTTCAGGCATGCGTATAGTTGGCTTCTCGTCCTTAATTTGATTGTCATCTCCATCTTATATGGAAGAAATAAGCTAATGAGTATTCAAAAAGTGGAAACAGCACCAATAAAATTAAGTTGAAAGGCCAGGGGAAGATGATGCTGAAATTATCGAATGTATCGATTGCCTATAATGATAAGGTCGTTATGGATTCATTGGATTTAACAGCGAATAAAGGGGAAATTATAGGCCTAGCTGCGCCGAATGGAACGGGTAAGACGACGATGTTCAATGTGATGGCGAACTTTGTGAAACCCGATTCCGGACATGTTTTTTTTGATGGGAAATATACGTACCGCAATGAAAAAGAAGAATTGCACATTCATCGGAGGTTGGCGACGTTTCCGGAACAAAAGGATTTGTTTGAAGAGTTGTCCGGCGTCGATCATATGAAACTATACGCAAATATGTGGAAAGGATCGACAAAGCATGTGCCCTCCATTATCGAACGGCTTCACATGGGGCATTATGTGAAACGGAAAGTTCGAACGTATTCATTAGGGATGCGGCAACGATTATGTTTCGCAATGATGATGGCAGCTGACACGCCTATTATGCTGATGGATGAAGTGATGAATGGGCTAGATGTCGAGAACGTCGCGCTTATATCCAAGTGTTTGATGGAAATGAAGCAACATAAGCTCATATTTGTCGCTTCGCATTTATTGGAAAACTTGGATCTTTACGCGGATCGAGTTCTTTTTTTGAAAGATGGAAAGTTTGTACATGAACAAAAGTTTACGGGTGAAAACGAGATTTTTCTTAAACTGGACGTAACTGCTGAACAGTTCGAATCGATTAAAGCAGAACTCGATTTACCGGCCGGCCATATGTATATAGCCAATTACCTATTATGCATTCCTATAGGTGGGATGAGTAAATCGGAACAAACAAAATGGATGAGCCAGATGCTTAAATATAATAAGGAAATGACAATCGGGCCATTGGGGACGGTGGAGTATTATGAGAAATATTATGCTAAATCGGTTTGATGCCAAGGGAATCGTAATTGGACTTTTCATTTGCATGCTAATTTTGTCAGGTTGTCATAATTTACAAGGAACCCAGTCGGAAAAAAGAATCGTATATGCAGACAACTATGAAATTACAGGAACTACAAGGGATGAAATTATCGGAAAGGTTCATCCGGCAATTTTCACGACAGTCGATCGGAGTAATAAAGAAGCAAAAAGAGGGTTCGGACCCATGCCGACAAAAAGAGGAGCAAAGCCAACTATCGAAACTGGAAGATATGAATTGACTGGTATTCCATCAGGAAATATTTATATTTACGATAAGGACGATAACTTGCTCGTTCAGGAAATCGTAGGAAATAAAGCCGGTGTGCCTACATTGACCGTTGATATCGATTCAACGTTTTCGGTTTTTTTTGACGGAGGCTATAATACAGTAACCATCGAACCTGTAAGAACAAAGCTTTCCACAGAGTTGACCGCAGGCATATGGGATGTCGGGTTGGATATTGAACCGGGGGACTATACAATAAGCACCCCAAATGGGTATGGCTTTGTACAAATTTTGGAACAAGGAAAAGACCCTCGCCTATTTGAATTGATGGGAGGCGGATTGATAAACTCCAAAAGTCTAGTTCAGTTGAAAGAAGGCCAGAAGGTACGTGTATCAAAAGTTTCGGTTGTTTTCTTTGAAACCTCAAACAAAACGAAACAATGAGTAGAAGCCGTACGGTGATCGTCGATCGTTTGCCGACCGGCTGTTTTTGAATAAAGTCCATTATGTTAGTACCCGATTAAAAGGACAGATAATGGGTATCGTTAGGGTAAGAAGTGAAAGTGAGGAGCTGTTCATCATGAAGGACAACAACCGTTTTCAAACAAATCCCAACGAAGAGAAGGGTAAAGCATTTACAGGAATGCCGAATGCAGAGCCCTTCCCGGATTTTGAACCCGAACAGGACGCGAATAAGCAAGTGGCACAATTCATTAATTCAACCGAATGCAGAGAAAAGCCGTCGGATAATAAATGAATGGAAGTACACAGAGACCTATGCATTCGTTCAATCGAAGCATAGGTTTTTTTGCGTCTTCCATAATTTACAATATTGGAGTATAGTGAAAAAAAGACTACTACTTACGACTGGGGATAGTTGCTTGAAGCGTTTTGTTTTATTGTACATGGCATGTAGCTGCTTATTGTCAGGCTGCATCCGCAATGAAGAAAAAGTCATTCATCCCGAAGACTTTGCCATACTCCAATGTAATCCGCCTGAGATGATTGTGAACGAAAAATCAACCGCTATCACAATCGGAATGATTGGGGACATTCTATTGCATTACCCGCTCTATACCTACGATACCTACGACATTCCGTTCAGGTCCGTGAAAAACCAGTTGACCGGCATCGACTTCCTGCTTGCGAACCAGGAGTCGTTGCCGGGTGGAGCTGAGTACGGGCTGTCAGGCTATCCCCGATTCAATAGCCCGAAGCATATCATTCGGGACCTGAAGGCGAATGGAGTAGATTTACTATCCATAGCGAATAATCATACGATGGATCTATCCGAAGGCGGTTTACTCAAGGCCATTCACCATATGAAGGAGTATGGGATGCCCTATATTGGAGCATATGAATCTGCCGAAGATCGCGAGGAGAAGCGGATATTTGATGTAAAGGGAATACAGATCGGGGTGTTGGGATACACATACAGTCTGAATGGATTGGGGATTCCAAAAGGGAAAGGGTATTTGGTATCCCTCATTGATAGGGACAAGATGGAGACGGAAATACGGGAGATGAAAAAGGTCGCGGATATCATCGTTGTTTCCATCCATTGGGGCAATGAATACGCTTTGCAGCCTTCGGAGTACCAGCGGGAGCTGGCAGATTGGTTGGCCGCACAAAAAGTGGACATCGTCTTTGGTCATCATCCCCATGTCCTTCAACCTTACACGGAAATTGGGGAGACAAAAATATTCTATTCATTGGGAAACTTCTATTCTGCACAGCAATTCGATTCAACAAATATGGGTGGAATTGCGGAAGTGGAGATTTCGAAGGTGCAGTTTGCCGGAAGGAGTTTTACTTATGTCGGGGATTCGTCTTTCTATCCGACAACTGTCATTCGCAATGAGAATGGAAGATTTGTAGTTGTCCCTCTGGAGCGTGGAGGTGCGAAGTATGATGCACAGTGGGTGGAAGGGCATGTGGGATTGTCTGCTGGGAGAGAGGATGGAAAATAGATATTTTCAAAAGAAAGAGGGTGGGAATTTTACTATTCCCACCCTCCATTTTATTTGATTTATCGTTTTGAAAGTCTGTCTATAAATAATTTAAGTTCATTTGAAGTGACCTTATTTGTTGTGCCGAATGTCCCATCAGGGTATCCCGCAGTCAACTTGTTTATATAAAGCGTATTGATGTAGTCATTCGCCCAATTTGAAGGGGATACATCCTTGAAAGGGGTTGTCCCAGCAGTAAGTTCCAAATCGAATGCTCCGACAAGAACCTTTGCGAGCTCACTTCTTGTCAAATAGTCATCAGGCTTGAATTGACCTGCCGTGTTCCCCGAAAAGATTCCAGCTTCGGCAACTGCCGCAATGTCATCGTATTGTGGATGAGAAGTTGAAATGTCGGAAAATGCCGTTGAGCTAGTTGTACTTGAAAGATGCAATTCCTGAGCAAGGATTTCTGCCACTTCAGCCCTCGTTGCATAGTCGACCCGAGGAATGGAGGCAACTTTGGTTTCCGCCGAAAAATCCGCTACACGGCGGGCTCCAATATAACGTGATCCCCAATACGCCGGGTCATTGATGGATGAAATCATAACACCTTTACTTGTCGAAGCATGGATGAAATTATTTGATCCAATATAAATTCCAACGTGTGAAACCCCGCGTCCGCTTGTATTGAAGAATACAAGGTCACCAGTCAGTAAATTGCTTTTTGAGACAGGCTTTCCAGTGGAATATTGCTGACCTGTAGCTCTAGGTATTGAAATTCCTTCTTTATTGAAAACGAATTGCGTATAACCTGAACAATCGAACCCCGATGATGTAACTCCGCCGTATCTGTAAGGCGCGCCTAATTGTGCTTTTGCGCCGCTGACGAGAGAAGTCGGCGTGCTAGCTGATGCCGTGTCATGGGTGAACGTTGAGATTAAAAGGCATGCAAAAACTGTAAACATGATTCTTTTCATATGCTTCCCAAATTCCCCTTTCGCACATATCTGTAGGTGTGCTTTGTCTGTGAATACATCCTAACACGATTAAACCTTCATTTTTGTTACAGTCGCATTACGTTGTTGTTACAGTCGGGGGAATGTCGCTAGAAATGCACTAGATTCAATGTTTTGCACAGAGTTTGATAGATGAAATTACATGGAAATACTATATTCCACATATTTAAATAGACCATATTCGTCTAAAGTGTGTAATTCTATGAGAATCCTTGTAACATAATAGAAATAAAGCTGGAAGAAATGAACTATTTATTAAAGAGTTTTGATGTATGGTATAATTCTTGAATAAATTACTGCAAAAAACGATGGAATTTGAAGGTGAATAGTTGATGCGTAAACTAACAGTTTTCAGCAATATGTATCCGACGCAAAAGCATCCGACGTTCGGAATTTTTGTGAAGAATCAAGTGGAGACCCTCCGTTCAAAAGGATTAGAAGTGGATGTTTTGGCAATCGATGATCCTACAAAGGGAAAGGCCGCTGTTTTGAAAAAGTATTTAACTTGGTTCATGAAAGCAATGATCTATATTCTAATGAACAACAAGGGAATTTCTTTGACGCATTCACATTACGCTTTTCCGACAGGGCTGCTTTCATTGATCGGGAAAAAGTTGTTCAGATTGCCCTATGTCATTACCGTCCATGGCGGAGATATCGACAAGATGGCCGCAGGGAATGGAAAGATTAAAAAGATCACTAGAATAATATTGCAGCAAGCGGACGCAGTCATTGTCGTAGGGGAACGATTGAGGAAGGATGTAATCGGAAATTTTGGCGTTCAGGAAGAGAAAGTCCATGTCATGAGCATGGGTGTGAATACAGAGATATTTAAACCGATGGCGAAGGAGGAAGCCCGTAAAGAATTGGGCATACCTTCCGATGTTGAACTTCTGTTATTTGTCGGCAATATGATTGAAGCAAAGGGGATCCTCGATCTCATTGATGCGTATAAGGAAGTTCAAAGAGATCATCCGAATGCCGTCCTTCATATGATTGGATCGAGTAAAGACGAAGGATTCATGCGAAAGTTTGAAAAACATTTAAGCGAAAGGATTCACCATCATGAACCATTGCCCCAAAAGGAAGTGGCGAAATGGATAGCTGCCGCAGATATTTTTGTATTGCCTTCACATCATGAAGGGTTCGGACTCGTTGCCCTTGAAGCGATGGCAGTGGGAACAACAGTAGTTGCATCTGACGTCGGGGGACTTTCATACCTTCTTGACAATGAAGCTGGGATCCTTGTAGAGAAACAAAATCCGGCATCTCTTGCGGCTGGTTTAAAGGAAGCTTTGGAACATCCCTCCGAAAAAAGAAGGATGGCTGCTGAAGAAAAAGTCGCCGATCACACATACGAGGTCATTACTGAAAAACTATTGGCGATTTACCAAGCGGTATCGAAAGATTGAAAAATGCAATGAGCTGACAGTCAGAAGATAATCAGAATAAGGATGGGGAGATTGCAATGGTCATAGAAAAACAAATAGGGGAATGGTTTACTCATTTTCATGCACACCCTGAAATCAGCTGGAAAGAAGTCGAAACAACAAAAAAACTATCCGAGATCCTGACGGAAATGAACGTACAGCATCATACATTCGACGATGTGACCGGTGTCGTTGCGGAAATAGGGGAAGGCGATCGGATCATCGCGGTCCGTGCCGACATTGACGCGCTCTGGCAAGAGGTTGACGGCGTTTTCCGCGCAAACCATTCTTGCGGGCATGACGCCAATATGTCGATGGTGCTCGGCGCACTTTCCTATTTGAAGGGACAACAGATCGGCAGCCGGATCCGGTTCATTTTCCAGCCTGCCGAGGAGAAAGGGAATGGTGCGAGATCGATGATCGAACGCGGGGCAGTCGATTGCGTTTCACATCTATTCGGTGTCCATCTCCGGCCTCAAGAAGAGATTCCATTCGGCAAGATTTCACCTGCAATCCATCACGGGGCCGCGATTTTCCTTGAAGGGAAAGTGAAAGGGGAAGACGCGCATGGCGCCAGGCCGCAACAAGGGAAAAATGCACTTGATCCGATTTTCGCGATTGCACAGTTCCTGAAAACGATTCACTTCTCTCCATATGAGGCCTACTCCGCAAAGCTGACGAAAATCCAGGCGGGTGGCGAAAGCTTAAACATCATCCCTGGAAACGCCCTATTTGCGATCGATGTAAGGGCGCAGGCGAACACGGTTCTGAATGAATTGAAAGAGCGCATTGATACGGGCATCCAGTCGATCGCAGAGTTGTATGGCGTCGATATTGAATTGACTTGGTCGGACTATACACCTGCGGCAGAAGTGTCCGAAGAAGCCGCTTTGATTGCTAAAGAAGGGATTCTGGAAGCAGTCGGGGAAGAGGCGTTTGCACCGGCAATCGTCACATCCGGAAGCGACGACTTCCATTTCTATACGATCCATCGCCCCGATTTGAAAGCCGCCATGATCGGCGTGGGTGCCGACTTGGGACCGGGCCTTCATCATCCAAATATGACGTTCAACCGGGATGCGCTCGACATAGGTGCAAAAGTGCTGGCGGCGACGTTGGCGAAAGCTTCATTTCTAAAATAAAAGCATTGCTCCATCTACTAGGTAAGCCCTAGGTAGATGGAGTTTTTCAATATATATTCTATTACATCTAATCAGAATAAAATGAAAACTAATTGCTTATTGGGCATATTTTAGTATAATTAATAGTAGACTCCTTTTTTCATAGCGTATTCACCTCCATAAGAGCTCCATTATCCTTCGCATTGTAAGCGCTTACGAGAAGGGGAAATGAAAATAGAGGGGGAACAACATTGAAAAGAAACGGCGTAAAAGGCTTATTGTTACTGTTGCTTGGTGCATTGCTCGTTTTATCAGCCTGCAGCGGTGGCGGGAAGAAGAATATCGCAATCGGACCGCCTGCAAGTGAAACGAATAATCTATCCAAAATCATTTTGGATGCCTATGGAATTGGTGATGGCGACTACAAAGCTTTCCAGGAAGGATTCGGGGCTGCAGCTGACGGAGTCCAGGACGGTAATATCGACATTTCGATTGGGATTTTGGGACTTCCAGCGGCAAGTATCGAGAGCTTGCAGGCATCAGCCGGCGACGTGAAAATGTTAAGTCTCTCCGATGAAGCAATCAAGAAGATCGAAGCCGAATCAGGCTACAAGCGCTTCACAATTCCGAAAGAATCCTACGATTTCCTGACAGAAGATGTCGAGACCGTTACAGCCTACGCAATTTTAATGGGGAATACGGATACGATCGATGAAGAGCTCGGCTATGAATTAGCGAAAAGCATGATTGAACATGCAAGCGAAAATACACATGCGCAAGCGAAGCAGATGATTCTCGAAAATGCATTGAACGGGGCAGAAGGGCTGTTGATCCACCCAGGTGCTAAAAAATATTTCGAAGAACAAGGTTTGACGGTCAACAATGAAGTGGCAAAGTTGACGGCTACAGCAGACAAGCGGAAAACAGAACTGACACTTGGCACAGGCAGCCAAGGTGGTACGTATTACCCGCTCGGCGGGGAGATGGCGAACCTCTGGAATAAATACATCGACAGCATCAACGTTACAAATATGGAAACAGGGGCTTCCGTCGAAAACTTATCGTCGATCAGCCAAGGTCAGATGGACCTAGGGATGACGGTCCATGTTCCCGCATTGAATGCGATGAATGGAAAAGCGGATTTCAAAGACAATCCAGTGAAGAATGCGGCATTCATCGGCCATATTTATCCAGAAGTCGTTCAAATTGTAACGAGGGAAAAAACGAAAATCAACAGCTTTGATGATGTGAAATAATAAAACATTCATTCGCGGAAGTCTTGCAGCAAGATAAAATAGTCAAGTAAGGAAAGGCGGCAAAAAATGAAAGAGCATAAGGTGGTAGATGCGCAGGAAATCCTAGAAAAGTTCGATAAAGAAAATCAGTTTCGTGTAGAAATCGGCAAATGGGCGTACGTCGTCACCTTCCTGGCAGTTTCGCTCACAATCTTTCATCTATATACAGGATCAACGAGTGTTCTGCCGTCACAACAGCAAGGGGCCATCCATCTTGGAACCGCTTTAGGGATCATCTTCCTTCTGTATCCGGCCAAAAAGGCATGGAGGAAAACACAGAAGAAAGTGCCCTGGTATGACGTGTTGCTAGCGTTTACCGCAATGTATGTGGCCTATCATAAAATCTTTTTTTACGATTCCATTCTTCAAAGCAGGGTGTCGGGCTACAGCTCGTTGAATATTATCATTTCGATCTTAGGCGTATTGCTCGTATTGGAAGCGACACGCAGGACGGTTGGCCTTCCCATCGTCATCGTTGCGAGCGTCGCGATGCTCTATGCGATGTACGGAAATCTAATTCCGACGCGGATCTTATCGCATGAAGGATTTGCGCTCGATCGGACGATGACGAATTTGTGGTATCGCGAAAGCGGTGTGTTCGGAACGCCGATTCAAATTTCCGCGAAATTCATTTTCCTGTTCCTGTTTTTCGGAGTGCTTCTCGTTAATACGCCGATCGGTAGATTCTTTAACAATCTGGCATTCTCGTTAACCGGGCGTTATACAGGCGGTACCGCCAAGGCGGCTGTCGTGGCGAGCGCACTTCAAGGAACAGTATCTGGAAGCTCCGTCGGAAACACTGTGGCGACTGGAAGCTTCACGATTCCGATGATGAAAAAGGCGGGCTTCAAACCGGAATTTGCCGCAGCGACAGAAGCATCCGCTTCGACTGGCGGGCAGATCATGCCTCCGATGATGGGCGCGGCCGCCTTCATCATGATGGAGTACCTCGGCGTCAATTATTCGGTGATTATGCTGGCGGCACTGATTCCCGCCATTCTCTATTTCACGGGGATTTTCATCGGAACGCATTTCGAGGCGAAACGGCTGAAGATTCTTGGGTTGCCAAAGTCGGAGCTGCCGGTGTTCAAGAAGATCTTCATTCGCGACGGCTATATGATCATTCCGCTCTTGGTCATCATCGTTACGATCATGTCCGGCTTCACGCCGCAGCGGGCAGCGTTGTTCGGAATCCTTTCTGCTGTTGTCATCTGGTTTTTCAATGCTTTTGTCAGAAAGGAATCGGAGTTCAGTTTAAAAAGAGTCATTTATGTACTGGAACAAGGGGGAAGGGTGGCGCTGCCCGTCATTGCGGCGGTAGCGACAGCCGGCATCATCGCAGGCGTGGTGAGCATGACGGGCTTGGGAGCGAAATTCGCTTCCGGCATCATCGCCCTGTCGAACGGCTACTTGATCTTGGCGCTATTCTTCACGATGGTCGCGTGTATTGTGCTTGGAATGGGATTGCCAACGACGGCCAACTATGTTGTCACGGCAACAATCGCGGCACCGGCGCTCATTAATGAATTTGGCATCGCACCGATCGCTGCCCATATGTTCGTCTTCTATTTTGGCATCGTCGCCGACATCACGCCGCCGGTCTGCTTAGCGGCCTATGCGGGGGCGGGGATAGCGAAGGCGAATCCGTTCAAAACCGGTATGACCGCTGTAAAGCTAGCGATTGCCGCTTTCATCATCCCATACGTCTTCATCTACAATCCGATTCTCGTCTTCGTCGATGTTACGCCGGTGAAGCTCATACTCGGCATCGCAACTGCGATTGTCGGGATGATCGGGGTCAGTAGCGCCGTCATCGGCTACTTCGTACGGGATGCCCGCATTTGGGAGCGGCTCGTACTATTTGCCGCTGGTCTGCTGCTCATCATCCCTGAGCTGACGACAAGCGCCATTGGGCTCCTGCTCATTGCAATCGTCTGGTTTATTCAACGAAGAAGACCGGAAGAGAAACAGTCCGTTAAAGAGGTCGTTGCATAGGGGAATAAATAAAAAGCTGTCACCTGGAAAATGGGTGACAGCTTTTTGCTTGAAAACGGTACTGCGCTCATAAATTCGGAATCGCGCTCATAAATGCTGCGTCCGCGCTCATAAATTCGGAATCGCGCTCATAAACGCTACGTCCGCGCTCATAAACCCGGAAATGCGCTCATAAACTCAGAAAACGCCTCTCAACATCACATGAAAAAATTCTCTTCGCCGATCCGGTCATACAACCCGCTCTTTTTGAACATGGAAAGCTTCTCTTTCGGCAGTTTCTTAACAATGATCCTAACATTCTTTTTGCTGGCGCCGTCCAATAATGCGGATAGGGCAGCCTCGCCCGTTGCATCAATCATTGCGAGATGCTCCAGATCTAAAATGATCTTCGCAGTATCCTGTGAAAGGAGAGTTGGCATCCTATCTTCAAACACTTTCGCCGTACCAAAGAACAATGGCCCTTCAATGATGAACTTGGACACATCGTCTCCGAATTTATGAATTTCGACATCGGAAAGTTTATCCGGCACGATATGAAGCTTGCCGCTCATTTTACGCAAGAAGGATATGGCTGCGAGCAGAATTCCGATTTGGACGGCAACCGTCAGATTAATGAAAATCGTAAGCAGGAATGTCGTCACCAACACGATCGAATCGCTCGACCTTACTTCTAAAATATGAACAAACGCTTTTCGGGCACTCATATTCCACGCGACAAACATTAAGATAGGTGCCATCGCCGCCAATGGGATATATGAGGCAAACGGTGCGAAAACCAAGATGAACAATAATACGAAAACACTTTGTACAATGCCTGAAACCGGGCTGACAGCGCCTGAACGGATATTGGTCGCCGTACGCGCAATCGCTCCCGTTGCGGGAATGCCCCCGAATAACGGCGAAACGATGTTCGCGATTCCTTGACCGAATAATTCCCGTTTGGAATCATGCTTCGGACCCTCTTTCATTCCATCCGCAACGACCGCAGACAGCAACGATTCAATCGCGCCGAGTGCAGCAATGATCAAAGCGGGCTGCCAAAGGCTTACAAGTTTTGTCAATGTGATTTTAGGAATTTGCAGTCCAGGCAACGATTGAGGAATACCCCCAAAGGCAGTTCCGATTGTTTCCACTTTCCCCGGATAAAACAAGACAGATACAATAGTTGGAATGATAAGTGCGAAGAGCAGCAACGGAAGTCGAGGGGCGACTTTCGGCAAAATGAATATCAAAGCTAGGCCGACCAACGCTGTGAGCACACTGAAGAGATTCACCGTATGGAGATGCTTGGCGACATCGATCATATTTTCATGGAAGAATTCTTTGCTTTCGAGTCCTGATAGGCCAAGGAAGTTCCCGAATTGCCCAGTGAAAATGATGATTGCAATTCCCGACGTGAACCCGATCGTCACGGAGCGGGGGACGAAATGAATGAGATTGCTGACGCCTGCCAAACTCATGATCACTAGGAAAATACCTGCTAGAAACCCGGCAATCAAAAGATCTTCATAGCCATACTGAAGGACGATTGCCAGAAGGATCGGGATGAAGGCCCCAGTAGGACCCGCAATTTGATAACGGGACCCTCCTAATAAGGCGACTAAAAAACCGGCAATGATTGTCGTATACAAGCCATACTCCGGTTTGACACCCGAGGCAATTGCAAAAGCCATCCCGAGTGGAATGGCTACGATACCGACAGTTATCCCCGAAAGCAGATCCTTCCGAAATCCTGACGCATTATAATCAATAAAACGCTGATCTTTGAACAAGGCGGTCACTCTTCTTCCACAGTATTTGTTAAAATATTTCCTTTCTTCATTATAAGCCACAAACACAGTGCTGGCAAGGTCCCGCGCCCAATAACGATGATCCCGCGCCTAAAGCGAGCAGTTTCGCGCTCAAAGTAGGTGATCCTGCGCCCAAAGCGAGTAAACCCACGCTCAAAGACGGTGGTATCGCGCTCAAAGTAAGTGATTCCGCGCCTATAGCAAAAAGAGGGCTGCCGCAATAAATCAGTTTCCCCTGACATTCCCGACAGCCCCTCACTATACAAGTTCGGTTTCCTTCAATACAATCCGATCATAGCCTAATCGCTGCACAATCTTCGTAATATGTGGCTGCTCGACACGTGCGAGCCGCAATGCCTCCTCTTGAGCAAATGCCTCGCGTGTCGGGCCGTCGAACAGCATGCCGCCATTGCTGAAAATGATTGTCCGTCCAAATGTTTCTGCAACGAAATCCATGTCGTGCAAAATGCAGATGACGAGCTTGCCTTCTTCATGAAGCGAATGGATGATTTCCTTCACATTCGCTTTCCCGCGGACATCCTGGCCCATCGTCGGTTCGTCGAAAATGACGATATCCGTGTCCATGGCAAGTATCGATGCCATCGCGACCATCTTCCGTTCAGCGAGACTCAAGTCATACGGATTCTCTTCCGCTTTATCCGCTAGTCCGACTAGCTTGAGCATCGCTTTTGCGTTCGTCAACGCTTCCTCATTGGATTGGCCGATGTTCAAAGGTCCGAACATCACTTCATCAATCACTTTATGCTTAAAAATCTGGTCGTTCGGATTTTGAAAGATGAGTCCGATCCTTCCTGCCAGTTGAGCGGCTGTCGTTTCGGACGTCCTCTCTCCATTCAATACAATCTCGCCGGAGTCCGGTTTCAACAGGGCTTTCAGTAATTTGACAAACGTCGTTTTCCCAGCGCCATTCTGCCCGATGATTGCAATCGGCTCGCCGCTCAACGTAACGTTCAGTCCGCGGATCACTTCCTGTCCTTTTTCGTAGCTGAAATGAAGATTCCGGACAATAAGTTCCGCAGTCGTTTTGCTGGCCAAACTGATTTTATCATCCGGACGAAATCGAATTTCCCGCTCAATCGGCATATCATTCAACGAAATCGGATAATGCCCTGTCGTTTCATTCCGCAGATTAAAAGTACGCGCGATTTTCACATGGACTGGAGGTTCGACGCCATATTCATGCAAATCATCCCGTGAGAAGACTTCCTTCGGTTTCCCGTCCGCTATCAGCTCCCCGTCATGCATCAACAGGATCCTGTCTGCATATGCCGCAAGCTTCTCCATTTTCTGCTCCACCATAATGATCGTCATACCGCCGGCCGCCAATTTTTCAACGACGCGAAACACTTCTTCCGCGCCTTCCGGATCGAGCTGGGACGTCGGTTCGTCGAGGATGAGGATATCAGGCTTCATGGCGATGACGCTCGCAATGGCGACCCGCTGCATTTGGCCACCGGATAATGAAAAGGGGTTCTTCTCACGATGCCCTTCAATATCGAGCAGCTTCATACTTTCACGGACCCGCTCATGCATGACATCCCGCGGCACCCCTTGGTTTTCCAAGCCGAATGCGATTTCATCAAAGACGGTGAACTTGGCGCCGGTCATTTGCGAGAAAGGATTTTCAAAAACGAGACCGACGCTTGCAGTTATTTCACTTATGTCATGCGACAACACGTCCATGTCGCCGATATACACATCGCCGCCATATGCACCTTTGAAAAAGTGGGGGACGAGTCCGCTCAGCGCATAACATAATGTCGTCTTTCCGGCTGTATTCATGCCGACAATCCCGACGAATTCGCCTTTTTCCACTGTGAATGAAATATCATCGAGCGCAAAACTGGAGCTTTCCGGATACTTATATTTCAAGTTCTTCACGCATAATAAACTCATGACATCACCCTCCAAACGATGACTGCCAAAAAGAAGGCGATCAATGCAATTCTGAGAGGCATGCTATATCGATAGTTTTCCTGTTCATACAAAAACGTCCGTTTCCCTTTCGCATTGAATCCACGGATTTCGAGCGCGATGGACCGCTCCCGTGTTTCCGTAAGTGAATTCAGTACGACGGGCCCCAATAGCGGAAGGAATGATTTGAATCTTATCCATATCCCGCCTTCCGTTTCCATGCCGCGTGCCCTTTGCGCATCTGTAATTTTGCCGGTCAATGCGATCATTTGCGGAATGATCTGCAATACAGAGAGCAATACGTAGCCGAATTTCGGCGACATGCCTTTCTGCATCAACGCCTCCACAAGATCATCCGGCTTCGTCGTCAAAATGAGCACTCCGAACGCGGCCACCATATTGACGACCCTGAGCGTGATCAGAAACGCGATCAAAAAGCCTTCTTTGTAAATGGCGATCGGGCCAATCTCGAACAGGACCGTCGCCCGGTCAGGATGGAAAAATCCTTGGACGATGATGATGGATGCGATTAGCAAAAAGCTGACCCCGATGACCGGCAAAATGGATTTGAACACTTTGCCGATCAGCAGGATGCAAAATGTGAACAAAAGGATTCCGAACACGGCTAGATGATTCGATAAAATATAGGTCGATGTGATGGAAAGAAGTACGAATAATAGCTTTGTCAATGGATCCACCCGATGGACCGGCGAATCCCTGCCGACGTACAATGTCATGTTGTTCATTCGGACACCTCCTGCAGGCAATGCTTATAACCTTTCAATCTCTCCTTGGTTGTCATACATGAGCTTCACGTTTTTCGGCAATCCTTTGAAGATCAAGAAGCTGAGCAGCACAGTGACAACTTTGTCGGGCACATCGACGACGATGCTGTCCGCAAACGAAGCGAGCCATAGCGGCATATCTTTCGCGAGCATCGTTGCAAACAATGCATCTCCCCAGATGTTTCCAGTCGTCCCTTCCCAAAACATGATATTAAGCGGCGTCGATACGGTTGCTGCTAGGAATCCAACGACAAGCCCAAGGACGATCGCTTTGCCGGCATTCGAAATCCACCCTTTATACGCCATGATTCCGACCGCTAAGCCGATGGCGGCCTGGGTGATGGCATAGACGAAGGAGACTGGACTCGTCGTGAAGCCGTAGACGATATTATTAACGACACCGACAATTGCACCGACCACAGGCCCTGCAAGCATACTCGCCAAAACAGTTCCAATGGCATCGATCCATAGGGGCAGTTTTAACACGTCGGCAAACAGTTTCCCCAAGAAGTTGATGCCGACCGCTGCCGGGATCAACACAAACGCAGCTGTTGAAAACTGCAATGTCCATAGACGATTCTTTTTCATTTGTATTCTCCTTCTTCTTTGTAATCAAGATAGTTGTCAAGACACATGACTATACTAATTCATTCTGAAGAAATAGGGAAGCTTTTCTTGAAAAAGAGATGGTTACTTATTCTCATCTTATGCCCGATTAAAATTTTTAGGTATTGAAAAGACCGAGAGAATACAAGATCATGTGTCTCTTGGTCTAGGTGTTTGGTATCCAGAACCGGAAGTTTTAAAGAAAGACCGCCAATCTGCACGTGGCAAACAGCGGTTTCGTTACCGATCAAAAGGTGTATTGCTTCAATAGATTTTCAAGTTTCAGTGCAAGGCCAATATTGCCTTTCACTTGTAATTTTCCCATCATGAAAGCAGCAGTGGAATTCAAGTTGCCGCCAAGCAATTTTTTGAAATCCCCGACACTCATCTTCAATGCACAATCCACTTCGCCTGGGTCTCCACGGAACGTCTCCGCCTCGCCGCCAGCAAATTTTAATCCATACATGCCGCCGTCCTCACCGGACAAGTCGAATGAATACGACGCATTCATCCCTTCAACTGGGCCATTATTGGCACCCAGCTGCGCATCAATTTCGGTCCAAATCTGTTCCATCGTCATTTCTTCTAATTTCATTCGAAGACACCTTCTTCGCAAATAATGATTGATTATTCATTCATTATAACACATAGGAACAAAAAGGAATTATGAAAAAAATAGGTTTTACCCTCAATAAACCTAGAATTTTGTCGATAGAAAGGGGTAGTAGATATAGTTAGCAGAAAGGGGTTGTAGAAGTCCGATGAATCGTTCCCATGAAGATCTCAATATGATCTTGGAAGAACTGCAGAAAAAACAGGAATTCATATTTACGCAAGCGAAGCAGACGGACCTTTCACGACAATCGATTGCCCCTGTCTTAGAAGAATTGTGCATCCGCATCTCGAAAATAATGGCGTGCGATCGAGTGAGCATTTGGTTATTCAATGATGATCGAACGAGCTTGACCGCGCAAAATATTTTACATAAAAATAGATTCGCACATACATCAGGGGAAATGATCCTTGCCGAAGAGCTGCCGTCTTATTTTGAAGCGGTCCAGCAAAAACGGATATTGGCGATTGCAGACGTTTCCACAGATCCTGCCACTAAGGAATTGATACAGCTTCCTGCATACGATGACGGGGAAGTAAAGTCACTTATTGACGCCTCGATCATCTTAAGCAAGGGGATCGGCGGCGTTGTCTGCTGTGAATCGACAGAGCCTAGAACGTGGACATATCTTGACCGGGTGCTAGCAGCGTCCATAGCGGACATGCTATCGTTCATTTTCGATCGGCTGGAGCGCATCGAAGTGGAAGAACACGTCCATCAGCTAGCCTATACCGATCTTTTGACGGGGCTCGACAACCAGTATTCATTCACTGAAAAAGTGACGAATCTATTGCCGGTGTTAGAAGAAGGACATCGTGGATTGTTCATCTACCTTGTGATGGATCAGTATACGGAAGTGCAAAGCGTGCTTGGACCAGACGGGGCGGATCAAATGCTCAAAATTACGGCGAACCGTCTGAAGACGCTATTCCCGTATCCTGCACAAACCACAAGGCTGGCATTCGACCATTTCGTCATTTTCACGCCATTTGAAGGCGAACTGGAATGCGAAATGACTAGGGTGGAGCGGCTCATCAACCGATTGAAACGTCCGATGCATGTAAGCGGACAGGAAGTGTATATGACGTTCAGCTACGGGGTTTCCATTTATCCCGAGCATGCGACGAACGTGAAGTACGGCGTTCAGGCAGCGTATATGGCGCTGCAATCCGGAAAAGAGGCAGCGAACAGGAAAGCTTGGAACCTCTATAATCCGGACATGCATACATTCCTGAAAGAGACGATGCTTTCGGAGATGAACTTGCGAAGAGGCCTCGATATGAACGAATTCAAGCTGCATTATCAGCCGCAAGTGAATTGCCGGACGGGGGAAGTGAGCGGCTTCGAAGCGCTCATCCGGTGGCAACACCCGGAGCGCGGACTTATTTTTCCTGGGGATTTCATAGAGCTTGCCGAGTCGACGGGGCTCATCACGCCGATCGGGGAGTGGGTCATCAAGCAGGCGGCCGGCCAAATCCGGGAGTGGAATGAGCAAGGATTGAAGAATGCTACCGTATCAGTGAATTTATCACCGAGGCATTTCCTGCATCATAATCTTCCGTTCTATTTGGATAAATGCGTTAAAGAGGCTAACATCAAACCGAAAAGCCTTGTGCTGGAAATAACGGAAAACGTCGCTTTGGAAGATACGGAAGCTGTCGCTAACCGCATTAATCTCCTGAGGGAAATGGGTTATTCCGTTTCCATTGACGACTTTGGAAAAGGGTATTCCGCATTCATTTATTTACAACACTTTCCTATCCAACAAATCAAGATCGATCGCCAATTCATCAACGGGCTCGGAAACGACCCGAAAAGCTCCGGAATTGTCCAGACGATCATTCATCTTGCTGAAATGCTCGGACTGCAAACGATTGGTGAAGGCGTCGAAACGAAACAGCAATGGGATCTTTTGAAACAGTTCGGCTGCTCCGAACTGCAAGGGTTTTACTTCAGCAGACCCGTCCCTGTCGATGAAATCAATGAACTGATCCGCAAGCATGGAAAAGGCGGGAAACTGCTTCTCCCATCCTTGTAAAAGTAAACAAAAGCCTTACACATCGGGGAACTCCCATTGTGTAAGGCTTTATTAATTACCGCCCAATCGGCCAGTCAAATGGCAGCGACCCTGGCGGGGAGTGCTTGATAATATCGATGACCGGAATTGTATAGGCGAATAGAATAAGGGCAATCGTAATCCCGATCCACAGATACCAGTTCTCCAGGATTTTCGGTGTCGGTTCTGCATCAACCTCTTCTTCCGCAATCGGAAATTCCTGTACGCCGCGCGGGGCGAAGAATGCGAGTTGGATAAAGATGTAGATCATCATGATGATGCCGATGAACAGGATCGTTCCTCCGACTGCTTGTGCGATCTGATAGCTGATCCACGTATCGACTTGCGCGCCGCCAGCGTAGTTCGAGAAATTCGAACGTCTCGGCCCGCCAAGAAGACCTTGGATATGCATCGCTGTCGACATGATCGTCATCCCGACCGTCCAAATAATCGTTTGGATGATGCCGAGTTTATTCAACTTCGGTGTCAATCGTCTTCCTGTCAAATGAGGGACGAGCCAATAGGCGATGCCGAAATATGTCAGGATGACTGTCGTTGCGACCGTCAAATGGAAGTGGCCTGTCACCCAGATCGTATTATGGATGAGCGTGTTCACTTGGTGGGAAGCGTTGACGATACCGCCGGCGCCGCCAGGGATGAATGCGACCATGCCGATGAACGGTGCAAGGAAACGGACGTCTTTCCAAGGCAGATGCTTGAACCAGCCGAAAAGCCCTTTATGGCCTTTCCGTCGGCCAGTCGTTTCAAATGTAGCAAAGATCGAGAACGCCGTCATCAATGTCGGAATGACAACCATGAATGTCAGGACGACTTGGATGAATTTCCACGTCGGATCGATTCCGGGCTCCGTCAATTGGTGGTGGAAGCCGACCGGGATCGAGAACATAAGCAAAAGAATGAATGATAGCCTTGCCAAAGAGTCACTGAACAATTTGCCGCCAATAATTTTCGGGATGATTGCGTACCATGCCATATATGCCGGAAGCAACCAGAAGTAGACGAGCGGGTGACCGAAATACCAGAAAAGCGTACGGCTCAGCAGCACGTTGATTGTAGCTGCGTAACCTAAAGACCAAGGGATGAACTGAATTAAAACGGATGTTGCAACACCAAGGGATGCGATGAACCACATCGCCATATTGATGACGACCATGAAAGCGAGCAACGGGGATTTCTGCCCGGGGTTCGCTTTTTTCCAGACGTACAGCTGACGGAAGTTGACGAACACGGCGATCCAGCTGCCGACAATGACCAATGCCAATCCGATATAAAATGCAGCATGTGCACGCAAAGGAGCATAGAATGTGTACAGTACGTTCGCCTGACCAACCAAAATAGTGATCGCTGCAATAATCGTACCGACGAGCATCGTCCAGAATGCGATCCAGCCCCATTTGCGTTGTTTGTCAGAAATGCCGACCGTTTTCCCCATAAGGGCAAATTGGAAGCCGACGATGAAGAATGTAGTCAACACCAAACCTAGAATGACACCGTGCACCGTTAAAATGGTATAGTAGTTTATTCCGAACGGCAGTTGGAATTGCCCTGAGCGGGACAATGTCTGCAAGAGCCCCATAAGGCCGCCGATCAGCAATGAAGCGAATGTCACATGCATGAAAGCCATGTATAGACGCGCTTCCTTTTTCGGAAACAGAACGTTTTTCAACATTACTCAAACACCTCCACAGTTGCAAACATTTGATGGTGGCCGATTCCGCAATATTCATTACAGACGACAGTGAATTCACCAGCGTTTTTCATGACCGTTTCAAGCCGGCTCACATGTCCCGGCTCGACCATCATGTTGACATTCGTGCCTGCAACTTGGAAGCCATGCACGACGTCCTTAGTAGTGATCTGGAATAAAACAGTGGAACCTTTTGGCACGCGGATCTTCTTGACAGGCTTTCCGTCCGCATCCGTGCCGAAATCATAGTTGAATGCTGAAGCGACGATATTGACTGTATATTTTCCGTCAGCCACTTCACGAAGGCCGAGATTTTCAGGTTTGAAAGATTCATGCGCCTCGACATTCTGCGGATCGATCGTTTCGATATGGCTCATCGGATGCGTCCCTTTCCAGAAAGCCGCGAAACCGATGATGATTAGAAAAAGTGCAAGCGAACCCAATCCGAATGTAAGCCAGATCTTTTCGTATTTATGCAAATGCATTGGTTTTCCTCCTAACAAGTCTCATTATCTTGATAAAAAAAGTGCGTAAAGTCCGAACCATGTCACTAGGATGAAGATACCTAACAGCATGACTGAGATGAAAGTCCCTTTAAGATTGATGCCGGTTTCAGGATTTCCGGATTGTTGTACCGGGTTCTTCTTTGTTTTGTTTGTAGCCATTCGTTCCACCTCCTGCATTGATTGAAGTTGCGCATCTCATACTTTTATCATAAGCATTGAGGAAAATTAGAGAATTAGGGAAATCCCTATGAATCTCCAATTGGCGAAAGAGTCCACATTTTGTTCACATCGTCTTCAAAAATTAGACATATACGTTTGGAGAAATGTGATGGGTTTTAGTAGATAAGAAGAGGGAATAGAAGTGTGGTCAACCTTTTTGTGAAAATTATCCGTTTTATTGACCATACTGTTTTTGGAAATTACAATAAGACAGTAAGACCAAATCTATAATGAAAGTCGGTTGAGAATGATGGAAAAATGTAAACTTATTCAAGTGGAAAGCCCTGAAAAAGGAGCAGAAAAATTTTATCAGTTGATAAAAGAAGAACTTGAGCATAATCGACTTCATGTGCTTGGATTGGCAACAGGAAGTACGATGATCCCCGTCTACAAAAAATTGACGGAATCGGAGCTGGACTTCTCGGATGTGACAACATTCAATCTTGATGAATATGTCGGTTTGCCCGCATCCAGCCCGAACAGTTATGCATATTTCATGAACGAACACCTATTCAATAAGAAAACATTCAAAGAAACGAATATACCCGATGGCACAGCTGAGAACCTCGAGGAAGAATGCAAACGTTATGAGCAAGCATTGCAAGACGCAAAACTCGACATCCAACTATTGGGCGTCGGCGAAAACGGTCATATCGCGTTCAATGAACCTGGAACTCCAAAAGATTCCGTCACACATGTCGCCCAGTTGACGGACTCGACACTCGGCGTAAACAGCCAATACTTCGAAAACGACGAGAAGATCCCTAACACTGCGCTGACAATGGGAATCGCCTCCATCATGAGCGCCAAAAAACTTGTCCTTCTCGCATTCGGAGAGAAAAAACGCCCGGCCATCGAAAAAGTGCTCGAAGGCAAAATCGATCCGGACTGGACGATCACATACCTCCTTGAGCATGGAAATGTTACAATCATTACAGACTTAGAATTTTAATGAATAGCCGCATCCCTTGATAAAAGGGGTGCGGCTTTTTAATATGGGGAGAAAAATGACAAGAATGTTTCAAAGGAGAAATATGAAGGTTTTTTGTAATGTTTCTGTTACCGAACTGTAATATTGGACGAGCATAGTACATGGTAAAGTAGTCTCAGATGAAAGATACAGATAAATAAAAATTCGGGGGATCATACATGAGAATATTTTCACGCATGCAAAAGCCTGTTGCATCCTTTGCAATTGTCTTTGCCTTATTGTTCACGCCAATGATAGGTCAAGCTGAAGCATCCTCATCCGATTCAGCTTCAATTTCTGCAACCGCCACTAGTCTTAAAGGAATTAAGTACGTTTACGGCGGGACATCCAAAGCAGGCTTTGATTGTTCAGGGTATGTCCAATTCGTATTCAAGCAGCATGGAGTCAATCTGTCCCGTACGGCATCCGGAATGTATACGTCAGGTGAAAAAGTTGCAAAAAGTGACTTGGCTGTTGGCGACTTGGTATTCTTCAATACAAGGGGCAAAGGGGTTTCACACGTTGGTATCTATATCGGCGACGGAAAGTTTGCACATGCCTCATCATCCAAAGGCGTTAAAGTCGATAAGCTCAATGACCCGCACTATTGGGGCAAGCGTTATGTCGGCGCTAAACGGATCAATGGAATTACAGAAGTTGCATCTAAATAAATGTTAAACACTTTATCATAAAGCAGATTCCCAATTCGGAATCTGCTTTTTAATTTGTGATTTCAACAAAGGATACTTGTTCACCCGCCAAAAAAAGAAGCCTCGACAGCGCGGTCGAAGCTTCTTTTTTCTTTACTTATTGAGGAACTCGGATAATCCACTTAGAGAAATCCGGATTTTCTTTTTGAACCATTTCTTTCGGATAAATGAATGTCCAAGGCTTAGATGTATTCGCCTTCACTTCAAGTGGTCCTAAATTGAACGAACCACGTGCAACAATATCGCCAGTGGCATCCAACAATTCAAGCGGCAGCGTTTCGACGCTGATCTGCTTGGAGTGTCCGTTACGGATGAAGAGGGATACTGAAATGCTCTTGTCATCCTGCTGCTTTACTTGGAAGCCGGCGAAGTTGACCTCGCGTGGCTTTAATTTAGGCATCTGTTCAACAACTTTAGCGAGTGCATCTTTCTGCTCAGTAGAAAGTCCCTCTTCCCATGCTTTATCAAGTTCAAGTCTATGTGGTGCCATAGACTGGACATTAAATGCAAGTTTCCAATTTTCCTTGGGAGGCTGCTCTACAAACGTATTCGTTTTCTCGAAAACGAACACCCATGGACGTGCACTTCGGGCCGGGAGTTCGCCTAATTCGTTCAAATCGAATTCCTGGGAAGCGATTACTTCGCCATTTCCATCCAATAGCAATAATTCCACGGGGCCAATCGTAATTGGCTGTTCCAGTGAAGACCTGAAAAATGCTTTGACTAACCAGTTTCCATTTGCCGGTTCGACATCGATGTCGATTCCGGAAAGGGAGATCTGGTTCGGCTTCAAAGGCTCCAATTCATTTGAAAGGAAACGGAAAACGTATTCCTGCTCTTGTGAAAGCGCCCACTGGGGATGAAGGGAAAGAGTTGTTTCCACTTCATCTGTGCCTTCTGATTGGGCACTGCCTTCCAGAATTTCTTCAGAATCGATTGTGCTATCAGAACCCGTTTTTTCGGTTTTCTTGAATAAATTAAATAGTTTCATGATTATTGGGCCTCCTGTTGTTGTGAAATAAGCTTCATAAAGCCGATAACTTCGGATGCGATATTCCTGCGCAGCTTCTGATAGTGCGTGCCGAACAATTGCAGCCCTTCACGTTGATAAATACGCATTGGATCCTCTTGGCCGTATGACCGCAATCCGATCCCTTCCTTAAGACGCGCCATCACCTCCAGATGTTTCACCCACATCGTATCGATATGGCTCAACATCACTTGCGGGATGATCTCGTTCACCTGTTCATTTTCAGCGAACGTTTCAAGGTACGCAAACAGGTCGGCAACCGGCTCTTCATAAAGCTTCAAAATGTCGGCAGGCTTCTCCAAATTGCGTGGAAGCGCGACCGGCTCCAATAATAATCCGTCCATCGTGCGTTCAATTCGATCGAAATCGAAGTTATCCGGAGTTTCGTGTTCCGGGCAGCTGTCATAGACGACGAATTCCACCGCTTCGGATACCATTGTTTTCAATTGATCAAGAAGGTTTTCGCGCTCAAGCACTTTATCCCGCAGCGAATAAAGTACGCCGCGCTGATCGTTGATGACATCATCGAGTTTCAAATTGTATTCACGCATGGAGAAGTGGGCGCCTTCAACAATCCGCTGCGTCCGTTCAGTAAGTTCGTTCACATCGGTATTTTGCACGAGCCCTTCTTCATCCACGACAACCTTTTTGCTGAATTTCTCCAGGTCATCCTTTGCGAAACGTTTGAACATGTCATCTTCAAGCGAGATGAAGAATTGGCTTTCACCGTGATCCCCTTGACGTCCGGAACGTCCGCGCAGCTGGTTGTCAATCCGGCGGCTTTCATGCTTTTCCGTACCTAGGACGAATAGGCCGCCGATTTCCTCGACCCCTTCGCCAAGCATGATATCCGTTCCGCGTCCCGCCATATTTGTCGCAACTGTTATATGGCCCATTTGGCCAGCCTGGGAAATGAGATCCACTTCCTGCTCGACACTTTTCGCGTTCAATAAATGATAGTCAAGATTCTCGCGATCCAAATACTCCGCAACCTTTTCAGATTGTAGAATGGAAGTCGTTCCAACGAGGACCGGTTGCCCTTTCTGATGGCGCTCCGCCACTTCTTTCGCAACCGCTTCGTATTTTTGTTCGATTGTCTGATATACCCGGTCCGGAGAGTCGATGCGCGCACGAGGACGGTTCGTCGGGATTTGGATGACTTCCATGTTATACACTTCACGGAATTCCTTCTCCTGTGTCTTCGCTGTACCTGTCATGCCGCTAAGCTTCGGATACATCCGGAAATAGTTCTGGATCGTAATTTGCGCTTGGGCCTTATTCTCATCAGTGATCGGCAAACCTTCCTTCGCCTCGATCGCCTGGTGAAGTCCATCCGAAAGTGTACGGCCTTCCATGATCCGGCCGGTGAACATGTCGACAAGTTCGACTTTTTCATCCTTCACGATATAGTCGACATCGCGTTTGAAGATGACGTAGGCGCGGACGGCCTGAATCATATAATGATAGAGTGTCTGGTGTTCAAGCTCATAAAGATTGTCGATGCCGAACGCCTTCTCCACTTTCTCGATTCCAGCTTCCGTAAGTGAAGTCGCTTTTGTTTCATCATCAAATTCAAAATCGACGCCTTTTTTGAATCGCTTCGCGAGTCTGGCGGCGATGAAATGAAGATCGGGATCAGCCTGCATTTTCCCTGCGACGATCAATGGGGTCTTCGCCTCATCGATCAAGACACTGTCCACTTCGTCAATGATGGCGAAGTGATAGGGGCGCTGCACCTTTTGGGAAGTATGCTGAACCATATTATCGCGGAGGTAATCAAAACCGAACTCGGTTCCGACACCATACGTAATATCTGCCATATAGGCATCCTGTTTTTCAGGTCCTTGCATCATCGGAACGTTCAAGCCGACCGTCAATCCGAGGAAACGGTGGATCTGTCCGATTTGATTGTAGTCCCGTCTAGCGAGATAATCGTTCACTGTAATGACGTGAACACCTTTTCCTTCAAGCGCCCGCAAGTAGGAGGGAAGGGAAGCGACAAGCGTCTTTCCTTCACCTGTCGGCATTTCCGCGATATTGCCTTCAGCCAATACCATGCCGCCGATCAGCTGAACGTCAAAATGACGCATGCCTAATACCCGCTTCGATGCTTCACGGACGACGGCGAATGCGTCTGGGAGGATGGCTTGAACGTTTTCGCCCTCCTGGATTTGCACTTTGAATACTTCTGTCATATGGGCAAGCTCTTCATCTGATAATGTTTCATATTTTGATTCCAAGTCATTTATGTGACGGACAACTTTGCGATATTTGCGAAGTTGCCTTTCGCTCGTTTGATTTGAACGTTTGAAAATTGATAACATATAATTGGCGCTCCTTTTTCTCATCCTTCTATTAAAGGATACAAGTTCTATTTTATCAAACTATAAACGAAAAGACTACCTTGATAAGAAATTGGAAGGATTCGCCCTTTGCTAACCGGGTATAGTAGTCTCGAGTGCCTAGTTTCACGAACTTGGGATGCTTTCCATTGACAGCTGTGCTATAATACTTGTGGCTAACTAAATTATTGTCATTTACAGGGAGGAAGGACATGTTATTTCTTGCAATGGCTGCTGCATTCATAGCTTCCATCATACTGACTCCACTTGTCATAAAATTCGCGTTCCGTATCGGGGCGGTCGATCATCCGAACTATCGGAAGGTGCATGCATCCGTCATGCCGCGTATCGGGGGGATAGCGGTTTTCGGCGCTTTTGTCGTCGGTTATCTTTTACTTCGTCCTTCAGATGAGCACGCTGTCGGAATCCTTGTTGGAGCCATTATCATAATTGTTACAGGCTTCCTCGATGATATGCTTGAAATCACCGCCAAGGCGAAGCTGATCGGCCAACTGGCTGCGGCAATCGTCGTCGTGACATGGGGCGGTTTACAAATTGAATTCATTAACTTGCCATTTTTCGGCCCGTTTGACTTTGGGTATTTAAGTATCCCGATTACGATACTTTGGATCATCGGCATTACAAATGCTATCAATCTCATTGATGGTTTAGATGGTCTTGCAGCGGGCGTTTCCACGATCGCACTTATTTCCATCACGGTCATGGCTGTGATCATGGGCGACGTATTCGTTGTAGCGACAGCTGCCATCTTGGCTGCGAGCACACTCGGATTTTTGTTCTACAATTTCCATCCCGCAAAGATTTTCATGGGGGATACCGGGGCACTGTTCCTCGGCTACATGATTTCAGTATTGGCATTGTTAGGCTTTAAGAATGTCGCGGTTGTGTCACTCGTTATCCCGATTATTATGCTTGGTGTACCGATTTCCGATACATTCTTCGCAATCGTTCGCCGGGTGCGGATGAAGCAGCCGATTTCAGCACCGGACAAATCGCACTTGCACCACTGTCTACTCCGTGCAGGCTTCTCTCACAGACAGACTGTCCTGATCATCTATGGACTGGCTATCCTTTTCGGCGTAGCTGCAGTGCTATTTTCACAAGCGACTGTCTGGGGCGCGATCGTACTGATTGCCGTCATGCTCATCGCAATTGAGCTGTTCGTCGAAATCATCGGTCTTGCAGGAACGAATTACCGGCCATTATTGAATTTGGTTCGTATGATAGGAAAATAAATGAATGTATTATAACAAAAAGGTGATATGCGACACTTCGCATATCACCTTTTTTGGTGCGGGGGAATATATCGATCATTTCCCAAGATATATGGTCATTTCGGGACCTTTGGCTTAATAAAAAAACATCCCGGACCCAGCCGGGATGTGAGATTTCTATTTAATAATCATCGCTGCCTTCAGCAGTTTCATCCGCTGTCCCGATGACACTTGAACTATCGGTCAACGAGGACGAATCCGGAATCAATCCAAGATGGGCTTTCAACAGCTGGCTCACGTTCGCTAAATCAGTTTCGTTCAACTTATAATAATAGACGCCTGTCGACCAATCGTCATAGCCCTGCAAATTGATTGTGTCGATTTGAGGCATGCCGCCTTTTGCATACTCCCAGAAGGAAGTCATTTCTTTGAACGTCATGTCGGTTTTCATATTATCGCCGACTGCTTCAATGACGTCGCCATATTTCGTAATGGATTTCACAGATACCATTTCTTTGATGATCGCCTGTAAAATCTCCTGCTGGCGTTTTCCACGCTCGAGGTCACTGTCAAGCTTACGAGTACGCGCCAATGCGAGCGCATGTCTGCCGTCCAGCAATTGTTGCTGGCCTTTAACCAATTGAATCGTGTTTTTATCGTTTTCATCTTTTTCAAGTCTATTATACGGAACGTCGACTGTAATACCGCCAAGTGCATCAACGACTTCGATAAACGCATTGAAGTTCATTTTCACATAGTAATCGATCGGGATATCGAGCATTTCTTCAACCGATTCAATTGCGGCATGAGTTCCGCCGAATGCATGGGCGTGGGTGATTTTATCCTTATATCCGACTTTGGGGATATAAACATATGAATCACGCGGGATGCTCAATAGTTTCACGGATTTCTCTTCAGGATTGAACGTGGCGACAAGAAGGGCGTCGGAACGGCTATGGCTGTCCCCTTGCATTCTCTTCTCGCTGTCATCCACCCCTATTAATAGAAGGGACACATTATCCTTCGAGGGTTCCACTTTCGCCTCGGCCCTGCCCCCCGATTTCTTTGTTTCAGGAACTGCCTCATACGCCCTATCGACTGCCTGCTCCGCTTGTTGTTTCAATGAAAGGCCGTAAGCTGCAGTTGCAAGCAAGGCAGTGAACGAAACTAACAGCCCGATCTTAATCGCGAGCCTCGCTTTGGATGTCTTCTTTTTAAATTTTTTATAATCTTTTCTTTTCATGGCTTGTATTGGCCTCCACCATTGGCTAAGGATTCTTCCCAAGCAAATTTAATGTCCCTCGAAAAACGGAAAATTGACGCAAACATGTATGGAATCCGCAGAATATACAATGAATCGTCAACTTTCACCATTATACTATTAATTTCCTTAGTCGTATACTATTATCGCAAATCGAATTCAAGGAAAGAAGTCGAGACTTCTGAAATTTCAGCTTGCCCATTTGTCAATTCAGTCATCCAGCTACTAAATGTCTCAGTTTCCCCTATTGGAACATAGAGCAGCAAGCTGACGTCTTCTTCGTAGAGGATCTCTTTGAGTGGATAAGGTGATTGTCTTGCTTCATTCTCAACTTTGCCGAGCAACGTATAATCGATGGAGACTTTCATGAGCGCATGAAGCTTCCGCTCTACAACGCCTGTGGCGGCAATCCCCTCGGTAGTTGCGCGTCCATACGCGCGGATCAGGCCGCCTCCACCCAATTTGATTCCGCCGAAATACCGTGTCACGACAACAGCGGTATCTTTCAACCCTTGCTTCTTTAGTACTTCCAGCATGGGGAAGCCTGCTGTACCCGAAGGCTCTCCATCGTCATTTGCCTTCTGGATCTGATCATGCTCTCCGATCATATAAGCTGAACAGTTATGTGTCGCTGTATGATGCATCTTTTTGATGTCTTGAATGAAGTCGAGCGCTTCTTCCTCGGTCTCTACACGCTTGACGTAAGTGAGGAATCTCGACTTCTTGATTTCGATTTCACTTTCACCGGACAATTTGACCGTTTTGTAATCCGCTCGCATTTGCAGCACTCCTGTCACTTGTAATACAATCTTAATACGCAATTAGTTTTATGATGATATAATAATAAAGTGTATAAGGAATTAAGGAATACTGCAACATTGCCTACGTTTAGTTTTATCGCTTTCCAGAAGGGAGGGGTTGGGATGGCAGAACAGACGATGGACATCCAGAATTTGGAAAAGATATTTGACAATATGGTCAACGTGATGGATCAATCCAAAAATGACATTTTCACTATAAGTGAACAAAGCCGTCAAACTTTCCAAGAGATGCAAACTGAGCTCGTTATCATCAAAGAGGATATTTCCCGGGTAATCACTGAAGGGGACTATTTGGAGGATATGACTCGGCAATCCCGAAGGCGACTGGCAGATGTTTCCAAGAACTTCATGAACTATTCTGAGGAACAAGTTCGCCAAGCGTATGAGGTTGCTAATGATTTACTCGTCAGGCTATCCATCAACCGAATGGAAGAAAAGCAATTGCGCGTTCGGCGGGACGAGTTGGACCGGCGCATTGTCGCCCTTTTGGAAACGATTGAAAAGGCGGATCATCTTGTCAATCAAGTGACCACGGTCATTACATATTTGACATCCGATTTGAAAAAGGTCGGGGAAGTTCTGGAGACGGCCCGGCAGAAACAGGAGTTCGCCATTCAAATCATTCAGGCGCAGGAAGAGGAACGTAAACGGTTATCACGAGACATCCATGACGGTCCTGCACAGATGCTTGCCAATGTACTGCTCAGATCAGGGCTGATTGAAAAGACATTTACCGAAAGAGGCCCAAATGCCGCATTATCCGAACTGAACCAATTGAAGGAAATGGTCAGGAATGCCCTTCTTGAAGTCCGACGCATCATCTATGATCTCCGTCCAATGGCATTGGATGACCTTGGATTGATTCCGACGCTCCGAAAATATTCTTCGACGGTGATGGAATATGAAAAAGGCGTCACGATCCACTTCATAAATAATGGAACAGAGAAGAGGTTCGAATCGAGTATCGAGGTGGCGATTTTCCGTCTCGTCCAGGAATGCATCTCAAATGCACTTAAACATGGAAAATCAAGAGATGTTTGGGTGAAAGTCGAGTGGCTTCGTGATACAATGAACATTGTCGTGAAGGATAATGGCAAAGGGTTCGACCCGAGTCAAACTAAAGATAAATCATTTGGCATTATAGGGATGCGGGAGCGCGTAGAACTGCTAAAAGGCGAGATGAAAATAATGTCTGCCATTGGCAATGGCACAACTGTCTTATTCCGTATTCCGTTACAAGAAAATATAATTGAATAGGGTATTGGGAGGGAAATGAATATGACAAAAATTTTAATTGTAGATGACCACCAGCTGTTCCGTGAAGGAGTTAAGAGGATTCTGGATTTTGAAGACTCATTTGAAGTGGTGGGTGAAGGAGACGATGGCAGTGAAGTGGTTGAGCTATACCGCCGCTTTGAACCGGACGTCGTCTTGATGGATATTAATATGCCGGGAATGAACGGAGTGGAAGCAACGGAAGTGCTCAAAAATGAGTTTCCGGAATCGAAAGTGATCATGCTCTCCATCCATGATGATGAATCATATGTGTCACACGCTTTGAAATCAGGCGCGCTCGGTTATATGCTGAAAGAAATGGACGCGGACGCGATTGTACAAGCAATCAAAGTTGTTGCGGCAGGCGGATCTTATTTGCATCCGAAAGTGACGCATAATCTTGTATCCGAATTCCGCCGTCTGAGCGAGCGCGAACATAAAGGATCTTTCCAACAAAATGATATCCGCCGCCCGCTTCATCTATTGACGAAGCGCGAATGCGAAGTTCTGCAGCTGTTGACAGATGGGCAAAGCAACCGGACAATCGGGGAAACGCTTTTCATTTCCGAAAAGACGGTGAAAAACCATGTTTCGAGCATATTGCAGAAAATGGGTGTCAACGACCGTACACAAGCGGTTGTCACAGCAATCAAAAACGGCTGGGTTGAAGTGAAGTGATGTTATACTAAAAGGGGCCTCCTATTTGGAAGGTCCCTTTTACCGTACAGGAGGAAAAATAATGAAAAAAATGCTTGTTTTCTCAATGCTCATCCTCGTGCTCATCCTTGGCGCGTGTTCGAAAAAGGAAGATGCATCGAACCACGGTTCGGTGAATGATGGGGAGGCTCCGAGCGAATTCGGTTCGATCGATCACGGCGTGGATGAAAATAAAGTAGGCTTCAACTTGACAGGCGGCACAATCGAGGAGGCTGCAAACGTGCCGGCGGAAGAGAAAGACCTGATCATCCGATCATTCGACACGTATATCCATGCATTCAACAACCAGGACCTCGATGAATATATGAGCACGCTTTCCGAGAAGCCCAAAAGCTTCAATTTGGATGAAGAACGCGAGTATATCGAAAGCGTATTTGACGAATATGAATTGTCCCGTGAGGCCAAGGATATTACAATCGTGAAATTTGACGAAGAGACGGGCGAATCCCAAGTATTTGCCAACTTGGTGACGAAGATGAAACAGAAGTCCACCGGCTTGGAGACGAAACGAGATGGCAGGCAAGTGACTGTCTTTTCAAAAGAGGGCGGAGATTGGAAAGTGAACTCCGTTTATTATATGGAAGACCAGAAATAACGTTTATTTACAATAAAATCTCCACAGACTGAAACTGCCCGGTAAATTATCGGGCAGTTTTTTCATGCTTAAACAAAAATTACCTTCCCCGCTATATTGCTTTCAAGAAATGAAACAGGTATAATGGGAACAAATGTTCCTTTTGAAGGGAGGAAACCGTAATGCCTTTAATTCCGGCGAAGGCATTGCCTCATTTCGAAAACATGATCTACTTGCCGATGGTCCTCACTGTACTGCAGCGGGACCGCGAGTTATTTGAAAAAGGCCCGTTCAAGTTAAAGGGGCCTTACTTGAAAATTGTCGATAATACGGTGAAGCAAGTCCAAAGCGAACTGCAGGAAACGTCATTCTATTTGCGACGCAATAATATGAAAGTAATCCGGAAAACGAGGGATAGTATGTTCACGGAATACATTTTCATCAATGGCGGCTATGAAGATCACCGCCGCTATTTGAATGTCCGGCTCCGCAACCGGACGGAAGAATTATTGGAACTGTATTTTACAAAGTCGGGTAATCAGTTGACGGGCCATTAGGCGGGAACCGTAAAGAAGAATGGAAGCTCTTCTGCCTTTTCAGGAAATTTCGCTCGAGCAATTTTCCCAAAGCGTATTGCCGGTTCATCGTCGTTTCCGAAATATCCAAGTGATACTTTTCTCCATTTTCCAACACGACGAAAGTCCCTAGTCCATCCTCATCGTAAAAATCGATTGCATGGACGGAAATCCATACATTTTGATCCGATAAAGGTGACAACGTCGGAAGGAAGATGAATGGAATGCCGAAAGCATTTGCCAACAGAAAAGGCGCCTTCTGCTTATTTTCCCCGAATAACCGCTTGGATGTACTCATGGCGGTCGCATAACTGGAACCGTAGTAAGTACATGATGCTGTTATAATATGTATCGGCTTTTTGGGAACAGTCACAATCCTGTCCCTTTCAACAACCCTCGTGAAAATTTTATTGCCTTCTTTCTTCGGTTGTAACATAAGGGTATCAAGCGATAGATAATACCTTGGTTCGAATTCAGTCAAATCAATCTCTCCCTATCCTATTTTTTCCACCTCATCCCTCACTAGTATTATAGGATAATAAATTAGAAAAACAAGTATTTTAAATGAATAATTAGAACTATCCGATAAAAAGTACAATACTACTAAAAAATCCCCCGTCAGTAAACGGGGGATGAAGATATTTATTCAGCTTGATAACCCAACGCCGCAGCGCCTAATGTTTTCGCGGCAAGCAGCATTGCCTGTTCCTCGAAATCGAATTTCGGGTGGTGATGAGGATATGTTTCAGCTGGCTGGGCACCTGTGAAGAAGAATGTACCAGGCACCTTTTCCAAATAATAAGCGAAGTCTTCTCCGCCCATTTGCGGCTTGCTTTCCACGACATGCTCGACGCCAGGAACCGATTCGGCAATGTCTTTCAAAAACTCGGTTTCTTCTTTATGGTTGACGACGGCAGGATAGCCGCGGAAATAGTCGAACCGGATTTCACAATCGTTGGCAAGTGCCGTTCCTTTCACGACCCGTGCCATTTCCCGTTCCATCATGTCGCGGACGTCGGGATTGAATGTGCGCACCGTGCCGCCAAGCTTTGCAGAATCGGCGATGACGTTGAATGCGTTGTCCGCAACGAATGAACCGACAGACAAAACAGCAGACTCAATTGGATCCACGCGGCGGGACACGAGCTGTTGCAAGTTCATGACGAGCTGCGCGCCAATGACGATGGCATCCTTCGTCTGGTGCGGCGCCGCTCCATGGCCTCCTGCGCCTTGAATCGTAATTTCAAACCGATCGGCAGCCGCCATGACTGGTCCTGTTAAATATTCGATAGTTTTGTAGGGGATGAGCGACCAAAGATGCGTGCCGAAAATGACATCTACACCGTCCAGGCAGCCATCCTCGATCATTGAAATGGCCCCGCCCGGCGCAAACTCCTCCGCGTGCTGGTGAATGAAGACATATTCGCCTGCGAGGTCTTCCCGCAGTTCATGAATCGCTTTCGCCAAATGGAGCAATGCCGCTGTATGGCCATCATGTCCGCAAGCGTGCATGACGCCCGGCACTGTCGATTTATAAGGGACATCTTTTTCGTCCTGAATCGGCAATGCGTCGAAATCGGCGCGCAAAGCGACCGTTTTCCCGGGACGAGCCCCTTTGACACGGGCAACTACACCGTTGCCGCCGACGCCTGAACGAACATCGACGCCAAGATCTACGTAAAAATCATGGATGTATTGCGCGGTTTTTTCCTCTTTGAATGATAATTCCGGGTGCATATGCAGATGTCTGCGGATGACGACCATTTCTTCATAAGCGATATCCAACTTCTCGAACAGCAGCTTATTCACTTGATTACCCCTCTCGAAACGCATTATTTATATTCACAATTATAACAATACGCTTGCGGGGCCGCAATGCAGTTAACGATTAAGCCTTGTCATCGATTTTCGCGATATACGTCGTAATATAGGATGCGCTATCAAAAATATGCGTCGTATTGCCTGCAAATGCATTCATGTCGAGCGATTGAGGTGATTCCTTGAACGCCTGCGAATGCTTCCAGCGATCATAGTCGGACGCATCCTCCCATTCGGTCATGACGATATATGTGTCCGAATCGAGCGGTCGCAACAGACGGAAAGCGGTGAACCCTTTCTGACATTCAATCCGGCCGGTGTCTGTGGATAAACGGTGTTCGAAGACAGGCCGCCCTTCATCCGTGACCGGAACGCTATTGAAGACGAAATAGCCTTCTTCCTTCAATTCCCCGGCAGAGCTGACCACTTCATATCTGCGCGGTGTCTGGAAGACAGACTTCTTCCCGTCTGTTTCGTGCAAAAGGAGCGATTGGCCGCCGCCATGCATGAGAATCATCCCCTTATCCGCATGGCGGGCCTGAAGCTTCTCCATGAAATCCCTCGTTCCGGTAGTCAAATACATATACATTCCCAAAACCTCCTTAATGGATGAGTGCTACTCATATTTTCCCTTAACGGGACAATTAAAACAAACATTGTCTAAATGATGGCGGCGTGCGCGAAATATGAGTACAATTTGATGACAAATGGGGCCAATCACTATACATTCAATAAGGAAACGTCTATATTTGAAAGCGAATATGTGAACTTCGATAATTATTATAAAGAAAGTGGGAATCGATTTATGACAACATTTAACGATACACTGCTTCGTGCTGCTAGAGGAGAAAAAATCGACCATACGCCGGTTTGGTTCATGAGGCAGGCGGGCCGTTCTCAGCCTGAATACCGCAAAATCAAGGAGAAGTATTCATTAGAAGAAATTACGCATCAGCCGGAGCTTTGCGCTTACGTGACAAAGCTTCCTGTCGACCAATACAATGTCGATGCAGCGATTTTATATAAGGATATCGTGACGCCGCTTCCGGGAATCGGAGTGGACGTGAAAATAAAAGCGGGTGTCGGCCCAGTCATTTCGAATCCGGTCCGTTCGGTGCAGGACGTCCATAATCTTGGGGAGCTTTCGCCAGAGGACGACATCCCGTTCGTCATCGATACGATCAAAATCTTGAAAGAGCAATTGAATGTGCCGTTAATCGGCTTCGCAGGTGCGCCATTCACACTCGCAAGCTATATGATCGAGGGCGGTCCGTCGAAAAGCTATAACTTGACGAAGTCTTTCATGGTGTCGGAGCCAGAAGCGTGGTTTGCGCTCATGGATAAATTAGGGGATACGATCATTACATCGATCAAAGCCCAAGTTGCAGCGGGAGCGGCAGCAATTCAAGTATTCGATTCTTGGGTAGGCGCATTGAACGTCTCCGATTACAGGATATTCATCAAACCTGTCATGACACGTATTTTCAACGAGCTTCGCGAATTGAATGTGCCATTGATCACATTCGGCGTAGGGGCAAGCCACTTGGCGAACGAATGGCATGACCTTCCAGTCGATGTCGTCGGCTTGGATTGGCGTTTATCAATCAAGGAAGCCGGGGAAAGAGGATTGACGAAAACATTGCAAGGAAACTTGGATCCTTCATTGCTTCTCGCAGATTGGAACATTATCGAAGAGCGTGCGAAAGTGATCGTTGAACAGGGTGTCGAGCACGGCAGCCATATTTTCAACCTTGGCCACGGCGTCTTCCCTGAAGTCCAGCCGGCAACGTTGAAACGTTTGACAGAATTCGTTCACGAATATAGCGCACAGCTTCGCAAATAAATCGGGTAAATACATTCCAAAGAGGTGCAACTGATGACAAAGAGAAAAATGGGACTTTTAGTCATGGCGTACGGAACGCCATACAAGGAAGAGGATATCTTACCGTACTACACGCATATCCGGCGCGGTCGTCCGCCAGCACCGGAACAATTGGAAGATCTGAAAGCACGTTATCAGGCGATTGGCGGCATCTCTCCTCTCGCGAAAATTACGGAAAACCAGGCGAACGCGCTTGGCGACCGTTTGAATGCGATACAGGATGAGATTGAATTCAAAGTCTATGTCGGTTTGAAACATATTACGCCATTCGTTGAGGAAGCAGTGGAACAAATGGAAGCTGACGGAATCAAAGAAGCGGTATCGATCGTCTTGGCACCCCATTATTCGTCATTCTCCGTTAAATCATATAATGAACGGGCAAAGGAAGAAGCCGAGAAGCATGGCGTTTCCATGACGTCCGTCGAAAGCTGGTACAAGCAGCCGAAGTTCATCGAATACTGGTCCGATAAAATCCGCGGCACGTATGAAAGCATGAGCGATGCAGAACGTGAAAAAGCGTGCCTCGTCGTTTCGGCGCACTCCTTGCCTGAAAAGATCAAGCAATTCGGAGACCCGTATCCGGAACAATTGGAAGAGACAGCGAAATTGATTGCGGAAGCGGCGGGAGTCGAACAATATGCAGTCGGCTGGCAAAGTGAAGGGCAGACAGGCGAGCCATGGCTCGGACCGGACGTCCAAGACTTGACGCGCGACCTGCATGAAGAGAAAGGCTACGAAGCATTCGTCTATACACCGGTCGGCTTCGTTTCGGACCATTTGGAAGTCCTGTATGACAACGACCATGAGTGTAAAGTCGTATGCGATGAAATCGGTGCAGCATATTACCGTCCGGCAATGCCGAATACGGACCCGCTTTTCATCAGTGCAATGGCGGATGCAGTCCTTGAACAATTGAAGGAAGCCTGATGGCAGCTAGGAAGTGATGAGATGAGTGAAAAAAAGAAGAGAGTCGTCATCGTCGGTGGAGGGATCACCGGGCTTTCCGCGGCATTCTATATGCAAAAAGCGGCCCGTGAACAAAACTTGCCGATTGAAGTGACGCTGATCGAATCGACGAATCGACTGGGCGGGAAAATCCAGACAGTTCGCCGTGATGGCTTTGTCATCGAACGGGGACCGGATAGTTTCCTCATCCGAAAGAAAAGCATGGATACGCTCGCGAAGGACGTTGGCATCGGCGAAGACCTTGTGCGGAATGCGACGGGACAGGCTTATATCCTCGTGAATGGCCGGTTGCAGCCGATTCCGGGCGGCTCCGTCATGGGCATCCCGACGAAGGTCGGCCCGTTTCTGAAATCGGACCTGTTTTCATTGGCAGGCAAACTGAGGGCGGCAGGGGATTTCGTCTTGCCGCGTTCAGGCGTGGAAGGGGACCAGTCACTCGGCCACTTCTTCCGTCGCCGATTCGGAGCGGAAATCGTCGAAAACCTCATCGAGCCGCTGTTATCGGGCGTTTATGCAGGTGACATCGACCATATGAGCTTGCAGTCGACGTTCCCGCAATTTTACGAAGTGGAAAAGAAACATCGCAGCCTCATCCTTGGCATGAAAAAGACGACGCCGAAGCAAGTGCCGCAGAAAGACGGACATGGCGCTTCCCCAAAGGGGGCGTTCCATTCACTCCGGAACGGCCTTGAATCGATTGTCGAGGCAACGGAACAGCAGTTGGATCCGGGAACGGTGCGGAAAGGGATCCGCATCGAAACTATTTCCAAGCAGGGGAATCAAACCGTCCTGGAACTGAATACCGGAGAAACGATTGTGGCCGACTCCGTCATCTTGACGACCGGTCATATGGCGGCAAGCCAACTGTTCGCTCCCCACGGACTGCTGCAAGGGTTGAAGGAAATCCATACGACATCCGTTGCGACAGTGGCACTCGCCTTTCCAGAAGAGCACATCGTCCAGGATACGGAAGGAACAGGTTTCCTCGTTTCCCGCAGCGGCGATTACTCCATTACCGCTTGCACATGGGTACATCGGAAATGGCCGACGACGACGCCGGAAGGGAAGGTCCTTCTGCGAGCGTTCGTCGGGCGGGTAGGGGAAGACGCGATCGTCGATTTGCCGGATGATGAAATCGAGCGGATCGTCCTCGAAGACCTCGGAAAAATCATTACGATCAAAGGCAAGCCCGACTTCACGGTCATCACACGGTTCAAGGAGGACCGCCCGCAATACCGGGTCGGCCACCGCCAACGAATCGACAATGCCCGCGAAGAACTGAAAAGGGAATTTCCGAACGTCAAATTGGCAGGCGCCTCTTATGACGGTGTCGGACTGCCGGACTGTGTTGATCAAGGCAAAGCGGCTGTTGAAGAAGTCATTGCCGATTTGTTTGGGAATTAACATTAAAAAGTCCGCCCCGTGCGGACTTTTTACATTGGAAGGAATTTTTTATGAAAAAGCTTTTATGGATTATGAGTACATCGGTTTTATTATCCGCCTGCAATATCGGAAATGAATGGGATAATCCGATGCCTGAGGAAGGCTTCCTGATCATTGCGCATCGGGGCGCTTCGGCATATGAACCGGAAAACACGCTGCCTTCTTTCGAACTCGCAGAAGACCTAAATGCGGATTATGTCGAACTTGACGTCCATTTGACGAAGGACGGAGAACTGATCGTCATGCATGACGATGACGTGAAACGGACGACGGAAGCGGTCGGGAAAATAAAAGATTATACTTTGGCCGAATTAAAAGAGCTGACCGCGAATGAAGAGAAAGGCAAGAAAGTCGCCGATGGCCGCAGGGATGAAGAAGAAGCATATAAAATCCCGACGTTGCAAGAAGTGATTGAAGAGATGAAAGACGACATCCGCTTTGTCATCGAATTGAAAGACACCGATCAGTATCCAGGCATCGAGGAAAAATTGGTCGGACTCATGAAGGAGAATGGATTGATTGGTGCCGACGCCAAAGGATATCCAAAGGCGGTCATTCATTCATTTGATAAAAAAGCATTGAAACAGGTTCATAAACTCGAATCGGCGATTCCATTAATGCAGCTGATCTCCTTTGACGAAGGAGAGGAAGCGGAAATTTCCGCGAAGGAACTGAGAGATATTCTGACGTACGCATCGGGCATCGATGTAAGCTATGAAGCGCTGACGCCTCCTTTCGTTAACACGATGCATGACGCAGGTTTGGCGGTATACGCCTATACGGTGGATGACGCCGAAGCCGCACTGCGCTTGAAAGCGATGGGCGTCAATGGAATCCATACAGACGAGCCCGACTTGTTGGGTGAATGAAAAACAGCTGGGAAGCAGAATCCCAGCTGTTTCATATTTTATTCAGATGATGTTGCACTCGTCGCATTTATTACTGTAGCACTCGTGCTGTTCCTCGATCTCTTTTCCGCACTCCACACATGTTTTAGCAGGCAGGTTCTTGAAAAACTCAATGACATTCTCCAGCATCGGTATTCCCTCCCGTCTTTTTGTACTAATACTAAATGGGTAATTAGGCTAGTGTATTATAACAGTGTGGATAAAAAAATTAGACGATATTGCACTCGTCACATTTATTGCTATAGCATTCATGCTGTTCCTCGATATTCTCTCCACAAACTTCACAGGCTTTAGCGGGCAGGTTTCTGAAAAACTCTACGATACTCTCGATCATTTCATCATCCTCCTCGTGTTCTATAACTCAATTTGATAGTGTGATTGTAATATAACAGCTAATCAAATGTCAACACTTTTCTGTCCTTTTCGGATAAAATAGAATTGAATTCATTTACATAGGGAGCGATTAGTGTGTATTTCGTTGACAATAAAGGCATTACAGATCCGAGAATCAACCTCGCGATCGAAGAGTATGTACTGAAAAACATGGACATCGACAAAGATTCATTTTTGCTGTTCTATATCAACGAGCCATCGATCATCATCGGGAAGAACCAAAATACGGTCGAGGAAATTAATACAGAGTACGTCGATGCGAACGGCATTCACGTCGTCCGCAGACTTTCCGGCGGAGGCGCTGTGTACCATGACTTAGGGAACCTCAACTATAGTTTCATCACGAAAGATGACGGCGAATCGTTCCGCAACTTTAAGAAATTCACTGAGCCGGTCATCAAAGCCTTGGCGGATATGGGCGTCAAAGCGGAATTGCTTGGCCGCAACGACATTCTCGTCGAAGGACGGAAAGTTTCAGGCAATGCGCAATTTGCGACGCAAGGCCGCATGTTCACTCATGGAACTTTGATGTTCGACACGGAAATCGAGCGTGTCGTATCTGCGTTGAAGGTTCGGAAGGACAAAATCGAATCGAAAGGGATCAAGTCGATCCGCAGCCGTGTCGCGAACATTTCCGAGTTCATCGAAGAGCCGATGACGATCGAACAATTCCAGATGGAAATTCTGAAGTCGATTTTCGAAGGCGAAGAGAACATTCAATATTGGGAGCTGACCGACGAGGATTGGGACAACATCCGCGCGCTATCCGCAGAGCGTTACGGCAACTGGGACTGGAACTACGGCAAATCCCCGAAATTCAATATGCAGCATTCCCACCGATTCCCTGTCGGCGGCATCGACGTGCGCCTGCAAGTCGGGAAAGGCAAAATCGATGACGTCAACATTTACGGCGACTTTTTCGGCGTAGGCGACGTGGCAGTCGTCGAGGACAGCCTGAAGGGCGTTCAATATGACCGCGAGTCCATCACCAAAGCGCTGGACGCAGTCGACATCCCGACGCTGTTGGGCGGGATCACGAAAGAGGAATTCATTAATTTAATCTATTGAGTTGAAAACCGGTGCTCAGCCGGTTTTTTCTTTTGCCTTATTATATGCGGGATTGCATGAAGTAGTGTAGTTATCACGTGTTGCACGTTGGAACGAGGAGCTGTTTTATCCAATTAATGGTCGAATGGTGATAAACCATGCTTGAGCGGTGATAAAGTCATTCCAAGCGGTGATAAACTCATGCTGAGTGGTGATAAAGTCATTCCAAGCGGTGATAAACTCATGCTGAGTGGTGATAAAGTCATTCCAAGCGGTGATAAACTCCAGCTGAGTGGTGATAAATCGACGAATCGGTGGTAATGCGCCGAGAATCGGTGGTAACACGGCAAGTCGGTGATAACCGGTGGAGAGGCGGTGATAACGAGCAGAGAGTCGGTGATAAACTCCACCGAGTCGGTGATAAATCCATTTCAAGCAATCCCCCGCGCCCGCCGAGCGTGCATTCCATTTTTACGATATACTATATGGAATAAAGAAGGGGGAATTTGCGATGAGGAACCACCGTATCTTCATTGTTGAGGACGATAAAAAAATTGCGCGGCTGCTGGCGGATACGCTGCGCAAATATCAATATGATGTAGCAATTGTGGAGGATTTCGATAATGTGGAGGCGGAATGTGCGGCGTTCGATCCGCATTTGATTCTCCTCGACATCAATCTGCCTTCATATGATGGCTATTATTGGTGCCGGCAGCTTCGCCAGACGACGACGTGCCCGATCATTTTCATCTCCGCGCGTTCGGGCGATATGGACCAAGTGTTTGCGCTCGAGAACGGAGGGGACGATTTCATTACGAAACCTTTCCATTACGAGATCGTCCTTGCGAAGATCAGAAGCCATTTGAGAAGGGCGTTCGGAGAATACGCGCCTAGCCAAGGAGAGCGCACGGTGAAGCTCGGCTCACTCGAATTATTCATCGAGCGGATGGAGCTGCATTTGCGTGATGAAGAAATCCCGCTTCAGAAGAAGGAATGCGTCATCCTTGAGCTATTGATGGATGCGTCGCCGAAAGTCGTGTCGCGGGAGACGCTGCTTGAAGAATTATGGGACGACCAGTCGTTTGTCGATGAAAACACGCTGAATGTGAACATGACACGCGTGCGGAAAAAGCTTGCGGACTATGGCGTGCAATCAGTCATTGAAACGGTCCGCGGGTCGGGTTACCGTTTCCTCGTCGCGCCGGAGGAATCATGAAGCAGATTGTTTTATTCCTGAGGGAGCATCTGTCATGGGTCATCTTCGAAATGCTCCTCGTCACATTCATCCTTGTCTTGTATTGGCTGGACGGATTCCGCGGGCTCAATACGGCAATCTACTCGATTATTATGAGCTTGCTGCTGACGGCGGGCTTCCTCGTCGGGAAATTCATCACCCGGCGTTCGTACTATGCCGCGATTCTGCACAAGCCAGAAAAGATGGAAGATGCACTCATCCGCAATGTGCAAACGACAGAGCAGCGCCAATCGACAAAGTTCATGCGTGCCTTGTATGGCTTGTATCAAAGCGAAGTGCAATCGCTGTACGCATCACAGCATCGGCAGCTCCAGTTCGTTAATCAATGGGTGCATCAGATGAAGACGCCGATCTCCGTCATCAACTTGCTTCTGCAGGAAGATGGCGAGCTCGACAAGCGGAGCATCCGCGAGGAAGTCGATAAAATCCAGCGAGGGCTCGATGTCGTTCTCGTCAACGCGCGGCTTGAAACATTCGAGGAAGACATGCAGATCGAACGGGTCGGTTTGAAGAGCCTCGTCCAGCAGATCGTTACCGAACATAAGCGGCTGTTCATAACGAACGGCGTGTTTCCGGTCATTTCGATCGACGAGTCACTCGTCGTCGCGACGGACCCGAAATGGATGAAAGTCGTTATCGGGCAGTTCATTACAAATGCAGTGAAATACACATTTGAAAAAGGGAAACGGCTTTATTTGACGGCGGAGCAGAACGCAAAAGGGTTCGAGCTGACGATCCGCGATGAAGGGGTCGGGATCCCGGCATCCGATCTGAAGCGGGTGACGAAGGCGTTTTTCACAGGTGAAAACGGAAGGTTGACCGGTGAATCGACTGGGATGGGCCTGTATATTGCCGACGAAGTGTGCTCGAGGCTCGGCCATCCGATGAAAATCGAATCGGAAGTGGGCCAAGGGACTTCCGTCAAGATCCTGTTTACAAATGGAGAGATAGGTGAATCGGATGAAGAACTCGATCGTGCAATTGGATCAAGTGACGAAGATCTATGAAGGAAAAGTGATGCACCGTGCGCTCAATCGCCTTGACTTCGAGGCCGATGCAGGGGAATTCATCGCCATCATGGGGCCTTCGGGAAGTGGGAAGACAACGTTGCTGAACATCATCTCGACGATCGATATGCCGACGTACGGACGCGTCATGATTGACAGCGTCGAGCCCGAGGCATTGAATGCGAATGAACTGGCACTGTTCCGCCGGCATAATTTCGGCTTTGTCTTCCAGGACATCAATCTGCTGAAAAATTTGACGGTGGAAGAGAATATCGTTCTGCCGCTCACTCTGGACGGGCTGCCGATCATGGAGATGCAAAAGCGGGTCGACCTGCTGGCTGGGCAGTTAAGCCTGAAGGAGATCCTCAATCGGCGCCCCGATGAGCTATCGGGCGGACAAGCGCAGAGGACCGCTGTCGGCCGGGCGCTGATCCATAAGCCGAAGCTTATTTTGGCAGATGAACCGACAGGGAATCTTGATTCGAATTCAGCAAAGGAAGTCCTTGAATTGCTCAGTCTTGTCAATCAAACCGAGCGGACGACGATCATCATGGTGACGCATGACCCGATTGCGGCGAGCTATTGCGATCGCGTGCTGTTCATCAAGGACGGGGAATTCTTCAATGAAATCTACAAGGATGAGCGGCGCCAGACGTTTTTCCAACGGATATTGAATGTGCTCAGTTTACTTGGAGGGAATGTCAATGATTTGCGGACGTTGTAATGTGCGGAAAGCCAACATCTTTGGATACTCGGACAGCCGATTAGGGAGGAGAGCTTGATGACATTTCGCCAGTTCGCTTTCCGGAATGTCATGCGCAACCGTCGGATATACGCAGCCTTTTTCATGGCGAGCGTTTTTTCGGTCATGGTTTTTTTCCTTTATTCCATGCTGCTCTTCCATCCATCGATCGAAGGCAGTGCGGTGCAGGACATTGCGGTGCTCGGCATGGGCATCGCTGAAATCATCCTTTACATATTCACGATGTTCTTCCTGTTCTATTCGATGCGGGCCTTCTTGCAAGCGAGGACGAAAGAGTTCGGCATCCTCCTCCATTTGGGGATGGAGAAGCGGCAGCTGCACCGGCTCATCTTCATCGAGACGCTCATCATCGGTGCGGCATCGATCGGTGTCGGAACGTTTCTAGGGTATATGTTTTCGAAGTTCTTCTTCATGGTCGTAAGGAGAATTGTCATGCTTCCGGCGCTTCCTTTGTACTTTTCGTGGGAGCCATTCGCGTTGACGGTCGGCGCGTTCCTGAGCTTGTTCATCATCATTTCGTGGGTCGCACCGGTTTTCATCCGGACAGGCAAGCTCGATGAATTGATCCGTGGAGACAGCGTCGGCATGGAGACGCATGGTTTCTCAAAAATCCGTGGCGTGATCGGTCTCATCCTCCTCGGACTGTCGTATGGGATGGCCGCCTTTACGTCGAATAGCATCGTCATCGGCCTTGTCTTCCTACTGCCCCCGCTGGCGACGCTCGGAACGTATTTCTTTTTCACGGATTCATTGCCGTTCATCCTTCATCTGTTTAAAGTAAGGAAGGATTTCTATTGGCGGCATTTCCGCCTGCTCGCGATTTCCGAAGGCGTCATCCGGCTGAAAGAGAACGCCCGAATGTTTTTCATCGTGACGATTGTCTCCACGGTCGCTTTCATGTCCGTCGGAATCCTTGCATCGCTCACTTCATTCGCCTCCCAATACCGGGAAATGAACCCGCTTGGCCTCGTGTACGAAAGTTTTCCGGGCAATGAATTGGAGCACGAGCATATAAATCGGCTTGAATATGAACTAAGGAAGAATGAAATTGAGTACACATACGTACAGTTTCCGGTGCTAAAACAGCGTTCCTCTTTGACGGACAATAATGTCACGATCATCCAGCTGTCCAGCGTCAACCAGCTTTCAAGGTCGTTCGGCAATCAGGCGTTTGAATTGAAGGAAGGGGAGGCGCTCTTCCTGCCGCCGACCGCTTCCACATTTGAGCAGCTGAACAGGCAAACCGTCAAGACAGTGCTCGAGGAAAGCGGCATCGAGGTGCGGATCAACGGCGCTTATCCGTACGAACTGTTCCCGGCTCACGCAATCGGCACGAACACGATCATTTTGAACGACGCCGACTATGACAAACTGGCGTTGCTCGTCAAGCCGTCGTCCGTCTATCACGCATTCGACATCCCGGATTGGCAGAAGACGAAAAACATCGGGCTGAATATCGAGCATTCCGTAACGGAGTCAATCATTAAAGGGACGCGCGGGAAACTGCATTTCAACTTCGATAATCCCGGCCTGAACTATTCCGTCATGCGGACGACATTCACGTTGCTGCTGTTCATCGGCCTGTTGCTGGCAGGCGTTTTCCTGCTTGCTGCGGGAAGCTTCATCTACTTCCGCCTCTATACATCGCTCGACAGCGACCGCAAGCAGTTCGATGTGCTTCGCCGCATGGGCATCACAAACAAGGAATTCAAGACAATTGTCAACCGACAGCTGATTCCGCAATTTTTCGTTCCATGGGGCGTTGCGCTGATCCACAGCTTTTTCGCGTTCCTGTCGCTGCAAGTGATCTGGGACGCCCTCGCGGAAATCTCCATCGTCCGCGAACTCACAATGGTTCTCGTCGGCTTCACCGCGTTGCAAGTCATTTATTTCTACCTCATCCGCTGGCGCTACCTTGCCCATATACGGACGCCGGAGTAGTAGTGGAATGAAAAACGCATTAATGCCTTCCCTCGATTTACAGGGAAGGCATTTATTTTTCTGAAATAAAACATCTGCTTTCACCAAATTGCGATTTCCATAGATTTTCTAAAAGTATTGTGAACTTTTAATTTTTCTTATATAATAATAGGTGGGTTTAATGAATGATGATTCATTCAATCAAAAGGGAGGATGTTCAGTATGAATTTGGTAACACAAGTTTATGAGACGTCAAAACTGCAGCCTGGGAAAACGGCCTACCACTTTATGGGGAAAGACACATCTTATGCCGAGCTCGACCAGTCTGTGTCCATGTTCGCATCGGCATTGCAAGGGTTGGGAATCGAAAAGGGCGATCACATCGCGTTGCTGTTAGGGAATACGCCGCATTTCCTCATTTCTTTATACGCGACGATGCGGATCGGAGCGACAGCGATTCCGATCAATCCGATCTATTCGCCTGATGAAATTTCGTACATTTTACATAATAGCGATGCGAAAGCAGTCATCGCGCTTGATCAGCTATTGCCATTGGTCGAGAAAGCCGCGCCTTTATTCCCGTCAGTCGAGCACTATATCATCTGTGAAATGAGCGCAGATATTGGGGAAAGAGTGGCGGCGCTGCCGGATAAGGCGAAAGCGAAAGTGAAGTTGTTTTCGAAGCTGATTACGACAGGCCGGCCGGATCTTGAACCGATTGAAGTTGATGAAAATGAAACCGCTGTCATTCTTTATACATCCGGAACGACTGGCCGTCCGAAAGGCGCGATGCTGACGCATAAAAATCTGTACTCGAATGCACGCGATGTCGCGGACTATTTAGGGTTCTCGGAACATGACCGCGTCGTCGCGACGTTGCCGGTTTTCCATGTCTTCGCATTGACCGTCGTCGTGAACGCGCCATTGCTGAAAGGTGCGACCATCGTTCTCGTTCCGCGTTTCAGCCCGTCGGATGTGTTCGAGACGATCAAAGAGCAAAAAGCGACTGTGTTCGCAGGCGTCCCGACGATGTACAATTTCCTTTATCAATTCCCGGATGGCGATCCAGCCGACTTCAACACGATCCGCCTCGCAATTTCCGGAGGGGCTTCGCTGCCAGTCGCATTGCTGCATAACTTCGAGGATAAATTCAATGTGAGGATTTCGGAAGGGTACGGCTTGTCAGAAGCATCACCGGTCACATGCTTCAACCCGCTGGACCGCGAGCGCGTTCCAGGATCAATCGGTACGAACATCATCAATGTTGTGAATAAAGTAGTCGATGAATACGGCGATGAAGTGTCGGTCGGCGAAGTCGGCGAGCTCGTCGTCCAAGGGCCGAACGTCATGAAGGGCTATTACAAGATGCCGGAGGAAACCGCCGCTGCAATCCGCGACGGCTGGCTGTACACCGGCGATTTGGCACGACAAGATGAAAATGGGTACTTCTACATCGTCGACCGCAAGAAAGACATGATCATTGTCGGCGGCTACAACGTCTACCCGCGCGAAGTCGAAGAAGTCCTATTCACACACGACGACATCGTTGAAGCAGCGGTCATCGGCGTGCCCGATCCCGATTTCGGAGAAGAAGTCCAAGCCTTTGTCGTCCTGAAGAAAGGCGCTGTGGCGGACGCTGAAAAGCTGAAAGCGTTCTGCGCCAACCGTCTGGCGAAGTACAAAGTGCCGAAAACAATCGAGTTCCTGGATGAACTGCCGAAAAACACAACCGGCAAAATTTTGCGCAGGTCGTTGAAAGATCAAGTGAGGCAATAAGTGAGGAGGCCCTTCCACGCGGCGTGGAAGGGCTTGTTTTTTGCAAGGGCTCATTTATTTCAACAAGGGCTCAATTATTCTCGTAAGGGCTCCATTATTTGATCAAGGGCTCAATTAATCTCGCAAGGGCTCCATTATTTCAACAAGGGCTCCATTAATCTCACAAGGGCTCCATTATTTCAACAAGGGCTCAATTAATTGCGCAAGGGCTCCATTATTTCAACGAAGGCTCAATTATTTACACAAAGGATTTACACCTTTCCTGACGAATAGTGTCAGTGGGGGTGAGATAAGTGATATCAACATTTACAAAGGGACAGTATATTGGTGAATTCACTTTAGGGCCTGGTATTCCGAATATGAGATCGGGCGTAGATCGCATTGTAGGGATGTGCAAAAGAGAAAACGGCACTCAAGAAGTCGAAATCCATCAGGTTCTGTGGTGTGGTGAAAACAAGTACGCGGTTATCTTAAACTATTATAAAGCAGCCAAGACGAATACTTATTAAGCACTCACTTCTTTGGGTGCTTTTTCTATGCCTGAAATAAAGGAGGGGGCTGGTTTCTCGCAAGGGTCCATTCTTTTGCCTTCAAGGTCCATTCTTCCGCGTTCAAGGTCCATTCTTTCTCACAAGGGCCCATTCTTCCGCGTTCAAGGTCCATTCCCATCCCTTCAAGGTCCATTCTTCCCCGCTCAAGGTCCATTCCATCAAAAACTACCCAAAATAAAAAGCGGAAATCCCCCGTATGAAATCCTCCTCCAATTCACCCTTCTTCTTCACAAGAATATAGGTCGACACAATCGGCAACTCGAATAAATCAAAATGAGGTCGCATGAGCCGGCCTTCCGTCAGTTCGCGCCGGACGATCGAGTGGGGGAGGAACGAGACGCCAAGCCCTTCCTGGATGAACCGTTTCGCGATATGCGCCTGCGTCACTTTCATCGTGCGCACGCCCGGCACATGTTTATGCAGGACGACGAGCAAATCATCCCAGTAGACGGGGTGGTGATGCGTCAGCAAATAATTCCCGAGCAGCGCCTCTTCCACATCGACAGGGGGCCCGCTTTCCTCGTCGTAGCTGTCCGTCGGTGTAATAAAAACGATTGGGTCGTCATAAACACGGATTGATTCAATCCCTTTCAAAGCTGCGTCCAACGCCGAAATGCCCAAATGGACTTCCCCCGAATCGACGAGCCGTTCAATCATGTCCGATTCCTCCACCCGGATCGTCAGCTCCACATCGGTATGCCTTTCCATGAACGTCCGCAGGAAATAAGGTAAGATCGTTTCCGCCATGAGCGGCGAAATAGCGATCGTCCACATCCGGCGGTACCCTTGCGCAAATGCGTGCATCCGATTCACGCTGTCATCCAGCCTCGCCAACAATCCCTCCGCTTCCGCGTAAAATAATCTCCCAGCATCGGTCAACGTTACGCGATTGTTGATCCGGTCGAATAACCTGACGCCTAATTGTTCCTCCAGCAGCTTAATATGCACCGTGACGGTCGGCTGCGACAACAGCAATTTCTCGGAAGCCTTCCTGAAATTCAATAAATCCGCCGCCACGACGAATGTGCGCAGCCATTGCGTATCCATTCCCTCACGTCCTTTCGATTAATAATAGTAATCAAATCATTCCAAAACATTTAATTTACCTAATTATACCTTCCTCTTATACTGAAGAAAAGGAGGAATGACTTATGTTTCAAAAAGGTTTGAAAGATGTCGTTGCAGTACACACGAAAATTGCCTCAGTCGAAGGGGATATAGGCGAGCTGAGATACCGCGGAGTCCAAGTCGGCGAGCTGATCACAAATCATTCATTCGAGGAAATTGCGCACTTTCTATGGAATGAAAAATTACCGGAACGAAACGAATCATATACTCTTCAGGAAGGCAGGGAACTGCCTGCACACGTAAAAACAATCATCGACGCCCTCCCGCCCGAAACGCCGATCATGGACGCGATGCGAACTGCAATTTCGGCATACGCGCACAACGAATTCACGAATGAACCGATCGAACAGCAAGCGCGCCATCTGACCGTGGCGCTCCCGACCATCATCGCGAGACACTATCGGAACGTGAACGGACTTCCTGTCATCGAACCCGATCCGGCACTATCCCATACCGCCAACTACTTATGGATGCTCACCGGAACGAAGCCGGCCGATGTCCATGTCGAAGCGCTTGAAACATACTTGAAACTGACAATGGAGCACGGCATGAACGCCTCGACTTTCGCAGCGCGGGTCACCATTTCCACGGAATCCGATCTGACAGCGGCTGTCACGTCTGCGCTCGGAACGATGAAAGGTCCATTGCACGGCGGCGCCCCTTCAGCGGTCATCGAACTGCTCGAAGAAATCGGAACAGAAGAAAACATCCGTCCTGTTATCCTAAATAAACTGCAAAACGGCGAACGGATCATGGGTTTCGGCCACCGCATCTACAAAACCGAAGATCCACGATCGATCTTATTACGGGATAAATGCGCAGAGCTCACCGGAAAAGACAATTGGCTCGATCTCGCGACTACAGCCGAAAAAGAGATCATCGCCTTGCTCGAAGAATACAAGCCGGGACGAAAACTCTACACCAACGTCGAATATTACGCTGCCGCCATTATGCGTGCGATCCAAATGCCGCCCGAACTATTCACCCCGACATTCAGCGTGGCAAGAATGGTCGGATGGACGGCGCACGCAATCGAACAACTGAGCGACAACACGATCTTCCGGCCACAATCCGTGTACGTCGGAAAAAAGTTTGAAATTTAAAAGGGGAAACTCCTCCGGTTGTCGAAATATGTAGAATAGAAAAAAGAAGGGGGAATTCCCATGAGAAACCTACAGACAGATGATCTATTCAAACTGCAATCCGTCACAAACCCGCGGCTTTCGCCTGACGGAAAAGAAGCTCTGTTCATCAAAACGCATATCGACGAAGAGGAAAACAAATACATCGCGAACTTGTACCACATCGACCTTGAGAAGAAAGAAACGACGCAATGGACGCACGGTAAACACCGCGTCAGCTCGCCAAAATGGTCGGCGGACGGCAAGCAGATCGCTTTTTTGTCGAATCGCGACGATAAAAATCAGCTGTACATTCTATCCGCCCGCGGAGGCGAGGCGAAGCTGCTGACATCCTTCGAAAAAGGCGTATCGAGCTTTGAATGGTCGCCATGCGGAACGAAAATCTGGTTTGACGCCTCTCTAAAGGAAGGCAAGACATTCACGGACAAAGAGGAGAAGGATGAGAAGAAAAAGCCGGAACCCGTCCGAGTAACGAAGATGAAGTACAAAATGGATGGCGTCGGTTTAGTGCCGCAGGATGCATTCAAACAGGTCGGCGTCATCGACATCGAAACGGAAGAAGTGACGCAATTTACGGAAGGGAATCACCAGCATACATTGCAGGCAGTTTCGCATGACGGCAGCAAGCTTGTCATCGGTGTGAACCGGAACGAGGATCTGGACTGGGAATTCCGTCAGCCGCTCCATCTGGTCGATGTCGATTCAAAGGAAGAGACAGTCATCGTTGATGAAGAAGGCTATTACGGCGGTGCTGCATTTTCGTTCGACGACAATTATATCGTGTTCGCTGGGTCGGACCGCACGTTCCAGAATGCAACGCACAGCAGTTTGTACGTGTACGACACGAGACGCGGCAACCGGCTCAATATTACGGAAAGCGTCGATGCACCGGTTGGCGATTATACCGTTGCGGACCACCAGCAAGGGGCAAGCGCGCCGGCTGCAGTCTGGACGAAGGACGATCACTTGTACTTCCAGCTCTCCTCGATGGGAGATGTCCGTCTTTATTTCGCGACGCTGGAAGGCGAAATGTACCCGGCATCGCCTGAAGATGAGCATGTTTACGGCTACGCAGTGAACGGAGAAGGCGATTTCGCGCTCGTCGCTGTAAGCGATCCTGTGAATCCGGGCGAAATCTATCAACTGACGATTGCAACGGGCGAAAGGGAAGCCCTCACTTCATTCAATAAAGAGTATTTGCAGGAAGTCAAACTCGTTGAGCCGGAAGCGATCGTCTTCAAAAGCGTGAAAGACTGGGATGTGCACGGCTGGCTCATGAAACCGGCAGACTTCAAAGAAGGGGAGAAATATCCGCTTATCGTCGATATCCATGGTGGACCGCACGCGATGTTCGGCAACACGTTCTTCCATGAAATGCAGCTGCTTGCCGCCAAAGGATATGGCGTTCTTTACATCAATCCGCGCGGCAGCCACGGCTACAGCCAGGAATTCGTCGATGCGGTACGCGGCGATTATGGCGGGGGCGACTATGAGGATATCATGGCGTCGGTTGACTATGTATTGGCGGAAAATGAGTGGATTGACGCAGACCGACTCGGCGTTACGGGCGGCAGCTACGGCGGCTTCATGACGAACTGGATCGTCGGCCATACGAACCGATTCAGAGCGGCGGTCACGCAGCGCTCGATCTGCAACTGGATCAGCTTCTTCGGCGTATCCGACATCGGCTATTACTTCAGTGACTGGCAAATCGCCGCGGATATGAAGGACGTTGAAACGCTATGGAAGCATTCTCCATTGAAATATGCGGAAAACGTCGAGACGCCACTATTGATCCTTCATTCGGAAAAAGATTTCCGCTGCCCAATCGAACAGGCGGAGCAGCTATATATTACATTAAAGAGCATGGGGAAAGAGACGGAATTCGTCCGCTTCCCGGATGCAGACCACAATCTATCGCGGACCGGCGTACCGAATCTGCGTGTCGAGCGATTGAACGAGATTACGGGCTGGTTCGATAAGTATCTATAAGAACCGGAGGAGTTTGATTGACGTATACACTTGACGGCGTTACGATCCGTCCAATAAAAGAAGAAGATTTGCAGCGCATGTGGGAATTCACATTCAAACAGGAGAACCCCGAATGGAAGAAATGGGACGCACCGTATTACGAACATGTAACGATGACGTACGAAGCGTTTCTGGAACAGAAAGACCAAATTGTCGAAGTAAAGGATTATTGGGCCATCGAAGTGGGCGGCGAGCTCATCGGCATGGTGAGCTACTACTGGGAGCACCAGCCGTCCCTCTGGCTTGAGATGGGCATCCTCATCTACGAGCCGAAATATTGGAGCGGCGGCTACGGAACAAAGGCGCTCACAATGTGGATCGATCATCTATTCAACGAAATGCCGCTCGTCCGCGTCGGCCTCACAACCTGGTCCGGCAACAAACGGATGATTCGTGTCGCCGAAAAGCTCGGCTTGACAATGGAAGCCCGCATCCGAAAAGTCCGCTACTGGAACGGCGTCTACTACGACTCGATTCGTATGGGTATGCTGCGCGAAGAATGGGAAGCGCATAAAGCAAAATGAGAGGTAGCAAGCACGTGTGAAAAGCTCCTAACTAATGCGCCTTAATTTACGCACATGTAATTTCTACACCAATAGGAAAAGCCGTTTCACTAGTAGAGAAACGGCTTTTCCTTTACTTAATTATTCAGCTGTTGCCTCGGAAATTTGTTCCTTTACTGTATTACGTTTTAAAGCAGTAGCTAGTATGGTTAACATGCTTACTAACCCGATCCAAACAAGAACAGAAACAGGGGTATTCCAAGTTAATCCTTTCCCAAAGAAGAACAATTCACGAAGCCCTTCTATCATGAAGCGCATCGGCAACCAGGAGTAGATCCAATCTTGATAGAATGGAGACATCATTTCAGGTGCCAGTGCCAATAAAGGTGCTCCGAAGAAAAGCATTAACACAAAGACGGCGATACCCGGAATACCAACTAAAGAAAGTACAGCGAGTATCATTAAGAAGAAGCTAAAGGAAGTTATGGATAAAAATATAGCTGTATCCATATAATCCGGGATACTTAATCCTACCATTCCATGTGCTATCCAAGTTAGACCAAACCCAATTACAAGGGCTATTCCTGCACCCATCAAGATTTGTGTGATCTTTATCACAAGGTTCTCCTTACGGGTACCGATTGGCATTTTACTAATAGTAAAGAAGATGATCGCAGCACTGACCATACTGGCAATCCATAATGGTTGGAACAGGGTAACAGGAGAGTTCCCATTCGAACTATTTTGTCCGACCTCATTTACGGTAATCACCTTTTTGGTAATAGGCGTTACTAAAATAGAAGCCTGTTCTGCTGTCAATGGGATCCCTTGTAATTCAAATCCTTCTAGTAGTTGTGTGCGAACAGTATTGCTCATATTGTCAACTACTCCATTCAATAGTTGCCCCGCTACGTTTGACGCCGCCATATTCATTCCCTGATTGATATAAATACGTAGTTCGGGTGAAGAAGGATCGGGTGTCTGTAACGATGCTTGCTTCTCACTAAAATCTTTTGGAATCACTAACGCTGCATAGTACTCTTGATTATCCAATCCCTCTTGAACTGCGACTTCACTTTTTATTTCCACCCATTTAACAGCGGGATCCTTTTCTGATTTGGATGATTCTTGCATCCTGTTAACAATGCCTTCTCCCATATTCATTTTTGGCTGACCAGGAATTTCTACACCTTGATCTTCATTCACAATGGCAATAGGCAAATTTTTCGGCTGAGGTTGGACGGTCGGAAATAATGTTAATGAAAAAACAAAAATAACTGCGAGTGCTACAATTGGTGATAAAAGAAAAAGTTTGTTTTTCAACATTTGCATTTTACTCCTCCTTTACTATGAGTCATAATAATAAACAACACGTTGTTTGTTTTTCACTACTATCATATGCATGGAAGATGTCTTATACAATGATCAGAAATCGCTGATATGTCGGTTATAAGACGCATTTCATGAATGTGTTGATTAAAATGAAAGGGGAGAATAAAGTGCGAGACAATTACAAGGATTTACGTGTCATTCGGACAAAAGGATTGATCCGAGATGCCTTAGTTCAGTTAATAGAAGAGAAAGGCTTTGAAGCAATTACGGTGAAAGATATTACAACTACAGCAAATATAAATCGTGGTACCTTTTATGCACACTATCAGGATAAATTTGATTTAATGACTAAATGCCAAGAAGAAATCATGCAAGAAATATATCGAATTGTGAGACACAAATTTCCGGATGCACTTGCCGAATTTGGAGCAAACACCAGTCCGACGACACCACTGACTATTGCTATCTCCATTTTCGAATATCTAAATGAAAATAGTGGATTTATGCAAGCTGTGTTAGGTCCAAAAGGGGATTTATCATTCCAAACAAAACTGAAAGACTTTGTAGGGAAAACAATATTTGGAAACAGTCCAAATGCATTTATTACGGAGGAAAAATTACTAGTTCCAAGACATTATTTAATTTCTTACATGGCGTCAGCTCATATAGGAGTAATTCAGCAATGGTTAAATAGCGGGAGAAAAGAATCTCCTCAAGAAATGGCTCAAATCCTTTCAACCATATCGGTTAACGGCCCATTCTATGCAGCTGGATTGAAAAAGTAAATCGCTAAAGAAAAAAAGGAAAGTACCTAAGTAATATAGGTGCTTTCCAATGCCACACTTTATATGTGAAGCAACCTTTTTTGCTTCTATTCCGTGTAGTTTTCCTTCAAAAGTTATAAAAACCCTTTCGAAATTTCATTCAATCGATTGGCAACCCATTCAATGTCATAGCCTGCTTCGTTGAGAATCACTGTGTTATAGATTTCCTCGAGTCCAATCCGAAGCATATAGCAGTAAATTACTTCTTTCGTTTCATCGGAGGTAATGTATTTCTTTTTTACTTCCTTAATGAGTGGCTGTAATTTATCTTCATTCCAAAACAGTAAGTTCGCTTTATCATATAAATGGTCTCCGTACAATGCCAGGCTCCAATCGATGATGCCTGTTATTTGGTCATCCTTGGCCAATAAGTTGTATGAGCCTACATCACCATGGACAAGATGCTTTTTGGTGGAAGTGATGCAGCTTATATGGGACTTCAACTCTTGAATGGCATTTTTCACAACGTCAGAATCCAATCCTTTTTCCTCTAATGACGACCAATTATAAATGTCATTGTTGTAAGCCGCCTTTATAAAATCGATCCATGTTGGATAGGAAGCATTTCCTGTGCTATCAAAATAGCCATAGCCTTCCTTGTCTATTTCAATGGATTCCAACGTTTCGAATGTTTGCAAGACAGCCGGGACGATGTCGAGTAATTGCTGGCTGTTGAGGTCAAACAATTTGTCGCCTTCAATAAATTCGGCTATGGAATAGACTACCTTGTCATCTGTCTGGTGAATCTCCATTACATGACGGACAGGCAAAATTGTTTTGAGTTCATTATCAATGAACTTTTCTTTTTGAAAGCCTTTAAGATTACCTGCTTGAAAAATAAAACGGTCGTTGTCTTGTTCAAATAGGTACGTTTGTGAAGCCAAGCCCCCAGTCAGTTCCTTAACATTGCTTGCATCTGGATAATGTGTTTTTATCAGTGTCTTGATTTCCTCTACCGAAAGTTTCTTACTCATAACAGACTCTCCTTTAAAATGTATTTTTCCTAACAACAGTTCATCCAACGAGAGATTATAAATTTTGCTAAGAGAAATTATAGAGTCAATATCGGGATAATTTTTATCGACTTCCCAATTCGATAATGTTTGTCGCGTGATATTCATTTCCGTGGCAACTTGCTCTTGTGTAAGGCCTGATTTCTTTCTCCTGAGTTTTAATTTTTCCCCAAGATTCATACCCATCATCTCCTTAATTGAATTTTCCCATGATTCGAAAGGGAAATCTAGCAAGCATTCCTTGCTTTTAAGAAAAGATGTCAGATAAAAACAAATTCTTCACTTCGCAAAATCTTTTTCATAGATTACAATAAAGTGAGTACTCACTCATTATGAAAGAAGAGGTGACCATCCATGAACGAAGGCGAAGTATGTGTCTCCATTCGCAACGTCTCCAAAAGCTTCGGCAAGCACCACGTACTGAAAGACATCAACCTGGACATCTACGAAGGGGAAATCTTCGGGTTGCTTGGACCATCCGGTGCTGGAAAGACAACGCTCGTAAAGGAACTTGCGGGACTGGACGAACCAACGGCAGGGGAGAATCATTTATTCCACGAGAAAATGCCTTCCCTGAATCTCATCAACCGGATCGGGTATATGGCGCAATCGGACGCCTTATACGAGGAACTATCGGCAAAGGAAAATCTTCAATTCTTCTCTGAGCTGTACGGATTGAAAGGGCAGAAACAAGCGCAGCGCATTAATGAAGTGATGGAGCTCGTCCAGCTTTCCGGCGACATTACAAAACTGGTATCGAACTATTCAGGTGGAATGAAAAGAAGACTTTCACTCGCAATTGCACTACTCCATGAACCGGAACTGCTCATCCTCGACGAGCCGACTGTCGGAATCGACCCGGTTCTCAGGAAAAGCATCTGGAATGCATTCACGGATTTGAAGGCGCAAGGGAAGACGCTCATCGTCACGACCCACGTCATGGACGAAGCCGATAAATGCGATCGGCTCGGTTTAATCCGTGATGGAAAACTGATTGCGGTCGGCACGCCAACCGAATTGAAGGAACAGACAAACTCAGCAACAATCGAGGAAGCATTCCTCGTCTTCGGAGGTGTGGAACGATGAGAGTGATGGCATTGGTGAAACGGATCCTCCGTCAACTCGTCCGGGACAAACGCACAATTGGGCTGCTTATCTTCGCGCCAATCCTCGTGCTGACGATGCTTTATTTCGTCTTCAACGGCGACGAGTACACCCCAAAAATCGGATTGGTCGATATTCCGGAAATGCTCTCCGACCATATCGATACGGAAGGAGCGCAAGTAACAACCTTCAATACGGAAGCGGAAGCCAAGAAAAAACTTGCAGCTCAAGAGCTTGACGCTTATTTGAAAATCGAAGGCAATTCCCCGTCCATCGTCGTCGAAGGAAGCGACCCAAGCGTCACAGGCGCTACGATGAAATGGCTGCAAAACGCATTGCCGAAACCTCCACAAGTCGCCGATATGCCAGAACTGACGGTCGACTACTTGCACGGCTCGAGCGACATGGGACAGTTCGATTATTTCGGACCAGTCCTGCTTGGATTTTTTGTGTTCTTCTTCGTCTTTCTCATTGCAGGCGTTTCATTCCTGCGTGAACGGACGACGGGCACACTCGAACGGCTTCTCGCCAGCCCGTTGCGCAAATGGGAAATCGTCGCTGGCTACGTCGTCGGCTTTGGACTTTTCACGACAATCCAGTCTACAATCATAACAGCGTACGCAATCTACGTACTTGGCATGGTCATGGAAGGGGCTTTCATCTATGTGCTCCTCATCATCCTCATCCTTGCGATGACCGCATTGACGCTCGGCATCCTGCTCTCCTCATTCGCGCATAACGAGCTGCAAATGATGCAATTCATCCCGATCGTCGTCGTGCCGCAAGTGTTCTTTTCCGGCCTGTTCAACTTGGAAACGATCGCCGAATGGCTTAGCTGGATCGGCTATTTGACACCTCTCTATTATGCAGCGGAAGCGTTGCGCAACGTCATGGTAAGAGGCGCAGGTATCGGCGACATCATTACAAACTTGCTCATCTTAGTAGGGTTCTGCCTGCTGTTCATCGCAATAAACATCACCGTGCTGCGCAAGTATCGCAAAATATAAGGAGGGCGTCATGACGGAAGAAATCAATCTGCTCGACGAAATGCTGAAGGAAGACGACAACCTGACAGACAAACAGCGGAAGATCCTCGTCGCAGCGACAGAAATGTTTGCAGAAAAAGGCTTCGCCGCTACATCGACGAATGAAATTGCCAAAAAGGCGGGCGTCGCGGAAGGCACGATTTTCCGCCATTACAAAACGAAAAAGGACCTGCTCTTGTCCATCGTCACACCGATGATGGTCAAAATGCTCGGCCCAATCATCATCAAAGACTTGAATAAAGTGCTTGATAAAGACTTTGAGCGCTTCGAAGATTTCGTGCGCGCGATGATCATAAACCGCCAGGAATTCCTCGAGAAAAACTTGAAGGTCGTCCAGATCTTTCTTCAGGAAATCCCGTTCCACCCGGAACTGCGCGAGCAATTCATCGAGCATATCGGTAAAAAGGTAGTCAGCCGACTCATCCAAATCGTCGGGCATTACCAATCGAAAGGCCAAATCGTTCAACTGCCAGCAACAACCGTCATCCGGCTCACCGCCTCGACAATCATGGGCTATTTCGCCGCGAAATACATCATCAATCCGAAGTGGAACGATGAAGAGGAAATCAATCAAATGATCCACTTCCTGAAAAAAGGGCTCACTCCGGATGAATGAAAAAGAAGGTTCCGACCTTCTTTTTTTGTTGGAATCAAACGTAAGGGCTCATAAAATCAATCTAGTAGGCATAAAGTCATTACGTAATAATACAACTTTCCTACAGTTCCAGACATTTCCTAGTAATGGTACGATAAATAGAATCACTCCACATCAGGGGGTTACGAAACATGCCAGTATACAACGTAATGGAAGAAGTCGTCCTCGGCGTACTCCAACAATACGAAAATGAACTCCATCTCACATGCCATTGTGACCGATGCAAAGACGACATCATGGCCATTGCGCTCAACCAACTCCAACCGCGCTATATCGTGAACGATAAACTAAGTCCGGTCATCCGTGCAGAACACGTCGCCGACCGGCAAGGCGCCACAAACATCCTCTCCACGGTCGTCAAAGCGGCACGCATCGTCTCCGCAAACCCGCGCTGCGAAAACGCAAAAAAAGAGTAGGCAGGGAGAAATCCCATTCGCCTACTCACTTCGAAAACAACGACATCACACTATGGATATTCTGATTCACCTGCTTCACAAGCAAATGATCCCCTTGCTGACGGATATCCAGACTGACGAAATTCATCATTTCCTTCGCCATATCCGTATCCTCAAGCAACGACAGCGACTTCGTCAAATTATTCTCGAACGTCAACGCATTCGTCAAATGATGCTCGACCGCCTCCATATTCGAGCCGATCCGCGTCAAATGCCCGGAAACCGTCTTGATTGCCTCATCAATCTTCGTAATCAACTTATCTGCAAGGTCCCGCAATTCCAAAGAAGCCCCTTCAAGTCCGAGCGCCTTCGAACTGACATCCACAAGCGTGATCTGCATCTGCTGCCCGGGATTCGCCCCTACCTGCAGCGTCAACGAACCATTCTGACCCAAAATCTTCTTCGTATTGAACTCAAGCTTCGTCGCCGTATCATCGACAGCACCTAATAGATGGTCAAGTTCCACCTGGCTCGCCGCACGGTCATTCACCGTCAGCGTATCATTCGCACTCATCACCGCAAGCTCACGCGCCCGCTGCAACAGGCCATTCACATTATTCAGCCCTTCATTCGAAGCCTCAAGAACAGAAAGCCCGTCCTGCATATTGCTCTGCGCCCGCGAAATCCCGCGGATCTGCGCCCGCATCGTCTCCGAAATCGACAGACCCGAAGCATTGTCGCTGCCCTTCGCAATCTTCGTTCCCGTTCCGAGCTTCAACAAACTCTTCTCAATCTGCCCAGCATTCCGCATCGACCGATTCGCCGAAACCGCAATATGCTCGCCGCTCAAAACACGCATTCCATCACCCCAATTCCAACTTTCATCATTATCTCCCTCTATATATCGGCCAAAAACAATTGAAATGAACAGAAAAAAGCCGATACAAAAGAAAAAGCGACAGGAGGCACCCACATTGACAACCGTAGACATCGAAAAAGCCATCCAAATCTACAAAGAAGCAAGCGCCTCCACATTATCGATGATGGAATACGTCCTTCTCCTGCTCAATGAACTCCAGAAAAATATCGAGCTATGCAAGCAGGCGATCGAGGCAGGGGACACCGACGAACGCGACCGGACACTGCAAAAGGCGCAGGACTTCCTGTTCGAACTCATGACAACAACCGACCACGAAGCCGAACGAAGCGACCGGCTCATGACGATCTACCTCCACATGAACCAATGCCTCGTCCAGACGCATATGACTAAAACGGACGAACTGCTTGATCATCTTAAGGAAATGACTGTTCAGTTAATCGCGTCATGGCAAGTCGCCAAGCAAGTAACGCGCCGCAGGAATTTCACGACGGACCGCCTGTGAACGGGGGATTATGGTGGAGAACGAGAGCTCTTTGAACGAGAACTTTTTTGCGCATGAACGAGAACTCTTCGGGAATGAACAAGAACTCATTCCCAATAAAAAAAACGTCCTGGGAAGTAGCGAGAACTCGCCATCTCCAGGACATCCCAACATTATTTCCCTTTAAACTCCGGCTTCCGCTTCTCGGCAAATGCCGCAAGCGCCTCCAACCGGTCTTCCGTCGGAATCGTCAACTCGTACGCCTTCCGCTCGATTGCAAGACCCGTCTGCAAATCGGCGTTCATGCCTTGCTTAATCGCAAACTTCGCCTGCTGCAATGCAATCGGCCCGTTCGCGAGAAGCTCTTCGACAAAACGATCCACCGTTTCCTGCAAAATATTCGCAGGAGCAACACCCGTCAACATGCCATACAGCTGCGCTTCATCTGCCTTCAACCGCCTCGCCGTCAAAATGAGCTCCATCGCCTTTGACTCACCAATCAGCCTTGGCAGCCGCTGCGTTCCACCAGCTCCCGGGATGATCGCAAGCCCCGTCTCCGTCAGCCCCATTACCGCGGAATCGGCCGCGAATCTGAAGTCACAGGCAAGCGCCAGCTCCATTCCGCCGCCGAATGCATAGCCGTTCATCATCGCAATCGTCGGCTGCGGCAAATTTTCCACCATCGAAAACACTTCACCGATTTTAAAGACATTCCGTTTCACTTGTGAATCCGTCAGCAATCGCCGCTCCTTCAAATCAGCCCCCACGCTGAATGCACGTTCCCCTGACCCCGTAAAGATGACAACCCGGATATCCGGATTGATGCGGATCGATTCGAGCACTTGTCCTAGCTCCGACAGCATATCGTAATTGAAAGCATTCATCGCTTCCGGCCTATGTAGCGTCACCTTCGCGACATGCCCAACTTGTTCAAAAATAAGTGTTTGCATAACGAATCCCCCATTTCCATTAACTTTCTTACAACATATCATTTTTTCTTATCAACCGCTATTAAAATAGTTTGAAAATTGGTAGTAAAAGAGGACTGGGTCTGATATACTATTTTCATTGTGAGGTGGGAAAATGGAGTCACAGGTATTTGTAGGCAGGCAGCCGATTTTGGACAGCGAGGGGCGCATTTACGGATACGAATTGCTGTACCGAAATAGTGAACAGAACCGCTTTCCGGAGATCGATCCGGAACAAGCGACAATCCAACTGCTCGTCAATACTTTCCTGTCGATCGGCGTCGATCAGATCTCAGGAAAATCGAAGTCATTCATCAACTTTTCCGGTGAACTGCTCATCAAGGACATCTTTTCAAGATTGAAGCCGGAATATGTCGTCATTGAAATTTTAGAGGACGTGGAAATCACGCCTTCGCTGATTTCGAGAATCCGGGAAATCAAGCAGGACGGATTTCAGCTTGCGCTCGACGATTTCATCCTGCAGGACCAGTATGCATTACATAACGAACTCTTCGAGCTGATCAATTACGTGAAAGTGGATTTCCTTGCAGTCGACGAAAAGGGCAGACGGGTCATCGAAAGGTTCATTAAAAAATATCCGCACATCAAGATGCTTGCGGAAAAGATCGAGACGGAAGAGCAGTACCAAATTGCCAAGCGGAACGGATACGACCTGTTCCAAGGGTATTTCTTCGCAAAGCCGGAGATCATCAAAGGCGTCGAGATTCCTGCGAACTTCAATCTGTATATGCAGATCATCAGCAAGCTGAATGAAAACAACCCGGACATCGATGAAGTCGCAAATCTCATACTCCAGGACATCTCACTGACGTACAAACTATTGCGATTCATCAACACGATGAACTTCAGCGTCCCGAAAAGCGTCACCTCCGTCAAACAGGCGGTCATCCTGATCGGCATGCGCGAACTGCGGAAGTGGATGCGGATTTTGATGCTTCAGGATATTAGCGACCATTCATCGAGCGGACGCATCAAGGCGCTTGTCTCCTATTCGATGTCGCGCGCGAAAATGTGCGAACTCGTCGCAGTCCGTACGGGTTATCCGACCGGGGATGAACATTTCTTCGTCGGCCTGTTTTCATTGCTCGACGCCATCATGAAGCGCAGCTGGAACGACATCCTTCCAATGTTCCCGTTCTCCGATGAAGTGGCGGAAACCTTACAAGGCAAGAAGACCGACCTGACGCCATACTTGGAGCTTGCCATCGCTACAGAGCGATTTGACATGAAGAATATCGATGAAATTGGCAAGCGATTCGGCGTTTCAAAGAATGAGATCGTCGCCTTCTCCAACAAAGCGAACCTGTGGGCGCGGCAGCTCGAAAGATGAGCTCACAGGGCTTTTCATTTCACCTGCATTTCAAGTAGAATATGATGCAGGAGTTGATAGTTTTGAAAACAGCAATTGTAACTGATAGCACGGCATATTTGCCGTCATACATAGTGGAGAAACTTGATATCCACGTCATCCCGTTGACAGTGACAATCGATGGACAAGCATATGAAGAGGAAGTCGATCTGACGTCGGAAGAATTTTACGATAAAGTGCGTGGGGATGGACCGTTGCCGAAAACATCACAGCCGCCCGTCGGAAAATTCGTCGAGTTGTTCGAGTCGTTGAAATCGGATCACGACGCCATCATTTCCATCCATCTATCCAGCGGAATCAGCGGCACATTCGCAGGCGCCGTCCAAGCAGGGGAAATGACGGAACGCTTCGACGTCCGTGCTTTCGACTCGGAACTGTCCTGCTATATGCAAGGATTTTACGTCATCCGGGCAGCGGAAATGGCGAAAGAAGGAGCCACTCCCAACACCATTATGGCCGAGCTCACAGAAATGAAAAAGACAATGCGCGCCTACTTCATGGTGGACGACCACACGCATCTGCAGCGTGGCGGCAGACTATCAAGCGCGCAAGCACTGATCGGCGGTCTGCTGCAAGTGAAGCCGATCCTCCATTTCCAGGACAAAGTGATCGTCCCGTTCGAAAAGATCCGCACACGCAAAAAAGCGATGAAACGGATTGCGGATATGCTCGCAGAAGACGCGGAAAATATGCCGCTAGAAGCAGCCATCATCCACGCGAACCAGCCTGAGGAAGCGGAAGCTTGGAAAGTGGAGTTGGCGGAGCGCATGCCGGATGTTCAATTTACCATCAGTCACTTCGGACCAGTGATTGGCACGCATTTAGGCGAAGGTTCAATGGGGCTTGGATGGGTAAAGCGAAGAGGCTAAGTGCTCAAAAACATTTAGCGCGGACCTATGTTTGAATCAACCAATATCCAACCGCGTACAACAACAAATAACAAAAGTGGGGGTGTGAACATGACAAAGCCATTCAATCCGGCCATCCGTGATTTCCTGGACGGCCGCATTTGGTTGCGCATGCACACCCCTTTTCCGTGCGAAGAAATCAACGCGTTGATTGGAGACGGCCATCTTCAAACGATCAAAGGCATCGAATCAAAACCATCCTTCTTCAATCAAAAGCGCAAATTCTGCAACCGCTGTGAAAACGACGATCCAACACGGTTCACAACTTTCAACTGTGCAAAATGCGAAGGACCGTGCACATACTGCAGGCACTGTCTCAAAATGGGACGCGTTTCATCCTGCACGGAACTCATCGTGTGGAACGGCGAGAAGCCGGAATACCCGACGAACCACACAATCGCTTGGCGAGGCACCCTCACCCCGCATCAGCAAAAAGCATCCGATGAACTGACCGCGAGCCAAGAAAAACGAGCATCCCACCTCATCTATGCCGTTTGCGGCTCTGGGAAGACCGAAATTCTCTTTCCACCAATCCATAAGCTGCTCACAGAAGGAAAGCGCGTCTGCATCGCAGCTCCCCGTGTCGATGTCATCCATGAACTTGAACCACGCCTAAGCGCAGCATTCCCTGAAACGAAAATCGAAGCGTTATACGGTGGCGCCCAACCGACGATGGAAGCATCCCAGCTCGTCCTCGCGACAACCCACCAACTGTACAGATTCCGGCACGCATTCGACGCCGTCTTCGTCGACGAAGCGGACGCCTTCCCGTACAAGGCGGATATAACATTGCAGAGAGCTGTTAAGAAAGCGGTCAAACCGGGCTTTCCTGTACATTACGTCACAGCGACACCTTCAGACAAACTTTTGTCTGGAATACAACGGACGGGCTACGTGTCTATCATCAACCGACGCTACCATGGCCACCCATTGCCTGTCCCGAAATTCGTCCCGTTATGGAATTACGAAAAGCAGATCCGGAAAGGGAAGCTGCCGCGAAAACTCATCGATTGGACGGAACAGCGGCTCGCCAAAAAAGAACCGTTCCTCATCTTCTTCCATCATATCGGCTTAATGGAGGAGGCGGAGCCTTTATTCCAGCTCATCGACCCGCGGATCCGCTCCGTTCACGCTTCGCACCCAGATCGAAAAGAGCATGTGCAGGCATTGCGGAATAAAGAATTGCCTGGCTTGCTCACAACGACAATCCTTGAACGCGGCATCACAATCCCGAACGTGCAAGTCGCGGTCGTCGGCGCCGAGCAGCAAATCTTCGACAAAGGCGCCCTTATCCAGATCGGCGGCCGTGTCGGTCGTTCCGCAGACTATCCGACCGGCGATTTCATCCTGTTCCATAACGGCATCACATACGCGATGGACGATGCAAAAGCCGAAATCGATAAACTAAACAAAGGAGGCGTCCGCACATGAATTGCCTCCTTTGCGAGCAGAAAATCGCCTCTACCCCTAGCTGGCAGTCCCTATTTGCCATCGAAAAAACGTCTTTAATTTGCGAGAGCTGTTCAAAAAGCTTCGAACGTGTCGACATAAAAGAGGAAGGCGATGTGGTCGATCTAGTCACTTCCATCTATACATACAACGAACCAATGCGCAAATATCTCCACCAATACAAGTTCCTGCAAGACGTTGCACTCGCGGGTGTCTTCGCGAATGAACTGTGGAAGGTACTTACAAGGAAAGATGCCATCATAGTACCTATTCCCATGCATCCGCAGAAGAAGATCGAGCGGACTTTCGCACACGTCGAGGAACCGTTGGTAGCGGCACGCATTCCATTCGAGGATCTACTCATTAAGACGAACAACGAAGTGATGGGAGAGAAGACGAGGGAAGAGCGGCTTGCCATGCGCAATTTATTTTCAATCAAACATGGAAGCGAAATCCGAAAAACGACCTACATACTCGTCGATGACATTTACACAACCGGCACGACTCTCCGCCACGCCGCAACCGTCCTAAAGGAAGCTGGCGCTGAGCGGGTGGAAGCGATCACGCTCATCCGTGCCGAAAGATAGGAGGAAGCCATCATGGCTGAATTAAGACACTGCCCAACATGCGGCGAATTTTTCAATTACACAGGAATCCGCGAAGTCTGCGCCAAATGCGCACGCGGCGAAGAAGAAATGTACGAGGAAGTGTACCGCTTCCTTAGAAGACGTGAAAACCGTGCCGCGACAATCGAGCGGATCGTCGAAGTGACAGGCGTCACCGAAACATTGCTCCATAAATGGGTGCGAAAAGGCCGCCTACAACCGGCACTGTTCCCGAACCTCGGCTATCCATGCGACAACTGTGGCAAGCTGACGACAAAAGGCAAACTATGCGACAACTGTACGGACGAACTGAAAAGCGGTCTTCGCCAATTCGAAGCTGCCCAGGAATTCAGGGAAGCGATCGCTAAAAGTGAAACTGGAACGTACTTGGCCGATCGAAAACGGGATGAATAAGGAAGCAATCACGATACGCCCATTGCACATCGATGATTATGAAACTGTCCTCAGCTGGAGCAAGGACGACTTGTTCTGCTCCGCAAATGGATGGGAGTTGAATCGAAACGAAGAAGAGTTATATGAATGGTGGAATCGTTGCGTCCACAACAAAGCTGCAAACTTCATCAGAATGGGAATCGAATTCGATGGGGAGCTGATAGGCTACGCCGACTTGGCGAAGATAGAAGGACACTCCGCCGAAATCGGCATCGCAATTGGCGACTCATCAATATGGGGAAAAGGCATTGGTTATCATGCGACATTGCGATTAATGAACTACGCAACTTCGAAACTTGGAATCACAGATTTTATCGCTGAAACCCATGAAACAAATATTCGCTCCAGAAAAATGCTGCAGAATCAAGGTTTCGTGGAAACAAGCAGAATAGGCAGCGAAGAGTATATGGGAGAGAAGAGCCAGCTTATTCAATATAAGCTGACGAAAAACGCATAACTTCCCATAATCACGCATAAATGCTAAGAAAAGCTCATAAACGCCCAAATGTACGCATAATCGCTTCCAGAAACGCATAAACGCAGAAATTCACGCATAACTCCCTCCAAATACGCAAAATCGCCAAAACCGACCCTTCCAAGTCGGTTTTTTCCTCTTTTAATTAGGGAACAATAAGCTCGGACCCCCGAGGAAAAATGCACATTTCCGGTTTTCGTCCAAAAGCCCCTAAACGTTGTCACAAATCTGCCGAAATAAACAATAAGAGCAATACGAAAGGAGCGAGTACTATGAAAATCAATAAAATCAACATCCCGCCGGTCAACCCTTATAGGACGAACCAGCTGAAAGCGGAGCAGGCTAAGGAACAAGCGAAAATCAAAACGGATAAAATCGAAATCTCTTCCGAAGCGAAGCAGCTCTCCGAAACATCACCGATCACAACACAACGGAACGAACGAGTACAACAGCTGAAAGCCCAAATCGAATCAGGGAACTACAAAGTCGAGCCCGAAAAACTCGCTTCCAACCTGATTAAGTACTACAAAAAATAACGAAGACGAAGGCAGGGGTCTCCATGTCAATAGATACAATCCTTTCCATACTCGCCAACTTGGAAAAACTGCATAAGAGCCTGCTTCGCATTGCAAACGAAAAAACGGCGCTCATTAAAAATGGCGACATCAACGGTATCGACCAGCTCATGAAAGACGAGCAGGCTCACCTCGCAGCTATCGTCCAAATGGACACCGACAGGCAAAAAGCGGTCATCGCATACCTCAAGGGACAAGGACGTCCCGTTCCGATGAACCCGACAATCGCCAATCTGATCGAAGCAACAGCCGAACCGGAAAAGAACCAACTTGTGGAGGCGAAGGATCGTCTCCTGCATGCGATTCATGAATTGAAATGGCAAAACGACTTGAACCAGAAACTGACGTACCAATCCCTTCAATTCGTGAATCTATCGCTGGACATGATACGCCCGCGTCCGGAATCGGCTACCTACTCAAAAACTGAAATCAACGGCAGAAAAGAGACGAAGGACCTACCGAACTTCGACTCGCAAGCCTAAGGAGGAACACTCACCATGCGCTCCACATTCATGGGACTCGAAACAAACAAACGCGGCTTGTTCACACAACAATCCGGCTTATATACAACCGGCCACAACATCAGTAACGCCAACACACTCGGCTATTCCCGCCAACGCGTCAACATGCAGGCAACAGCCGGCTTCCCTGGCGTCGGCCTCAACACCCCAACAATGCCCGGCTTCCTCGGAACAGGCGTCGAAGCAGGCTCCATCCAACGGATCCGCGACTCCTTCGTCGACCAGCAATTCAGACAGGAATCGAATAAGCTCGGCTATTGGGAATCAAGATCGAAGGCTATCTCACAAATGGAAGACGTCCTTGCAGAACCATCGGCGTACGGTCTGCAGCAATCATTGAGCGAATTCTGGTCTTCTTTGCAGACACTTGCAGCGAACCCGGAAAACGGCGGAGCACGTGCAGTCGTTGTGCAACGCGGGGAAGCAGTGGCGGATTCATTTAACTACATGCATAAATCTTTATCGGAAATCCAAACGAATTTAGGCAAGGAAATCGGAGTTTCAACGAAAGACATCAACTCCATGCTTGAACAGATTGCGGAACTAAACCGTCAAATCGCAGAAGTCGAACCGAATGGCTATATGCCTAATGATTTGTATGATGCCCGGGATATGTTGTTGGATGAACTGTCAACTTATGTACCGATTGAGACTTCTTATGAAAAATCAGGTGGGCGTGCTCTGGCGATTGCTGAGGGTACGGTGACTGTGAAAATAAAAACGGATGGTGCCCCGATAACTGTAGTAACTGGGAAATCTGCACTGAAATTAGCGGTAGAAGATGCAGATGTAGACGGAAACCCAACAGGACCTATGACAGGATTTAAATTTTTAGATGGAACTACTGAAGTTGGAAGTTTAGAAGTTGCTAATATGCAGACTTCAGGTAAACTTAAATCGCTTATTGACTCATTCGGATATGATAATGGAACAGTTAATGGAAAAGGGTTATATCCTGATATGCTTGCAGAGCTTGATAAAATGGCGCGAGAATTTGCTATTGCATTTAACGACGTTCATAAGGATGGTACAGACTTAGAAGGCGTTACAGGGTTAGCATTCTTTGTGAATAAAGCTGATGAAAGCGAAACTAACATAACTGCAGGTAATTTATCAGTAAATAAAACAATAGTTGCAGAGCCGAAAAAAGTTGCCGCTTCGGATTCTAAAACGGGCGCGGAAGTTGGTAATGGCAAAAATGCAAAGAAGTTAGCCGATGCTCAATTTGATAAGTTAGACGGGTTAGATCAAACGACCGTCCAAACGTTCTACTCCGGTGTTATCGGGAGGTTAGGTGTCGAAGGCCAACAAGCTGAACGCCTCACATTCAACACAACAACGCTGCTAGGCGCAGTCTCACACCGTAGAGATTCCATCAGTTCCGTCTCACTCGACGAAGAAATGACCGATATGATCAAATTCCAGCAAGCATACAATGCATCCGCCCGGATGATTACAGTTGTCGATGAAACACTCGACAAAATCATCAACGGCATGGGCGTCGTTGGTCGATAAGAAGGGGGAAACAACTAAATGCGCGTAACACAATCTATGTTATCCAACAATATGCTCCGTAACTTATCGTCGAGCTATAATAAAATGGGCAAGCTCCAAGAACAGCTCAGCTCCGGTAAAAAAGTAAATCGCCCATCCGATGATCCAGTCGTCGTCATGAAAGGCATGGGCTACCGAATGCAAGTTGACAAGGTCGCCACATACCAGAAGAACTTAGGTGAAGTTAACAACTGGCTAGATAGCTCTGATGATGCACTGGACGGTGTTGGCCAAGCTTTACACCGTGCGAAGGAACTTGTTACGAATGCTGCGAATACAGGTACAATGACACCTGAAGATCGCGAGAAAATTAAGATTGAACTAAAGCAACTCCAAGAACAAATCCAAGACTTGGCAAATACAAAGGTCGGGGATAAATACATTTTTAGTGGAACAATGACTGACAAGCCCCTATTTAACAAAGCTCCAAATGCAGATGGTGATGTTATTGGAATTGAATTAGGGGATGCTTATTCAAAAGCCGTAGAAATCGAGGTGTTTGATGGAGTTTCCTTAAGCGTCAACACTAACGCGGTTGCTTTATTCAAAGGAATTGATGATTTATTTAAAGGAATTACTGATGGTGATGACAACGTCAATTTTGGCGATGCTATAAAAGAAATAGATGATCAAATGGAGGCTCTCCTAACAGCCCGCGCAGATATCGGCGCACGCTCCAACCGAGCAGAACTAATGTATAACCGTCTTGAAATGCAAGAAGGCGCAGCGAAAAAACAGCAATCCGAAAACGAAGATATCGACTATGAAAAAGTGATTACTGAAATGCTCACACATGAATCGATCCACCGTGCCGCTCTTTCTGTTGGTGCCCGTATCATTCAACCATCACTAGTAGACTTTTTAAGATAATCAATCATCAAGGCGTTTGGAAAGTTTCCAAACGCCTTTCCAAAAGGTGAAGCTTATGAACATCCCTCAACTACAAATTCAAACTACCCGCGGTGTTCTTGGGCTCCAAATCGATAAACCAATCCAGGAAATCGAACAACCTAGAGCGACACTTACCCAAGAACAACCCGCAGCCATCTTGGAAATGTCGTCGACAAGATCGCAACTATCACTCGATACAACCGAAGTCCGTGCGGATATCGACTTGAAAAGTCCATTAAGACGTTCAGCTGAAAACGCGCAATACGGTATGCAACAACTCATGGAAGGCATTGCGCGCCGAGCGCAGGAAGGCCAACAGTTGGTACAGATTGAAATCGGAGGCGGCGCAATTGCCGATATCTCTAAGCAAAACGGTACACCACCACAAAAACAATTGGCGATCAAATTCGTCGGTGACCGGACAAAAATCCAAATGTCCTTACAACCAGGCACTCTAAACATCAACGCAACACCACAAAAAGCCATTAACAATGTCCAAGTCAATAAACCGATCCACAATTATACTCAAGGGAAAGTGACAGGTGTCATGGAACAATACCCTTCCATCCAAATTGATTGGAGACTATGAAGAACGTTAACCACCACGTTCTTTTTTTATGCAAGAAAACCGTAACATGCTATGCTATTGAATAATAAACCGTGTCATAAAAGGAGCGAAAATACATGAACATCCAAACAAAATTCCACGGCGATATCGCAATCCAACCCGACCAACTTTGGAACTTTCCAAAAGGCATTCCAGGCTTCGAAGACGAAAAGGAATTCATCCTTCTTCCTATCGAAGAAAACAATTTGTTCCAAGTATTGCAGTCTTCCAACACACCATCAGTAGCTTTCATCGTCACAAATCCATATACATTAGTCGATGACTATTCATTTGACATTGATGTACCGACAATTGAATTGCTCAACATTGAAAGACCAGAAGATGTATTTGTGCTTGGCATTCTCACACTGAAGCAACCATTCGAAACATCGACAATCAATCTACAAGCACCACTCATTTTCCAAATGAATAACAGAACAGCGAAACAAATGATCCTTAACGACATCCGTTTCACAACCCGTCACATAATTGGTCAACCGAAGGAGGCAAAATGATATGCTAGTCCTCTCTCGTAAAACGAATGAAACAATTAAAATTGGCGATGACATCGAAATCCGTATTCTTGAAGTTAAAGGCGACAGCATCCGAATTGGAATCGAAGCACCGAAAAGTATAGATATTCTTCGGGGTGAACTTGTTCAATCAATCACTGAGACAAATACAGAGGCACTTACATTAGATGCCACACTCTTTTCTCAGCTTACAAAGAAAGAATAAAACCACTGGGATGCCTGACAGTTGTTCAGGGATCCCTTTCTTTTTAAATTGCACCTCAATACTTTCCATAAAACAAACCAAAATCCCGCAAAACCTTTCATAAAAACGCTAAACTTCTAACAAACTTGTCCGATACTAATATTGTAAGCGGCAGTAACGAGTTCGGCCGGCTCTTACTCCGTGAGCAATTAATTACTTAGGGTCACAAGGACGTGAATCCGTAAACACTCAAGGAGGAAATAATAATGAGAATTAATCACAACATCGCAGCACTTAACACACACCGCCAACTAGGTGCTAACAACACACAAGCATCTAAAAACCTAGAAAAACTATCTTCAGGTCTTAAAATTAACCGTGCAGGAGATGATGCAGCTGGCCTAGCAATCTCCGAAAAAATGCGTGGTCAAATCCGTGGTCTGGATATGGCACAGAAAAACGCACAAGATGGTATTTCTTTGATTCAAACGGCTGAAGGTGCCTTAAACGAAACTCACTCTATCCTTCAACGTGCCCGTGAATTAGCAGTACAGTCTTCTAACGACACAAACACAGACACTGACCGTAAAGAACTTCAAAAAGAACTTGACCAATTACTTGAAGAAGTAGACCGCATTGCTAATACAACTGAATTTAATACCAAAAAACTTCTAAATGGAGAACGATCTGGTGCGGGTGTAGATAAGGAATTGGTCTTCCACATTGGGGCAAATAGTGGCCAAAGCGTTAATTTATCAATTAGCTCAATGAAATCTGATGCAATTGGAACACTAGGAGCTAGCGGGACGATCGGTTCAGGTACAGCTATTGATACTCTGAAGGGCTCAGGAATAACAACTCAAGCAAAATCAGAAGCAACAATTACAACTATTAATAATGCTATTGAAATGGTTTCTGCAGAGCGTTCTAAACTAGGTGCTATGCAAAACCGTTTAGAACACACAATCAATAACCTTGGTACATCTTCTGAAAACTTAACTGCAGCTGAGTCGCGTATCAGAGATGTTGATATGGCGAAAGAAATGATGGAGTTCACG